>CACAMI010000003.1 GCA_902533625.1 uncultured Alphaproteobacteria bacterium | reverse complement strand
GGAAATTTCTCATTCAATATTATCTGCATCACTAGATCTTGACATTACCCATATCGATACAGCAGACATTTATGGTATGGGTTCATCAGAAGAACGGATAGGGAGTTTTCTAAAAAGAAACCCATCTGCAAAAAATATATTTAAGATTGCTTCAAAGGGAAGCATTACAAAATCTTCTGATGGGAAAACTTTTTTTGATAACTCTAAGAAGTATCTAGAAAGTGCGCTAGAGGCTTCTCTAAAGAGACTGGGTGTAGAAAATCTTGAATTGTATTATGTTCACAGACGCGATACATCTATTCCAATAGAAGAAGTAACAGAAACTCTATCAGGTTTTGTTAAACAGGGTAAAATAAATCAATTTGGGTATTCGGAGATTGCACCGACATCATTAGAAAGAGCTAACAAAATACATCCTGTTGGTGCAGTACAATCGGAGTATTCGCTGTCAACTCGATATCCAGAGCTAGGTTTATTACAAAAAACAAAATCATTGAAAACTAGTTTTGTAGCGTTCAGCCCCGTAGGTCGCTCACTTTTGACAGACAAACCTCATACAGAGGAAAAGGTCAAAGAAATGCAGTTTTTACAACAAAATCCTCGTTTTATTGAACCTAATCTATCTAAAAACGTTGAGGCAACTCACGCTTTCCGAACACTCGCATCCGATTGGGGTTTAACCGCCGGCGGGTTAGCCATAGCCTGGTTACTGAACAAGGATAGCCATATTCTTCCTATACCTGGGACGCGATCAGTGCAATACCTTAAGGACATGGCACGAGCATGTGAAAAAAATTTCTCAGAAAATGAAATGAAAGAGATTGAGTCAGTACTTCCTCTTGGATGGGCTTTTGGTGATCGCTATTCAGTCAATCAATGGGTAGGTCCTGAAAAATATTGCTGATTTAGGTATTTTCTTCCTTTGGTCGAACAAAGAATATTCCTACCATGATCAATAAAAAAGAAGTCCAGACAAAATATGAATGCACCTCACTAAGTAAAAATATTCCCCAAACAATACCAAAGAAAGTTACTAAGTATCCTGTTTGGCCTGCAAAAACAGATCCTGCATTCCCTATCAAAAAAATAAATGTGGAGTACCCTACTGCTGAAATCGCCCCTATTCCCAAAAGTGAATATAAGAGGGAAGGGTTATCAAATGTCGGTATAAAAAACTGCCCAGAAAAAACAGCTAGTGGGAGAGATATAAAGGCTGTAGTTATACTTAAAGCACACGCAATTCTAATGGGTCCAAAATTTTCTGGTTTTATTTTATCTATATAGATGTTTTCTAGAGCATAAAATAATGCACATAAAAGGGAAAGTAAAACCCATGGAGCATCAGATCTTTCTGGCAAACTATTTTCTGGCAAGAGTAAAATCAATAGGGCAATAAATCCTACAATCAACCCAAAGCATCTAAAAAGACCTAATTTGTCTAATCCAAAGCAAAGAGCCAAAATATAGGTAAACATAGGAACTACGGATACAGATATTGATAAGACCCCTGCATCGAGGTGGAATGCTGCAGTATATAATATTACATTTGGAAAAATTCCAGCAAGAAAAGTGACTACGAGAATAAATTTGTATAGAGATCTATCTATTTTAAGGCCACCATACTTCCAGATGACAAATACTAGTAAAATCAGACCAGAGACTATGTTTTGCCAGAAGGTTAAACCCAAGGGTGATCCCCCTGATACAGCGGCAATTTTACTAAGAGGGAACGTAAGCCCCCAAGCAATTCCAAGAAAAATTAAAATAAGCCAATTCAAATCATACTGTCCTTAATTAAAAAGGACCTTAGCAACAAATCATTTGACGTAAAGGAAAATTTTCGAAAGGAATAAAGCATCGGAAATTTTCTTTTCTAAAAGAATTGTGTTCAACTAAGGAGTATATCATGCAAGTCGAACCTATAGAGAATAGAGTTGTCTTGGTTGGTGGTGGCCACTCTCATTGTATATTTCTAAAAAGATGGGCTATGAGAAGGGAAAAACCTCCTTCAGAAATTATTCTAATCAATCCAGAGGCATTTACACCGTATACGGGAATGCTCCCAGGGTTAATAAGTGGTTACTACAAAAAGGAAGATGTCTATATAGATCTTGGTAAATTATGCAATTCTTCTGGAGCACGGTTTCTAAGGGGACAGGTTGAAAGCATCAACCTAGTGAAAAAAACTTTAACGATCCAAGGAAGACCTGAACTTTTTTTTGATCTTATATCTATAGATGTAGGAATAACATCGAAACCGAGTGATTTCTTTACCACATCTAAATCGGTAGTGTCTGCCAAGCCATTAGATCAGCTATATTCGAGTTGGAATGATTTTATATTAAATTCTACTGAATTAAAAAAACGGAAAGTTAATATCATAGGCGGAGGGCTAGGAGGGGTAGAGCTTGCTTTTTCAGCAAATGAACGCTTAGGAAAAGAAAAAATACCCTATGACATTACAATTCTTGATAGAGGGCCTATTCTTAAAAATGAAAGTAGAGGTCTAAAGATTAGACTTAAGAAATTAATGCAAAAAAATTCTTTCAAAATTATTGAATCGACAAATATTGTAAGAATAGAAGATGCTGGCATTGAGATATCTGATGGCAGCCTTATTGAGAGTGACTTTACTATTTTAGCGTCTGGAGCTCATCCGTATCCTTGGATTAAGCAAAGTGGGATACCTTGCATTAATGGATTTATCATAGTCGACAAATTTCTAAGATCGCCCAAATTTCCATTCTTGTACGCCGCTGGTGATTGTGCCCACCTGCAAGAAACACCTAGGCCAAAGGCAGGGGTCTTTGCCGTTAGAGCGGGCCCATATCTGTTTCACAATATATTGGCCACAATAGAAAAAAAAGTACTAAAAAAATTTAACCCACAACGCAACCATCTAAAGCTTATATCAATTGGAAGACGAAAAGCCATATCTTCTGGAAGAGGTTTTCATTTATCTGGAAGTCTTATCTGGAATTGGAAGAATTTAATTGACAGGAATTTTATGGCCAGTTTTTTTAGGCTTCGCCCAATGAGTTACAATCATCCTAATAAAAAAAAATATGGTAAAGATAGTTTTGATCAAATGCTTTGTGGTGGATGTGGATCCAAAATAGGTCACGAAATGCTAAAAAACCAAATTGTTAAAATTAACAATGTAAAGGACAAAAATGTACTAAATGAAATTGGTGACGATGCAGCAATAATCAAAAACGGCAAATTAAGGCAAATTATTACTACAGATCATCTTAGAGCTTTTACCAAGGATCCCTGGTTAATGTCCCGTATTACCATAATACACTCTTTAGGAGACATTTGGGCTATGGGGGCCAAACCAAATTTTGCATTACTTAACATTGTTATTCCTGAAGCTAGCAAACCTATCCAAGCCAGCTGGCTGGAAGAAATTATGGATGCAGCAAAATATACTTTTTTCGAAGAGAAAATCTCCTTGATCGGTGGGCATACCACCCAAGGGGCAGAATTAACAATCGGAGTTACTCTTATAGGCGAAGTAGGTGGACTTCCACTAGAAATTAGCAAAGCAAAGATAGGGGACAAAATTATTCTAACCAAACCAATCGGCACAGGAGTTTTGTTAGCTGGAGAAATGCAAGGATTAACCGCAGGGGATCATTTGATGGATGCTTTGGCATGGATGCAAAAAAGCCAAGCTCCTGTTACAATTCTCTCTGCAGATGTTAATGCCATGACCGATGTAACCGGTTTTGGGCTGATAGGACACCTCATGAATATTTGTGAAGCTTCATCCGTGTCCGCACAAGTTTCAATTAAGAAAGTACCATTACTAAATGGTGCTATTGAGCTTAGTAACCAAGGTGTAAGATCTACACTTTTCGCAGACAATACGAAGCAAAAGAAAAAAGTAGATAAAATTGAATCTCCCGTTTTTGATTTACTTTTTGATCCTCAGACAAGTGGAGGAATGTTGATATCTGTCCCTAAAGAAAGGGTAAAAACCCTCCAAGTTAACTTGCGTAAAGCAGGTTTATTAGATTCAGTTATAGGAGAAATTAAGAAAGGAGAACCTGGCATTCTCCTTGAAAATTAACTTAGGGTTTCAAGATTTTTATAATTTTTTCTGCCGCTCCCATTAAATCTCTTGGTTCCAGATTTTTTAATTCTATTGTCATTACTTTAAGATCTCCATTTTTTTCAGAAGACTGTTTATACCTTGGGTCATAATGATGAATTATCAATTCCTGAGCAAGATCAGCATAATTCTTGGTTTCAAACAAAGAGGACCAAAATTCAATCCTTTCATACCCTTGAATTTGCTTAAGGCTATTTAATTTTTCTAGAAATCTTTTTTTATCTTTAATCAATTCAAAATATTGCTTCTCTAAATATTTTGCCCTAGCCTTTACTGGCGCTGAAATAACTATTCGGTAGGAAGATCGCATCTTTTTCCAAAGACTTGAAGGCAATGATATCTTGCCAATTTTGTTTGATTCAGCCTCTAAAATTAGAGGTTCATTGAAATCAAATTCCTTAATTTTTTTGTAGAGTGTACTTTCAAATGACTTTTGGGTAGGTTGAACATCGTCTAAGGATCCAAATACCGAACCCTTGTGTTTAGCCAAACCTTCTAAGTCAACTATATTTAATCCTTCATTTTCCAGGATTTTAAGGATTTCGGTTTTAGCTGTACCTGTGTTGCCCGATATAAGGTAAATTTTTTGCTTTATTTCATCTTCATAAAGAGATTCATAAATCATTTTACGATACGCTTTATAACCACCTTCAACAACAGATACACACCAGCCTACTTCGTTCAATATTGTAGCAAATGCTTTAGATCTTTGCCCGCCACGCCAGCAATAAATTAGCGGTCTCCAAGACTCATTATTATTCGATAGACCATTCTTTATATGGTTTGCAACATTCTCTGCTATCAAAGCACTTCCAACTTTTCGCGCTTCGAATGGACTTAAACTTTTATAGAGCGTTCCTACTTCACCTCTCTCTAAATCAGAAAGAACTGGCAAATTGACAGAATTAGGAATGTGGTCTTCAGTAAACTCTGCAGGAGATCTAACATCAATAATTGAATCAAAAATCAGAGGATTAAGTTCATTCACATCAATATAATTTATTTTTTTCATATCTGGATTTAAGTCAGAAAATATTGAAAGTCTTTAATTATTTAATACTATTCTAAATCCAACTTTGGTACTGCTGAAAGTAGTTTTTTCGTATAATCATTCTTCGGTCTTTCAAACAAATTAATCCTGTCTGAATATTCTACAATTTTCCCATCTAACATTACAGCTATGCTGTCACACATGTGCTGAATAACACCTAAATCGTGAGAAATAAATAAATAGGTTAATTCAAATTTCTCCTGCAAATCCGTAAGCAAATTTAAAATCTGAGCTTGCACGGCAACATCAAGAGCTGAAACCGGTTCATCGCAAATAACCAATTTTGGTTGTGTGGATATTGCCCTTGCAATCCCTAATCTCTGACGCTGTCCGCCAGAAAACTGATGAGGGAAAAGCCTTCTCTGCTCTGAGCGCAACCCTACTGATTGAAATAATTCTTCAATGCGTTCACCAATATCCTGTTTTTTTAAGCCCTTTAAACTAATTAGAGGTTCGGCAACAATGTCTTCTGCTCTCAATCTTGGATTAAGGCTGGAGTAAGGGTCTTGAAATATGAATTGAATATCCTCCCTTAAATTACGGAGTTCCACCTTACTGGATCCGACAATATCTTTTCCTTCGAATAAAATTCTGCCCGAATAACATTTCTCAAGTTGGGCAACTGTTAATGCAGTGGTTGTTTTCCCTGAACCACTTTCCCCCACTATACCAAGTGTCTCACCTTTTTTCACTGAAAATGATACATCATCAACGGCATACAAATATTTTCCCTGACCAAAAATAGATTTGCGACCTATAGGGAACCTAACTTTTAAATTCTCTACTTTTAAAAGTGACTGGTTCATTCTATTTGCCTAAATTCCAACAATTTGCCTGATGTCCGGTTGAAATTGATTGTGAATCAGGTTTGGAAGACAGGCACTTTTCAACCGACTTGTGGCAGCGACTTTCGAATAAACATTTATTTAAACCAAATGAAGTTAAACCTGGCACAATCCCTGGTATTTCTAATAATCTTTCCCTTACCTCTGGTTGTTTTTCAGTCAAATGAGGAACACAAGAAATCAAGCCTTGTGTATAGGGATGAGCTGGTGATTTTATGACCTGATTTACCGATCCCTCTTCAACTTTTCTGCCTGCGTACATAACAATCATTTTCTGTGCCATTTCATAAACTACACCCATATCATGTGTGATTAAGATTATTGCTGTATTCGTCTTTACTCTTAATTCCTTTAATAGATCAAAAATCTGAGCTTGTACCGTAACATCCAAAGCAGTAGTAGGTTCGTCTGCTACCAAAATTTTCGGTTCACAAGCCAAGGCCATTGCAATCATAACTCTTTGCCTTTGGCCACCTGATAACTGAAAAGGGTAACTATGAATTTTATTCTTCGTATCAGGAATTTGAACAGCTTCGATTAAGTCTAGTGCTTGCAGGAAAGATTGCTTTCTATTTAAACCTTTGTGCCTCCGCAATATTTCACCGATTTGTTCGCCAATAGTGTAAACAGGATTTAAAGAGGTCATAGGTTCTTGAAAAATCATAGAAATTTCGTTGCCCCTAATTTCCTGTAATCTTTTTTGAGTTACAGAGGCAAGGTCCTCACCTTGAAATAAAATTCTACCCGATGATACACGGCTTATCTTTTCCGGCAACAAGCCCATAATTCCAAGTGCAGTCATTGACTTACCACATCCAGATTCACCTACAAAACTCAGTGTTTCTCCGGCATTTAATTCAAATGAAAGGTTGTCAATGACCGGAGAGGTACCTTCTTTTGTCTTCAACTCAACACTAAGATTCTCAACCTTCAATATAGGAGCCATCATCTTCGCCTCAATTTGGGATTTAAAGCATCATTTAATCCGTCTCCAACCAATGAAATAGCTAGGACAGTAACAAAAATCGCCAAACCAGGTACAGTTACCGTGTAACTTGCATCAAGAATATATTGCCTATTTGAACCAATAATTTGACCCCAGCTCACAATATTTGGGTCAGACAAGCCCAAGAAACTAAGGCCGGCCTCAAAAAGTATAGCACTACCTACCATAAGAGCAGCCTGAACAATAATAGGTGGCAGTGCATTTGGTAAAATAACTGAAAAAATTAATCTAAAATCGCTTGCTCCTGAAGCCCTTGAAGCCATAACAAATTCCAACTCTCTTATCCTCAAGAACTCCGCCCTGGTAATTCTTGCCACAGCCGTCCAACTTACTAAACCTATAGCAATAACAATCATGGGCAGTGAAGCTCCGAAAAGAGCTACAATCACCATTGAAAAAAGAAGTGTGGGCAAAACCTGGAAGAATTCAGTTAATCTCATAAGAATTTCTTCAATAGTTCCTCTATAATATCCTGCCAGAGCTCCAATTGTTATTCCAATTACAACTGACATGAATGCTGCAGATATACCAACCAATATAGATACTCTTGCTCCATGAACTAAACCTGCCATAAGATCACGCCCCAGATAATCTGTGCCTAAAAGAAACCCTTCTTGGCCAGGAGGAGAAAACGGCATCCAAACCATTTCAAAAGGATCAGTAGGATATAGTGACGGACCAAAAATTGCCAAAATAATTATCACAATAAGAACAAACATAGCGCACACGGCAGAAAAATTTCTGATATACATGTCAAAAACTTCTGAAAGAGGGTGTCGTGGTTTTTCCTCTTTTTCTTTATTTTCCTTTTCTTTCATTCTGAACCTCGCATTCTTGGATCAATCAACCGAAGAACCAGATCTGTTAAAAGATTTCCAACAATAACTACCAGGGAGGAAAAAAACAGAATTCCCAAAATAGTTGGAGTGTCTCTAGAAAGAATTGAGTTAAAGGCAAGTGTCCCCAAACCAGGCCAACTATATACCGCTTCAACTAAAACAGCTCCTGAAACAACTGCCGAAAGTTGCAGGCCAGCAAGGGTAATAACTGGAGACAGAGCATTTTTTAAGGCGTGTTTATAAATGATCTCATTTCTAGACAAACCTTTGGCTTTTGCAGTTCTTATATAATCAGACCCCAGAACTTCCATCATACTTGCCCGACATAGTCTTGAATATAAAGCTAAGAATATAGAGGAGAGCGTTACTACAGGCAGAACCAAATGCTTCAACACATCTAAAGCCTCAACAAAAAAACTTCCCTCCACCATGACATCATACATTCCAGCAACTGGAAAAATTGGAATTTTTAATGAAAATGCTATAAGCAATAAAATTCCAGTCCAAAAAACTGGTGCCGCGTAACCAAACAAAGCCAACATACTTACCACAAAACTTGATATTCCATTCGGATTTTTTGCAGATTGAACCCCTAAAAGAACACCAACAATTAAGGCAAGTATTTGTGAGGTGATGACTAGTAAAAGAGTGGCTGGTATTTTTGCTAGAATTAATGTCGTAACAGGTTGAGTGTAAAAATAAGAGTAACCCAAATCAAACTGCGCAACCTTGAAAATATATTGGCCAAGTTGAGTTAGAAACGGTTTGTCCAAACCGTAATCAGCTCTTATTTCCTTCATTATTTCTTCGTCAGCACCTCCCATAGTCTGAGCAATCGAATCAGCTATATCACCAGGAGCTAAATGCATCATGAAAAAATTTAATACAATCACGGCCAAGAGCAAAATAGCCGCATAAAATACGCGTTGAATGACAGCAAAAACTAACTTCATAAATGCTCCGAGGAAATTATACTGTAAGGGTAAACTGTAGGGCGTTTTTACGCCCTACAGTAAGCTTGTTTATTTTAAGTATGTCATATCCATTGGTGAACTGGTGGCCCAGATACCCAACGGAGCACCTCCAACATCATTACTAAAAACAGTATGATACGGAAGAGTATTTGTTGGATATAATGGAAGTTCATCAGCTATAATCTTTTGCATCTTTGAATAAAGTGCAGTTCTTTTAGCCTGATCTGTCTCTTTTCCAGCTTCCTCCATAAGAGCATCTACCTCAGGATTGCTGTACTGCTGAGTATTCGACCATATAACACCCTTCTTGATATTTGAACTCTGATAGGTTCGATGGACACCTATAACAGGATCACCCCAGTTAAAAACTGTATCCCAAGTCATATCAAAATCATGTGTGCTGATTCTCTTAGCCCAAGTTGGAAAGTCTGCTGAAGCCCGAACCGTAACATCAATCCCGATCTTCTTTAGAGCAGCTTTGGTATACTCCGCTCTATCCTTCATTCCTGGCCATCCAAAGTCCACAGTAAGTGCAAACCTCATTCCGTCAGAACCTTTAGCATATCCAGCATCATCAAGAATCTGATTGGCTTTATCTATATCCAAGTCATAGGTTTCTACATTTGGCTCATAATTTGGGCCTCCGGGATATATTCCAGTTCTGGCGTCTTGAGCTGTCCCCAGCATGATTGCATTTAAGATAAAGTTTTTATCAATGGCATAAGCAATAGCCTGCCTTACACGCACATCGGAGGTCTTGCCTTCAGCTGTGTTAAAAGCTAACCAATCAAGTGGACCTATGGCAGCATAGCCCTCTGGCGTAACTGTAAGGTTTGAATTTTCTTTCATCCTATTGATATTTCTTGCTATTGATTCAAATGCAGAAAATTGGATTTCGCCATTTTCTAGAGCAATGGTACGTGCAGCAGGATCTTTTATAATTCTCATCACAATCCTATCTAGATAAGGTCGGTTCTCCATAAAAAAGTCGTCAAATCTTTCCACAATAACGTGCTCATCAGGAACAAACTCAACAAGTTTAAAAGGACCAGATCCCACCACATTATTCGAATTTTGAGGATGAGATTTTGGGTCCTGACCATCACCGTATACATGTTCAGGTATGATAGACATTAATTGAGAGGACATTGCTAAAAATAATGCCGGGTGAGGTTGTGACAGTTTTAGAACCGCCGTATGCTCATCAGGTGTCTGCACTTCTATTACAGGGGCGAACATGGTTTTAAATGGATGGTTTGCCTTTATTGTTTCTAATGAAAAGGCAATATCACTTGACTTGATGGGTACGCCATCATGAAATACTGCATTTTCTTGAAGATGAAGGGTGACCGTGAGGCCATCATCAGAAACATCCCATGATTTTGCCAAATAAGGCTGAGGATTCCAGTTTTCATCATATCTAATTGGTGTTGCAAATAACTGAGCGCCAGGAAATCCTGTCACAATTCCAGATTGAACAGCTGGATTTAAGTGCCTTGGCGTCTGAGCAAGCGCCGCTCTTAAGGTTCCGCCTCTCTTAGCTTCATCTGCAGTTACATAAGAAGTCATAGATGCAATTGCTACTGCAAAAGCTGCTACAACCGTAAAAATTTTATTCATATTTTCTCTCCTTACAATGTGGTTTTGTAGTGCTCGAAAAAAGATTTTATTTCTACCTCTGAGCTTAACAATGCTACGGCCAAAATAAAATGCAAGAAAAATTTAGAGGAAAAATAAAAATACCTTCCCTAAAGTACTGAAAATGAACGAAAAAAATATTCTTGCATATTTTCCCATAATGCATCTAAGAATTAGTATACGGTTAAAATAGGATACTAATATGAACACAGTATTTCAGGCAAAGAAAATTTTAACAATGAATCCAAGTAACCCTAAAGCAACCCATGTTGCAGTAAGCGAAGACAGAATCATTGCTGTAGGGTCCCTTGAGGATATCGTGGCATGGGGTCCTTACAACCTAAATGAAACCTTTTTGGAAAAAGTCATCATGCCCGGGTTTGTTGAAGGTCACTCACACTCCATGGAAGGTACCTTTTGGAAGAAAACATATTGTGGATACTTCGATAGAAAGGATCCTAATGGAAAACTTTGGGAAGGGTCCAAAACACTAACTTCTTTAGTTGAAAGATTAAAGGAAGAAGAGAAGAAGATATTAGAACCAGAGGCTCCTTTATCTGGTTGGGGAGTTGATCCAATTTATTTTGTTGAAGAAAAAATTAATAGACAGCTCTTAGACAAAGTGTCAAAGACAAGACCAATTGGAATCCTAAATGCATCAGGGCATATTATGTATGTAAATACTAAAGCACTGGAGTTAGGTGGCTTGGCACGTTCAGGAATTAACCACCCAGGAATTCCGCTAGATGACAAAGGTTTGCCAGTGGGAGAATTGAGAGGACCAGAAGCGATGGTTCCTCTTTCCATCCATGTAGGATTAGGGAAAGACTTATTAAATACAGATGAAGATGGTGTTAGGGGTTTTGCCAAATTATGTGTTCGAGCAGGCGTAACCACAGCTACTGACCTAGCTAATTTACTCTCAGATGAAACAATAGAAATGATGAATCGTGTAACAAGTGAAGCAAAATTTCCAGCAAGGATTGTGCCTTTGCGATTGTTTCAAGGAGTTACGCCCCTCGATCTCGTAGGTCATATAAAGAAGTTGAAAGAGATGAGTACCGATCTCCTGAGATTAGGGCGCATAAAAGTTGTCGTGGATGGTTCTATACAAGGCTTTACCGCTAGGCTTAAATGGCCTGGTTATTTTAATGGTTCTCCACAAGGTTTGTGGTATGTAAGTCCTGACCAACTCAGGGAAGTTATAGAATTGACCCTAAAGGAAAATATTCAAATCCATACCCATACCAATGGAGATCAAGCCACTGAGTTAGTCCTTGATACCCTAGAGAATGCTTTGCTAAAGTACCCATCTAATGATCACCGTTTTACCCTGCAGCACTGCCAACTGGCAAACAGCTCACAATTTCGAAGAATGAAAAAATTAGGCCTTTGCGTTAATCTTTTCGCAAATCATCTTTATTATTGGGGGGAAGAACACTATAGAAAAACCGTTGGTCCAGAGAGAGCAGAAAGAATGAATTCATGTAAAACAGCTTTAGACAATAACGTACCTTTGGCTATACACTCTGATGCTCCTGTGACACCCCTGGGGCCTTTATTTACCGCCTGGTGTGCTATAAATCGTCAAACAATTTCTGGACGAATCCTAGGTGAATCAGAAAGAATTTCTATTGATCAAGCACTTCGTGCAATTACTCTTGGAGCTGCATATACGCTAAAACTTGACAGTGAAATAGGCTCTATCGAAGTTGGTAAAAAAGCTGACTTTGCTGTTCTAGAGGATGACCCATATGATATTTCACCAGAAAAAATAAAAGACATAAAAGTATGGGGAACAGTTCAAAACGGAAGAATATTTTCAGCAGAAAATATTTAGTATGAACACTCCCGTTACTATTCTTAGTGGTTATTTGGGGACAGGAAAAACAACACTTGTAAACCAACTGTTGAGAAAAAACCAAGGGAAGAAAATTGCTATACTTGTTAATGAATTTGGAAACCTTCCAATTGATGAAGATCTAATTGAAGCAAAAGATGAAAATCTAATAAGTTTAGCGGGAGGATGTATTTGTTGTAGTTATGGCGATGCCCTTACTGAGACCCTTTCAGAGTTAGGTGATAGCGGCAAGGTTATTGATCACATCCTTATTGAAACTAGTGGAGTGGCTATGCCCTCTATGGTGGCCAGTTCAGTTGCTCTTATTCCTAATCTAACAGTTTTTGGTATCATTATTCTAGTAGATACCGACACATTTCTTTCCTTAAAAGATGATGAGTATCTCTCGGATACTATTTTACGCCAGTTACTTTCAGCAGATTTAGTCGTTATGAACAAAATAGATCTTTCTACTGAGGATAAAGTTATAAAAACCAAAGATTTTATTTCAGAAATTAACTCAAAAGCCGAAATTGTTTTTGCTAATTTTGGCAATCTGGAAAGCGAATTAATTTTTAAATCTTTTGACCCAGAAAACTTTACTGAAGATATGCTAAAGCTTCATAGCCCGGAAGAACTATATTCTAGCTTTTATTATAAAAGTGTTGAAAAATTTAATATTGAAAAGCTTACCGATTTTTTAATATCTGAAAAAAATAATATTATTCGAGCAAAAGGATTTTTGTGTTCAAAAGACGGCTCAATATTTATTATTCAAACCGTTGGTAAAAGATCTTACATATGTCCCGCTCAGGCGAAAAAAGAGTGCGGAATAGTTGTGATTGGTCTGAAGGATAGAATTAATACCAAAAAACTAGCGGAATTACTGAATAGTTTTGTAGTTAGCTGACCTACTAGTTTACAGCACTAACTATCCAGGTACTAAAATTCATCATAACTCCTTGGTCCGTTTTGAACTTTTCTAACTCTTGACCTAATGCAGAAAAGAATTTCTCTCTGGTTTCAATTCCAGCCTTTTCAACAGGTCCAGACATTGGACCCATTTTACCAAGAAACCTTGCCGCTTCTTCCAAAGTAGGGCCAGATGAATGAGAACAAGTAAAATTTTCGAAATTCACACTAGACCAACCTGATTCTTCCAGTACTCCCTTTACATAAGTTTTATCTTCAAACGCAAATGGCCCTGGTGACTTCTCAGGTGGATTTGGAGGAAGCTCTAAGAATCTTGATGCAACAGCGGTAGGAAAATCTATCCAGTCATTTTCTAGACGCTCTGCCCAGCAAACGAAAACTATTCTTCCATTCTTTTTAACGATCTTCCTTAAATTCCTAAATGCTTCGACTGGGTCCTCAAAAAACATAACTCCAAACCTACTAAAAAGAGCATCAAATATATCACCATTAAATTTATGTGTCTGAAGGTCTGCCTCTACATATTTAATATTTGATAGGTTTCTTTCTTTTCTCCTTTTTTCCGCAAACTCCAGCATTGGTTGAGAAATGTCATACCCGTATACAAGTCCACTCTGCCCTACTTTTTCAGAAAGATTAAAGCTCATGTCTCCGGTACCACAGCCAATATCTAAAATTTTTTCACCTGGCCGTGCATCTAAAGTTTCTATCACTTTTTTACTTATTGGTTTGAATAATTCATCGATATTAGGTTGAAGCTCTACCCACGATTTCCCTTTTGATTCGTTCCAAAATTTTCTTTGATCAACATTAACGCCTGTGGTTTCCATATTCCGTCCTGCTTTTTTCTACTCATTAAATAAAAACTTTAAGAAGCGTATCAAACCATTTATGCTATAGTTTAACAATTACTAATTTAGGTATAGTAATTCTTATAAGCTAAGGGAACAAAATGTCGAAATTAAAACCACCGTTTAGAGCTGACCACGTTGGTAGCCTGTTAAGAGTAGACCAACTAAAAATTGCAAGAAAAAAGTTTTTTGATGAAGAATCCATATCCCGCGAAGAGCTAACAATAATAGAAAATGAAGCAATCATTGATAATATAAAAATGCAGGAAAATGCAGGCTTAGCTGCAATTACTGATGGCGAGGCAAGGCGTTCATTTTGGCATTATGATTTCATGGGTGGCTTAACCGGATTAGATTTAGTAGAGCGTAAAGAGGGAGTACAGTTTTCTGGAATGAAGCTAAGACCTATTTTTCCTACAATAACTGGTTCCCTTGATTTTCCAGACAATCATCCAATGCTTGATCATTATAAATTTGTAGCTGAAAATACAAATATGCTTCCTAAAATTTCAATACCAGGGCCAAGTAGTTGTCACTTTAGAACCGCTTTATCTGACATACATCCTGAAAAATATAAGGACCTTGACCTACTATGTTCTGATATTTCCAAAACGTATAAAAAAGCTGTTTCTGCTTTTTATAATGCAGGTTGTCGATATCTCCAAATGGATGACATTTTCTTTGCTTATTTATGTGACCCTAATCATAGAGAGGCTAAAAGAGCCGAAGGAATGGATCCAGATGATCTTATAAACCGGTACGCAAAAATGATGCATGATGCAATAGTAGACAGACCACAAGATATGACAATCGGGATGCATCTCTGCAGAGGAAATTTCCGATCTACCTATGCCGCAGAAGGTGCTTACGATCCAGCTGCAGATGCCGTTTTTAATATGACTGGAGTTGACGTATTTTTCATGGAATATGATACTGAAAGAGCCGGTGGGTTGGAGCCACTCAGACTTTTACCAAAGGGAAACCAAAGAGTTTTGCCTGGTTTCATTACGACAAAATCTGGAAGCTTAGAGGATTTAGATGATCTGAAACGTAAATTTGAAGAAGCGTCGAATTTCATAGAAATGGAACAGCTGGGAATAGCCCCTCAATGCGGGTTTTCGTCTACCGAAGAAGGAAATGATCTCTCAATTGACGATCAAAAGCGCAAGCTGGATCTGGTAGTAGAAACTGCGGAAAGCATTTGGGGGGGAGTAAATACCTAAATGTTTTATAAGGGATAGAAGGGATAGGTAGATGGAAGAAAGTTTTTCAAGAAGGCATATCTTAACACCTGCTGAATTAAGAGCTTTAAACAAAAAGTCCAATTTTGCAGGATTTTTTCAACTTATAAGCCATTTCCTTTCAATTTTTATTGTTGGATTAATTCATTACCATCTCCTTGGATCCTGGTGGTGTCTTTTAAGTGGTTTTATTATGGGTGTTTTGATTAATTTTTTATATGCTGGTCAGCACGAACTTTCCCACTCCACGGTATTCAAAACTGCCTTTATTAATGAATTCTTTGGCCGAGTAATTGGATTTTTTATGTTTTTCCCTAGAGATTTTGACCAAATTATGCATTTTGCTCATCATAAATTTACTCAAAATTGGGAAAAGGATGGAGAACTGGCCAGAGAAGCTTTCACGTTGAAATCATATTTACTTTGGCTATCTGGAATTACTTATTGGAAAAATAGATGGGTGGGAATTCTTAGGCGAGGCCTAGGAAAAATCATTGAGCCCTATATCTTTAAAAGCCAAGAAAGAAAAGTCATTTTAGAATCCCAAGTTCATCTCTTAGGGTATGCAACTATTATTCTTATTTCTTTATATTTTCAAAACTTGTTTGCTATTTATTTTTGGGTTCTACCAATGGTTTTAACGAAACCAATTCACCAACTCCAAAATACTATAGAGCATTTAGGATTATCTCATGAAGATGATATTTTAAAAAACACCAGATCCACTAGAACAAATTTTTTCTTTAAATGGCTATGCTGGCAGATGCCTTACCACACCGCACATCATACCTTTCCATCAGTTCCTTTTTGGAAATTAAAACATTTAAATAAAAAGGTAGAAGAGGTGTCTGGACCTGTACATTCTATGGGTTGGCTAGAATTCCAGTTTTCAGTTATATCGCGTCTTCTTGAAAAAGATGAAAGTAAGTGGCCACAAAATGAAGTCTGGGTTATTTCTAGCAAGGATAATAAGAAACCTATAAAATTAGAAGCATGAAAAAAAATAAACAAAGGCTTCAAATCTATACGTCTCTTTGGTCTATGAAACCTCATGACAATACTGGAAATATATTATCACACGAAGATATTTGCTTAAAAGTTAAGGATGCGGGTTTTGCGGGACTTGCTCTGGATTTAGGCGCTAGCGATGTAAATGAGGCAAATGCTATTAGGCGTTATCTAGAGAAAAATGATCTTACGCCTTTAATAGTTGCCTTTCCTAAAACTGTTTCTTCTTTTGAAGATACTTTAAAAATGGCAAAAGATTTTGGATCTCCATTTGTTGACGTCATTGGCCAAGTAACTCCCTTGTCACTTGATGGTATGATTCCGGTTATTAGAGCATGGTTGGAAATGTCAGAAAAAATAGGAATGCCAATCCAGTTTGAGACACATAGAAATTGCATAACTAATGACCTTTATTCAACTCTCCTTCTCTTAGATGCAATTCCAGAAATGCGTTTGTGTGCAGACCTGTCTCATTATGTTGTCGATCGAGAGTTTTGGTTTCCTTTAGGCATCAGAGACTTAAACTTAATTTCAAGAATAATTGAAAGATCAGATAGCTTTCAAGGCAGAGTTGCAAGCCGCCAACAAATTCAACTTCAGTTACATTTTCCGCAAAATCAAAAATGGGTAGAATTATTTAAGAGCTGGTGGAGAGAAGGGGTACACAGTTGGAAGAAGCGAAATTCTGAAGGAGATTTCTTATTCCTTTGTGAGTTAGGTCCCCCAGAATATGCAATAACAAACGAATTAGGTAAGGAAATGTCGAATAGATGGGAAGAATCTCTTACTATTAAGTCTTGGATAGAAAAAATCTGGGCAAATACAAAATAGTTTTAATTATTTAAATTCTAATGAATTTTGAATTCTCAATTTGGGTTAATAAAACTCCTATCACAACTAAAATTAACGCCCAAAACTGTACCCATATCCATGAGCCTCCAAGTAGAAAAACAAAGAGCATAACGTAAAACGGGGCGGAATTCATATGAATTGAAGCCATTGCAATGCCTAGCTGAGAAACACCTTTTATCCACAATACTTGAGAAATAGAAATGCCAGTCGCTGCAAAAATCAGAATGCATAAAACTTGATAAATGTCCAAAGACGTTAAGATTTGACCCATATCAATTCCATTATTTAAAGCAAAATATGGGATACTAATAGCTAATCCAGCTCCAAGAATTGATATCGATCCTTGTGCAAGGTTACTAAAGCCTGATAAACTTTTCGTGATTTGACGTGAGGCCCATGCAAACAAAATGACTGCGGGTAGCGCAATCAGTAGGCCCAAGGCATTATAGCCTCCACCGTCAGAGCCCAAAGTCATAACTAGCCCTCCTAGGATAGAAATAAAAACACCTATAATAAATCTAACATTAAGAGATCTCCCATCCATAATTATTTCAATCACTGTTGCAAAAATTGGCATAAACGCTGCTGCTATGGCTACAGTAACCGCGCTAGATAAACTTTGAGCGAAAATGAAAAAGGAACCGCCTACACCAAAGCCTATACCACCTATTATAAGTGCTTTAATCCAGGGAAATTTTCTAATTTCCTTAATGCCCTCAAAAAAAAACCAGATCCCTAACGTAAGCAATGAAGCTATTACAAGGCCAAAAGCATATAAAAACAAAGGGTCCCATATCTTGAGCAATATGTCCTTAGCTGGGAAACTGGCAGCCCACAGTATCATTGCAGATATACAAAAAAGATTTGAGTATAGTTTTGACATAATTCAAACTGCTCCAATCAACCGAAGATCTATAGAAGAGTTATAGCAAAAAGTTATCTATAATGTTTGCGACACAAATGACGATTTTAGGAATTCTGAAAGATGTTTTTTAATTCATCGTTACGAAATTTAAAAAACTTATTCTCCTTCAGCATAAACCAGTCACTCAGAATTCTCTCATACACAGATCTATAATCCATAGTAAAAATCATATCACCTTCATTTAAGTTTCCTAAATCAGGATGAACTCCCCAGAAACCACCATTTACCGAGCCCCCAAGAAGAAAATGAGGGGCCGCAGTGCCATGATCAGTTCCTTCTGTGTAATTTTCAGCCGCCCTCCTACCAAATTCAGAATATGTCATTATTAAGGTATTATCCCACTGATTTATCTGTTTAAGAGCTTTGGAAAAGCCTGCAGTTGCTCTAGCTAAATTCCGCAATCTATTTCTGTGTCGCCAAGGTTGCCCTTCGTGAGTATCGAACCCTCCGATCTTTACCTTCAATATTGGGGAATTAATGCCAGCATTTATTAACAAAATAGCCCTGGAAAACTGAGCACCTAAATCTCCTCCTTCTATTCTAAACTCGCGCGCATATGATTTCTTTAATTTTCTTGAAATAGACTCCATGGAGGAATTCAGAGTGTGCGCCCTATCAAGAAGCATTTGTAAGGCCTGATTTTCAGTTTTCATGCTAGGAACTTCATCTGACGTTAATTCCATAAACTGCTGCGCAGAAGTCATAGAAAGCCATACACCTGATGCTGATGAAAAAATTCCCATTCCACCATCTAGGCTAATGCCATGGGCTTCCAGTTGCTCTTGACCAGGCATATTCTCGACATCCTCAGTTAACCACCCTGAGCGCCCAGCTGCAGTTCCATCTCCCCCAGTCTCCCAAAGAGCTATTGATTTGAAATGAGAACGATTGGCGCCTGGATAGCCCAGTCCATGGACAACAGCCATTTCACCCGATTCCCAAATTCGCCCCATTGGCTCCATTGATTCGTGAAGCCCAAAATCATTCGAAAGCGAAATGGTTTCTGACTTATCTAATCCTATATTTGGCCGCAGTTCCCTATATCGGTGGTCCTTATTGGGAATTACGGTATTGAGTCCATCGTTGGCACCAGATAACTCTATAAGAACCAATCTCCGCCCTGATTTTTTTGCTGCATGCGCTATTTTAATAGGAACAACAGGAATCATTAGTCCCGCCGTCAGTATCTTTAAAGCTGTCCTTCTATCCATATTCCGTCCTCTATTTCAAATTATAAACAGGATCAGTAATTATTTCAGCAATATCTTCACTGCTTTTGGCAATAAGTACAGGATCTGTTGCTAAAAATACATTCTGCAAAGCTGAAAAATATTCCCTTTCAAATGACTTTCCTATTTCAGCAAGGCTAGTTAATGGCCTGGCACCTGCAGGGTATGGGTATGACATATCTATTGCCCCCATCATTGCCATCATACTTGCCTTTTCGCTTTGTGGTCGGACTATTAAAGGATTTGAACCTGCCGATTTCACATATCGGGTTATTGGTAATGTTTTTAAAACATAATCTAGTGTTTCCTTCCAACCTTCAGTTCTCTTCCTTTCCACTGCCCTTTTCCAACTTCTTCCGCTCTTAAGCTCTTCTAGCATTTGTGGAAATGCCGCCCATAAAGCATCTATAAACTTTCTATCTTCTTTATTTAAACCCCAGTAATGTGCTTCATGATCCTGATTATTTCTGCGAATTAATGAGATTTTTATATCTTTTTTATATGGTGGTTTATTATTTCTATGCGTCCTCTGAGGCCATTTATTTCTAAAACAATCTGGATAACAATCATCTGATGACAACATTAAAAATATGTCATCATTTTTTCTCCTGACAAATTTTATCCTAAGAGCGTTATAATGAATATTATTAAAGGAGGGATTTAAAAGATTTATTGAAATGTCATTCCAGTCTCTATTCTTTTTAAAACGGTTCATCCAGGCTAAACCTACCCGTTCTACGTACAATTTATCTTTCATATTGGAGTCAGACCCATGTCTATTGCTATCTTCCTCCAATGAAATAGATTTTTTCATTCGCACCCACCCGGAACAGTACAATTTCCCACCTTTACTACTGCAATTATTTCCATGCTGAGTGCCACTGCTAGCAAGAAATAAGTCATCATCAACCTTGACCCAATCAACAAAGAAATTTCTATCCCCTCCTTGACTTCCACCCGGTCCACAACAGTGATCATTAAGAAAAGCTACCTCCACAGTGTCAAATTCTTTATCATTTTCAATATTTAGATTCAGTGTTTGCCAAGGGAGCTGGGAATCCTCTTCAATTCTACCAAACTTTTCAGTATCATGCCCATTTTTTGATTTATGCTCAGAAGCATAAATTATTCCTTCTCTTAATTTCCACCCCTTCTGACACCATTTTGATAAGGCTTTGATATCGTTTTTGTGGTTATCTTTTTTTAAAAATTCCTGCAGTTTAGGTCTGACATGCAATGTATTAACCGACAGAATTTTGTTCAAAGAGTTTTCTTTTACAAAAAAATTACATACCCCTTTTATCAATGATTGATCCTTAACGTGTAAGTAATTATATAGCTTTTTAAAAGAGCCATCATTCACGGTATCATCGTAAACCGAAAAATTCCCTGGCTTATTTGGATCACTATATAGTCTGGGAATAAAAAAACTTTTCTTATCAAATCTTATCGCATAGAACTTTCCTAGATCTAATCTTCCAGTAAAAACCATCTCAAACATCGGCTTTGGATTGGTAATTTCATCGGTACGAACATCAAAAAATTTAGCAGTTAGAAAGGTATAAATTCCATGAGCAGAAATTTTATACTCCACACGGCCGAATTCAAACTTACTGGCTTTTTCTGTTTCTTCATTTTTCTTTAATCGAATTTCGAAAAGCGATGGCCCCTGAAAATCTTCAGAAGCATACCGAAGTGAAATTGACCTTTTTGTCATTTCGGTCGGTGTGTCTGTTGAATTAACCATACTTTCTACCTCGGGTCCTAATGAAGAAAAAAAGTTTTTTGCTAAATAAGATCTGCTTAAAAGACCTGATGGCGTAATCCAGCTCTGACCTCCTGACCAACCTGCAACATTCGGATGCTCGAATAAATTTTGCCCTAACATAGCTAATTTATTTGGCAAAGAAGTCCAATCTGATGGCAGGAACCCTGTTGACCGAATGGTGCCCAACAAAAAGTCAACAGGTGACTTTACTATTGTTGCACGAACTTCCTGACTCCAAAAAGTTTTTGATGTCAAAACAGCTCTGTACAGAGTTCTAATATCTAAATCACTTTTTTTGAATTTTGCGGAAATTTCTGCAATCTCATCATTATTTTCAATGACTTCCGAAACAAAATGTCTCCAAAATTTTCTGACAATAAACTCATACGACGCTGGTTGTTCAAATAATATATCGACAAATTGATCGCCATTAAAATCTCCTGATTTTCCAAAAATGGTTTTTGTTCCATCATCATGATTCCAGCCGTTAAAATAAAACGAGGTATTTCTCAATTCATTTACAGAATACCCTGTTAAAGCCCGAGCACCTTCTTTTACTGTTTTTTCAGAATAATTCCCTTCTCCCAAAACAAATAATTCCATTAATTCGCGAGACAGATTCTCGTTTGGCTTCCCCTTTTCGGACCTATCATTATCAAGATAATTCAACATGGCAGGGTCATGTATTACTGCTTTTGTTAATATTTTGAAATTCCCAATTCCTAATTCCCTAAACATCATATTCTGCCTGGCTATAGACGTTGACTGTTCATTTATGGCAGAATATGCTGACACAAAGTGATTATGCCAGAAAAGAACCAAACGTTCAGTTTGGGGTGATGATGTTTCTATAATCTCCCTCACCCACCAAAGCCTATATTCATTCATTTCTCGATCTCGCGCTACACGAAAAGCCTGCTCTTCTTCACTATTTAAATCGCCATCAATCCAATAGGCAGGATTCGGCCCTTCGAGAAATTTTGGCAAGGGTAGCCAACTTTCAGTGCGAATTTCACTTATGATATGACTTACCGCCTCTGAACGCGTCAGACCTATAATTTTCTTTAGGTCATTAATATTTGCTCCTATACCAGCTCTCTCTAACAAATGCCTCGCATCATCTAAGGTAACTTTTTCTTGAAGGTAATTTATATTTCTCTCATCAATTTCCCTTTGTTTATTCCAAAGGAAAAAAATCAACTGTACTGCCTTTGAGTAATCTACTGATTCTAATTTCAGCTCCTGCTCATCAAGAAATTTCTTTAGAGCATTCTCTGTGCGCCCACCCCAAAGACCATCCGCTTTACCAGGCTTGAAACCAGTTAGAATCAATGCTCTTTGTAGCTCTTCAACCTTTGGATCATAATTTGAAGCATAAGCAGATCCAAAGAAAAGCAAAAGAAAAGTAAGGATAACAGGCAGAATTGAATTTAAAACAAAATGAAATTTCATATTAAACCTCGAGAAATTATATATTAATTTATCATTTAGATCTTTTGGTGCAATAATATAAAAATGGAATCACAAAAAACATCATTACTCTCAAATCTAGCAGAAAGTATAGAGAACAAGCGAGATGATCTCATTGCCTTAACGCAGGACTTAGTAAAAATCCCGACTTTAAATCCACCAGGAGAAAATTACTTAGAAATTTGCGAGTATATAAAGAACCGCCTGAAAAAATCAAATTTTAATATTGAACTTATCAGAGCAAATGGCTCTCCAGGAGATTCAGATAAATTCCCGAGATGGAATATAATTGGCCGGAGGGAAGGTTCAGGTAAAGGCGATTGTGTGCATTTTAATTCTCATACTGATGTTGTTGATGTTGGTTCAGGCTGGTCTTTTGATCCATTTGGCGCAGAAATAAATGATGGAAAAATTTATGGCCGAGGTACTTGTGATATGAAGGGTGGATTAGCTTCATCAATAATCGCATGTGAAGCATTTCTGGAATTATGTCCCAACTTTAATGGTGCGATAGAAATTTCTGGCACTGCCGACGAAGAAACAGGAGGCTATGGAGGCGTGGCCCATCTTGCCGAAAAAGGTTATTTTTCACCAAATCGAGTGCAGCATGTAATAATACCTGAGCCCTTAAATAAAGATAGGATTTGTCTTGGTCATAGAGGTGGATGGTGGGCCGAAATTGAAACTTTGGGAAAAATAGCTCATGGCTGCATGCCATTTTTAGGAGATTGTGCAGTAAGGCATATGGGTGCTGTTTTGGAGGAATTTGAAAAAAATCTTTATCCTAAACTTCAGAACCGTAAAACGGAGATGCCGGTAGTTCCAGAAGGGGCCCGACATTCAACTATGAATATTAATTCCATTCATGGAGGACAAATAGAGCCCGATCCAGATACAGATGCTCTGCCATCACATTGCGTGCCAGATAGTTGCCGAATTATAATTGATCGAAGGTATATAATAGAAGAAACAGCTGAGAGTGTTAAAGAAGAAGTGGAAAGTCTTCTGAACAAAGTTAAAGGTGAAAGAGACTCATTCGAATATAAGATAAAAGAGCTAAATCGCGTAATCCCGAGCATGACTAATAGGGATGCTCCAATCGTTAGATCCGTATCGAAATCAATAAAAAATGTTTTAGATAAAGAGCCGAATTATGTTGCGTCTCCTGGTTCTTATGATCAAAAACATATTGACCGAATCGGAACTTTGAAAAATTGTATAGCATATGGGCCTGGAATATTGGAGCTAGCCCATCAACCAGATGAATACATAGAAATTGAGGATATGATCGACAGTACGAAAATAATGGGTAATACTCTAATTGATTTACTCATTAGTTAAGAAACCAAAATTTGGAGGAAATTATGAATTTATTTAAAAGTAAGTTAGCAACGCTAAGTGCCCTTGCCCTTGCTGCGAGCATAAGCTCTGCCAGCGCAAAGGATACAATAACCGTTGCAATGCAGTTGGAACCACCACATCTCGACCCAACTAGTGCTGCGGCGGGCGCTATCGATAATGTTGTTTATTCAAATATCTTTGAAGGATTAACCCGCTTTATGGCTGATGGTTCAGTCGTTCCAGGCTTAGCAGAAAGCTGGTCTATCTCAAGTGATGGTCTTTCATACACCTTTAATCTACGCAAGGGTGTAAAATTCCATGACGGCACAGATATGGATGCTAATGATGTCAAATTCTCATTAGATAGAGCTAGAGCAGAAGATTCTACTAACGCACAGAAGGGCCTGTTCAAGGGAATTGAAAGCGTTTCGGTTGCCGGCTCTCATACTGTTGAAGTCAAGCTATCAGCACCAAACGGGAAGTTTTTATTTAATATGGCATGGGGTGATGCGGTAATTGTAGCACCTGAAAGCATTGAAAACATAAAGACAACTCCAATTGGCACAGGTGCATTTAAATTTGCAAACTGGGTTCAAGGTGACAAAATCGACATAACAAGAAACGATAATTACTGGGGAACTCCTGCAATATTAAGCGCCGCGACTTTCAAGTTTATCTCTGACCCGACAGCGGCTTTTGCTGCTATGATGGCTGAAGATGTTGACGCTTTTCCAGGATACCCAGCGCCAGAAAATTTAGCTCAGTTTGACGCTGATTCTCGTTTTCAGGTTATTATAGGTTCTACCGAAGGAGAGACTATTCTTTCTACTAACAATAAAGCAGAGCACCTCAATAATGTTAAGGTTCGCCAAGCAATCGCTCATGCTATAAATAGGCAAGCAATTGTTGATGGTGCAATGTTCGGTTACGGAACTCCTATAGGAACACATTTTGCTCCTCACAATCCTGCCTATGTTGATTTAACGGGCAATTCGAATTATGACCCTGATAAAGCAAAAGCTTTATTGGCAGAAGCAGGCTACCCTAATGGCTTTACCACAACACTAAAACTTCCACCTCCTTCTTACGCGCGCCGAGGAGGAGAAATAATAGCTGCTCAACTTCGGGCCGTAGGTATAGAAACAGAAATATCTAATCTCGAATGGGCTCAGTGGCTTGAGCAGGTCTTTAGAGGAAAAGATTATGGCTTAACTATTGTAAGTCATACGGAGCCGATGGACATAGGCATTTATGCAAATCCGGATTATTACTTCCAGTATGATAATAAAGTATTTCAAGACCTTATGGAGGAATTAAACAATACTACAGATCCGGCTGGAAGAACAAAGCTTTTACAACAAGCTCAAAGAATCATTTCTGAAGATTATGTAAATGGTTATCTTTTCCAACTTGCTAAATTAGGTGTTGCAAAAGCTGAAATTATGGGTTTATGGCCAAACTCACCTACCCAAGCTATTGATCTAACAAACGTTCACTGGCATTAATTTTATCAGAACCTCCAGCTTCTTTACAGAAGCTGGAGGTAAAATAATATGCTTCGATATACCTTAAAGCGCCTAATCTCACTAGTTATTAGCTTAATTATAGCTAGCTTTGTGATATTTTTTGTTATTGAAATTGCTCCAGGTGATCCCGCGTCTTTTATGCTGGGAATTAACGCTCAACCAGAGACCTTGGCTGCCTTAAAAGAAGAACTAGGATTAAATATTCCCAAGCATGAAAGATATTTATCCTGGGTAGCTGGAATGTTGTCTGGAGACTTTGGAATGTCTTATACTTACCGAACGCCAATCAATCAAATGATTGCTGACAGAATGTGGGTATCTCTTCCCCTTGCTGTCTACGCCTTACTAATTTCCACATTACTTGCATTTCCTGTTGGCATTTATGCTGCTACGAATCGAGGAAAAGGAGGAGATATCACTATCATGGGAGCTACACAGCTAGGAATAGCCGTCCCAAACTTTTGGTTTGCTATGATAATGGTTTTAATTTTTGCGATAAATCTTAGATGGTTTTCTGCTGGAGGTTTTCCGGGGTGGGAAAAGGGGTTCTTCTTATGTTTAAAGTCTCTTACATTGCCTGCTTTGTCTTTAGCCTTACCCCAAGCCGCTATTCTTTCAAGAGTAATGCGGTCTTCTTTGCTTGACGTGTTAAGCGAGGATTATATTAGAACTGCCAGAGCCAAGGGCTTGAATAAAAGGCAGAGCCTTTGGAGGCACGCTCTACGTAATGCAATGATACCTGTGTTGACAATTATAGGATTACAGTTTGCCTTCCTCATGGCTGGCTCAATAATAATTGAACAAGTTTTTTTTCTACCTGGACTTGGTAGATTAGTATTTCAAGCAATTTCACAAAGAGATTTAATCGTCGTGGAAAGTGTTGTAATGATCCTTGTCTTTTCAGTAATAATAGTAAACTTTATCGTCGATTTATCTTATGCAGCAGTGGATCCACGGCTTAGGAACCGCGTTTGATGGAAAAAGTTTCTATAGCAACTATTGGGAAATATAGAAATCTAATTATTGGATCTATGCTATCTCTTCTTTTTCTATCAGCTGCATTGATATCTTTTCTATGGACACCTTTTGATGTCACAGAAATAGATATCACAAACAAACTTAAAACACCTGACCAAATCTATTGGCTTGGAACTGATCACTTCGGACGAGATATCCTTTCAATGATAATGGTAGGAGCAAGAACATCTATAGCTGTCGCGCTTGTAGCTGTAGGCATAGGAATAGTCATAGGTACACCTTTGGGCTTACTTTCTGCTTCAAGAAAGGGAGGATGGATAGATGAGTTTATTATGAGGGGAAACGACTTGGTTTTTGCTTTTCCCTCTCTTGTTATAGCAATTTTGATTACTGCGGTTTTTGGAGCAGGGGCCTTAAATGCTATTATAGCAATTGGTATCTTTAACATTCCTGTTTTTGCAAGAATAACACGAGGAGCAGCTTTAAGCATTTGGGAAAAAGAATTTATTTTAGCTGCACGAGTTGCAGGAAAATCCACAACTAGAATTTCTTATGAACATATTCTTCCAAATGTAATGAACTTATTAATTGTCCAGGGGACAATACAATTTTCGCTAGGAATTTTAGCCGAAGCTGGCTTAAGTTATGTTGGTCTAGGTGCTCAACCTCCAATGCCAAGCTGGGGTAGAATGCTAG
Source organism: uncultured Alphaproteobacteria bacterium (assembly GCA_902533625.1). Lineage (GTDB taxonomy): Bacteria > Pseudomonadota > Alphaproteobacteria > Rhodobacterales > Rhodobacteraceae > CACKLF01. Next base: position 118,955 of record CACAMI010000003.1, on the reverse strand, counting down.
CAGACGCACAAACAATGGTTAGTTTTGCACCTCACCTTGCATTAATTCCCGGCACTGCAATAATTTTAACTGTTCTTGGCCTTAACCTAATGGGCGACGGAATGAGAGATATTTTTGATCCTAAATTAAGAAACACAAGAGCATGAGTTTACTGAAAATAGAAAATTTATCAGTAAGTATTAATTCTCAAAGAATTCTGGACAATATTTCACTTGATGTTGAAAAAGGGGAAATTACTGCAATTACTGGAGAATCTGGATCTGGGAAATCCATGACTGCATTTGCAGTTATGCAACTCTTGCCAAATGGTTCATTTCAAAACGGTAAGATTTTACTCAGCGACCTAAATCTGCCCTCTTTAACAGAAACTGAGCTATGTAAAATTCGAGGAAGTCAAATAGGAATGGTTTTTCAAGAACCAATGACGGCCTTAAACCCTCTGAAAACTATTGGAAATCAAGTAGCTGAAACAGTCAGGTTACATAGGAGTGTGACTTATTTTGAAGCTCTAGAAATTGCCAAAGCTACATTAAATCGCGTAGAATTGCCTCCTGAAAATTTTCCTCTATCCTTATATCCATACCAACTATCTGGAGGTCAAAGGCAAAGGGTCGTCATTGCGATGGCCATTGCGTCTGAGCCAAAATTGTTAATAGCGGATGAACCTACTACTGCACTGGATGTCACTACTCAGGCTCAAATTCTTCAATTATTAAAGGATCTTGTAGATGATCTTAATATGGGAATGATAATGATCACCCATGACCTTGCGGTAGTAAATAACATGGCCAACAGTATATCTATCATGCACAAAGGAAAAATTGTAGAAAAAGGACCAGCCGAAAAGATTTTCACTGAAATGAAGCATCCTTATACTAAGATGTTATTCAATGCTTCTAATCACAAAGTGAACCTACCAAAGCAAAATACTAACAATCCACTATTAGAAGTAAAAAACTTAAGTAGAGATTATGTTCTTCCACGTACTAAAATTTTTTCGAAACCAAAAATTGTTCGAGCTGTTAATAATGTTAGCTTCACATTAAATAAAGGTGAGCGTTTAGGTCTAGTCGGTGAATCAGGTTGTGGGAAATCCACTTTGACAAGAGCTTTACTAGGTCTCGAAGAAATTCAAGAGGGAGAAATTAGAGTTTCAGGTGGGGTAGTATCAAAAAATAATGAAACCAGTTTTGCCTCAAAAAAAAATATGCAGGTAGTTTTTCAAGATCCTTTTGGGTCATTCAATCCTCGCCACAAAGTATCAAAACTTATATCGGAGCCATTATTCCTGGATAAAAAAATAATGAACAAAGAAGAACTCAATGATCTTCTAATAAATACCTTAATATCGGTTGGGCTAAGTGCAGATGATAAAAATAAGTATATCCATGAATTTTCTGGAGGACAAAGGCAACGAATTGCCATAGCTAGAGCACTTATAGTTAAACCGGAAATAATCATCTTCGATGAAGCTGTTTCAGCCTTAGATGTGTCTGTGCGTGCACAAATACTTGATCTTCTTGCCAACCTCTGCAAAACACTTAATCTAACCTACATATTCATTTCTCATGATTTATCAGTTGTTAGAACTATCACAGATAAAGTAATGGTTATGAAAGACGGAGAGATAGTTGAATCTGGAGAGACAGAAAATATTTTAACCAACCCAACACATAACTATACGAAGAAATTAATTGAAGCGGCTCCATCTTTGCCCGAATTTTGTTGAATCTAGGAGAACTCGAATGAATTTATCTGATCTTACATTTAATCCGAAGAAATGTTTCATTGGAGGTAAATGGGTACATTCGGCAAGTGGGGAAACAATACCTTTACTGAACCCCTCCACTGGAGAAACAATTTGTGAGATTTCCAGAGGAAATAAAACTGATATAGACCTTTCAGTTACTGAGGCTCGAAAAGCCTATGAGGGTGAATGGGGTAAATTTACAGCTATAATGCGAGGTAGAGTCTTAGTAAAAATGAGCCAACTGGTTCTTGAAAAAGTAGACTATTTGGCAGAACTTGAGGCAATTGACGTTGGAAAGCCACTGAAACAAGCTAAAGCAGATGCTATTGCCTTAGGTCGTTATCTTGAATTTTATGGTGGAGCAGCTGATAAGATTCACGGAGAAACAATACCTTATTTAGATGGTTACACTGTATATACCCTTAGAGAGGCTCATGGCGTTACTGGCCACATAGTTCCTTGGAATTATCCTATGCAAATCATTGGCAGATCAGTAGGTGCCGCCTTGGCAATGGGGAATGCAATTGTTCTAAAGCCGGCTGAGGAAGCATGCCTTACAGCACTTGCCTTCGCTGAAATTGCCAGAGAAGCTGGCATCCCAAAAGGTGCAATAAATGTGGTCCCTGGCTTTGGGGAAGAAGCCGGAGCTTCATTATCTTCCCACGCTGGAATTAATCATATTTCTTTTACTGGTTCGGTAAAGGTTGGTTCCCTTGTACAGGCAGCTGCAGCAGGAAATGTTGTCCCAGTAACATTAGAACTTGGAGGGAAATCTCCACAAATCGTTTTTGAGGATGCTAACCTTACTAATGCCCTTCCTTTCCTTGTTAATGCGGGCATTCAAAATGCTGGACAAACTTGCTCAGCTTCGTCCCGAATACTCGTTCATGAATCAATCTATGACAACGTAAGTCGTATGATGGCCAAGAAATATGAAGCTTTAATTGTTGGTTCGGCTATTGACGACCTGGATGTTGGGCCACTAATTTCAGAGCGTCAAAAAGATATTGTCAGTGGTTTTATCAAAGAAGGTAGAGACTTAGTAAAGGTGGCCGAGGGTAATATAGCTCAAAATGCAAATAATAAAGGCTATTTTGTTCTACCAACCTTATTTGGCAAAGTCCCATCGAATCATAAGCTTGCACAAGAAGAAATTTTTGGTCCAGTTCAAACTCTGATACCTTTTAAAGACGAAGACGAAGCTATTGCGATAGCCAATGGCACAGATTATGGGTTGGTTGCATCCATTTGGACAAATGATGGCTCTCGTCAAATGCGGCTTGCCAAAAAAATTGATACTGGACAAGTCTTTATCAACAATTATGGAGCAGGTGGAGGCGTGGAGCTTCCGTTCGGAGGCGTAGGAAAATCTGGGCACGGTCGTGAAAAGGGTTTTGAGGCTCTTTATGGTTTTTCAAAATTAAAAACAGTAGCTGCGTATCATGGATAAAATTAAATTTTTTAGCAAGGGCATCCGTTATGAAACCAGGATCTAAGAACCTAATAACTGACGTCATGGGAATTAAGGTTGGAAATGCGTCAGATAGAGATTTGCGTTCAGGAACGACAGTTCTTTCAGGGACAAGTCAGCTCACAGCCTCTTACCAAGTAATGGGGGGTGCGCCAGGAACAAAAGACACGGATTTATTAGAGCCGGACAAAATAGTCAAAAAGATCGATGCTGTAGTTCTTTCCGGAGGTTCTGCCTTTGGTTTGGATGCATGTTCTGGGGTAATGGAAATTCTGCAAAAAGAGGGGAAGGGATATAAAACTAGAAGCGGTTCAGTAATACCTATTGTCCCTGGAGCTATAATTTTTGATCTTTACGCCGATCAGCATGAAAAATGGGATTCTAATCCGTATAGGTCTCTTGGGGCTAAAGCCTACCAGAACATCTCAGAAAATTTTGAATTAGGAAGTGTTGGAGCAGGAACTGGTGCCTTAACTGCTTCTTTTAAAGGGGGATTAGGATCAGCGTCAATTGTATTGAAAAATGGTATTACAGTAGGTGCTTTAGTTGTAACAAACCCTGTTGGAAGTGTAACTACCCCAAGTGATAAATATTTTTGGGCTTCCCCTTTTGAAATAAACGGTGAATTTGGAAATTTGGGACCAGATACAAATAAGAACTTAATTTCAGATAATATTTTCAATAGCAGAAAATCTAATATCCAAAGTTTTAATTTAGAAACATCAAGTACGATAGAAAATACTACGATTGCTATTGTAGCAACCGATGCAAATATAAATAAAGCCGAATGCAAAAGAGTTGCGACAGTAGCTCACGATGGCATTGCTAGAGCGATAATCCCTTCTCATACTCATGCAGATGGTGATTTGGTCTTTTGCGTTTCCACTAATTTAAAGCCGTTAAATAATCCCATTATGGATACACTTGAAATAGGAGTTGCCGCTTCTAACTGTCTTACTAGAGCTATCGCAAAATCTATTTATTATACCCAACCTTCGGATAATGATTTACTACCCTGCTGGACCAATTATAATTAATCCATGACTAATACAGATTGTCTAAAGAATGAAATAACATCTACAAACCATGAAACGACTTCAGGAATTAATGATTTTATTCAAGGGTTTCTTTCATATGACAAAAAAGCTTCAATAATTGTTGAAACTGCTGAAAAGGATCCCAAAAACTGCCTGGCTAATTCATATGCCAGTATGCTTTGGATGTTTCTTGAATCCCCAGAAGCGCCTGAAAAAGCCAAACCATTCCTAGAAAAAGCCCAAGAAGCAAAGGCTGTGGCAACCCAGCGCGAATCCAAAATAGTTGACATAGTTCATGATTGGTCAGTGGACGATATCCCAAATCTACTAAGAAAATGTGAGAATCTCTTGGACATATACCCTAGAGATTTAGTCGTACTGAAGCTTGCCCAAACCCATTATTTTAATATTGGAGATTCAGCTGGCATGTTGCGTGTAGCTCTGAAAGGCTTACCAGAAGGAGAGAAAAATCCATACCTGCATGGCATGATAGCTTTTGGTTATGAGCAATGCCACCTAATTAGAGAAGCAGAAAAAAGTGCAAAAAAAGCTATGAGTATAAAGTGGAATGAGCCCTGGTCTCATCATGCTCTAGCTCACGTTATGCTAACTGAAGGAAGGGTAGACGAAGGTATTACCTTCTTAGAAAGCGTTTCTGAATCATGGAAAGGCTTAAATTCTTTTATGTATACACATAACTGGTGGCACCTGGCTTTGTTTTACCTTAGTAAAGGACGAAATAAAGATGCCCTAAAAGTTTATGATAATCATGTTTGGGGTATAGAAAAAAACTATAGCCAAGATCAAATTGGAGCTACATCACTCCTTGCGCGCATAGAATTTTCCGGAGTGGACGTTGCAGGTCGATGGGAAGATTTAGCCAAATATATCTCTAAACGATCGAAAGACACAACTAATCCTTTTAATACAATGCAATATTTATTTGCATTGGGTAAAGCAGATCACGACGGCTTCCATGAGCTTCTACTGGAAGTAAGGAATAAAGCCAAAAATAAAAACACCTTTAATTTTTCTACATGGACCGAGGTTGTCTTACCTGCATGTGAAGGAATTATGAGTCATATTTTTGGACGACATAGTGAATGTGTTACTCTACTAGGAAGAGCTTTGCCTCGTATATTTGAAGCGGGAGGCAGTCATGCCCAAAGGGATTTTTTTAATCAAATACATCTGGACTCATTAATAAAATCAGGGAATTACTCAGCCGCTCAACAAATTCTGGAAAGTAGAAGATCTTTCGATCCAAATGGCGTTCCGTTGAATAAACTATTAGAAAAAATATATTTTGATTTAGGGCTGCCCAGACAATCGAATATTGCCAGAGAAAGATGGCAAAAAAATATTTCTCAGAAAAAATTTACCAAGGGATAGTTTGTCCATCATAGTTAAAAAACTTTCCACTATCAGAGCCGTTTAGATTTGTAATTACATTAATTAATCCTGCCACACTAGTAGTAACATCTATTAGTGCATTTGGTCCTCCCATATCTGTCTGAACCCAACCAGGATGCACGGCAACCACTTCAAACCCTTGGTCTTTCAAGTCTATTGAAAGGCTCTTAACGACTTGATTTAATGCAGTTTTAGAACTTCTGTAAATATACGAACCACCACCTGAATTGTCTCCAATGGATCCTACTTTGGAACTGACATAGACTAACTTCTTATCTTTACCTTTCAAAAAATTACCAAATAATTTTTGAGTTAAAAGAAGTGGCGCTACAGTATTTACATTAAAAACTTCTAGCCATCTATCACCCTTCACTTCTCCAAACGTTCTGGCTCCAGACCCCATCATTCCAGCATTATTTATATATATATCAATGGGTTTTTCAGACATACTATTTACAAATTCTTCAATAGATTGATTAGAAGAAACATCTAACTCCAAAAGTGCTATATTTGAGGATTTTTCTGCTAAAGACAGCAGTTCTTCACTTGAGCTCTTGTTTCTATACGTAGCAATTATATTTATGTCCATAAGACTAAATTGTCTTACAAACTCAAAACCTATTCCTCTATTGCACCCTGTAATTAAGATTGTTTTCAATTGATTCTCCTGTAGCTGATAATTTTAATATCTAAAATTCTTCGTCATTCATATCTTGTTATTTATCGAATTTATAAACTCCAAACTCAGTAATTCATTCAATTCACTTAAATTTTTTGCTCCTCCCAGTATGTACTTGTCTGGCCGAATAAGAAGAGCTTTCGTTGATACGTGTTCAAGATATTCTTTTATGGTGGGATGATCTTTAGAATTAAATACAATAATATTCGAATTATTTCCTGAAAATTGACTTGCTAAATCTTCACTTAAGAAAAGACAGAATTTATACCCTACTATATCATCCACATACTGCCCATTAGACAATTTTGGTTGCAAACTCAAACTTCTAGCAAACTCCTCCTCCTTTATCGAAAATGCATTTCCAATTTTTGGAGCAAGGCTTTTCATATGAATTGGCCCTTCTTTATTTTTTTTAGAATTTGAGCTTAATTCTCCAAGCATTTTGCCAAGTTTTATTGCAGTTGAAATATATTCCTTTGCATGAGGTCGTCGTTCAATCTCATAAGATTTCAAAAACGATAAATCTGATTGCCCTCTAATAACGGATATTAATTTCCAAGCTAAATTAGAGGCATCCCTTAACCCGATGCACATACCCTGTCCCATAAACGGTGGCGTTAAATGAGCTGAATCACCCGCCAAAATTAATCTATCTTTAACCCAGTGTTCAGCCAGGCTTGATTTAAAAGTATAAATGGCTTTTCTCTCAATTTTAGCCTCGTCAGGCGTTATCCATCTACTTAGCAAATTCCAGACGTAATCTGTTTTCAAAATGTCCTCATGATTTTTTTGATCTTTCAAGGCAAACTCCCATCGCAGTCTACCTCTTGTACCTGGAGAGTAAGTTGCGGGCTGTGAAGTACCACAGAACTGTATGGAAAATAACCCAAGATCAGATCGATCTTTTTTCAAAATAATATCAACTACAAGCCAGTCTTCAAAAAACCCCATCTCCTCATATTCTACACCCATTTTTTTTCGAATAAATGAACGAGCGCCATCACAACCAACAATGAAATCACACTTTACACGACATACATCATTTTTCTCTAATTTTAAGATTGTTACCTCGACTTTTTCATCTTCATTTTTTACCTCGGTTGCTTCAAAACCTTTTCTAATCTCTACGCTAGGAAACTTTTTTAAATTTTTGTATAAAACCCTTTCTAGATCCGGCTGATGAAACTTGTAACTCGGTTTCCAACCATTTTTTCCTATTTCTTGCGGTCGTGGCCAATCGAGTAAAAGATTATTATCTGCATCGACAAACCTCATTCCCAGGTTTGGCCTCATTATTTTTTCCATCTCGGATGCAACTCCAATTACTTGAAGAATTCTCATGATTTCGTCATCTAAATGAACTGCTCTAGGTAGGTCGTAAGGTGATAGGAACTTATCAATTACCAACACATTTAATTTTTCTAAACCAAGTAGATTTGCTAATACAAGACCCGTTGGACCCATTCCAACAATCACAACATCATAATTATCAGTTTTACTTAAATTCGACATTTGTAGATTTCCAGTTAGTAAAAAACTTTTATTTTTTTAAATCCTGCAGCCCATATAGCCAAGGACAGTCTACTAGGAGTGGAGCCTGTAAGCCGTCTGATGCAGCCTTTAATCTCATATCTTTTAAACTTTTTCTCGTGTCTTCATCCAAATACGGTCTGTCATGACCCCAGAAACTAGGACCCACATTAGTTTCATGAGGTTCCCAGAGATCCGTATCAATTATCCGCCCTCCCCAACCGCTTTCTATAAAAAAACCTGAAGGTGTCTTCGCATAAAAACTTGTCATGTAGTCATTTGTATGACGACCAAGTGTATAGGCTATCCTATCCTCTTCTAAGCAAGCTAGGTCATAACCCTGGCCAACATCATCCAAATTATTAAACTCCACCATAAAATGGTGAAACCCCGATAGCTTCGTCCCTAAAATTGCAAAACTATGATGACGACCATTTACATGGAAAAAATGCATGGGATAAGGACTTAAACCATAATCACTAACCTTAAAATCAAGTATATCACAATAAAACTTTACCAGAAGATTAACATCTTTTGCATGGAGTACAGCGTGACCCATACCGTATGGCCCTGTCTTAAATCCGGAAATTGGCCTCCCTGGTTTGAACGTCTCTTTATCTATCATCGGATTCCAAAAAATTTCTATTCTATTCCCTTCTGGGTCTTGAAAAAGGATCATCTGATCCACGAATCTTTTGTCTGCTAATTCCTTTGATGCAAATGCTACCGGTATATTCCGGGAATCAAGCTTCCTTGCATATATTTCCAGATCCTCTTTAGAATCTACCTCCCAGCCTAAAAAACCAAGAGCATCACCCGGTTCTGTTTCTATCATAAGTCTTTGCTTATAATCATCCATTCTAAACGCTAGAGCATAATTACCGCTTTCAACACTCTGCATACCCAATAGATTTTCAGCAAAATCCTGCCATTCCTCTAAATCCCGCGAACGAACCCCTACGTAACCTAATGAATTAATAGGCATCGCAAAATAATACTTTTACCAAATACATTTTCATTTTAAATTTAAAGTATTCCTCAACTAAGAAGTCATCTCTCTTAAATATTCCAACAATTTTTCAATATTATCAATAGGTGCTGTTGCAGCTATATATTTATCCTGCCTTATAAGTAATGCTGATCCTAGATAAGATCTATACGGGTTTCTAGAAAATAAATGGCTCACATCCCTTAAAATTCTGATACTACCTTCGTAAGCGTTAACCCATTCGGGTGTTAACCCAATAATAGAGCAACCTTTTTCTAAAAATTTTTTCTCCATTCGTTTAGTTAGATGTTGATCCGGACTTTCATCGAAAATTAGTATGCAAGATTCGTTAGAAATCTGTTCATCTAAAAGTTTTCTATTCTTTTTATAATCTTCTGTAATCGGTTGAGGTACAAGCTGCCCAACAATAGTATCTTTTTTATTGTCAGGCCATATCAGGCCAGAATAAAATCTAGGTTTAGGCTTATATTTCATTTGAGCAATGTAATCTCTTGCAGGCCAGTATAGACCTAAAGTCGCAAAGAAGACTCTGATTAGCCAAGCTTTAAAATGATTTCTAGGATTCATTATTCTACCCATTTTCAAAGCCAAATTAATCATTTCTAAAGCATGTGGCTTTCTTTCCTCCTCATAACTATCTAGTATTTTTTTGTTTTTAGCATCAGATAAGTTTGCCGCAAGTTTCCATGCCAAATTTCCAGCATCTCTGATACCACTATTCATACCTTGACCAGCAAACGGAGGAGACAAGTGTGCCGAGTCTCCGGCTAGAAAAACTCTCTGATCTCTCCATTTTTTTGCCACTCTCGCATGAAAAGTGTACGGACGAATTCTTTTAATTTTCTGGTTCTTATCAGGTCCGACAGATTCCATCAAAGTCCGAACATTTAATTCTGAGGTAGCATGATCTATATTTTCTCCAGATCTTAACATGAACTCATATCGTCTCGTTTGTTTAGGTCCAGGTAAGGTAATACAGGGTCTATCCGGATTGCAAAAAACTTCTGTATGCCTATTTCTATTTATAGTCTTAAGAAGATCAACAATAACCCAGGTCTCCTCAAATGAGGATCCCTGCAGAGGTATATTTAATGATTTCCTAATAGTTGAGCTTGCTCCATCACAAGCAACTAAGAATTTACCTGTTAGTTTTTTAATTTTATCAGATTGCTGTGATTGGATAGTGACTTGGACATTTGAAGGTTTTTGAGAAAATTCAATCATCTTCCAGTTAAAAAATGTTCTAACACTGTTAAGGGTAGACAAATTATCACTTAAGATTTTCTCTAGCTCAGGTTGTTGAAAAGCATTCCTTTTTTCAAAACCGTACTCTTTAGAAGTTGGCATGACCCGTGAAAATTCTTTTCCATAATAGCTCTTATATATCGAACCATAGCCTTCTACAATTATGCTATTTACTATTTCCTTAATGCCAATGGATTGAAAAACCCTTAGAGACTCATCATCAATAGAAACTGCTCTCGGTTCATTAACTGTTTCTTTGTTTTGCTCAATAAGGTGGATTTTTACACCCATTTTTCCAAGCAAATTAGCTAATGTTAAGCCAGTAGGTCCTCCTCCAATTATTATAATTTCTGAAGAAATTCTTTCAGTTTCTGGCATGAATCCCCAAAAAATATGAGAACAAATTCATTCCGCCACCACTCTGTTCTTGAGAATACCAAGCTTTGTGATCTCCACCTCTACAATATCACCATCTTTCATATAAATCGGTGGATCTCTTCTATCACCGACACCACCTGGTGTTCCCGATACAATAACGTCTCCAGGTGATAAGGGGGTAAAAGTTGAAATATAATTTATCAGTTCCGGTATGGGGAAAATAAGTTGGGACAATTTAGAATCCTGCATAATTTTACCGTTTAACCTTGTTTGTATGTTTAATTTTTTATAATCACCAACTTCATCATTAGTAACCATCATCGGTCCAAATCCACCCGTCGACGGATAATTTTTTCCAGGAGTAAACTGAGAAGTATGCCTCTGCCAATCCCTTACAGTAACATCATTATAACAAGAAAAACCCACAACATGTTTCATAGCTGATTTTTTTGATATATTTCGTCCCCCTTTACCAATTATTATTGCCATTTCTCCCTCATAATCAAAGGCTTCAGAAACTTTGGGCTTATAGATAATTCCATTATGACCAACTTGAGTATCAGCGAATCGAGTAAAAATTGTTGGGTGCTTTGAATCGGGTCTTTTTGTTTCAGCTACATGCTTAGCATAATTTAACCCAATGCATAAAATCTTTGCTGGATCTGGTATAACAGGTATTAACGTAACATCGGTCCATCCAAAATCAGGATCTTTACCTTTTGTCATATCTTCAATTAAATCTAAAAGATCTAATTCTAAAACCTTTTTTATTGTTCTTACATCATCGCCAAGTATTCCACTCAGGTCAATAATTCCATTATTTTTTACTAATCCAAATCCAGTGTTTCCATTCCTTAAAAAGCTCAATAGTTTCATTAATTTTCTCCTTTTTATGATCTTAAAATAGCTTTACCCCATAAATTCAATGTTCTTTCTTCTTGTGGCCAGTCATTACTGGGTCTGTCATGAATCACCTCCAACTCAGCTGAAATCTCTATCCAGTTTCCATCCGGGTCTTCAACAAAAACGAATAAGTTATTTCCTGGTCCATGTCTCCCAGGACCCCACATTAATTCTATATTCATCGAGGCGAAATGATCACACCAGTCTCGTATCGCATTCCATTCACCTGCTTCATAGGAATGATGATCCACCCCGATCCTGTCTGATTTAAAACAGGCTACAGTATGATGCTCATGGTTTGATCGTACAAAACAGGTTGCTAAATTTCCATTTGAATGCAGAACCCTATCAGATACACAAAACCCAAGTTTTCCAACGTAAAAATCTACAAATTTTTCTACATTCAAAGTAGAAAATGTAAGGTGTTGTAAAGGTCCATTTAAAACACTTTCGGCATTCATATTTGGCTTTGATAACCCGAAGGATATATTGTGTCCATCTTGATCAACTATTGATATAGCATCATTTTGAAACAAATCAGGTTGAAGGTTTATAACCTCAATTCCCTCTTCCTTTACTCGCTCTTTTAATAAATTTAAACCTTCCTCATCGCGACAAGAGAACGCTGCAAATTCTAACCTATTTTTCATTCCTTCTTTAATTAAAATCTGTCTATTCTTTCCAGAACATAACCAGGCATTACCTCCAATGGACTGAGGCTTCATCTGCATTATTTTTCCATAAAAATCACTTAACTTTTCAGGGTTAGGACTTTCAAAGCATAAGTGATGAAGATAAGCTCCTGCTAAAAGCGCAGTTTGTTTCATACGGGAGCCCTCACAAGAAAATCCAAAAGCTAATAAAAAAATAATATTTGAAAATTTTCATAAAGAAGTAGTAACCTTTTATGAAAATTAAATCTAATGAAATTATACACGTTTTCTAAACAAATTTAAGGAAAAATAAATGCATTATGACGCTAGAAAGAATGAACACGGATTGCCGCATGATCCATTCAAAGCAATAGTTGCTCCTAGGCCAATAGGCTGGATCGGATCTCAAAATAAGAAAGGTCAAAAAAACTTGGCTCCATATAGTTATTTCAATGGTGTCTCCGATCAACCTCATTATGTCATGTTTTCTTCAAATGGATTAAAAGACTCACTCACAAATGCTGAAGAAACTGGCGTCTTTACCGCCTCTTTGGCTACTTCTAACCTATTTGATCAGATGAATATTTCATCAGTTCCAGCGAAATACGGAACTGATGAGTTTGAGTTGTCGGGCTTGACGGCTCGTCAAGGAAACTACGTCGATGCACCATGTGTTTCTGAGAGCCCTGCAGTACTTGAATGTGAACTTTGGAAGGTTTTAGATTTGCCTCATAGTAGCCGAAAAAAAAATACGGGAAACTACATCGTTATTGGTCATGTGATAGGTATATATATAGATGATAGTTTTATTAAAAATGGTTTATTTGACTTTAAACTTGCAGAGCCTCTAGGGCGTTTGGGTTATATGGATTATGGCATTATTAATGCAGAAAATAGTTTCACCAAAAACAGGCCAGAGTTAAATGAAGGTGGAGAAGTTTTACCTGTCAAAGAATGGGATGGAAGCTATAAATGATAAAAAAATAAAAGATTATCCCCTTGCAGTTTGATCTAAATGTAACCATAACTCTACTAAGGAAAAGTTAAGGAGTTTTTATGTCTACTTTTGACGAAAGAAAAAAAGCATTTGAAAAAAAATTCGCCCATGACTCTGAAGTACAATTTAAAGTCGAAGCCCGAAGAAATAAGCTGCTTGGGTTATGGGCAAGTGATCTATTGGGAAAAACAGAAGCAGAAGCAAATGACTATGTTAAAGAAGTTATCAAGGCAGATTTTCAAGAAGCTGGCGATGAGGATGTCTACAGAAAACTGGCAGAGGATCTTGGTAATTTAGCTTCAGAGGATGAAATCAGAGAAAAAATTTCACTTTTAGCTATTAAAGCGAAAGATGAAATAATGAATGAAGTTTAAGAGAAAAAATTTAGGTTCAATAGTAAATAATTTTGCTAAAATTATTTGAATGATTAATAATTAGACTTTTTAGATAAGGTTGCACGGATATAGTTTTATCTAAATCACTTTAATATCTATAATTTATTAAACTGGAAAGGTATTGGTAACTAATATGACCGTTCATATAGGTGCTAAAAATGGAGAGGTAGCTGATACTGTCCTTATGCCTGGTGATCCCATGAGAGCCAAATGGGCTGCAGAAAAATTTTTGAGCAATATAAAGGAAGTTAACAGTGTCCGCGGAATGCTCGGTTTTACGGGTGAATGGAAGAAAAATATAGTAACATTCCAAGGTTCCGGAATGGGAATGCCATCACTTTCAATTTATGTGAATGAACTTATTAAAACCTATAAAGTCAAAACCTTTATTAGGATAGGCTCTGCGGGCGGAATGCAAAAGAAAATAAAGATAAGGGATATTGTCTTGGCGATGACAGCAACTAGCCTCTCAACTCCTTCTTCCAGTATTTTTAAAGAAATTAACTTTGCCCCATCAGCTGATTTCAATTTACTCATGAATGCATATAAAGCTTCTCAACTAAAGGAAAGTCCAGTTCACGTGGGTGGAATATATTCATCCGATACTTTCTATGATGAAAGAGAAGATCTAAATAAAGAGATGGTTAGGCATGGCATTCTGGCAGTTGAAATGGAAACAGCAGAACTATATAACTTAGCCTTACGATATCAGTGCAGAGCTTTGTCAATCCTCACAATAAGCGACCACCTGATAACAGGTGAAGCTCTTCCATCTAATGAACGTGAACGAAGCTTTGGTGAAATGGTAGAAATTGCTCTTGAAGCTGCCTTCTATTAGCTAAAGCCTTCTTTTTCTTTTCAACCGCCTTGGACCCTTCATATTTTCTAAATCTGTTCCATCCGAATTCGAAGATAGAGGGCCTAGCTTTTCTATAATTTCATCAATTGAAGGCTTTGTCATAGGCTTTTGACCTTCTAAAGCCTGCCTCATCAAAGTCAGATGCTCTGGTGTAGTGCCACAGCAGCCACCTATTATTTTGGCACCAGCATCTCGTGCCAAACAAGCATACGATGCCATAAGCTCGGGTGTTCCATCATAACGGATCTTACCATCTGCGTATTTTGGAATTCCTGCATTGCCTTTTGCAATTATAGGCAACCTCAAATCCTCAAAACCCAAAAGTGTACGAATTAAATCGGAAGGCCCTACACCACAATTTGCTCCATAAGCTAGTGGCTTGTAATCCATTTCTGAAATATTCTTGGAAAATTCTTTTGATGTTATGCCCATCATTGTTCGTCCAGAGGTATCAAAACTCATCGTGCCGCACCACTCCATCTCAGCTAACTTTGCGGCATCAATAGCAGCTCTAAGTTCATCTAGGTGCGAAATGGTTTCAATCCACAAAATATCTGCACCACCTTCTTTCAAGCCTTCTGCCTGAATGTGAAAAACCTCTACCGCATCTTTAAAACTTAGAGCTCCAAGAGGCTGCAAAATTTCTCCTGTTGGCCCCATAGATCCAGCTAATACTATTTTTCTTTTTTCCTTTCCAATTTCTTCACGCCCTAACTCAGCGGAAAGTTTGGATAACCGAAAATCTTCCCTTTCTTTATTATGAAGCTTAAGCCTACAGCTATTTGATCCGAAGGAGTTGGTTAAGAAAAGGTCACAACCTGCATCGATAGAACTTCTGTAAAGTTTTCTTATTTTTTCTGGCTGCAGATCATTCCACAACTCAGGAGCATCACCCGATTGAAGTCCCATGTTGAATAATTGTGTACCTATAGCCCCATCTGCTAATATCCAGCCCTTTTCATGTAAAATATGCCCAAGGGTATTTTCCATAATGCTTTAATACTAACATGATCTTAGAAAAATTAATATGTTTTTAGGTTAAGATTTCCTTGATTCCCGATAGGCCATAAGGCTTGTTGCAAAAACTATAAGTGCACCTCCAATAAATAAACCAGGTCCAGGAAAGTCCTTAAACATAAAATAACCAATCAAGATCGACCATAGTAACCTAAGATAGTCAAATGGCAGAAGGAAAGATACTTCACCTCTTCTGAGAGCAGCGTTTAGGCTTGTTTGAGCAATAGTTCCAAAAATCGCAATTACTAGAAGAATTATTAATTGATTTTGAGTAGGTGTCTCCCATACATAAATA
Source organism: uncultured Alphaproteobacteria bacterium (assembly GCA_902533625.1). Classification (GTDB taxonomy): domain Bacteria; phylum Pseudomonadota; class Alphaproteobacteria; order Rhodobacterales; family Rhodobacteraceae; genus CACKLF01. Next base: position 103,324 of record CACAMI010000003.1, on the reverse strand, counting down.
CTCATAGCTAAAGCTAAGGGCACATTTCCTACTGTCTGCCAGAATGCAATTGAAATATCTGAATCAAAATGTGTGAGTTTCTTTGCTATGAGAACTGATATTGCCCAAGACAAAGATGCAATCAATACAAGTATAGGGCCAAGTCCAATCTCAAGGTCAGGCCTTACGACTATAAACACACCAACTAAACCCGTTAATATTGCGAACCATCTCCATCGCCCAACTTTCTCATTGAAAAATATAATTGCCAACAATGTTGCAAAAATTGGCACAGTAAAGCCTAAAGTCACTGCCTCTGCTAGGGTCACTATGCTAAGTCCATAGAAGAAACAAAGTAAACCACCAGAACCTATAAAGCCCCGAAAAATCTGTAGCTTTGGATGTGCCGTTTTAAATATAGAAGGGCCCCACTTAAACATTAGGGGTAATAGGAGCAAGACTCCTAGAAAAGCCCTAAAGAAAACGATTGTAAATGGATGAACCTCGGAAGACAAAAAGCGCACACCTGCCTGCATTACTGTAACTATTATCCCTGAAAAAAGTATAAGCGTAACTGCAATAACTAGCGGTATTTTTCTTTTATCTATAAATTTAATTATTTTCTTCTCCTAGAAACAATATAAGCCTATGCTTTAATTATTACATTTTTCACATTAAGGTACTAACTTAATGAAGACATTAGGTCATTTAGAGAAAATAAAAAACCTAACTATAAAAGCTGCTGCTTTAAATAAAAATGGATAATGCTTATGTCACAACTTAAGTCATTAAATGACTGTCGGCAAGATCTAGTAGATGTCGCAATGGGGAGAGAATTTGCTGACACCGTAATTCGAAATGGGACATGGGTAAATGTATATTCTGGTGAACTTATCCAAAACACAGACATTTCTATTAAAGCAGGAAGATTTGCATTTATAGGGCCTGATTCAAAGCACACGATCGGTAAAAATACTAAGGTCATAGAAGCTAACGGAAAATATTTAGTTCCCGGATTTTGTGATGCCCACATGCATATCGAAAGTGGAATGGTTACTATTACTGAATTTTCAAGAGCTGTTATTCCTCATGGTACTACAACTATGTTTGTTGATCCTCATGAAATAGCTAATGTATTGGGTCTTCCCGGAATTAAATTGATGCATGATGAAACATTGAATTTGCCTATTAATGTTTATGTTCAAGTACCAAGCTGTGTACCCTCTGCTCCAGGGCTAGAAACATCTGGGGCTTCACTTGATGTAAATGAGATTTCTGAAGCATTAAACTGGCCTAATGTATGCGGTCTGGGTGAAGTAATGAATTTCCCAGGTGTGGCTAATAATGATAGAAAAATGGTTGATGAAATTTCAGCAACTTGGGCCGTAAATAAAACTATCGGGGGACATTATGCTTCCACAGATCTCGGACTCAACTTTCATGGTTATGTTGCTGGAGGGCCACAAGATGATCATGAAGGGACACGGAAAGAAGATGCTGTAGCACGAGTAAGGCAAGGAATGAAAGCAATGCTAAGGCTTGGATCTGCTTGGTATGATGTAGCTTCTCAGGTAAAAGCGATAACGGAGGACGGTCTTGATTCAAGAAATTTTATTCTATGTACAGACGACTCACATTCCGGAACACTTATTGAAGAAGGACATATGAATCGAGTAATTAAACACGCTATTTCACAAGGATTAAAACCAATTACTGCAATTCAAATGGGTACAATTAATACTGCACAGCACTTTAAAATGGAATATGAGTTGGGTTCAATTTCTCCTGGTCGACGGGCAGACATGATTATTACCACTAGCCTCTCTGACCTGCCAATTGAAACAGTTTTGGCACGGGGACAGGTTGTTGCAGAAAATGGTATTCTCAAAGAAAAATTACCAAAATTTACCTACCCAAAATTTGCCAGATCTACCATTAATATGAAGAAGAGAATAGACCTCCATGATTTTGATATAAAAATAAAGAATAGCAATAAGAAATCAGCAAAGGTTAGAACAATTGGGGTAGTTGAAAACCAAGCACCGACAAAGTTACTTATATCTGAGCTAAAAGTTGAGGGTAAAATCGTTGAAATGGATCGAGCTAAAGATATATGCCAGATATCATTAATTGAGCGCCATCACTCCACTGGAAAAATTGTAAACGGTTTTGTTTCAGGCTTTGGGTATAAAGTTGACTGTGCTGTCGCTTCGACCATTGCACACGATAGTCATCATATGATCGTCGTGGGAACAGAAAAAAAAGATATGGCCTTAGCAGCAAATAAACTTAATGAAATTGGTGGAGGTTTAGTTGTTTTTTCAAAAGGAAAATTGTTAGCTCTTCTAGAACTACCAATAGCAGGCCTTATGTCTGATAAGGTCGCTGAAGTTGTGGCAAAAAAGGCAAATTTGATTGTTTCAGCAATGGAAACCTGTGGGTGCCAGTTGAATAATGCCATAATGCAGCACTCCCTTCTGGCTTTAGCTGTAATACCTGAAATAAGGATCTCAGATTTAGGCATAATAGACGTAACTAAATTCAAGCATGTAGATCTTTTTGTTTAATCTTATTTAAGATACTTGGATTCAAAAAAAAATTACCCCTGGAAGAGGTTTCAATCAATGATCAAAGTCAATTTACTAGAAAATCTTAAACAAGATTTGGAGTCAGTTGTTATACGAGCAGGAAGTGCGGTTATGGAAGTATATGAAAAAGATTTTGAGTTTAACAAAAAGTCTGATGGATCTCCAGTTACTGAAGCTGATAAATTGTCAGAAAATATCATAATACCGGCTTTGAAAGACCTGTGCCCTGACATACCAATAATTTCAGAAGAAAATTCTGAAAGCCATAAGATACAAGCTACTGAAACTTTTTTTTTAGTTGACCCCTTAGATGGAACAAAAGAGTTTTTAAAAAAAGATGGTAAGGGCAGCTTCACGGTCAATATAGCATTAATTCAGAATAATCTCCCAATCTTTGGGATAGTTTATGCACCAGCGCTTGGTAGATACTTCTCTGGAATAACCTTAAATAGTTTCTCCGAAGAACGAGATATTCCGACAAAGCGTTTAAATTTATCTAAAACTAAGAACCTAAATATAATCGCCGTAGCCAGTGCCTCACACCGAGATCAAGAAACAAATAACTGGTTAATTTCTCATAATATTGAAAAGACAGTATCCATTGGATCTTCTCTCAAATTCTGCCTCGTCGCCACTGGTGAAGCTGACGTTTACCCAAGGTTCGGACCTACAATGGAATGGGACACAGCTGCAGGTGATGCTATTCTTAGGGCTGCCGGAGGTTTTGTAACAGATACTGATGGCACAAATATATTCAAATATGGAAAAGCAAACTATAGAAACGGTGGCTTTATCGCATGGGGTCAATTCAGACCACAAAAAAGGTTTAAGTAAAATGGAATTTAAGATTAAAAAAATAGAAACTTTTACTAACGTACATATAAGTGCTGTTAAATTAACAATGGATGACGGATCGACAGGCTGGGGGCAAATGTCAACCTATTGTGCTGACATTACTTGTGAAATTTTCCACCGACAAATCGTACCGCATATTTTGGGAGTTTCTTTTTCATCTTTTGAAAGTGTTGAAAATTTGATTCTTCGGAAAGAGCATAAATTTCCAGGTTCATACCTTTTGAGAGCTTTTTCTGGCATAGATACCGCTCTTTGGGACTGGTTGGGAAAAATCAAGAGAGTATCAGTAGTTGAATTATTAGGAGGGCAGCCAGGTAAATTAAGAGCTTATGGCTCATCTATGAAACGAGATATTACGCCTAAAAACGAAGCTCAACGCTTGTGCAAACTAAGAGACGAATTCGGATTTGATGCTTTTAAGTTTAGAATTGGCTCTGAGTGCGGTAACGGTAAGGACGAATGGGAAGGCAGAACTGAAGAGATTATACAAATTGTTCCGAAAGCACTAGGTCATGGAGTAGAAAAACTTGTCGATGCAAATAGCTGTTATTTTCATATAGACGCTATAGAGATAGGAAAAAAATTAATCGATAACGACATCTCTCATTTTGAAGAACCGTGCCCCTACTGGCTTCCGAATGAAACAAAGAAGGTAACAGAAGCTCTTGAAATCGATGTAACCGGCGGAGAGCAGGACTGTGACATACGAATCTGGCAAGATCTTATTGATAGAAAAGTGACAGATATAATGCAACCAGATGTTATGTACATGGGAGGTTTAACTCGCGCTCTCAGAGTTGCAGAAATGGCGAATAAGGCAAATATACCCTGCACACCTCACGCCGCCAACTTATCTTTGGTGACCATTTGCACTATGCATTTTTTAAAATCAATTCCAAACTCCGGTAAATATCTTGAACTCTCCATAGAGGGATCAGATTACTACCCATGGCAGGTAGACCTATTTGATGGAACCCCTTTTGAAGTAAAAGAAGGCCAGTGCTCAATTCCAAGTGGTCCAGGATGGGGAGTTGATTTTAATAAAAAGTGGCTCGAAAAATCCAGTTATAAGCTGTGTGAAATCTAAAAATTAAATATGAAATTTCCTTATAAAGAAAAAAGGCTTCAAAATTTATTTTTAGTCGATACGTTATTCTTTAAAACACTTTATAAAAAGGATTCGTAATGGCATCAGGAAAAAATATCCAAACGTACTTTAGCGGCGAATGGAAAAGTGAAAATACACCAATTATGAAAGCAGCTGATCATGGAACGTGGTTAGGAACCAGTGTTTTTGATGGTGCCAGATACTTCGATGGGGTCGCTCCGGACCTTTTGGCACATTGTAATAGGGTTAACCAATCCGCTAAAGCAATGATGATAACTCCAACAGTCGCTGCAGACGATATGGTAAAAATAATTTGGGAAGGTTTGAAACGATGTGACAAATCAGCTCCAATTTATATTCGCCCTATGTATTGGGCGGTAGATGGCGGAGAACTTGCAATTGTTCCTCTAGAAAATTCTACAGCTTTTTCAGTTTGCTTGGAAGAGATACCGATGGCTCCAGCAGATAGTTCAACAACACTGACAACTACTCGTTTTAGAAGGCCTGTACTTGCTGATAATGTAGTTAACGCCAAGGCAGGTTGTTTATACCCAAATAATGCTAGAATGCTCACCGAAGCCAGATCCAAAGGCTTTGGAAATGCCCTCGTTTCAGACTTTGCAGGGAATGTAGCTGAAACAGCGACAGCCAACATATTTATGGTGAAAAATGGAGAAATTTTTACCCCTATCTCAAATGGTACTTTCCTGGCTGGAATAACACGAGCGCGCCATATAAAGAACTTTCGTGACAATGGTTATAAAGTTATTGAAAAAGTTTTATCTTATGCAGATTTTCATGATGCGGATGAGGTTTTTGCTTCTGGAAATATGATGAAGGTTACTCCTGTATCAGCATTTGATGAAACTAATTTTCAAATTGGACCGGTAACCAAAAAAGCTCGAGAAATGTATTGGGACTGGGCACTGTCCGAAAAGCCTTAATTAAGTAACGGCTTTCTTCTTAATAAATTTATCTTTTTTCCAAAGATCCTGTCTTAATATTCTTTCAAGGCAGGTAACAGCATTTAAAATATCGTCTTCATTTATATACAAAGGTGTTATACCAAAACGCATAATGTTTGGTGCTCTAAAATCACCAATCACACCTTCATCTATTAGTGCCTGAATAACAGCATATCCATCATCAAAGAAAAAAGATACTTGAGATCCGCGAAGTTCTGAATTTCTAGGGCTTGCAAGTTTTATCTGTGGACATTTCTTTTCCATTTCACAAATAAATATCTCTGAAAGTTCAATAGTTTTTTCTCTTAAATCTGACATTTCGATATTATTCCAAATATCTAATGCCTTTTCCAAAATAGACATCTGGATTACCGACGGTGTTCCGACCCTCATTACATCAATTGTTTCCGCTTTTCTGAATTCTCTTTCAAAAGCAAAAGGTGCCTTGTGGCCCAACCAGCCCTTAATTGCTGGTGAGCACTTTTTAATTAAATCTGGTCTTACATAAATAAATCCTGGAGCCCCCGGACCACCGTTCAAATATTTGTAAGTGCATCCAACAGCAAAGTCACAATTGCTTTTCTCTAAATTTACGGGCAATGCACCTGCACTATGTGCCAAATCCCAAAGCATAACCGCACCACTAGCATGAGATTTCTTTGTTATAAGTTCTAGATCATGGATCCTACCAGTCCGATAATCGACTTGAGTTAACATTACCACCGCAACATCTTCATTGATGGAGCTTTCAACTTCTTCTGGTTTAACAATTCTCAATTCTAAATTTCTATTTAAGGTATCTATTAACCCTTTAGCAATGTATAAATCCGATGGAAAATTTCCAGAATCAGTTAGTATCACTTTTCTTTCATTATTCAGGTCTAATGCAGATCCCAGCGCCTGATATAACTTCAGTGATAAAGTTTCTCCCAAAATTATCGAACCTTCTTCAGCTTTCAAAATTCTAGCAAGCTTGTTTCCCACTCGAACTGGCTGGTCCATCCAGTGGGATTCATTCCACCCCTTAATTAGCTTTTCTCCCCATTCTTTATTTATAACTCTTTCTGACTCTTCAGTTATCCCTTTCAAAAGAGGCCCCAATGAATTGCCATCCAAATAGATAATATTTTCAGGCATATCAAAAAAAGATTTTCTATAAATGGAGTTCATAACTTCCTGCACGATATCATTCTTAAAAAGATGTATGACGCTTTTACGAAATAGAACAATTATAGTCTACTCTATTTTTTTGGATCTCCTATATTCTCACGTCAGATCGATACACATTTCCCTGAACGATTATTATATACAGAATTATCAAATTTCTTATCCAATCCATCACAATACACCTGATTTATTTTTGTTATACTGACTAAAAAATAGGCCAAAGAGAATCAATACCAGCGCAAGAAATGCACCAGCTGGTAACGTTTCTTGATTAAAGAATACCCCAAATAGTACAGCCCATATTGGCACCTGATAATTTACCAGGCTCATAAAAGATGGCCCCGAATTCTTAACCAAATATACAAGAATAATTGTTGCTATTCCTGTAGGAAGAAACCCTAAGAACAGAACTCCCATAAGTGACCGAAAAGTTATTACAGTGGCTAGGTCAGAAAAAATAAATGAAATTGGGGCAATAATTAAAGCTGCCAACAAAAGTGCGCCGGCGCTAAATGACAAACTAGAAACAGTTTGCGGGGACCTTCTCGTAATAATAGAGCCAGTTGCATAACATAAAGTTGCCAATAAGCACAACATTTTTGCTAATATAGTACTTTCATAAAACGAAAAATTTAATATTTCTGATGGCTCAAACAGAAAAAGTACCCCTGCAAATCCTATCAAAAAACCTATAACTTTTCTTGGTGTCATATAATCACCTTTACCAAAGATATGAGCCAAAGGTAAAACTGCTAGGGGCACCATAGTCATGGTGATACCAGCAAAGCTAGAAGTTACGTGCAGCAAAGCCCAAGAAAGTAGACAAAAGGGGATAACATTTGAAAGCAAAGCCATGCCTGCACAGTATGGCCAGATCGATCTTCCCACTGAATTAAATTTGGGTAAACCCTCACCAATGGCCAGACAAAATACAAGAACAACAAAAGCTCCTATTATTATCCTCCATGCGGCAACTTGAATTGGAGAAAAAGATTCTAATGAAATACTAACAGCTAAAAAAGAAAAGCCCCAAATGAATCCTAAGAAAAAAAGTAAACACCAACTTTTCAAATCTCTTTTTAGTGTATTTGTTGTCAACTTAGATTTCTTCGAAAGTTATAATGCCAAATTTGTATAGCCCATAAGGGTCTTATCTACTTCTCTTGCACATTGCCGGCCTTCCCTAATAGCCCAGACAACTAAAGACTGCCCACGCCTCATATCTCCAGCAACCCATACCTTTTCATTACTAGTTTTGTAATTTTTATCTGTTGCTAAAACATTACTTCTATTATCCAGGTCCAAGCCTAAGTCCGAAATCATGCCAGAGGTCTCAGGAGATACAAACCCCATGGCAAGCAGAACTAAATCCGCTTTCAAAGAGAATTCTGAGCCTTTAATCGGAGAAAATTTTTCGTCAACGCGTATGCAATGTAGCTGAGACACTGATCCATTTTTCCCAGTAAATTTATCTGTCATCACAGAAAATTCTCTTTCTGCTCCCTCCTCTTGGCTAGATGAAGTACGCATCTTTAAAGGCCAATTAGGCCAGGTTAGAAATTTATTTTCTATCTCTGGAGGCCTTGGCATTATTTCTAATTGGGTTACCGAAAGAGCTCCTTGGCGAATTGATGTTCCAATACAGTCTGAACCTGTATCACCACCACCTATAACCACGACGTGCTTGCCACTTGCTAAAACTGGTAACGAATTTGCTACTGTGGTTTCCCCAGATACTCTTCTATTTTGTTGAGGCAAGAATTCCATTGCAAAGTGAACCCCATCTAAATCTCTCCCACTAATTTCTAGATCTCTTGGTCTTTCTGCACCTCCCGCCAAAATCACAGCATCACTTTGCTCAATTATTGTCTCAACCGTAATATCTGTTCCAACATTAACACCTGTGTGAAAAACAACCCCCTCCTTGCTCATCTGCTCTATCCGTCTATCTATGTGAAATTTTTCCATTTTAAAGTCAGGGATTCCATATCTTAACAACCCCCCCGCCTTTTCATTCTTCTCATAAAGATTCACATTATGACCAGCTCTAGCTAATTGTTGCGAAGCAGCCATACCAGCGGGCCCAGATCCAATAACAGAAATTATCTTTCCAGTTTTATTCTGATTAATTTCAGGCTGGATCCAGTTGTTCTTCCACGCCCGGTCTACAATTGAGCATTCAATTGATTTAATGGTTACAGGTTCATCTATTATATTTAGGGTACATGAAGCTTCACATGGTGCAGGACAAATTCTGCCAGTGAACTCAGGAAAATTATTTGTAGAATGCAAATCCCTTGAAGCCTGCTCCCAATCTCCCTTATAAACTAAATCATTCCAATCAGGAATTTGATTGTTAACAGGGCAACCCTTCAAGCCTTTTACATCATGGCAAAATGGTATTCCACATTCCATACATCTACTTGCTTGATCTTTGAGCACCTGCTCTGGAAGAGGTATTACAAATTCCTTAAAATTCCTAATACGATCTGCTGCAGGCCTATATTTTCTGTCCTGCCGATCAACTTCTAGAAAACCTGTTACTTTACCCATTATTCAGACAATTCCCTGTTTGATTTATACTTTACTCAGCTGCTACACCAGATGCCTTTTGCTGAGCCTCGATCTCCTCTAGTGCCCTTCTATATTCCGTTGGCATAACTTTCAAGAATTTGGGCCGAAAAACTTCCCAGTCATTTAGAATTTCTGCTGCTCTTTTTGACCCTGTAAAAGTTTTATGATTTTCAATTAATAGGCGAAGCCTCTCATCGTCAAACCGCGTCATGTCTTTAGTTATATCTACTCTTCCATGATGCTCTATGTCGCCTCCGATGTGATGCTCTGATTCCATTAGGTCATCCTCGGCCGGAATCGGCTCTAGATCAACCATTGCCATATTGCAACGCCTTGAGAAGGTTCCGTCATCATCAAGAACATAAGCAATACCTCCAGACATACCAGCAGCAAAATTTCGACCTGTATTCCCTAAGACTACAACTATCCCACCGGTCATATATTCGCACCCATGATCACCCACTCCCTCCACGACCGCAGTAGCTCCTGAGTTTCTCACAGCAAACCTTTCACCAGCAACGCCTCTAAAATAGCACTCACCATCTACAGCCCCATATAGAACCGTGTTACCAACTATAATAGACTCTTCTGCCACAATGTTTTTTGCCTCCTTGGGAGGGTATATAATAAGCTTGCCGCCAGAAAGTCCCTTTCCAACATAGTCATTCGCTTCACCTTCAACTTCAAATGTAACCCCTCTTGCTACCCATGCACCAAATGCCTGTCCCGTAGTTCCAAAAAATTTAATCCTTATTGTATCTTCAGGAAGACCTTCATGTCCGTATCGCATTGCCAATTGACCGGACAACATTGCCCCTGTGGATCGGTTGTTACTTTTTATCTGCATGTTCAACTCAACCGGTGTTTGGTTTTCAATAGCTGCTTTTGTTTTCTCTATTAATTGCAAATCTAAAATATTATCTATTGGGTGTTTCTGTTTTTCATTGTTATAAGAAACAATATTCTTTCCAGAATTTGGGTTATGAAATAGCTTGCTAAAATCTAATCCATTAGCTTTCCAATGATTTATGGCTTCAGACTTATCCAAAATTTCTAACTTTCCAATCATTTCATCAAATTTTGAAAAACCCAATTCTGCCATAATTTCCCGGACTTCCTCTGCAACAAAAAAGAAATAATTTATCACATGCTCAGGTTGACCACTAAATCGTTTTCTCAATACAGGATCCTGGGTGGCTACTCCTACAGGGCAAGTATTTAAGTGACACTTTCTCATCATAATGCAACCAGATGCAACTAAAGGAGCAGTAGAAAAGCCAAACTCGTCTGCCCCAAGAAGAGCTCCAATGACCACATCTCGACCAGTTCTTAAACCTCCATCAACCTGAACTGCAATTCGATTTCTCAAGTTGTTCTTAAGTAATGTTTGATGCGTTTCTGCCAATCCTATTTCCCAAGGTGATCCAGCGTGTTTTACAGATGTTAAAGGGCTAGCCCCAGTACCACCTTCCATACCCGAGATTGTTACATGGTCTGCTTTAGCTTTAGATACACCTGCTGCTACTGTACCAACACCTACCTCAGATACGAGTTTAACAGAAATATCAGCTCTAGAATTCACGTTCTTAAGGTCAAAAATTAATTGAGCTAAATCCTCAATTGAGTAAATATCATGATGCGGCGGAGGTGAAATCAATCCGACGCCAGGAGTTGAATGACGTACCTTTGCTATAACTGCATCTACCTTATGTCCTGGGAGTTGCCCACCTTCTCCGGGTTTTGCACCTTGGGCCATTTTGATTTGAATCATATCAGAATTAACCAAATATTCCGTTGTTACACCAAAGCGACCCGATGCTACTTGCTTTATAGCGGAGCGACGGCTATCACCGTTTTTTAAAGGATGAAACCTTTCAATTTCCTCCCCACCCTCTCCAGTATTTGATTTACCTCCAATACGGTTCATAGCTATAGCTAAGTTTTCATGGGCTTCCGCTGAAATAGAACCGTACGACATAGCACCAGTAGCAAATCGCTTTACGATTTCTGATGCCGGTTCCACTTCTTCTAAATTAATTGATTTTCTACCAAATTTTTCAGGCGGCTTTAATTTAAACAAACCCCTAATAGTTAATAATCTTTCAGATTGATCATTAATCAATTTTGAAAAATATCTATATTGATCTTTGCTATTTCCTCTGACCGCATGTTGCAAGCTTGTTATTTCATCCGAAGTCCAAGCATGTGTCTCTCCTCTCCTTCTCACTGCATATTCACCTCCAACATCGAGAGCGTGCCTTAGTACGGCTATATCTGAGTAAGCATCCTGATGCCTCCTGAATGTCTCTAAAGAAACCTCATTTAATCCCACTCCTTCAATCTGAGTGGCTGTTCCAGAAAAATATTTTTCAATAAATCTAGTTGACAACCCAACTGCGTCGAATATCTGAGCACCACAGTAAGATTGATATGTTGAAATACCCATCTTTGACATTACTTTCAAAAGACCTTTATCAATTGATTTTATATATCTCTTTACTACTTGTTTATGATCTACCTCTTTTGGAAACATCCCCCTTTCATGCATGTCCGAGAGAGATTCGAATGCCAGATATGGGTTTATAGCTTCTGCTCCATAGCCAGCGAGAACAGCAAAATGATGAACTTCCCGAGGTTCTGCCGATTCAACCACCAATCCGACTGATGTTCTCAAACCCTTTCTAATTAAATGATGATGTACAGCAGCCGTAGATAGCAAAGCAGGTAAAGCTATTCTGCTAGAACCAAACTGTCTGTCAGAAAGTATAATAATGTTATCACCATTTTGCACTGACTTCTCAGCCTTGACGCAAAGATCATCAATGCAACGCTCCATACCCTCCGGGCCTTTGTTGACATTATAAGTTGTATCTAGAACTCTTGAGGAAAAATGACTGTCACTAATTTCGCTTATATCACGAATTTTTTGGAGGTCTGAATTTCTAAGTATAGGTTGTCTAACCTCCAACCTTTTTTGGGATACATTAGAGGTCTTTTCAAACAAATTCGGCCGAGGGCCTATAAAAGAGACCAAGCTCATTACAGATTCCTCACGAATTGGATCGATAGGAGGATTCGTGACCTGCGCGAAATTTTGCTTAAAGTAAGTATATAATAACTTAGACCTATTGGACATTGCGGAAATAGGAGTATCTGTCCCCATAGACCCTATAGCTTCCTGACCAGTAGTTGCCATTGGAGTCATAAGCATTTTAATATCTTCCTGGGTATAGCCAAAAGCTTTTTGGCCGTTGCGCAAATCTGATCCAGTGAAATTTCTAGATGATGATCTTTCTCCCTTTATGTCTTCTAATATAATTTGTGTATTTGCCAGCCATTCCCTATAAGGCTTCTCCTTGCTTAGTAGGTTTTTTATCTCTTCATCAGAAACAATTTCACCTTTTTCAAGATCGATTAAGAGCATTTTACCTGGCTGAAGTCTCCATTTGGCAACGACCTTAGTTTCATCAATAGGAAGTGTCCCAGCTTCAGAAGCCAAAACTACTGTATCATCATCCGTCACACAATACCTTGCAGGCCTCAATCCATTTCTGTCTAATGTCGCTCCTATTTGTCTGCCATCTGTAAATGCGATAGCTGCTGGACCATCCCAAGGTTCCATTAGTGCGGCGTGATATTCATAAAAAGCTTTTCTTTTTTCATCCATTAAGGCATTTCCTGACCAGGCCTCTGGAATTAACATCATCATCGCATGTGATAAAGAATAGCCCCCCTGGAACAGTAATTCCAGAGCATTATCAAATGAAGCCGTGTCCGATTGCCCCTCATAAGTTACTGGCCAAATTTTTTCAATATCCGGACCAAATAGAGGTGACGACAAGGTGGCTTGGCGGGCAGCCATCCAATTTACGTTTCCACGACAGGTATTGATTTCACCGTTATGAGCTATCATTCGATACGGATGAGCAAGCCTCCAAGAAGGAAATGTGTTCGTGGAAAACCTTTGGTGTACCAAAGCCAAAGCCGAAGTAAATCTCTTATCTTTAAGATCATTAAAATACTTTCCCAACTGATCGGCTAAAAACATACCTTTATAAACAATAGTCCTACATGAAAGTGAGACAGGGTAAAAATCATTCATTGATCCCAAAATTGAATAAATAGAATTGGAAATAACCCTACGCAACAAATATAGTTTTCTCTCAAATTGATCCTCAGTTAAGCCTTCAGGTTTAGAGAAAAAGCCTTGGTAATGAGATGGCTCACTTTCTAAAATTTCAGGATCCTGTGACAATGATGAATTGTCTACTGGAACATCACGCCAGCCTAAAACTTTCATGTCAAATTCAGAGGCCAGGTCTTTAATCTTTAATTTTATTCTTTCATGTTGGCCAGTCTCTCTAGGAAAAAAGAAAAATCCGACCCCGTACTCACCTGCTTCTGGAATTTTAATTTTATTATTTTTGCAAATAATGGAGAAAAAATCATGTGGAATCTGAGTCAGCATTCCTGCACCATCGCCAACAAGGGGGTCAGCACCAGTTGCTCCTCTATGTTCCAAGTTTTCCAAAATATAAAGACCATCTCTGATAATTTTATGGGATTTTTTTCCCTTAATGTTTGCGATGAAACCCAATCCACAAGCATCATGCTCATTTCTAGGATCGTATAGACCTTCCTTTTTTGATCTACCTTTCAAATTATCCGAAAAACAACCCAATTCAGACGTAATTAACCTGTTATTTTCTTCTACCAACACTACTTTCCTAAAACACTTTGCTTTTATTTCGTAACTGCCTAAACTCAGTTACAGCTACCTTTTTTTAATCGGCAGCTATTTTAAAACTTGCAAATTTAAGTGCAAAACCATTCATTAGAGAAGTTTATCTAATATACTAATCGTCAAAAATCAAGGTTTTGCACTGTTGCATCATTAAAAATAAAGTCAGGAAACTACATTACTTGTATAAAGATTAGTGCGCTATTTTGATATTAAAATTCGACCTGATACATGGAAAATGTTATAGATACACTGTTAATCCTACAAATTAACCCAAACAGTTTTTAGGTTTGTGTACTTCTCCAATGAATGTAAAGATTTGTCAGATCCATTGCCAGATTCCTTCATTCCAGGTAACGGGACGGTCATATCCGTTCCTGCGTATGTATTTACAGTAATCATACCTGATTTTATCCCATTTGCCATTTTATGTGCTCTTGATAAGTTGGATGTCCAAACTCCGGCCGCTAAACCATATGAAGTATCATTGGCAATTGATATAGCCTCTTCGTCTTTAGAAAAAGGAATCACTGACAAAACTGGCCCAAAAATCTCTTCATGAAATATTTCATCTTTAGAGTTAACGTTTTCAACAATTGTAGGTGACATATAAAAACCGCCAGATTCCTCTATTAAACGATCACCCCCTAAAACTATATTTTTTTCTCTGTTTTTTAACGAATCTAAAAACCTCAAATTTTTCAAAAGTTGTGCTTCAGAATGCACGGCTCCTATGTCATTGGAAAGATCAAGAGGATCACCAACCTTTAATTTTGCTGTATAGTTACAAACTTTATCAAGAAAGTTTTGGTAAATTGAATGTTCAACCAACAACCTTGATCCAGCAACACAGACCTGACCGCTGTTCCTAAAAATCGCATTTACCGCAGATTTAGCAGCCAATTCTAAATCTGGAGCATCGCTAAAAACGATATTAGGAGACTTCCCTCCTAATTCTAAATAAACTCGCTTTAGATTGGATTGGGCAGAAAATTCCATTAATTTTCGTCCGGTAGGCCCTGCACCTGTAAAGGTCAAAACATCCACATCTTTGGATAAAGCAATGGCTTGTCCTGCTTCAGAACCATACCCAGTAACTACCTGTAAAACTCCTGGTGGCAATCCAGCTTCCAAACCCAATTCTGCCAGCCTAAGTAAACTTAAAGAAGCACTTTCTGCAGGTTTTAAAATAACACTATTTCCAGCGGCCAAAGCCGGCCCAATTTTCCAAGCACCTATCATTAAAGGAAAATTCCATGGAACAATAGCCCCAACCACTCCAATTGGCTCCTTTTTAATTAAGCCAAGAATTCCTTCAGCTGTAGGGGCAATTTCGCCATAAACTTTGTCAATGGCCTCACCATAATATCTTAATGTTGCAGCCGCTGAAAATGGTTCTGCTTTCAAAGCCATATTTATTTCTGTTCCATTTTCTCTTACGCCTAGAACTGCCAAACTTAAAGCCTCTTTTTCTACAAGCTCTGCCCACTTAATTAATACCTTTTTCCTGTCAACTGGTGGTTGATTGGACCAGCGCCCGTCATCAAATGCTAATTTTGCGACGTTAACTGCCAAATCCACATCTTCTCTTCTTGACCTCGGAATCATTGTCATATGATTTCCATCAATTGGAGAAACCACGTCTATGGTCTCACCTGATAGACTTGTAGAGATTTTGCCGTTAATTAAATTTCCTCTTGGGGTAATTTGAATATTTCGCAACTCGTCAATAATATTTTGTTCCATTTTGCCCTCCTAATCGAAATTCGCTTCTAGTTTTTTCAAACATTTTCTTAAAGCAAGAACCTCACTTTCAGTAAAATTTTTTGTTATCCTCTTTTCAAACCCTTCTGCTTCTTTTTTCAAATCATTATATACACCGACGCCCTTTTCAGTAAGCGATAGAAATTCTATCCTTCTATCTTCTTCCGATGTTGTTCTTTTGAGATATTTCTTTTTTTCTAAACGAAATACTGCTCGACTTATTTTTGTCTTATGCGTTTTTGCATTAATACCTATATCTCTCGCTGTCATTTGACCAAAATTACCAAGGTGAAATAATACACGCCACTCGGTTCTTAAAATTCCATATTTTCCTTTATAAAAGACCTGAAAATTGGCACTTACTGTCTCAGCAGCCTGAGTTAATATGTAAGGAAGAAAATCTTCTATAAAAAAAAATTTATTTTTTTGCATAGTAAAACATACATGTTGTTAGTTACAAAAACAACTGTTATATTAGTAACTATCACCTTTTAAGGAGGCATCAATGAATCGTTCTATTCCAAAAAATCAAATTAAACACAAAACTCCCTTGGATAGTGATGAAACTTCCTACATGTGCGGTTTCGGGAATGACTTTGAAACAGAAGCGCTACCAGGAGCGTTGCCACAGGGCAGAAACAGTCCACAAAAATGTAATTATGGGCTTTATGGAGAACAATTGTCTGGAACGGCATTTACTGCGCCAGGTCACCAGAATGAAAGAACTTGGTGCTACAGGATTCGACCTTCGGTCAAACACTCTCATCGTTATAAAAAAATTGATGTCCCATTTTGGAAATCTGCTCCAAATATCATTCAAAATATTATCAGTCTTGGCCAATATAGGTGGGACCCCATTCGTCATGATAACAAGCCTAAGAATTGGATAACAGGCATAAGAACTATGACGACTGCCGGAGATGTAAATACTCAGGTTGGAATGGCAAGTCACGTTTACCTAGTAACAGATTCAATGGTTGACGAATATTTTTATTCTGCAGATTCGGAGCTCCTGATTGTGCCGCAGGAAGGTGAAATTAGATTTACTACTGAACTTGGGGTAATTAATGCTTCTCCTAAAGATATAGTAATAATTCCGAGAGGGCTCCTTTATAAAGTGGAGGTAATTAGTGGACCTTGCCGCGGATTTATTTGTGAAAATTATGGTCAAAAATTTGGCCTCCCTAATAGAGGTCCAATAGGTGCCAACTGTATGGCAAATCGCAGAGACTTTAAAACACCTATTGCTTATTTTGAAGACAAAGAAACACCGTCAAAGGTAACGATTAAATGGTGTGGTCAATTCCATAGTACCGAAATAGGCCATAGTCCACTCGATGTTGTTGCATGGCATGGAAATTATGCACCTTGTAAATATAGCCTTTCAGACTATTGCCCTGTTGGAGCAGTTCTTTTTGACCACCCTGACCCCTCTATTTATACAGTTCTCACAGCACCTTCCGGTATCGAAGGAACTGCAAATATAGATTTTGTTCTCTTCAGAGAGAGGTGGTCAGTAGCCGAAAATACCTTTCGACCACCCTGGTATCACAAAAATATCATGTCGGAATTAATGGGAAATATATATGGACAATATGATGCCAAACCAGAAGGTTTCATTCCTGGGGGCATTAGTCTTCACAATATGATGCTGCCCCATGGACCAGATAAAGAAGCGTTTGAGAAAGCTTCTAATTCAGAACTAGTTCCAGTAAAGATGGAAAATACCATGTCATTTATGTTTGAAACTAGGTTCCCACAACATCTTACACAATACTCTGCTAAGGAAGCACCGATACAAGAAAATTATATTGACTGCTGGTCAGATATAGAAAAAAACTTTTCATATTAAATGAATAGAAGTAAATCAGTAATAAAATTGGGAGAAATATATTGTCTTTAATTTTAAGTTGGGTTGAAACGGCTAACGCTCCGAATAATCCTTTCCCACTGAACAATCTTCCTTATGGAGTTTTTTCCACAAAAAAAGATGGTCCTCGGTGTGGAGTTAGGGTTGGAGATATGATTTTAGATCTAAAGACCATGGAAAATGAGGGTCATATAAATTTTGGGGGTGTATTTGAAAGCCCTTACTGGAATGATTTTATCGCCTTAGGAGAAGAAAAATGGACTGAATTACGACAAAGGCTCATCGAATACCTCCATAAAGATTTCAGCAATAAAGAAGAAATACTCAAGTTGATACATAAAGAATCTGATGCAACTATGCATCTGCCCATTAAAGTAGCAGAGTATACTGATTTTTATTCTGGCCGAAATCATGCACAAAATGTTGGCACAATGTTTAGGGGTCCAGAAAATGCTCTTCCTCCAAACTGGCTCCATATGCCAATTGGATATAATGGAAGGGCGTCATCTGTTGTAGTATCTGGGACGGATATACGTCGACCACACGGTCAACTAAAGGGACCTGATTTTGATATTCCAAAATTCCTACCAAGTCGGCGATTCGATTTTGAATTAGAAATGGGAGCAATTGTTGGCAAAGGAAGTAATGGGCCCGTTTCAGTTGACCAAGCTGATGACATGATTTTTGGATATGTTATTTTAAATGATTGGTCAGCCAGAGACATTCAAGCTTGGGAATACGTTCCATTGGGTCCATTTCAAGCTAAAGCCACAGCCACTAGCATTAGTCCTTGGATTGTAACAAAAGATGCACTAGAACCATTTAGATGCTCAACCCCTAAGCGAGAATATGAGCTTTTACCATACCTAAAAGATACAAAACCAATGTTATATGACATTGAACTATCAACTTACATACAAACGCAAAAATCACATGAACTAATTCTATCAACCACAAATTTTAGTGAAATGTATTATTCATCAGCCCAGCAAATAGCTCACCATACCTCTAGCGGATGCCCAATGAATGTTTGCGATTTAATAGGCTCAGGAACTATTTCCGGTGAAGAAAAAAGTCAGCGAGGGAGTATGCTTGAATTAAGTTGGGGTGGAAAAGACCCTATAAAACTTGAGAATAATGAAACTCGAACATTTCTTGAGGATGGGGATATATTAACTTTACGAGGACAATGTAATGGCTCCAATTATTCTATTGGTTTTGGAACATGTTCCGGAAGAATTTTGCCAGCAGAAAAATAAATTAAGTAAGGAATAGAATATGGTTAAGAAATTTGCATCACAAAATGATATGGATGAAAAGACAATTAGCTTTACTGAAATTGGTGAAGGTCTTTATGCTTTTACCGCTGAAGGAGATCCAAATTCTGGTGTAATTATTGGTGATGAAAGCGTAATGGTAATAGAAGCACAAGCAACTCCATTACTAGCTGAGAAAGTTGTTGCAGAGATCAGAAAAGTTACTGACAAGCCAATAACCCATATAGTATTAACACACTATCATGCAGTTAGAGTTTTGGGCGCTTCAACATATGGCGCAAATGAAATAATAATGTCTGACACCGCTAGATCAATGGTTGTCGAACGTGGGCAAGAGGATTGGGATAGCGAATTTCAACGCTTTCCTCGATTATTTGAAGGTCACGAAAAAATTCCTGGCCTGACATGGCCGACAACAACTTTTAGTGACTCAATGACCATTTATTTGGGAAATAGAAGAGTTGATTTAAAACACCTTGGAAGGGCCCATACTGCTGGAGACATAGTAATACATGTCCCGGACCAAAACGTTATGTTTACTGGTGATATTGTTGAATATAAATCAGCCTGCTACTGCGGTGATGGTCATTTTTCTGATTGGGGCAACACGTTAAATAAAATAAAGTCCTACCATTTAAATGCCATTGCTCCCGGCCGAGGAGATGCCTTAATAGGCACTGAATTGGTTAATGAAGCAATTGAATGTACTAGAGATTTTGTAGAAAGTACCTATCGTCCTGTTGTAAATATTGCTTCAAAAAATGGAACTCTTAAAGAGGCCTGGGATCTAGTAAGATCTGAATGTGATCATAAATTTTCAGACTACGCTATATATGAGCACTGTTTGCCCTTTAATGTTTCCAGAGCTTTTGATGAAGCTAGGGGAATTGACCATCCAAGAATTTGGACTGCCCAAAGGGATTTAGAAATGTGGGATGAACTTCAGGGATAAATTTTAGAATTTCTGACCGAGGAAATAAATAAGGCTAAACAGTTGTATCAGATCTTTAATACCCCATTATATAAATACCAAAAATCAACAGACCAGGATTCTAAAAATTTAAGCCATTACAGAGTCCTTATAATTGGTGCGGGACCTGTTGGACTAAGTGCTGCAATTGATCTTGCCATTCAAGGAGTGGAAGTCTTAGTACTTGACGAGAGTGACAAAGTTAGCAACGGAAGCAGAGCAATCTGTGTATCAAAAAGAGCTTTAGAAATCTCTGAGCGGCTAGGGGTTGGTAAAAAAATGCTTGATAAAGGTGTAATTTGGAACCTGGGAAAAGTTTTTTTTGACAATAAAAAAGTTTATGAATTCAACCTACTTCCCGAAGACGGACATCAATATCCTGCATTTATTAACCTGCAACAATATTACGTAGAAGAATACTTGGTTTCACGGATTAGGGAGCTTCAAGAAAAAGGTTACTCCATTGAAATTAGGGGAGGCAATAAAGTTGAGGAAGTAATAAATGAGCCTGACAAAGTAACCCTAAATATTAACACCATGGACGGAAATTATTCATTATCTTGCGACTGGCTAATCGCATGTGATGGACCTAAAAGTACTGTTAGATCCTCGTTGGGATTAGACTTTGATGGGCAAATTTTTGAAGATAATTTTTTGATCGCAGATGTAACAATGGACGCGGAATTCCCAACTGAAAGGCGGTTCTGGTTTGATCCTCCCTTCAATAAAGGACAATCAGCATTACTTCACAAACAACCAGATGGGGTTTGGAGAATAGATTTACAACTAGGTTGGGACATAGATAAAGAAACAGAAAAAAGAGAAGAAAACGTTATACCAAGATTGAAGGCCATGCTAGGTGAAGAAGTAAATTTTAAGCTTGAATGGGTCAGTATTTATACTTTTCAATGCATGAAAATGGAAAAGTTTAAACACGGTAGAATTTTATTTGCTGGAGATAGTGCACACCAAGTTTCACCTTTTGGAGCGAGAGGGGCTAATTCAGGAGTACAAGATGTTGACAACCTTTGTTGGAAATTGAAACTTGTACTGGAGGAGAGGGCACCAGTAAGCTTACTGGATAGCTATAACTTCGAACGCGTTTTTGCAGCTGAAGAAAATATTATTAATTCCTCACGATCTACGGACTTCATAACACCCAAATCAAAAATCAGTATGGCGTTTCGAAATGCTGTACTTGAGCTCTCTGAAAGATATGATTTTGCTAGACCATTAGTCAATTCAGGAAGGTTGTCAACACCCTCAACTTATGATAATTCAAGGCTAAACAGCTTGGATGGAATGAAAAACCCCACAAGGTCAAGGGTGGGTGCTCCATGTCCAGACCTACCTTTTAATGATGACTACCTATTGAATAAAACTGGAAACCAATTTTGTGTGTTGACTTTTAATTGTAAAATTACTGAAACTTTAGAAGATTTTTTCTTACCTGTAAAAACCATCGAAATCACAGAAGGAGATGAAAATAAAGATTTCATGCGTGACAGATTCTTAGGCCAATATAAAGAGGCCGTTTACCTTTTACGCCCTGATCAGCATATAGCTGGAAGATGGCCAAGTTACGATAAGGAAATTTTGTTAGAAGCACTAAAAAAAGCTACGGGTAACTAATGGGAAAAATAAATTTAAAGCCAAATATAAAAAATAATGATGAATTTTATTCTAAACTCATAGCTGCCCACGAAGGCCTAAGTGAGGAAGAAAGTATTGAATTTAATTCGAGGCTAATTCTAATTCTATCCAATCAAGTTGGTGACCCTGAAATATTGGCAGAGGCTTTGGAAATAGCAAAAAGGAGATAGAAATTGTCTAAAATTACATTGTATGACTACTGGAGATCCTCAGCTAGTTATAGAGTAAGAATCGCGTTAAATCTCGCCGGCTTGCCTTTTGAAACAGTGTCAGTCGATATTTTTAAGGGCGATCATAGATTAGAGAACCACTTAAAGCGGAATCCCCAAAGTTTTGTCCCAGTAATTAATATTGATAACCAATCTTTTACACAGTCTTTGTCTATTATTGAATACTTAAATGAAACCAGAGGCTTAGACTTGTTACCCAAAGACCATGCTAAGAGGGCAAGGGTAACCGCATTAGCTTATGCTATAGCTATCGACATACACCCCATATGTAATCTCTCAGTATCATCTCATGCAGAAGAGATTTCTGGAGAGAAAAATTACAAACAAAAGTGGATGAAAAAATTTATTGGCCCTGGGCTTGAAGCATTTGAAAAGCTGCTAGAGGATTTCCCAAAGGGAAGTTACAGCGTAGATGATACACCATCACTTCCTGATATATGTCTTATTCCACAAATTTACAATGCTATGAGATGGGAAGTAGATATTGCTCATTTATCACGAATTAATTCGATCATACAGTCTTGCAATAAACACCCAGCTTTCATTAATGCTCATCCGGATTTTTTTAAACCAAGCTGAAGTGACAAATAAACTCAGCTTTTTGCCCGCATTAAATCCACACCTTTCCTAACTGCAGGCCGTTCCTTCACACGTTGCCGCCAATTGGTAACATTAGGATAGGCATCAAGTGACCTCCCCATAGCTTTTGCTATCAGAACCCATGGCCAGGAAATTATGTCTGCTATAGAGTATTCATTTACAATGTACTCCTGGCCCTGCAGTTGTCGCTCAAGGACTTCTAAGCAACGATCATATTCTTCAGCGTACCTATTAGCAGCGTAACCATCTTTTTCGGATTCTGGAGCATAATTCCAAAAATGACTATGCTGACCTCCCATTGGGCCCAAATTGCCAACTTGCCAGAAAAGCCACTCCATTACTTTCTTCTTACCTAACTTCGAATTTGGGATAAACTTTCCAGTTTTTTCAGCAAGATATAAAAGAATAGCCCCAGATTCAAAAATCGTCACCGGGGCACTTTTTTCATTATAATCAACAATAGCTGGCATGCGATTATTGGGACTAATTCGCAGAAAATCTGATTGAAATTGATCTCCCTTCTTCAAATCCATTAAGATGGTATTATAAGGCAACTCACACTCTTCAAGCATTATGCTAATTTTCCAACCATTAGGTGTCGGTGAGTAATAGAAGTCTATTGGTTTAGACATTTTCTTCACTTGAGATTTTTGGCCCAGCTAATACTTTCTTTTGAATTAAACTATTTATTTCTTCTTCTGAAAGTCCAAATTGCGGTAGAATTTTATCTGTATCACCTCCCAGGGAAGGAGCTTCTCTCATAAATGAAACAGGAAATTGAGAAAATCTAGGTGCTGGAACACACTGCCTTATTCTTCCAGCCTCAGAATGGTTTATTTCTATAATTGATTTGTTATTGACTACTTGAGGATGGCGAATGGCTTCTTTCCTTGTCAAAACTGGAGCACAAGGGACATCATATTTCGTGAGAATTTCTAACCACTCAACTGATTTTTTTTCTTTCAGCGTCTCCTGCGTTAACCTTAAGCGATCATCTATGTTTCTATGTCTCAACTCTGCATTAAAAAATCTTTCATCGTTTATCAATTCCTTTTTTTCAAATGCATTACATAAAGCTTTCCACTCTTTGTCCGACTGAACAGCAACACTAATGAATCCGTCTGCAGTTTCATAAATTAAGTCAATAAAACTTTGTGCAGTTTCTTTTTCATATTCATCCCCAACAAATGTATGTCCCCCCATATCTGAACCCCACAAAAATGCTAAGACAGTGTCTAACATGGAAACTCTAATATGATCTCCCTTACCTGATTTGAGCTTTTGAAAAAGAGAAGCACATATCGCTTGTGCCGTCGCATAACCCGTTAATTTATCAGGTAGGATTGTTCTAACAAGTCGTGGCCTTTCCTCATCTGAACCAGCTTGAACTGTCGTAAGACCTGAAAGTGCTTGAACAAGTGGGTCATAAACGGGTTTTTGAGCATAAGGTCCAGAAAAACCAAAGCCACATATAGAAACATAAATTAGTGACGGATTAATGGCTCTTAAAACTTTTTCCCCCAAACCCATACGGTCAGCTACCTCAGGCCTGAAATTTTGTATAAAAACATCACTGTCTTTTACCATTTTTTTTAATAGATCTACTCCATCTTTGTCTTTCAAGTTAATTGCAACTGAATATTTATTTCTATTATTATTTAAAAAAGCAGCAGAGAACCCGTTTCTATTTGTGGATACTATCCTAGTGTAATCTCCAAACTTAGGGTTTTCTATTTTTATGACCTGGGCTCCTTGATCAGCCAGAATCATAGTAGCAGTTGGGCCAGAAATCATGGCCGTCAAATCTAATACTTTCACACCTTCTAAGGGACCACTCATGGGAACCTCCACTTTTCTTTTAAGCTAATTTAATCTGTGTATCCTATACTAATTTTTCTTACTCTGCTGCTTCCAAATAATCTGACATAGGAGGGCAGGTACAGATCAAATTTCTATCCCCAAAGGCATTATCTACCCTATTCACCGGTGGCCAGTACTTATCGACTCTAAATGCTCCTGGTGGGAAACAAGCTTGCTCTCTTGTGTATGGTCGATTCCAGTCTCCAACTAAATCTTCAACTGTATGTGGAGCATTTTTTAGAGGATTATTTTCTTTATCAATTCTTCCATCCTTTATATCTTCAGCCTCTGCATGGATTGCAATCATTGCATCACAAAACCTATCCAATTCGGCTTTTGTTTCACTTTCTGTAGGTTCAATCATTAAAGTGCCTGCAACAGGAAAGCTCATGGTAGGGGCATGAAATCCACAATCCACCAACCTTTTGGCTATGTCATCGACAGTAACACCTGTTTCATCTGTCATAGGCCTAACATCAATAATACATTCATGCGCTATTCGATCATTTGGGCCTTTATAAAGTATGGGATAAACAGCACTTAATCTTTTTGCAATATAGTTTGCATTAAGAATAGCTACTCGAGTTGCTTGGGTTAAACCACTACCACCCATCATTAAACAATAACTCCATGATATCGCAAGTATAGAACCTGAACCATATGGCGCACCTGAAACAGCTCCTGGCCTATTATCAGACATTGGATGACCAGGTAAGAATTTTTCCAAATGTTTTTTTACACCAATGGGGCCCATTCCAGGCCCACCACCACCATGAGGTATTGCAAAAGTCTTATGCAAATTTAAGTGGCTTACATCAGCACCTAATTCACCAGGCTTAACTAAGCCAACCATCGCATTTAGGTTTGCACCATCCAAATAAACTTGCCCACCAAAATCGTGAGTTATCTTGCATATTTCCTGTACGGTTCCTTCAAAAACTCCATGAGTTGACGGATAGGTTATCATGCAAGCTGCTAGATGCTGAGCATTTTCTTTTGCCTTGTTTCTAAAGTCATCTAGATCTACATCCCCATTATCAGATGTCTTTACAGGAACAACTCTTAGCCCAGCCATTTGAGCAGATGCTGGATTTGTTCCGTGAGCAGAAACTGGAATGAGACAAATATCCCTACTCTCCTCCCCTCTGGACTTATGATATGCATTTATTGTTAGCAAACCCGCATATTCTCCTTGGGCGCCAGAGTTTGATTGCATCGATATGGCATCATAGCCAGTTACATCACATAACTTTTTAGATAAATCAGTTATCATCTCCTTATACCCCAAGGCTTGATCTTCAGGAACAAAGGGATGAACCTGTGAAAATTCTGGCCAAGTAAGCGGAAGCATTTCAGCTGAGGCATTCAATTTCATTGTACAAGAACCCAAAGGTATCATTGATCTATCTAAAGCAATATCTCTGTCAACAAGCCTCCTCATATATCTGGTCATTTCACTTTCAGCTCTATTCATGTGAAAAACAGGATGAGTTAAAAAATCAGATTCTCTTAATAAGTTATCTGGTATTCGATATTCCGCTGTCAAATCCTCATCCTTAAGCGATATTCCAAAAGCTCGCCAAATTGCCTCAATCGTAGCTGGCCTGGTTCTTTCATCTAAAGAGATTCCAATTCTTGATTCTCCAACTCTCCTCAGATTTATATTTTCATTTACTGCTGACTTAATTATTACATTTTGCATTGAACCTACATCAACAGTGATAGTATCAAAAAAGTGTTCCTGCTCTATTTTTAAGCCAACCGTTTCAAGTCCTTTTGCCAACCTGACGGTCTTTCTATGAATTCGTTGGGCAATTGCTTTCAAACCTTCTGGTCCATGCATTACAGCATAAAATGAAGCCATAACTGCGAGAAGAGCTTGTGCTGTGCAAACATTGCTTGTTGCCTTTTCTCGCCTAATATGCTGCTCTCTAGTTTGCAGCGCCAATCGGTAAGCCCTATTCCCTCTGCTATCAATTGATACACCAACTATTCTACCAGGCATTGATCTTTTATGCTGCTCTTTTGTTGCCATGTATGCTGCATGCGGACCTCCAAATCCCTGAGGGACTCCAAACCTCTGCGTCGATCCCACAGCTATATCTGCTCCCATGGCTCCAGGTTCCTTTAATAGAGTAAGGGCAAGAGGATCAGCCACAACAGTCGCTATAGCCTGAAAAGAATGAAGTTTTTCTATATGTTTAGTAAAATCTCTAAGAAACCCGAAAGTTCCAGGATACTGAAATATCGCTCCAAAGACCCCTGAATAGTCTAGCTCCTTTTCTGGATCCCCAATTATTATCTCAAAGCCTAGTGGCTCAGCTCTTGTTTTAATAACTTCTATATTCTGGGGATGGCACTTATGATCAACAAAAAATACATTAGATTTGCTTTTTGATATTCGATTTGCCATTGACATTGCCTCGGCACATGCAGTTGATTCATCAAGAAGAGAGGCATTTGCAATCTCAAGGCCAGTTAGATCACTGATCATCGTCTGAAAATTTAAAAGCGCCTCTAGCCTTCCTTGGGATATTTCTGGCTGATAGGGAGTATATGACGTATACCATGCAGGGTTCTCTAATATATTTCTTTGTATTGCAGGGGGAGTGACAGTGCCATAGTAACCTTGCCCAATTAAAGTAGTCATATGCTTGTTTTTACGTGCGGTTTCACGCATTTGATAAAGCATCTCTCTTTCAGATCTTGGCTTTTCCCATTCTAACGGTGATTTTTGTCTTATTTCCCTGGGTATTGTCTGGTCAATAAGCTGATCAATACCATTTACTTTTAGCAAACTAAACATTTCCTGCATTTCAGTTGGAGATGGTCCTATATGCCTCCTATTGGCAAAGTCATACGGCAAATATTCTGTTGGTTCAAAAGTCATTATCCCCCCTAAAGATTAAGTTGATTTATCCGATCAAGGCCTTATATTCTGCTTCATCTAGCAGATCATCATATTCATCTGGTTTATCTAGCTTCATCTTAAAAAACCATGCCTCTCCAGTAGGATCTTCATTTACAAGCGTCGGATTGTCTACAATGGCAGAATTAACCTCTAAAATCTGTCCATCTAGAGGAGCCATGATATCAGATGCAGCCTTTACACTCTCTATTACAACAATCTCCTGATCTTTTTTTACCAAAATTCCTTCTTCAGGTAACTCAACAAAAACAAGATCTCCCAATTCAGTAGCTGCATGCTCTGTTATTCCGACAGTTACTGTATCACCCTCTTTCAATAACCATTCATGTTCTTCAGTATATTTCATTCGTTACTCCCATTGTTATCTTTTAAACTTATTTGGCACAAAAGGTATGTCAACTACACTTATTGGCAATAATTTGCCTCTTACTTCTGCAAAAATCGTGTCTCCAAAATCGTGCCTAGTTTTACTAAAGAGATAGCCCATTGATATTGGATGACCTAAGGACGGTGAATAGCCTCCTGAAGTAACTTCTCCTATTAAGCTTGTTCCCTCTTGTTCTTTAAATAGTTTAACTCCACCTCGAACTGGAGCTCTACCTTCAGGAATCAGCCCAATTCTAACTTTCTCCACTCCATTTCTGATTTGATCATATATAACAGCAGCTCCAGGAAAACTTCTACCCCTCTCGCCATCTTCCTGTCGAGATTTTTGAATTGCCCAAGTTAATCCCGCTTCAACTGGGGAAATATCTTCCTTTATATCCTGACCATAAAGACAGAGAGACCCTTCCAAGCGAAGAGAGTCTCTTGCCCCTAGACCAGCCAACTTAACATAATCGCTTTTAAGTAAATCAGTTGCAAATTCTTCGGTTAATTCATCTTTTATTGATATTTCAAAACCATCTTCACCTGTGTAGCCTGATCTTGAAATCCAAATGTCCTTGCCTTTGTAGCTAAATGTTCTTACATCCAAAAATTTCATTTTAGAGATGTCGTCGAAAAATTCACATAGAATTTTTTCGGATTTTGGTCCCTGAACAGCTATTAAAGATCTACCTTCAAGAAGCTCTACGTCCACATTTCCACCTATTTTTTCATTGAGATGTTTCAAGTCAATTTCTTTTCTTGCAGCGTTTGCAACAATGAGAAAATGATCTCCCTTATTGGCAATCATCAAATCATCAATTATTCCACCATCTTCATTGAGAAAAAATCCATATCTTTGTCGATTCTCACCCAAATTCTTTAAGTCGACTGGTATCAACTTTTCAAGCTGCTCAGCTATATTATTTCCTCTGCCCATAGAAGGTCTTACAATTATCTGGCCCATGTGACTAACATCAAATAGTGCTGACGATTCTCGACAGAATAAATGTTCCTGCATTATACCCGAGCCATATTGCACAGGCATTTCATAACCTGCAAATGGCACCATCTTCCCTCCCATTTCAGAGTGAAAATTATAAAGAACTGTCTTGTTGATTTCTACCAACGCGCCTTACTCCTTTATTCCGGTTATGAAACACCGGCATCCTACCTTGCACACCCAAAAATAGTGCTAAGGACGACACCCCCTCTGTTCATTTGCCTGAGATCATTATCCCTTCGGCGGACCATATCTGGCCTCTCTCCAGAGTAAAAAAAAGTAACGGTCCTTTTTTCCTGAGAGTTTCCGGGGTGGTTGCTCCTTCGGCACTGAGAAATCAGTTTCTCCCGATACTTTGCTAGAAGGTATTACACTAAATTTTGCATTTCAAGGAATAAATTCTCTTATGGACCAAAATAAAACTATTATTCCTTTGTCAGTTTTATGGATAGAACTATAAGTTACATTTGAAAAATAATCTGAGACTAAGGAAACTAATGCTCTCTGGAAATATCGACGAAAAAATTTTGAAGGACTTGTTTAGGACTGCTATTCATTCAGCAACTCCTAACAAAATTTTAGGTAGGTTCTTACCAGAAAAACCAACCTCTCGAACCATCATTATTGGGGTTGGAAAAGCAGCTGCTTCCATGGCAAAAGAAGTAGAAAATATTTGGGGGAAATGTGAAGGAGTTGTGGTGACGCGTTATGGTCATGGCTTAGAATGTCGAGGGATAAAAGTCTTAGAAGCAGCTCACCCATTTACTGATAAAAATGGCCTAAATGCAACCGATGAAATAATTACCCTTTTAAGCTCTCTTAAAGAAAATGATTTCGTTCTTTGCCTTATCTCGGGTGGAGGTTCTGCACTCTTATGCAAACCGAGAAAGGGGGTTTCCTTTATAGAAAAGCAGAAAATCTTCTCACACCTATTTATGTCCTCCGCTTCAATTAAAGAAATAAATATTGTGAGAAAACACCTCTCTGAAATTAAGGGAGGTCAATTATCAAAGATTGCTTTCCCGGCAACAGTCTTAGGCCTAATAATTTCAGATGTTTCTGGAGATAATCCCTCTGACATAGCATCGGGAATAACTTCGGGCGAAATAACAACTGGCTCAGATGCAATTAAAATAATAAATAAGTATCGGTTAGATGTGTCAAAGGAAACTCTCAGGTTATTAGAAAAAAACTCTCAAGTACTAACTCCAAATGACCGGTATCTATCCAGAACTCAGAATATAGTTATAGGAACTGCTAATAAATCTCTTAAAGCTTCTCAGGTTAAGGCGGAGTCACTCGGATTTACTGTAAAATACTTAGGAGATTCTCTTCAAGACGAAGCAAAATCACTAGGTGTTACATTGGCTGAAATGGCAAAGGATATTCAATACAATATGAGACCAGATGATAAACCAATAATTTTACTTTCGGGCGGCGAATGCACGGTAAATGTTTCTGGTTTGGGTGAAGGAGGGCCAAATGCTGAGCTTGCCTTGTCGGCGGCAATTACTTTAAAAGGGCAGTCTGGTATCTCACTTCTAGCGGGCGATACTGACGGCATTGATGGCCTGGGGAATGCTGCTGGAGCAATCGTTACACCGAATACAATAAAAAAAGCAAAAAGGAAAAATCTGAATCCGAAGACATTTTTACGGAATTCCGATAGTCACTCATTTTTTAAGCTCATCGGAGATCAAGTGATTACTGGCCCAACACTGACTAATGTTAATGACTTTAGGGCCTTTATAATTAGATATCCTAAAGTTTTTTAACTCCTTAGTTTAAGGATTTTAATTAATATATCAGAGCTTAGGATTAGGAACTTCATAATATTTTTCTAATTCTATTCTTTTTAATCCTTTTAAGAGAAGAATTTCACTACTTTTTGATGAAAGATTCTTTATTGCCGCTTCCAAGATATCAAACAAATAAGGGACTTCTTTTCCATATTTTACAGTTATAAAAGGTAAAGCAGGGGTTGGATATGTCTTTTTTATTCCAACTAGTGACGACGAAAATTTATCAAAACGTTTAATTAACTCCCAGGAGATTTCGTCAATACACGCTATATCTGCTTTTCCATTTGCTACCATTAAAGCTGAATTGCGATGTGAGCCTGATAGTATCAACTCACTAAACCAAGTATTTAGGCTTAAAAAATGATTGTATGGTGCAGCATATCCAGATTGACTATCGTATCCATTAAAAGCAAACTTTTTATCACTAAAATCCTTTAGCTCTATTGATTTGTTATTTCGATTAACAATAAAAATCGATCTATAATATCCAAGAGGACAGTTCTTAAGATCATAAATGGGCGTTCCTATATAAGTCACTTTTCCCTTTAGAAAAGTCCTGAAAGGAAGGCCGCAAGTCTGGCTGAGAACTAGATCTTCTTTAGTCCAAATGGATATTCCATCATCTCCAGTAACTAAATTATGAGGGGCCTTTAAATTCCTAGATTCCATTCCAAGGCGAATTAGAGACCATAGCTCATGGTGCGATACTTCGAGCTCCTTTCGTTCATACATCGGAAAACTTGCCAGACCTTTCATTATTAACTAAACCCTCTTAAATTTTAATTCCAGGAAAATGATTGTCTTTTGAATTACCAAAATGACATTAACTTTCACCTTTTATTATTTTATTTTAAATCAGGCTACATCTACCCTTTGATGACTAGGCTGATTTGGCAGATATAAGCATCATAAAGTCATCTAAGAAATGACTCATAGTCAGAAACCTACTATCTGCTTTATTAGATTTTACTGCCCAAATATTTATTTACCCTTTTCTGTTTTAGAATTTGACTCAATTTAAACTTTAAATTTAACAGCTCAGGTGTTAAATCAATATAAAAATAATTGATAAAGAATGTAACAATGAGTTCAGAAATAGAAAAAGATGAATTATCTCCGGCAGTGTCTTTTGCGCTACCTTTTATTTTTGCACCAATAATTGTGCTTTCATCGGTTTTTGGTGGATACTCTATATTAATAGCACCGATTTTTGGATATATTCTTATAACTCTTTTCGATTTTTTACTTAAGACATCCACTAGAAACCCTAATCCAAAATTAAAGGCAAACTTATTTTATTATAAGCTAATATTGTGGACCTGGCCTATGATTCAGTTTTCCTTAATTTTTTGGTGTATATTTGCAGTGTCTACTTTTGAGCACCTGTCGACTTGGGAATCGATCTTTCTTCTAATGGCCCAAGGAATGGTAACAGGGGCTGTAGGAATTACCTTTGCCCACGAGCTCATGCATCAAAAATCGTCAAAAGACAAGTGGTTGGCCGATATTTTAATGGCCATGTCACTTTACGGACATTTTAGAACTGAACATCTTTTAGTCCATCATAGATATGTCGGTACTTCTAAAGATGCAGTGACCGCAAGATACAATGAAAGTTTCTTTTCTTTTTTTCTAAGAGTTTTACCATCTTGCTTTAAATCAGCCTGGCGCGAAGAGGCAAATCGGTTAAAAAAAATTGGTAAATCTATCTTAGACATTAAAAACCCTTTTTGGAGATACGGGGGCCTTGCTCTTTTATTCTTATTATTCTCTTACATTATAGGTGGATTTTTTGGGGTCTTTATGTTCTTGGTTCAGGCTTTTATCGCTGTATTACATTTAGAAATGGCAAACTACATAGAACATTATGGCCTTACTAGAAAGTTACTTGATAATGGAAAGTACGAGCCTACAAAACCCTATCATAGCTGGAATGCGAACCACACTGCAAGTAACCTTTTGCTAATTAATCTACAGTTACATTCGGATCACCACGCTAAACCAGACCGAGAATACCCGCTGCTTCAAAAATATGATAATGATGAAGCACCTCAACTACCCTATGGTTATCCACTGATGATTGCTATGTGCTTAATTCCAATGTTGTGGCGAAAAGTAATGAATCCCAGGGTCGAGAATTGGAAAAAACACTTTTACCCAGAGATGCCTTAATTTTAGAATAATTAAATTGCGGTTAGTGTTTATTTATTTTTGGCCTTAGATAATATTAAGATTTATTCTCTACAAATATAAATTTAATTCTTGGTAAGACATGACAGACTTAGATGAAGACTTAATAATTGACAAAGTTTGGGAATTTGGGACAAAAAATATCTTAGATGACAACCAGTATACTATAGACAAAAAAAATCTAAGATCGCTCCGAAAAAAGGCTGCAGATTTAGGCCTGACAAGGATTGAAATTCCTAAGAATCAAGGTGGACTTGGATTCGATTTTAAAACGAGATCGAAAATCTTTGGCATTCTTTCAACTTTTGACTTTGGTTTTTCAATGTCCATTGTGAACACTCATAGTGCTGCTCTAAGGCTATCTCAAAGTGCATCACCCCAGATAATAGATTATTTTTTCCCAAAAATTCATGAAGGTGGAGAGAGTGCTTGTACAGCAATGTCAGAAAAAGAATTTGGCTCTGATTTTTTTTCCATAGAAACTACTGCAGTGAAACACAAAAATGATTGGAGAATAAATGGGCAAAAAGAATGGATAGTAAACGCGCGCCATGCGAAATTAGCCATAGTTTTTGTCCAAACCAAAAGCGCGGGGGATAAGAGTGGTATCGCTGGTTTCGCCGTCGATTTAAATGATGAAAATGCTAAGAGATTTGAAATTAACAGTTCTTATTCACAGAATTCAATGGGGACAGGTGGCTTTGTTTTAAAAAACTATGTAGCCAAAAGCGATGACATGATCCTCCCGCCAGGCGTTGCTTACAAAGCTATATTAAACGAAATTAATTTAGCCAGAGTTTATGTGGGAAGCATGTGTTGCCATATGCTTCAGCATCTTTTAGAGATAACTAAGGATTATGGAAATAAAAGGATGTCTTTTGGTAAAAAACTTTTTACTCATCAATCCTGGAGATTTGCAATAGCTGATGCAGAAGTTGATCTAACAGCAGCTAAGCTAATGGTTGAAGAAGCAGAAAAACAAGTAGCAGAACAAAAGGACTCTCAACTTTCTGCTGCTAAAGCGAAAATTTTTGCAACGAATGTCTGCCAGAAACATTTTCCGATACTCCTACACAAAATGGGTGCTGCAGGATTTCATAACAAATATCCATTTTCTCAGTATATTCCAGCTGTTCAAATGGCTTCTCTAATGGATGGGTCGACGGAAATGCTATTAGAAAGAATATCCAAACGATCTTAAATTAATTTCTTCAACTCATAAATAAATTTTTCGAAATCTTCCTGGGTATTCCATAAATGAGGCGTTATTCTTATAGTTCCTCCTCGTTCAGACAAATGTATATTTTTTTCGGAAAGTTTTGAAAGCAAATCATTTCTGAAATCATTTGGAATTTTAACCCCTAAAAAGTGAGGTGCTCTTTGCTTTTCATCAGTTATTTCTAACCCCAATCCAGTTAATTTCTTCCCTAAAAACCTGTTCTGAGAAAAAAGCTTTTGCTCAATATTTTTTATTTCCCATAGTTTTATTTGTTCTAATGCCGCGATAACCCCCGGCATTAAAGCAAAATTTGATCTTTCCCCCATATCGTAACGGATGGCTCCAATCTCATAATTATCAGTATACTTAACTAAGTTAGAAAAATTCTTACTATCTTTTCTAGTAATCCAACCTTCTTCTAATGGCATCCCTTCACAGCGATCAGGTGAAGCATAAAGGAATCCAGTTGTATAGGGGCCAAGCATCCACTTATAGTTTGCAACAACTGCAAAGTCAGGTCTAATATTTTTAAAATCAGTCCAAACTGCTCCTGCTGATTGCGTAAGGTCCAATACCAAAGCACATCCGATTTGGTCACACCGTGATCTTATTTGAATCAAGTCTATTAATGAGCCGTTTGTCCACAGAACATTTGGTAAAGCTGCTACAGAAACTGTTTCATCTAAATTATTTAGGATTGCATCTGTTAGACTTTCAAAGTTCCCTTGTTCTATTCTAACAATATGACATCCTGTTTCTTGAGAGATTCTTTGCCACGGGTAAACATTTGATGGAAATTGATCTTTGAGGATTAATATTTTTTTTCCAGCTTCAATTTTAACATTATTGGCTGCAATTTGGATTCCATAGGATGCAGAAGGAATTATGGCTATATTTTCAGGGTTAGAATTTATAAGTTCTGAAAATAGAGTGCGTGCTTTCTCAATATCTTCGTAAAAATTAGATATTGTTATTTTCCAAGGATGAGCTTTTGACCTGACCCCTTTGTCTATTGCTTCTACAACCGAATTTAGGAAGGGAGACATATAAGCGGTATTTAAGTATACAACTTCCTGAGGTATATTAAATAGATGTCTTTGGCTGCTGAGCATAAGAATATATCACTTAAGTTTCATTTTCTAATTTAATTGCTTAGCAATTTCTTGAAGAGCTCTCATGGTGCACTCGGTGAACAATGCATTTCGAAATGTAGGAAACGTTGAAAGTTTAACGGCTACCATGTTGCTCTGAGGGTTAACATAAATAAGTTGTCCAAAAACCCCTAAACAGTAATGGGACCCAATTTCACTATCCTCTACCCAGAATTGATTTCTATAAATACCATGATCAAAATATTGCTTTATCGGCATTCCATGCTTTCCATGCCTAACATCTTTTACCCAGCTTATAGGAACTACCTGCTTGCCAGCACTCAACCCTTCATTCAGCATCACATCCGCAAATCTCGCTAAATCTCTTAAACTTGCACTTACACCCCCACAAGCCAAACCATAGCCATTACTATCGACTGTTATGTTGGCGTCCTCTTCTGCTCCCATCGGGGCCCATAACCTCTCAGACACAATTTCTGGCAATCTTTTGCCAGTAACCCTTTCCATTGCATGAGCAAAAATATCTGTCTCTATTGATCTGTATTCATGACGCTCACCATGCTCTGCTTCTTTTATCCTTAAACTGAGAATCTGATCCCAAATATTTTTTGGCCATTTTGATACATCAACACCTTCGGGAGCAGGCTTCCAGCCAGAAGCAAAATCCATTTTTCCTATATCACATTCACGGTCTTCATATGTTTCCACAAACTTGACACCACTTGTCATATCTAAAACATGCTGAAGAGTGGCACCTTTCCAAGCCGTCTGAGAAAGTTCTGGTAAATAATTTGTAACCAACTCATTTGGGTCTAAAAGCCCTTCTTCAATTAATGAAGCTCCAGCTGTTGTGCATATTGACTTTGATACCGATTGGCACAAATGAAGGGTTCTTTCATCCATGCCATTATAATAACTTTCATGAATAACTTTCCCATTATGCATAACAAGAAACCCATCTGTATAAGTATCCTCTATAAACTGATTTATATTAGAAACTTCACCAGAAGGTCCCTTAACCTCAATATCTGAAATATCAATTAATGAGTATTGTAGCGGGGAAACAACCTTTCCCTTCCGAATTAGCGCCGTTGGTAAAAACTCTGAGACCCTTTGAAATGACCAACGGTTCCAAGGCGGCCTATCCCAATCTATAAGAGGTAACCTTTGATCTATTGGGGGTGGTGCACCTTGCATTATTGGAGGTGCAGTTTCACTATTTTTGTAACTATTTTCTTCCAAGAGCTTTTATCCTTATGTTTACACTAACATTATCTAATATATCTTCCATAATTAAGTACAAAAGAAAATATTTATACATAATGAAAATCGTTGAGCCAATAAACACCTTGGTGATTGAATGAAGTTTTGGTAAAATGAGTTTCATATTTTTTGATAATTAAGTCCAGTAACCAACATGAAAGTATCGGAGATAATATGGATGAACTAGTTAAGTTTACTGAGATGAAACACGGAGATAAAGATGATTATCTTTTGCTACAAAAATTAGAGAAAACCTATGTTGCTCTAACGTATGAAAGGATAATTGAAGAGCTCGAGCGCCAAGGCAACAATACCTTGGAAGGGTATAGAATTACTAGACTTGAACATGGTCTGCAATCAGGCACCCGCGCATTTAACGAAGGAGCTGATATAGACTGGATAGTGGGCGCTCTTTTACATGATATTGGAGACGCACTAGCTCCTCAAAACCATGATAGGTTTTCTGCCGAAGTTGTTAGACCCTATTTAAGGGAAGAAGTAACTTGGGTAATAGAGCACCACGGAATCTTTCAAATGATCTACTATGCTCATCATTATGGATGGGATCAGAATGCTAGAGATAGATTTAAAGACAACATTTATTTTCAATCATGCTCTGATTTTTGTGAGAGATGGGATCAGACTGCATTCGATCCAAACTATGACAGTAAATCCTTGAAATTCTTTAAACCAATGATAAAAGAAGTATTCACAAGGCCACCCTATAAGCCTGATTTTATTCAGGAAGGTGTCGTAAAAGGCCTGCCTGAGCTGATATAATATAAAGCTTATAAATACTTATTTGCTAATCCCTTTTTGGAGAAATATATGTGTGGAATAGTTGGTTTATTTGCTAAAACACGGTCGGTAGAAGATAGTTTAGGTAAACTTCTTTCTGATATGTTGGTTATTATGAGTGACCGTGGACCTGATAGCGCGGGAGTAGCTGTTTACAAAAAAAGTAATGGTAATAAAATTAAAGTCACCCTTCAGTCAGAAGAACCCTCAGACGGCTTCCCAAAATTGAATTCATATCTCTCCAAGCAGAAAAATCTTAAAACACAACTTAAGATTAACTCTACCCATGCGGTTTTGGAGCTTTCGGAAAAGAATTCAAATTTAATCATCAATGATCTAAAGAAACACTTTCCAAAAATCAGGCTTATGAGTACAGGATCAAATATTGAAATCTACAAAGAAGTAGGAGCTCCAGAAAGTGTTGTGGAGCGGTTTAATATTAGAAAAATGAGGGGATCTCATGGAATCGGCCACACTAGAATGGCTACTGAATCAGCTGTAACTACTTTAGGAGCGCACCCATTTTCAACTGGCAAAGATCAATGTCTGGTTCATAATGGTTCTTTATCTAATCATAATACCCTCAGACGCGAACTCCAGAAAAAAAATATTTCATTCGAGACGGAAAATGATACAGAAGTTGCAGCCTCCTACTTGACTAACAAAATGAGCACAGGCGCCGATCTTGGACAAGCACTCGACTTAGCTCTAAAAGATTTAGATGGCTTTTATACTTTTGTTGTTGGTACTGAAAAAGGATTTGGCGTACTCAGAGATCCCATAGCATGTAAACCAGCAGTACTGGCCGAGACAGATCAATACGTTGCTTTTGGCTCTGAATATAGAGCTTTGGCTTCTTTGCCATACATTGAAAAAGCAAAAGTATGGGAACCAGAACCAGCAACAGTTTATTTTTGGGAACATAATAAATGACTGTTTTGGATTTAAAATCACTTTCGCTTAGACACGTAAATTCTGCCTTGCAGAATGCCTCATCTGAAACAAGCTGGGTATTAGAAAACCCCATGGGAAAGCATGCAGTAGCTGCTGGTCTAAGGGAATCACTAAAAGTGGATATTAAGGGAAGCGTTGGATATTACTGTGGGGGGATGAATAAAAATGCAGATGTTGTAGTTCACGGGTCGGTAGGACCTGGTGTTGCAGAAAATATGATGTCAGGAAGTATATATGTAAAAGGTAATGCTAGCCAATATGCAGGGGCATCAGCTCACGGGGGAACCCTCGTTATAGAAGGAAATTCCTCTTCAAGATGTGGTATTTCAATGAAAGGTATAGATATAATCGTTCAAGGAAATGTTGGTCATATGTCGGCTTTTATGGCACAGGCTGGAAATTTAGTAGTTTGTGGAAATGCAGGGGAAGCTTTGGGTGATAGCATTTATGAAGCAAATATTTACATATTAGGTGAAGTGAAGTCTCTTGGTGCCGACTGTATTGAAAAACAAATGACAGAAAAGCATAAAAAATTACTCACAAAACTTTTAGCAATTGCAAAAATAAAGAACCTTTCCTCAAAAGATTTTCGCCGCTATGGATCTGCAAGAAGTCTGTACAATTTTAAAATAGACAACACATATTAGGAGATACTTTATGACTAAGTTACCCCAAACTTTCCCTAGACAGTCAAATCTCTTCGATAAATATACCAATTCAGAAATCCGGCGAGCTGCTCAAACGGGTATATATGATATCAGAGGTGGCGGATCAAAGAGACGTCTCCCACATTTTGACGATTTGCTTTTTCTTGGAGCTTCAATATCCCGCTACCCCTTGGAAGGTTATAGAGAGTCCTGTAATACAAAGGTGACAATTGGTGATAAAAATGCAGAAAATCCTCTTCACCTTGATATTCCTATAACTATAGCAGGGATGAGTTTTGGAGCACTTTCTGGCCGAGCAAAGGAAGCTCTTGGAAGAGGCGCTACAATTGCAGGAACATCTACTACCACAGGGGATGGGGGGATGACAAAGGAAGAGCGAGGCCATTCTAATAAACTTATTTATCAACTATTGCCATCTAGGTATGGTATGAACCCGGACGATCTTAGAAAAGCAGACGCAATAGAAATAGTAGTAGGCCAAGGGGCAAAACCAGGGGGAGGCGGTATGCTTCTCGGTCAAAAAATTAGTGATAGAGTAGCTGAGATGAGGACATTACCAAAGGGTATAGATCAACGCTCACCATGCCGTCATCCGGATTGGACTGGACCTGATGATATGGAAATTAAAATACTCGAGCTAAGGGAAATAACTTCATGGAAAGTTCCTATTTTGGTTAAAGTGGCGGCAGCTAGACCTTTTTATGACATTGCACTAGCAGTAAAATCGGGAGCAGATGCAATTGTTATTGATGGTATGCAAGGAGGAACTGCGGCTACCCAGGAAGTATTTATCGAACATGTAGGCATCCCTACTTTAGCTTGCATAAAGCCAGCAGTGGAAGCCTTGCAAGAATTAGGGGTTCATAAAAAAGTACAATTAATTGTCTCAGGAGGTATTAGAAATGGTGCTGACGTTGCAAAAGCTATGGCACTAGGTGCGGATGCAGTTTCCATAGGTACAGCCGCCTTAATTGCACTTGGAGATAATGATCCTAAATTTGAGAAAGATTATCAGAAATTGGGAACAACAGCAGGAGCTTACGACGATTGGCATGAAGGTAATGACCCTGCTGGGATCACGACTCAGAATCCTAAGTTAATGAAAAGATTAAATCCTGTTGAAGGAGGAAGGCGTCTAGCAAATTTTCTTAAAGTAATGACGATGGAGGCACAGACTATTGCTCGGGCATGTGGAAAAAACGATCTTAGAAACTTAGAACCTGAAGACCTTTGTGCTCTTACCGTAGAGGCCGCGGCAATGTCTGGTGTCCCTCTGGCAGGTACAAGTTGGATACCTGGTGATTAGCAACTTTTAAGCTACTCTTCCATAAAAAGTTTTCTGGGCTGACTTTGACAAAGATACACCAGGCTTTGCGTTATAGGCAAAAACTACCAGAAAGCGAGTTCTATCTCCAACCGTTGGTGTAACCCTGTGCATTGAATTCATTCCTCTGAAAAGTACAAGCGTACCCGGCTCAATATTTAAGACAGAGGGTTTTGACCTTCCTGATACAATTTCTTCTGCTTCTTTAAATCCCATTTCTCCTGATTCAGAGTTTCTTACATTTTTCACATATTCGAAAATACCACCACCTAATGGTTTCTGAAGTAATAGTGTTACTGCAAAGCTGGAGTTATCAAAATGCCATCCA
This sequence comes from uncultured Alphaproteobacteria bacterium, assembly GCA_902533625.1. Taxonomy (GTDB): domain Bacteria; phylum Pseudomonadota; class Alphaproteobacteria; order Rhodobacterales; family Rhodobacteraceae; genus CACKLF01. The sequence continues at coordinate 63,167 of CACAMI010000003.1, read as the reverse complement.
AGTTCTTGACCTTCTTTCGCATAGTGTACGTTAATAGAGGACAATGGATCTTCATATTCGTATAGTATTTTTTCACCTACTATTTCAGCTATAAATTTCTTGAAAATATCCGATTTATAAATTGTTTTCAAAGCCGAAGAATCAGGAATTTGGTCTGTTGTAATACATCCTTTTGATGATGTTATTTGGGTATTAAAAATATGATCCTCAGGAAAATTTTCATCTTGTGGCGTTAAATAAATATTGTGCGTAGAGTTTGAATAAAAGGCCTTATGTTGATTTTCTTTGGCTTCCTTCACCAATTGCTCAACAGTTTCCTCATTCAAAAAATTTTTTAACGTAAGGGCTCCTTCAATATTTAAAGTCTCATTACATTTCTGAACAAATTTTACATTTTGAAGAGGGTAGGCCTCTAAATTCACAAATCTTTCCAAATCAGCTGTACTCATAATAAAAGATCTCAAAAAATATTATTTACAGCTATGCATATTACTGCAATTATTTTTTATTAGAAGAAAATAAATCCCACTCGGAAAATTATGATTATGAAAACTATTCCTCTTCACCCGAAATTTGGCGTAATAATTGATGGAATAAACTTAGACGATGTTACAAATAATAATCTCTATCCCGAAATAAGAGATTTGTTCGAGAAACATTCATCAATTCTATTTAAAGATCAAGAGTTTTCAGAGGAGACCCATATAAAGTTTGCAAGCCTTTTTGGGCCACTTGAAAATAGAGAGGCTATGGCAAAAAACTCTTATGTGAAATTTGAGCTTCCAAAAGTCTCAAACGAGGATGCAGATGGTACTGTTTTTTCAGAAAATGATATGCGGACCCTTGAACTCAAGGCAAACATGCTTTGGCACACCGACAGTACATTTTTGCCAATCCCAGCTTTGGCAAATATTATTGCAGCTAAAACCGTACCTTCCTCTGGCGGGCAAACAGAACTCGCCTCAACTAGAATTGCTCTTAACGAATTGCCAAAGAATATTCTAGAAAAAATAAAGAATAAAAAATTCTTCCATAGTTTTATGCAATCAAGGAAAAAAATTGATGAGGAATTAGCAAAATCTCATAAAATATCAAGATGGAAACCTCAGGAATGGGACTCAATTATTAAGAACCCGGTAACTGGTGCAGAATCAATTTATATAGCCTCACACGTCTACCAAATAGAAGGCATGTCCGAAAAAGATTCAGAGAAAGTAATTAAAGATATAATTTGTTTTGCAACGCAGGATAAATATGTGTACTCCCATGATTGGGAGGTAGGAGACGTATTGATTTGGGATGAACGGTCTATTTTGCATAGAGGTCGCCCCTGGTCATATACCGAGCCAAGAACATTGGCTAGCATCTGTGTGTCTCTAACTGAAAAAGATGGGGTGCCAAATATTCCAACCCTTTTAAACATTAAAAAGGCTGAGGTAGAATATTGAAAATATTTAAAGTTGGGAGCAGGCCTCAAAGAAAAGCATCATCCGATTGGTTTCATGGAAATGTTATGCAAGATGCTATTATAGAAGCACCGGATCCAGCACGGGTAAGAGCAATAAAAGTTTCATTTGAACCTAGAGCGCGGACAGCTTGGCACACCCATCCCTTGGGGCAAACTCTTTTAGTGCTAAGTGGCGTTGGTTTAGTAGGTCTCCGAAATGAATCTCCAAAAATAATTAATGTAGGAGATACAGTTTGGATCCCTCCAGGTGAAGAGCATTGGCACGGGGCTGCCCCAGATTCAAATATGGAACATCTGGCTATTCAGGAAGCTTTGGATGGCAAGGTGGCTGATTGGTTGGAACAGGTGTTAGATGATGACTACGACCTTAACCCAATTTAAAAGCAAAGAGACTTGAAAGGGACCTAATGGAAAATGATGTTACATGGAAATATCCTGAGAATATCGTACAGTGTGAATGGCTCTCTAAGAGACTTGATAATGAAAACATTCGAGTATTCGACTGCACAACCTACCTATTATATAGGGACAAAGATCCTAGCAAACCGTACGATGTCGAAAGTGGTATTTCCAAATATAGAGAGTCACATATTCCTGGCTCTGCATTCTTAGATCTTCAGAATGATCTGTCCAAAAAAGAAAGCCCCTATAGTTTCACTTTACCAGGCTTCTTAGATCTAAAAAATAGGTTTCAAAATCTAGGCGTTGGCGATCCTTTTCACATTGTCTTATATTCTAGAAATGGTACGCAATGGGCAACACGGGTTTGGTGGATGCTTTTTGTATTGGGGTTTGAAAAAATTTCTGTATTGGATGGCGGATATGATGAGTGGGTCAGATTAGACTTACCAACTGAAGATAGTGTCCGAAAATTTAATCCTGCAAAATTTAACACTAGCTTTAGAGAAAATATTTTTGTCGGAAAGGAATCTACTCTTAAGGCCATAGGGGACAAGTCCTGCATACTTTTAAATGCATTAACAAAAGATATCCATTCAGGTGAAAATCCAAGATATGGCCGCCCCGGAAGAATACCTAATAGTTTGAATATTCCTTTTCATAAGCTTGTAGACTCTAATACAGGTAAGTTCAAAAAACCAGAGGAGGCTGCTGAAATCTTTAATTCAATGGATATTTCTTCGGACAAGACAATTTTAAATTACTGCGGAGGAGGGATAGCGGCTACTCTCGATGCTTTTATTCTTTATCAGCTAGGATTTAAAAACTTGCAGATTTATGACAATTCTATGAGTGAATGGGCAATGGATGAAACCCTTCCTATAGAAACAGATAAATTGTAGCAATTAGCAAAGTTTCAAAGCTTGCATGGGCAAGTTTTTTATTTTTACCATCCGGAAGCAGAAGTGCCAGGAAGAGGGCCTTCAGACCAAAACCGGGGAGTAATTAGGGACATTTCCACTATCTGCCGAAGAACTTTATCCTCACTCTCTAAAGAAACTGCTTCTAAAGCCAAAATTAATTTTCCAGCCTTCGACTCTTCCCAAAACCACTTACCAAGAATTTCAAAATCGTCAATATTGTCTTCGTACATTCTTGCCTCAGTGTAATAGGCGTTCAAATCCTCCACCACCAGCTTAAGCTGAGGGATAGCTGTAACACCTTTTCTTGGACTGTTCGGTTTCTGCCCCTTTACAAAAGCAGCTATGAAATTAGGAAGTTCTTTTATAGGCATTTCACTAGCTCCTACTGTAGTTCTTCCACGAAAGGCTTTTCCACTTACATAAGCTGAGTGAAGGCTTGAAACCTCAGCCTCTACTTCTTCCAATAATTGATCAACGTCACCAATTTCACTTACTTTAGTTACTAGATCTACCGGAAGTGCATAACCCATCCTTCCATGTTTTACAGGAATTTCATCTGGAAAATCTTCAAGAACTGGTCCTGATTTTGCTTCAAGTAAATTAAAAGCTGCACGAATTACTTTCTTTTGATATTTTGGGTCATTGGGCTTTCCCATAGGACGTCCCATCGGAAAGTTTAACCACAAACCTCGTGGAGGCTTAATTACCTCGATATGTTCCCTGACAAAGCCGACAAGAACCGTAGAAAAACCTTGAGATTCAAATATGTGGGCGAGCCCGCACACGGCGCGCGTACAAAATGGTCAGACGGGAACAAGAAAAACTGTATCTACAGCTTCTTGCTTCATTTTCCCTGCTACTTCTAGAGCATATTTTTCCATATCACGGGGGTCAGCAGCACCCATAAAAGCATAATGATTTTCAGCTACCGATCCAATCTCCCTTTCAGAAGCCATTTCTTCCAACCGGTCTAAGGGTATAATTGTATTTAAATCTTGTTGCCATGCAGTACGATCATACTCAGCAGCAACATGGGTCATTACCAAATCTCTATCGTTTTTTTTAATTGTCCTATAATCTCTCGCCAACCAAGAGAAAGGTTTCTCTCCACGGTTTGAGACTGCTGCTGTTGAAACCACGGAAACCCTACGATCCTTAGAAGCCTTAGGACTTATCCAAGAATATTCTTCAATATTAGGTGGTTCTAACCGACTAATGAAACCACGTCCAACAGCTGGCATTTCGGGAATTAAAACCATATTCACTCTACCCCTAAGATTTCTATATTAATCATCAAATACTATCAGAGTTCATTAATTATACTATATATATTTGATCGGATTAAGATAAAAAATTTGATTTACACACTAAAAATTTCATTAGATTATTAATGGCATATGGTAATTTTAAGAAACCTTTTATTAAAACAGCACTTTTAGAAAGATACTTGGAGCCAAATGTCAGCCACTAAAGGAGGAGAGAAATGTCTGTGAGAATTGAAAAAAAACTTCATGTATGGACCGTTATCCATTCTCGTCCAGAAGTAAGGAACGGAATGGATCCAGAGTCTGCTCAAGCTTTAATGGATGCATTTATGGAATTCGAAAACGACGCCATGGCTCGTACCGCAGTATTATGGGGAGAGGGAGGTAATTTTTGCTCTGGTTGGGATTTGAAGTATGCTGCTTCTCTGGCCAACGAAGAAAAATTCAAATCAGAATTTGAATCTCTTTCATTTCCTAAGGATGGCACACCCACTCCGAGAGGTGGTTTAGGCCCAACTAGGTTGGAACTTACAAAACCAGTAATAGGTGCAATAGAAGGTGCCGCAGTTGCAGGAGGTATGGAGTTGGCAATGTGGTGCGACATGCGAGTAATGGCTAAGAATGCTTACCTTGGAGTTTATTGCCGAAGATGGGGCATTACCTTGGTAGATGGTGGAACAGTTCGTTTGCCACGATTGGTTGGACAAGGTAAGGCACTTGAAATTGCTATGACTGGCCGGAAAGTGCCTGCCGATGAATGTTATCAGATAGGTTTATGTGAAAGGATTACTCCGGAAGGCCAGGCGCGCAAAATAGCTGAAGAAATAGCGAACGAAATTGCCCGCTTTCCTCAGGAAGCAGTTCGAGCTGATCGAGCTTCTATTATTGCAACTCACGGAATGTCGGTTCGACAAGGGCTTGAGTTTGAGTGGGAACATGGCCTCCAGGCTATTGAAAATGAAGGCCTCAAAGGTGCTAAGCGTTTTTCTGAAGGTGCAGGTAGGCACGGAGACTTCAAAAAGATATAAACCTAGTAGGTTGTAAAATCTCTATTGTCATAAAGCTTTTGAACCTCTATCTAATTTTTTTTCTCTAAAAGCCATTCCATGTAGTCAATGGAGTATTCATTAGAGAGAGCGTATAACCTCTGGAGATTTGCTTTACTCCAGCGATCCTGCCACTGACCATTAGTACCATTTGCAAAGAATTCAGAATTATTCTTCCATAAATTTGCATCTGCCGCAGGTGCGAGATCATCCGCGTTTCTCTTCATTGATGCAAAACTAGCGGCTTCAACTAGACCCGGAAAAATTTCTTCGTCTATCTCTATAGAAAGGTGCGCAGCAATTTTTCGCATTTCGCGATTCAGATCATTTTTCATTTCACCGTAATGAAGGACTAGAATGTTTTCCTGATTGCGATGCTGCCAAAAGGTTTCCCCGTGATGCAATAAAGACCAATAGGGATAACCATCTTTATCCCATTCGAAGTAACCCCTAGTCAACCAATCCTTCAACCGCTCCTCTTCCGTATCTGCCAATAGATCAGTGATCGTTATCTGATTCCCCATTTCCGCAGCTAGTTTACGTTCAACATGCACATCCGTATTATCTTGATGGTTCATCATAGAAACAAATACATCTCGTGGATCACGCCCAACAAATAGATATCTTGCATCAGCATGCCATTTTAACCCGTCAAGGGGAGTATGCGTTTTCAAGATTCGTCTATACTTCTGAGCCGATAATCTTTTATGCATTTCTTCAGTACTATCCGTCACCAAATCAATCCAAGGAGATAATTCGTTCAAAGGCAATGGGAAGTCCAATTCTTGGAATACGAGAAGTGCTGCAATCATTTGTGTCCATGTAGTACCTGATTTATAACAAGTGCAAATATAGATATCACCCGACCTAGGTTTGAAACCAGTCCAGCGTCCTGAATCCCAGTCCAAATGCTGATAACGACGAATGGGGGCATCTTCCAGATTAAAGCAAGACATTGAATTTTAGTTCTCTCTTATTTGATCCTCTGCTATTCTTGAAATATATCATAGCAACTAAAAAATAAGAAACTAAACCAAAATATATCCATAGGAGTTTTAAATGTTAGTGGGAAGAGTCGTAATGATTGACTTTATCGATGAGAATGAGACTGAAAAAATGTTGGGGTTTTTGTCACAAAATGGAAAGAAACTTTTTGGATCTGCAGTTTCATTCAACGTGCTTAAAACCACACCGTCTTCAGGAATGAGTCTTACAATATATCCGGATGAGAAAACTTCTGAAATTGGGGCGGATGACCGTGATAAGGTTTTTAAGGAATGGTCAGCTAGTATTGTCCATACAACAATTCTAGAAGCAGAAGTTTCATCAGTTGTCAGCAATAACCTAGAATACAGTAAATATCAGTAAGTCAAATTTGAATTCGGTTTTAATGGAGAAAAACAAATAACGCTGGTTCATTTGGCTTATTAATTTTGACTCTCAAATCCTTAATGATAATCTTAGTTTAACAGCGGTAAAATCATAGAAAATAATCTTATAGGTAAAGTAAAAATGACTGTGGCTAGAATAACAATGGTTGAGTATATGTCTGAGCAGGTGGCCGACGAATTCGAAGATGAATATAAGATTGTTTGCCCTAAGGCTCTGCCAGAAGCTAACGCCCATATATTGATAAGAACAGGACCTTCATCTGGTATGTCAGTTGCTATTTATAAAGACGAAGAAACCGCTGAAAGATTGTTGGAGGCAAGGCAACGAATGCTAGATGGTTTCCCCAATGTTTTTAAAGACCATTGGCATATGCAAGGTGAAGTTAGCTTACATTATGTAAATTCACTTACTAAAAATGCAAAGCGTGGGTGAGAAATATAAATATGGAAAGCCAAATTAATCCTCATGATGATGTTTCTCTCTCAGAAAAAATTTATCCCTCTGGCGACAAATCTGAAGCTCAGGCCATGTGCATATGTGGTGCCGTAAGGATCAATATTAAAACGCAATCACCAGAAATGTCCGCTTTTTGTCATTGCTGGTCGTGTAGACGAGCTCACTCGGCACCAATGTATCAAGTAATATACTGTAGCACCGCAAACATAGATTGTCGTACGGGAAAAAAGAAATCTGGCAACTTTGAAATAACTGTTTTGGAAGGCCTTAACCATCTACAACAAGTAAAAGGTGGACCTGGAAATCCTAATTATCGAACTTTTGACGATAGCCCCAGGGTCGGTGGAATAGGAAGGCTTTTCTGCCGAGACTGCGGTACTATAATGTTGAATGCTTTTTATAGGAAAATAGAAGACAAAGGCGAAAGATACGGCGTTTTCCCAGGCACATTTACAGATAGAATGAGCGTATTTGTAAGAGCCTGGCAACCCAATAGCCACATTAATTGCGAAAGTGCTATTATAAATGTCTCATCTATACAGGATGGCCTCAAAAAGTACCGAGCAATGACGGATTCAGAACTTTTTATAAGTTAGAAAAATTTTCTCAACTTATTACTGATTTCAATTTATACCTTTATAGTAAACCTAAAAGTCATTTTGGTCCTTGATTTAAATATAAAAATCTTCAAGATATTTTGATATGGGAGGGATCTAAATTGAAGCCAGCTCAAAAATATACAAAGCCTGTCTCAGATTTGCCGGAAGAATCTTTTACACTACCTTCGTACATGTATACAGATCCGCAGGTTTTTGAAGCTGAAAAAGAAAAGATTTTTTATAAGACTTGGCAATATATTGGACATACCAGCTTTTTTGAAAAACCAGGAGATTATATCTCAGAGATAATTTGTGACCAAAATATCTTTGTTATCTTGGGTGAAGACAAAAAATTAAGGGCATTTTATAATGTATGTCAACACCGCGCTCACGAGTTATTACCCGCAGGTGTTGGCAATGTAGAAAGGGGGATAGTATGCCCTTACCACGCTTGGACCTACGAAAAGTCAGGTAACCTTAAGGGTGCTCCAAGAGCAGATAAAAGGTCGAATTTTAGTAAAAAAGATTACAAACTTAAATCAGTTAGAATGGAGGTTTTTTTAGATGCCGTTTTTGTTAATCTTGACCCTAACGCGACACCATTAAGTGAATTAGTTCCTGATCTTGAAATAGATGTTCGAAAACGTGTTTCATTTTTTGACCAGCTAGGTGTTTCCAAGTCAAGGTCAGATTACAATGGATTGGGAGGAACAATTATTAATGCAGGTTGGAAAGTCGTGGTAGATAATTATGTAGAATGTTACCATTGCGAACATGCCCATCCTGATTTTTCTGATATGTTATGTATGGACTCATACAAACATGACATATTTGGCCTTTGGGCAAGACAATTATGTGAGGAAGTTAGGGAAAATAATTCGGCATACAAAATTGAAAAAGATGCCCCTTTCAAGAAATCTATATTTTGGTTTTTATGGCCAAATACGACTATTAATATTTTACCAGGATCAGAGATTATCAACTTTTCTTCAATACGACCATATAGCTTGGAAAAATCGACCTTTAATGGTCATTCATTATCAGTATCCGGTAAATTTAATGAAGAACGACGATTATACACATCAAATGTTTTGTTCAAAGAAGATATTAGCTTATGTGAGAGTGTTCAAAGAGGTTTAAAATCATTTGGCTATGACCAAGGACCAATCATAGCAGACTCCAATCTATCGGGTAGAGGTGAGCATGTTTTACATCTTTTTCACCGACTAATTCAGCAAACAATGAAGAACTAAGGCTAATATGCTACAGATTCTTTAAAATGGATTATCCGAGTAAAGATATAATTTATCAAAACCACCATATAGACAGTGAAAGGTGGTTAACCTATGAACCACGGGTAGACGACATTTGTATCGCTTCAACTATGAAGACTGGCACCACTTGGACTCAGGCTCTTGTTGCCCATTTATTATTTCCTAATAATAAATTCCCAAAAAAAGTTTCAGAGCTAAGTCCATGGATTGATGACAGAAGTGTTCCAATTGAATTAGTAATGAAGGAAATAAATCAACAGAAACATAGACGCTTTCTGAAAACCCATCTTCCCTTAAATGCCTTATCATTTTTCCCCAAAATTAAATATATTTATGTGGGCCGAGATGGAAGAGATGTGGCTTTATCGATATGGAACCACTACCTAAACTATACAGATGCTGTTTACGAGAGTATTAATAATCTGCCAAATTTAGTGGGTGATAAGTTTCCTAATCCACCCGCAAATTTTAAGATTTTTTGGAGAAACTGGTGCACAAAAGGCTGGTTTGATTGGGAGAATGACGGTTATCCTTTTTGGTCTCATCTAAGCGGAGTGCAGTCTTGGTGGGATTATAGAGATTTACCTAATATCATTTTTCTTCACTATGCTGATATGAAAAAGGATCTGTTTTCTTGTATAAAGAAAGTAGCATCCTTTTTAGAGATTGAAATTACATCAGATGAAATAAAAAATGTGCAAAACTCTATAAGTTTTGAGGCAATGCGGGCTAATGCAGACTCATATGTACCAGATGGTGGCAATAGTTGGAAAGGGGGGGGCAAGACTTTTTTAAATGAAGGAATAAATGGTAGATGGAGAGATTTACTAGCAGAGGAAGAGTTACAGCTTTACGAGGCTGCAACAAAAAAATCCCTAAGTTTTGACTGTCGGTATTGGTTAGAAAACGGGGGAGAGGTTCCTGATTAAAAAGCCTAAATATAATATTAACTTAATTACAACTAGTGGGTCCCAGAAATTTTCAAAAATTGGACTGACTTAAAGCTCGGCAGTTGCTTCAATTTCAATCAAGGCCTCATCTTCAATAAGCTCTTTGACTACAACCACAGACATGGCTGGGAAATGGCGCCCGAAAACACGTCGGTAAGCAGCACCAACAGCGCTCTGGTTGGCCATATAGTCACCCTTATCAATAATGAACCAAGTTAAACGAACAATATTCTCAACCCTGCCGCCTGCTGCCTCAACAATTTCTTTAATATTTTTGAGAACCTGCTCCATTTGACCGATAAAATCCTTTTCCTCAAAAATTTTTTCTGAATTCCAACCGATTTGACCGCCAATATAAAGTGTTTTACCCTCTGTCAAAATACCGTTCGCGTAACCTTTAGCAGGAGCCCATCCTTCTGGTTGCACAATTTTATTACCCATTCTCTGACCTCACAAGTGATAAGATATCAATTTTAGTTCCTCTGATAAACTTTTTTTATTACCTAACAAAATGACATACACCAAAATACTATCTGAGCAATGCCTATCTTGAAGATTTACATGGCTTGTTTTTTTCATGAATTTATTTTACCTAATCTTTTTAGAATACTCTGAAAAACTAAGGAAAAATGATTCGCTATGGGTTTCAATACTTACGTAAAGCTCTTCTAGCAAATTTAACTTTCACCCTTCAGGACACCCCTACATATCTATCGAGGGTTTGTGAGTCCAAACTCTTCATAGAACCCGTCCAAACTGTTTTTCCACGTTCGATTAATGTAGCAGAATCACAAATCTCACGGAGTTCTTTTATGGATTTATCAATTAGCAGAATCGCAATTCCTGTCTCTGCCTTTAACTTACCAATTGCAACCCAAATTTCCTGACGAACGATTGGTGCAAGCCCTTCAGTTGCCTCATCTAGTATTAAAAGACGAGGATTTGTCATCAACGCACGCCCAATAGAAAGCATTTGCTGCTCGCCGCCAGATAGTGAGTCTGCAACTTGCACCTGTCGTTCTCCCAAGCGAGGAAACAATTCAAAAATCCGTGGAAGGCTCCAATATCCCAAACGCGCTGACGCACTTAGATTTTCAGCCACCGTAAGATCTCTAAAACATCGGCGCCCCTCAGGAACTAGTCCTAGACCCATTTGGGCAACACGATGGCTGGGTAGACCCATAATATCTCTACCCTCGAATAGTAAATTTCCTGTGCCCCTTAACATACGCATTATCACCTTTACGGTCGTAGATTTCCCCATTCCATTTCGCCCCATCAATGCCATAAGCTCACCCTCCTTCAGGTTTAAGTTAACATCAAAAAGTGCTTGGGCCTTTCCATAACTTGCAGTAACATTTTCCAATAGTAATAATGTCATGAACCCTCTCCAAGATATGCCTTCCGCACGCGCGCATCATTTCTTATTTGATCCACGCTGCCCGTTGCGATCACCATACCGGACACTAAAACCGAAATACGATCTGACAATGCAAAAACAGCTTCCATATCATGCTCTACAAGCAATATTGGTGCTCGAGTACGCAAGTTATCAAGAAAAATTGTCATTTTTTTTGACCCATCACTACCAAGACCTGCCATAGGTTCGTCCATTACGAATGCTTTGGGATTTAAGGTCAGGGCAATGGCAACTTCTAACTGCCTTCGCCCGCCGTGGCTAAGTTCAGAAACGGGTGTTGCCGCCTTGTCAGCTAGCCCTACATCAGAGAGAGACTCCATTGCGCGCTCTCGCAACTCCTGAATTGCCAAGACGGGTCGCCAAAAGTTCCAAACACCCCCCCTTTCACCTACTGTTCCAAGGACTACATTTTGCAAAACAGTTTGGTCCATGGCCAATTGGGAGATTTGAAAGGTGCGCCCAAGACCAGCCTGCGCTCTCGACTCCGTTGTAAAGGAAGTAATATCGGTGCCATCAAATTCAATCAAACCAGAGTCGGGTTTCAAACCACCCATAATCTGTGCTATCAAAGTAGTTTTTCCAGCTCCATTTGGTCCAATCAATCCATGAATTTCACCCACGCGGAGGTCAATAGATATTTTATCACTGGCGCGTAGCGCTCCAAAATTCTTGGTTAAATTATAGGTTTTTAGAATCGTTTTATTCATGGACACGCTCCCGCCCAACCAGTAGTCCAACCAGACCTCCACGACTAAAAAGAACAATTAATAGCAAAAGAAGCCCTAAAAATACCAACCAATATTCCGATATTCCACCTAAAAAATGCTCGAGAGTTACAAAGATAATTGCCCCTAATACGGGTCCGTAAAGTCTTCCTATTCCACCAATAATAATGAAAACCATAATCTCACCTGAGAGCTGCCAACTGAACATTGTAGGACTGACAAACCGGTTAAGGTCAGCAAATAAAGCGCCAGCAAGCCCTGTTATTGCTCCTGAAATCACAAATGCTACCAATTTGATACTTGTAGGATCCAAACCTACATTCCGGACACGTTCAGTATTTTGCCGAGCCGCACTTAGGGCCAAGCCGAAAGAAGATTTTGCAAGCCGAGCATTAATCCAAAGAGCCAACATTAGAATAGCTAAACAAATAGCATAAAATTGTATTGGCACGAGTGTGTTGACGAGCGGGAATTGATTTCGCACATAAATAGATAAACCGTCCTCACCACCATAAGCTGACCAAGAGATAGAAAAGAAAAAAAACATCTGACCAAAAGCCAGGGTGATCATAATGAAATATACACCGCCCGTACGTAGCGATAACAAACCAATAACAAATGCAGCTATGGCTGAAATTATCATAGCCAGTGGCCAGACGACAAGCATCTGCTTTGTCCCTTCAATCAAAATTGGCCACTCGAATAATGGGATGTAGCTTTGAGCATGAAAGGCAAGGATACCCATTGTGTATCCACCAAGGCCGAAGAATACAGCATGGCCAAGACTAACCATCCCACCAAGGCCCAATGCAATATTGAGACCGACAGCGGCTAGTGAGAAGATCACAGCACGGGTTGCCAATGTAATGGTAAATGGCTCCTCCACTATAACCGCATAAATTGGCACTAAAATCAGTCCAGCTGTTATTACGAAATTTAGTATATTCTCACGGGTTAATATCATCCTTGCACTCCAAATAACCCTTGAGGACGGCAAACCAAAATAACAGCCATTAATATATAGATTAACATTGATGCAAGTGCTGATCCCAGAGAGGTAGCAATTGAACCCTCCATAAAGAGTTTAAAAAGCTCCGGTAAAAAGATTCCCCCAAGTGTGTCAGTCAACCCTACTAATATAGCACCGATAAATGCCCCTTTTATCGAACCTATTCCGCCAATTACGATTACAACGAAAGCAAGGATTAAGACTGGTTCACCCATTCCTACCTGAACCGATTGAATGGCTCCTACCAAAGCACCAGCCAGACCAGCAAGACCTGCTCCAATAGCAAAAACAAAAGTATACAGAGCTGAAATATTAACACCCAAAGCAGCGATCATCTCACGGTCATTTTTCCCCGCACGGATTTGAACTCCCAACCTTGTTTTTGAAATCAAGAGCCAAAGGCCAAGTGCTACGCAAAGCCCAACTCCTATAATAATTAGTCGGTAAACCGGATATTCAATGCCAATCGGCAAATTAATTGGACCAGCGATAACTTTTGGTACATCCAGAAAGAGTGGAAAAGAGCCGAAGAAAAACCTTGTTCCTTCGGAGAAAATTAGAATTAGTGCGAAAGTTGCCAGCACCTGATCAAGATGATCACGATCATAAAGTCTTCTAATGACGAGCATTTCTACAAACATGCCAACCAACGCTGCACCTGTAAGAGCGGCTACGAGAGCCAAAAGAAAGGAACCTGTCCAAGCTGCAGCAGCTGCAGCAGCAAATGCACCAACCATGTAGAGGGAGCCATGTGCAAGGTTTATCAATCCCATCACACCAAAAATCAATGTTAAGCCTGCAGCCATTACAAAGAGCATAATTCCCGATTGCAGGCCGTTTAATACCTGTTCAGCAAAAAGCGCAAAAGACATGAAAACACCACAGGTTTGGGTGCAGCTATTAGCTGCACCCATTTGTTATAATTTAAAATTTACATTCCTTTGCATAAGCATCCGAATGATTTTCAAGCGCGGTACCTATAATCATGTTCGTAAAAATATCACCTTCTTTGATTACTTTTCGAGCATATATAGTTTGCACAGGATGATGATTTGATCCGAACTTAAAATCACCACGAGTAGAATCAAAATTTGCAGCCTCTAACGCTTTACGGAAGGAGTCTGCGTCTTTTACATCGGAAGTTGCAACTGCCGAAATAAGTAGATTTGCTGTATCAAAACCCTGAGACGCATACAGTGAGGGTAGTCGTCCGTATTCAGCTTTGAAGCTTTCCACAAAGGCATTATTCGTTGGATTATCTATATCTTTATTCCATTGAGATGTATTCACTACACCCAGTGCTGCACTTCCTACTGCTTGCAGTATACCTTGATCAAATGAAAATGCGGGCCCTACTACAGGGAGGTCCACACCAGAAGATGCATATTGCTTAAGAAAAGAAATCCCCATGCCTCCTGGTAGGAAAAAGAATACACTGTCAGCATTGGAAGCGCGAATTTGGGCTATTTCTGCTGCATAATCCGTTTGTCCAAGCTTTGTAAATATTTCTCCAGCCAAATCACCAGAAAAGAAGCGCTTATAACCCGTTAGGGCATCTTTTCCCGCAGGGTAGTTTGGTGCTAGAATGAAGCTATTTTTGTGTCCTGCACCATTTGCGTAAGCACCCGCCGCTTCATGCAGATTGTCATTCTGCCATGCAACGTTAAAGTAATTCTTATGGCAACCAGCGCCTGCTAGAGCTGACGGACCAGCATTTGGTGAAAGATAAAATTTTCCTTGAGCGGTAACAGACGGCACAACTGCCATTGCAAGGTTTGACCATATTATGCCTGTTAGAACATCGACCTTCTCTGATTGTACCATCTTATCAGCTAACTGCACAGCAATATCAGGTTTACGCTGATCGTCTTCAATCACCACTTCAATATCCGTGCGTCCAGATTGTTTAATTGCCAGCATAAAACCATCGCGCACATCAATTCCTAAGCCTGCTCCTCCACCGGAAAGTGTAGTAATCATACCAACTTTGACATCTGCAAAAGCAGAGCTGGTTAGCGCTGTCGCTGTTAAAACAGCTGAACTTGTAAGTATTTTAATTGTCTTATTAATCATTTTTTCTCCCTATTTATTTTTTTTTCTTCAAAATTATACATATTCAATTTTCCTTCAAACCAAATAACATCGATAGGATCTTTGTTAATCGAATCTGCAAAGATTTCAAATTATTTACTTGTGGTTTGCTTTTAATCGGAATCTTTGAATTTTACCAGTCTGAGTTTTAGGCAAAGTCTTTTTGTAAATTATTGAGCGGGGATACTTATAGGGTGCTATTATAGATTTAACATGATCTTGTAATGCCTTTGTTAGAGTTTGATCCCCAATCTTTTCGCCATTCAACACAATATGTGCTTCTACAATCTCTCCTCTCTCTTCATCAGGAATTCCTATAACTGCACATTCAGAGACGGCTTCATGTGCTAAAAGAGCTGCCTCCACCTCCGGCCCCGCAATATTGTAACCAGAAGAGATAATCATGTCATCATTTCGGGCCGCAAAATGAAAATAACCCTCTGAATCGCGTGAAAAACTATCTCCAGTAATATTCCATCCATCTATAACATAAAGTTTCTGACGCTTATCATTAAGGTACCTGCAACCCGTAGGTCCACGCACTGCTAACCGACCAATTTCACCTTCAGGGACATCTTGTCCGTGCTCATTAACCACTTTAGCCTCATATCCTGTGACCGGTTTTCCTGTACAAGACGGCTTATGATCCTCAAATCTATTAGAAATGAAAATATGCAAAAGTTCGGTCGCTCCTATCCCGTCTAGCATCGGTTTTCCTGTCTTTGCTTTCCAGTCTTCATAAATTGGAGCAGGCAAGGTTTCACCAGCGCTGACAGCTGCACGTAAGCTGGAAAGATTTGCCCCTTCATCCATCGCTTGTAACATCACACGATAAGCTGTCGGTGCAGTAAAACATACAGTTGCTTTATACTTTTGAATAATTTCAATAAGATTTGGAGGCGAAGCATCTTCTAAAAGTGTTGCTGCTGCACCAAAGCGAAGTGGGAAAATTGCCAAACCTCCCAAACCGAATGTAAATGCCAAAGGCGGTGAGCCTACAAATACATCTGTCTCTGAAACGTTTAAAACTTCTTTCGCATACCCATCTGCGACGATCATTAAATCACGATGAAAATGCATGGTCGCTTTAGGTTCTCCTGTTGACCCACTAGTAAAACTTAAAAGAGCTACATCATCGCGACCGGTTTTGACTGAATGAAACTGTACCGGTTTTTCCAAGGCTAACTGGTCAAGTTCGGCATTATGGTTTGAAGTGCCGTCAAATTCTTTTACCATAAGTTTAGGAAAATCCTCTTCACAAGCTCTCATTTCCTCAGATAAACGACTGTCGCATAGTGCAAAATCTATTTTAGCCATTTCAATATATTTTCTAAGCTCGGCCGCACGCAATAATGGCATTGTGTTTACTACCACTGCTCCCACCTTTGTGGCAGCCAGCCAACAAGCAACCATGGCTGGGTTGTTCGCTGACCGAATTAATACTCGGTTGCCAGGCTTAACACCCAAATCCTCCACCAAAGCGTGAGCAAGCCTGTTTGACCAGTCCGTAAGTTCCTTATAGGTTCGGCGCCTTCCATTTCCAATCAAAGCTGTATTATCGCCAAAACCTGCAGAAACCATTTTGTCGGTTAGCTCAAAAGCTGCATTCAGATGGTCAGGATAATCAAACATTTCAAGATTAAATTCAGGCCACTGATCCACTGGGGGCAAGTTATCTCTGGCAAATGTATCAATATGTGCTGAGGGACTTAACATTATTTATACTCCTATCTCTTCTGCTAATACTTGGCGAGCCATAATAATCTTCTGTACATCGCTTGCACCCTCATAAATTCGGAGGGCCCGTATCTCCCGGTAAAGTTTTTCAACCAAAAAACCGCTCTTAACTCCATCACCACCATGAATTTGAACCGCCATATCAATAACTTTTTGTGCCTCCTCTGTTGCATGGAATTTGGCCATTGCTGCCTCTCGCGTTATACGGTCCTGGCCCTGATCCTTTGCCCAAGCCGCCCGGTAAACTAAGAGTGCACTAGTATCAATCGCTATTGCCATGTCAGCGATATGAGCCTGTATCATTTGCATTTCTGATAATTTTGAACCTTGGATTTCACGACTTTCCACACGGGCAAGGGTAGCATCAAGAGCTCGGCGGGCAAAGCCAAGTGCAGCCGCACCGACAGAAGATCTAAAAATATCCAGAACTGACATAGCAATTTTAAAACCCTCACCAGCCTCTCCAATCATTGAAGTCGCAGGGATCCTACAATCAGAAAATTTCAATCGGGCCAGGGGATGTGGAGCAATTGTTTCTAAGCGTTCAATAACATCAAAGCCCTGAACCTCGGGAGTAACAATAAAAGCAGACAACCCCTTTGCCCCCGGTCCCTCACCTGTCCTAGCAAAGACTGTATAAAAGTCCGCAATACCTCCATTAGATATCCAAGTTTTTTCACCATTCAAGACAAATTGGTTTCCGTCCTTTATGGCGGTCATAGTAGAATTTGCAACATCAGATCCAGACTGAGGTTCAGTCAGCGCAAACGCTGCTATCGCCTTTCCATTTCGAGTTTTGGTCAACCATTCCTGTTTTTGCTCTTCTGATCCATATAAGGATATTGCACCTGAGCCTAATCCTTGCATGGCAAAAGAAAAATCAGCTAGTCCATCATGATAGGCAAGGGTTTCTCTTATCAAGCAAAGTGTCCGAACATCTAGTTTTCCCGTCGGATCACCTGTATACATTAGAAAATTGGCCCCTCCTAAGGCTGACACTAATTTTTTGCAAGCCTGATCTATATTACCATGATCGACTACGCAAAGTTCCCTTGAAATAAATTCCTTTAATCGTAATCGCACATCTCGATGATCATCACCAAAAAATGGCCAGTGTAAAAAAGTTTTATCTACCATTAATCTCCCTCAAAGATGGGTTTCTCACGCGACACAAAGGCTTCAAATGCCCGTTTGAAATCTTGCCCCTGCATACAAATCGCCTGGGCCTGAGCTTCTGCCTCAATAGCCTGATCCAAACTCATAGACCATTCTTGAGCTAACATTGTTTTTGTCATCATATTGGCAAATCTTGGACCTTGAGCAATACGAAGAGCGAGTGACATTGCTACCTCTTCCAAAGCCTTTGATTCTGCAAGTTGATTGAAGAACCCCCAGCTCAAACCTTCTTCACCACTCATTGAACGTCCCGTATACAATAACTCTGATGCACGACCCTGCCCTATAATACGAGGAAGCATAGCACATGCTCCCATATCACAACCTGCCAAACCAACACGGTTAAATAAAAATGCAGTTTTACTAGAAAAAGTGCCAACACGTAAATCTGACGCCATTGCCACAATCGCACCAGCACCTGCACAAATACCGTCTACAGCAGCAATAATTGGTTTGCCACTACCAATCATCGCCTTAACTAAGTCACCTGTCATACGGGTAAAGGAAAGAAGCTCCTTCATTGACATGGTCGTTAGTGGTCCAATTATATCATTAACATCACCTCCTGAGGAAAAATTACCCTCAGTAGGCAACCACACAACTGCATGAATCTCATCGTTATATTTAACATTTAAGAACCAATCCCGTAGAGCCGCATAACTCTCGAATGTAAAGGGATTTTTCTTAGCAGGAATTGCGAGAGCAATTTTCGCAATATTTCCAGCTAGCTCTGCGTTTACACCTTGACAAATATCCAGTTTAACATTCATTTTTAATCCTTCCATTAGATGGGCGACCAAAGTCAGATGGGTTTTGAAATCTGTTTTGGTAAAAACTTACACTCAAACAGTTTGAAGTTCGCAAAAACTTATAAATTAATTTGAAAATTTTAGTTAAGATTAAACTCATATTTCACCTCCAGAAATTGTAAGTGTGTGACCATTTACAGAGCGTGCAGCATTTGAACATAGCCAAAGAACTGTTTCGGCAATTTCATCTGTCTGGATAAAACGACCTTGTGGATTGCCCTTGAGTAAAATCTTTTCTACCTCCACACGACTAATCTTTGATTTTTCCTTGATGTTCAAAATAGCTTTTTCCAAAAGTGGAGTCTCGGTATAGCCGGGGCAGATTGCATTAACCGTGATACCAACATTTGCAAGCTCCAATGCCAGAGACCTTACCAGTCCTATAACCCCATGTTTTGCAGCTGAATAAGCGCTGGAATACGCATAGCCTTTGAGTCCAGCAGTTGAAGCTATCACAATCATCCTGCCATCATTTTTATCTAACATATCCTCTAGCCCAGCGTGGAAGGAATTTGATACCCCGATTAGATTAACTGCTAGCATTGATTGTAAATGCTCTTGATTAAACTTTTTAAAAGGCAAACTTGTTGCGGCACCAGCATTGGCAATAACTCCCCAAATTGGGCCTTGCTCAATACGCGCCATATTAAAGGCTTTCTCTACATCTTTTTCATCAGTTACGTCACAAAGCTTGTAGTTAAGGTTTTGTTCTTTGAGCTGCTCTTCTGTACGACCCAAAATTGTGATCTTAGCTCCCTCCTTAGCCAATTTATGTGCGGTAGCTTTTCCCACCCCGGAACCGCCACCTGTTACTATAATATGTTTACCCTGGATACTCATTTTGAATTGGTAAGCTCCTTCTCTCGATCTGACAATCGCCACATCTGATCACGCCCAGCCAGATAAGGTTCGGGCCAATCCCTTGCTTCTCGGTCTCCAATTTTACTAGCCTCATGCAATGTCCAATAGGGATTTGAAAGATGAGGTCGCCCAATGGCTACCAAATCTGCACGCCCTGCCATAAGAATAGAATTAGCATGATCGGCCTCGTAAATATTGCCAACTGCCATGGTTTTTATTCCTGCCTCATTTCTAATACGGTCAGAAAATGGAGTTTGAAACATTCGTCCATATATGGGTTTAGCCTCTATAGATGTTTGACCCGCAGAAACGTCAATTAAATCTGCTCCGACATCCCAAAAAGCTTTGGAAATTCTTACAGATTCCTCTGGAGTTACTCCAGCTTCCCCCAACCAGTCACTAGCTGAAATTCTAACTGAAAGTGGCTTATCTTGGGGCCATGCTGCACGCATTACCTCAAAGACTTCCAAAGGAAACCGCATGCGATTTTCAAATGCCCCTCCATATTCGTCGATACGCTGATTAGAAACAGGAGAGATAAATGATGAAATAAGATAACCGTGAGCAGCATGCAGCTCAATCATATCAAAACCCGCTCGGTTTGCCATAGCTACAGAGTTAGTGAATTCACTTTTCACCCTTTTCATTTCTTCACGGGTGATTTCGCTTGGCGTAGAATTTTCGTCTGACCAGGGAATTGCTGATGCCGAGACCAAATCCCAATTATCATAAGCAAGGGGAGCGTCCATTATCTCCCAGCCAAGCTGGGTTGAACCCTTACGACCAGAATGACCAATCTGACAACAGATTTTGGCTTCGGAGTTTGAGTGTACAAAATCTGTAATTCTTGCCCAAGCAGTTTCATGTTCTGGAGCGTAGAGCCCTGCACATCCAGGTGTGATTCGACCTTCAGGACTTATACAAGTCATCTCTGTGTAAACTAACCCAGCTCCTCCTTTAGCTCTTTCGCCATAGTGAATCAAATGCCAATCCGTAGGGCACCCATCTTCAGCTTTGTATTGAGCCATTGGCGATACAACAATGCGATTTTTAAGCTTTAGTCCTCGGATGGCAAATGGAGCAAACATTGGCGGGCGAGTGGGTAAAGATGAAGCTGCCCCAGATTGATCCATAAACCAACGTTCAGCAGTAGTAAGCCAAGACTTATCCCGCTCTCTCAAATTTTCATGACTTATCCTTTGGGAACGGGTCAATAAAGAATAATTGAGTTGGGTTGGATTAAGGTCCAGATATCTTTCCACGTCCTCAAACCATTCGACAGAATTTCTAGCAGCTGATTGGAGTCGAAGTACGTCAAGCCGACGAGCACTTTCATAATTTTCGAAAGCCTTAGAAAGATGCTCCTCCTGTTCAACACATTCCGCTAGCTCAATTGCAGACTCTAGTGCGAGTTTTGTTCCTGAACCAATGGAGAAATGTGCTGTAGCCGCCGAATCTCCTAAAAGAACTATATTCTCGTAATGCCACTTCTCACACAGTACACGGGGAAATCTCAACCAGGCTGAACCTCGAATGTGTTTAGAATTTGTCATCAGTGGATTATTATCGAGATGATCCTTAAAAATTTCCTCACAAATCTTTATACTTTCGTTCTGAGTTAGATCAGCAAAACCAAATTTATCAAAAGTCTCTTGAGTACATTCTACTATGAAAGTTGCCGTATTTTTATCAAATTGGTAAGCATGTGCCCAAACCCATCCAAATTTGGTTTCCTCAAAAATAAAGGTAAAAGCATCGGAAAATTTTTGATGTGTGCCAAGCCAAACAAACTGGCATTTTCTTAATTCAAGATCAGGTTTAAAATGTGATTTGAATTCGTCTCGAGTTCTTGAGTTCAGTCCATCTGCAGCAACAACTAAATCATAGGACTCTGCATAATCAGAAGCGCATGATACTTCTGACTCAAATTGAAACTTAACTCCTAAATCATTTGCTCGCTCCTGGAGAATTTGAAGCATCTTTTTTCGTCCTATACCACAAAACCCATGTCCTGAAGAAATTAACCTCTGACCTCTATAGTGTAGTGCGATATCATCCCAGTAGGCAAAATGATCACTTATGGCCTTAGCACTAACCGGATCATTATTATGTAGATTTTCTAAAGTCTCATCAGAGAGAACAACACCCCATCCAAATGTATCATCGGGCTTATTACGCTCGAAAACATTAATCTCATGACTAGGATTTCGCAGTTTAAGTGATATAGCAAAATAAAGACCGGCTGGTCCACCACCTAAACAGGCAACGCGCATTTTAAATACTCTTTCAGTTTTAGGTCAACATTACATGGTGCCCACTTTATTTCAACCCTAATTGCAATTGGCCTTTCTTAAGCTTCAGATTCTATATAATTATAAAAATCTATTAAAATGATGCTAAATATATAGAATGTTTCATACTCATATTTTTGAAAAACTCAAAAGATATACTTAAGATGAGCAAAGATCTATTTCACATGATTACTGTAAGTGCTTAAATGGGAACTTTGCAGGATATGAAAAATTTTTCTGAAACCTATCTAGGAGTTTAATGATGACGGAAATATGGAAATCTTTTTGCCAAGAAGAGCTTGAACGTCAGTACAATGCTCGTGCTTCAGTTGCAGATTTCGATTTCGAAATAAATCGATATCAGTCATTGAGTGCAAAAAGTTATTCTGAATGTAAGGTTGTCCGGGATCTACCCTACGGATTAACACCATCAGAACGTATAGATTATTTTCCAACCGTAAAAGAGGCACCTGTTTTCATTTTTATTCATGGTGGTTACTGGCGGTTACTAGGACGGAAAGATAGTGCCTTTATGGCAAAAGCTCTTGGAAAAATTGGAATTAGCACGGCTGTTATTGAATATACACTCGCCCCTGAAGCAGCCCTTGATCAGATCGTCAATGAAATTCGCCGTGCCGTCGTATGGATATTTAACAATATAAAATATCACGGAGGAGATCCGGACCGACTATTCATATGCGGCTCATCCGCAGGGGCACAACTTTCGGCCATGGCTATGACCAGGGACTGGCTGACAGAACATTCCCTACCAATGAACATCCTGAAAGGTGGGCTATTGCTTAGTGGGCTTTATGACCTTGAACCGGTTAGGCACTGTATACCAAACCAATGGTTACAGCTTGATTTTAAAGCTGCAAAGAGAAATTCTCCCCAACACTTAAACTTCGCCCCTGGACCAAACCTACATATCAGCTGGGGAGAAAAAGAAACTGATGAATTTAAACGCCAAAGCGAAGAGTTTCTAGCCAAGCTTCAAAAGTCTGGAATACATGTCACCGGATCAGAAACCCAAAATCGAAATCATTTCGATATTGTGACGGATCTAGCTGATCCACATAGCGAATTATTTAAAATCGTGGGATCAATGATGCTGTAATCTTAGTGATGGACTTATCATTATCCTTTAAAATATTATTTTAATATTTTTATGGTCGAATGAATGGAGGTTTCTTTTATTTGAGATGATTTCTTTTCTAGGATTATGTATAACTATGCTCAAATAGTTTACCCATTTAAACAAAGTGAAAATTTTGAATTTAAATAAACAGTGGCCTTCAAAAAAATATTCTGAAATATTTGATCTAGGTTGGGAAAAACTAACTTTATCTGAAAGAGATAAAGAATATTCTCCAAGCTCCGTCATAGGTGGAAACTACGAGCCATTTATAAAAAGATATCTTTCTGAGAGCGCACTAGCCAGATCCAAAGTGAATTCAAAAAGATATAAGTATGGCAATAAAGAAAATCAAATTTTAGAGATTTCCTGCTCCAATTCCAGCCATTCCAAAAAAGCCGCAGTCCCCATATTGGTTTTTTTTCACGGTGGCTACTGGCAAGAACTATCAATACAGGAATCTTTTTTTCCTGCTTTAAGTTTAGCAGAAAATGGTATTGTGTTTGCAGCAGTTGAATATACTCTTGCCCCTCATGCTTCAATTGACGAAATAGTTTTAGAATGCAGAGAAGCCTTGAATTGGCTCGCTTT
The DNA here is from genome assembly GCA_902533625.1 of uncultured Alphaproteobacteria bacterium. Lineage (GTDB taxonomy): Bacteria > Pseudomonadota > Alphaproteobacteria > Rhodobacterales > Rhodobacteraceae > CACKLF01. The sequence goes on along the minus strand of CACAMI010000003.1, from coordinate 39,550 downwards.
AAATGACCAAGATTTGGGGATCGATAAAGACAAGATTATTTTAGCTGGAAGTTCAGCTGGAGCACATCTTGCTGCAATGTGTTCTTTGTCTAATTCCAAAAGCAAAATTAAGCCTTTTGGTACCGTTTTGGTCTCAGGCATATATGAGATTGAACCTTTGATCGGAACGTCAATTGACAAGAAACTTTCCTTGACTCCGGATCAAGCTGTTAGGAACAGTCCTATGCTTAGTAGTCTAAAGAATTTTCCATCAACTATTGTAGCTTGGGGAGAAAATGAAACTGACCAATTCAAAAGGCAAAGTAAATTTTTTGCAAACAAATTGATTGACGAAAACGTTTCTGTAAGATCTGTTGAAATAAAAAATAAAAATCACTTTGATATAATATTAGATCTAGCAAATTTTGATGAGCCCCTGGGAAAAGAATTGAAGGAACTTTTAAGCGTGTAAAGTTAAATTATATGCCCAAATATAAACCGAAATTTCCAAAAATTGTTGAAGCTGAAGGTGTAGATACTTCACCTCTTCCTAGGGAAATGCCTATTTCTACTGACGAAAGCCGATATAATACATCTAAAAAAACTTCTGGAAAACCTGTTACAGATTATACGGGAAATTCAAACCCTTACATAGACTATCAAAGTATTGACCTTTTACTTTCTCTTCAGAACCCTCGTTCTAAAGCATATGACGAAATGTGTTTCTATATTATGGGGCAGGTAAAAGAAATCTTATTTAGAGGCCTTCACTTTGAGTTATTCAATGCCAGAGAACAAATTAAAGAAGATCAAGTAAATAACTCAATTGAAATAATAAGTCGAGCAACAGGCTTTGTTAAATACCTTGCTGATTCATGGAGTGTACTTTCAACGATTAAGGCAGAAGGCTTTAACGAATTTAGAGACTATCTTGGAACGGCTTCAGGTCAACTCTCTTTTATGTATAGGCATGTTGAATTTATCTTAGGAAACAAAAGTATCAGAATGGCGTCAGCACATAAAAATGTTCCACATGTTTGGCCAGAAATAGAAAAGTCTCTACATACTCCCAGTCTCTATGATGAAGTTATTTTTTATTTAAATAGGGAAGGTTATGAAATTTCAAAAGACATATTGGAAAGAGATTGGTCGAAAAGATACAAGGCCAACTCTTCGGTAAAAGACGCTTGGCTAGCAATTTGCAAAAACCCAAGTACTGAAAATAAGCTATTCCAACTCGCAGAGAGCTTGATAACATTTGAAGAGCATTATGCGATCTATCGTTGGAAGCATTTTATTTTAGTAAAGAAAATGATTGGATATAAGTCTGGTACTGGAGGTTCAGCTGGCGTTGGGTGGCTAGAAAAAGTTACAGAGCACCATTTTTTTCCTGAATTATGGGATATTAGAAATGATTTTTAAGTTTTGAAACCAAAGCTATTAATGCTAACTTCTATCTATTAATGAATAACCAAAACTACGAACTGTCTTAATTACTTTATCGTCAGTTACCTTCTTTATAGATTTTCTTAATCGGCCGATGTGGACATCAACTGTTCGTGAATCAACACTTGCCGAGATACCCCATACATTATCAAGAAGTTGTTCGCGGCTAAGCACACGCCCAGAACTTTTCATTAATTGCAGTAAAAGCTTATATTCGGTAGGGCCTAATACAATTTCTTTGTCATGTATTTTAACAATATGCTTCTTTAGATTTATAACGATATTTCCCGTTTGAACTTTATCCTCAGCTATGGCTGATGCCGGTCTGCGAATGGCAGCTCTAACTCGAGCCAAAAGCTCCTTTATGGAATAGGGCTTTGTAATGTAATCATCTGCACCCATATCTAGACCTTGGATCTTGTCAACTTCTTCAGATCGAGCCGTAATCATAATTACTGGAATTTCTTTCGTTAGACTACTCCTTCTAAGACGACGACAGACTTCTATTCCAGAAATTTTTGGAATCATCCAATCAAGCAAAATTAAATCTGGAAGAACCTCAGACGCCTGCATGAGCCCATCTTCTCCATCATGGGAAGTGAATACTTCATAACCCTCTTTTTTTAGATGGTAATGGATCAGTTCAATTTGACTGGGTTCATCTTCAATTATCAATATTTTCGGATGTGACAAGGACAAATGGTATCCCCTAACTCTAGTAACTTTATATTGACGGCAACGTCTGTACCTTCATTTGTCTTATAACGAATTCTCCTAAATTCTGTTTTACCCGTTTTTAAACATTCAAGAATTTGTGAAGATACTCTTTTACTATTAAATATCGCTTCAGCAGCTGATTTCTCCTTAAGGTCAGGAATTAACTTTTTTGCAGATTCATTAAAACACTCTAACGTTAGAGAGTTGTTAAATATTAAAACGGACACCCCAATTGTTTCTATTAGGTCCTGTAAGGATATTTGTATTTCTTTTTCCATCTAAAAAGCCTTCACATCAATGAAGATTATCACTTTGCCATAGGAAGTCGACAGATTTCGTAGGACTATTTTGCCAAAAACCGGGCTCAATGAAGAAATATCAAGACACCTTATTAGAGACCAACCTTGAGCACTGGGTCTCATCAATTTAGTTTTTATTGAGCAATATCTAAGGTCTACTTCTAGTTCAATCTTTCCCAAAGCAGAGAAAATAAATCATCCCATCTTATTTGCAGGTAGCGCTTTAATAAATTCTACCAATCGGTCAGCCACAAAACTACCCGCCTCTAATAAAATTGAATGCTTCAGGTCAGGTAGAATTTCAAGCTTTGAATTTGGCAAAGCCTCATCGATCAAACGATTCAAACGGGGATTGCAACCGCCATCGTTTTCCCCTGTCAAAATAAGAGAAGGAGCCTCTACATTATGGAGCCACGGTGACATCTCAGTACCAGCATAAATACGGAATACATTAAGAAACACCTGTGCATTAGTTTCGATAACCTGTTGAAGTCTATTTCTGACGACCTCTGGATTATCTGCAATGAAATTATCTGTGAACCACCGAGACGAAAGTGTTTCAAGTACCTGCGGAATACCCTCTTCCTCCATAGCATGCACAACGCTCCAAACTTTGGTCCTGTCGTCTTCACTACGAAATGCCGCTGTTGAAAGTATCCCCAATGACCTGACTCGATCTGGGTATCTCAAAGCATAGGCCGGTCCGATCATACCACCAAGAGAATGTCCGGCAAAATGGGCAGTTTCAAAACCAGTTTTCTTACGTAGCAGTTCCAGATCGGCAACCAGTTCATCCAAGCTAAACTCAGCCTCTGGCAGCGGCGATGTGCCATGGCCGCGTAAATCATATGTAACGACTGTAAAATGTTTACACAAAACAGGTAAGGCCTTAGTCCAAGTGTTTCGTGCAGCCCCAATACCGTGGATCAGAAATAGGGGTGGTCCACTTCCCTGAACAGAATAATCACACTCAATAGCATCATCCATAGATTAGTCCGGGAACTTATCTGAGCAAAGCTCACCCCCGGAGCCCCAATCGCTTTTATCAACATCTGTAATAACGACATTCACACTTTCTGGTGTTCCGCCCGCCGCATTTACAAATGCATCAGTCAATTCTCTCACAAGTACTCGTTTTTGTTGTTCTGTGCGGCCTGTAAACATTTCAACACGAATAATTGGCATTTGAGGTCTCCTGATTTTTTAACCTGCAGCAGATTTTACTTCGCGGCAGTGGATTGAAAAATATGGCATAATTTCTTCAGCAAAAAGTTGTATTCCGTCCAACGTCTCCTGAGCATCGCAACCAAAATTCACGTTGATGATAACACGATCAATGCCGAGTTTAGCGTAAGGTTCAAGCTTATCGATAATTTCTTGTGGCGTGCCGATCAACAAACTATCTCCCAGCTCCTCAATAGTCTGCTTGCGAGGTAGCTCACGAACCATCCCTTTATCAACAACTCCAGGTCCGGTGAACACATTATCAAAACGGCTGTAGTAACGATTGGCAGCTTCAATCTTCTTTTTCCGATCAGTATCATTTTTAGTGGCAAAACCCACGCGTGAAACTGATAGTGTAAGCCCATTTCCTGCCTCACCCATTTCCTCCTTAGCACGACTGAAACCATTGACTTGATCCATCAACATCTGATGGTTCCCTGATAGAGGCGTGGTCTGAATGTGAAACCCTCGCTTTGTACAATGATAAATGCCTTCAGGGTTCATCACTGCCATCATCATCTGCGGGCCACCAGGGTTCACAGGTCTAGGCATGATCGTCAAAGGGTCAAACTTGTAATACTCTCCATCCCAGCTAACCTCTTCTTCGGACAGTAACGCCTGCAAAACAGCTAATGATTCATTAAATTTTGACTGTGTTTCATTTATTGGAATACCAAGGCGTTCCATCTCGTACGCGAATGCACCGCGCCCCACACCCAACATCAGGCGCCCGTTGGTAAAAATATCAGCTACAACGACTTCTCCTGCATAGATGCGCATATCATGAAGCGGTAACACAACAATCGATGTTAAAATACTAACCCGCTCTGTATGGGCTGCTATCTTCACAGCAAATTGCAATGGAGCAGGCATCATCAGACAATTAATAAGATGATGTTCAGTTATTGAAACGGCATCAAACCCAAGTCTGTCGGCCAATATCGCCTGATTTAACATGTCACCGTAGACCCGATCACCTCCATAGGATTTGTCCGGATAATCCGCAGATAATTGAATGCTAAATTCCATACTCGATACCTTGAAAGTGATTGAAGTGAAAGTATCAGAAAAATTCTGATAATGAAAATCGATTTTACTGGCCAACCAAAAGGCAGAGCTTAGATTAATTTTTTTACCTGGTTCTTAATTAGTTAATTGCCTTGACGTAGGGATAGGATTCATAAACAAAGTTTCAAAATGTACAGATTCCCTTTTTAAGAAAGGCTTTATGAATCCTGTAGAAAATTAGTTTTGACTATGCTTAGATTTATATGGAGGTGGAGAGAATTTTTAAAGACTTTAAAATTAGAATATTAGGCGTGATTCTACTTGTTTTAACATGCTTTCCGAATATAGCACTTCCTGAGGGTTTTGCCTTGTCTAAAATTGCCTCGTTGAGTAAGCCGTGGGGTTTATCTTTTATAAACGAGTCAGAACTACTTATAACTGAGCGGACAGGAAAGATAAAAATCGTAAATATATACAATGGCGAAGTTCTCGAGATACAGCATAATTTAAATTTTAAGAATAAAGGTCAGGGTGGTTTGCTTGACATTATCTATAAGAACAACCAAGTCTGGATTTCATATACCGAAAAGATAGGTTTTCTAAAATACGGAACATCTGTCGCTAAAGGAAAATTTAGCAGAAAAGAAATGATCTTTAATAACATCTTTCAACAAAATTCAGCAAGCAGCTCAGGTGCGCATTTTGGTGGCCGGCTACTCATTAAAGACCAGCATTTATATGTTTCGATTGGAGAACGAGGTCTGGGAAAAATAGCACAGGATCCAAAGAAACATCCCGGAAGTATAATTAGAATTAATCTGGATGGCACCATTCCGAAAGATAACCCACACTTTGTTGATAAGCCAAATTGGAAACCAGAAATATTTCAGATAGGTGTAAGAAACCCTCAAGGTATAGCTAAATCAATAAATGGCGAGAAAATTTATATAAGCAATCATGGTGCGAGGGGTGGAGACTGGATAGGCCTAGTTAAAAAAGGCGAAAATTACGGCTGGAATATTCTTGGTTGGGGAGGAGTTAATTATAATGGTTCCGAAATTGGGCCAAAATGGAAACCAGGTTTTACTAAAGCCATTAAGTATTGGACGCCTTCAATAGGAGTGAGTGCAATCAAATTTTATAGAGGAGAAGAGTTTAAGGAATGGAATGGTAAAATGCTGGTAGCATCATTACGAGGTATGTCATTAAGTATTATAGATGGTTTAGAGGATGTTGACCCGAATGAGGAAATGATTTTTACCAATAGAATTAATCGGATCCGTGATATTGAGGTGGATCCTAACAGCGGTAAAATATATCTATTAGGTGAAAAATACTTTAGTGAAGATGGACCAGAAGATGATGGCTTGTGGGTGCTGGAAAAGAAAAAATGATCCCCCCAAAGCTTGATTAAATTCTTCGCAGTGCAAAACTGGAGTGGGGCGGCTTGACGTAGTTTAGCTTTCTGGCGGTGCGCCACCCTGGGCGGTACGTTTGGCGATGAAGTCTTGGAGTGCGGCAACCTTGTCACCATCGACCTTTACTGAGGTGTCTTTGTTGACAATTTCTTGCCAAACTTCCGTAGCGCGAACGCTTGCGTCCTTAGACCCCCGTTCTGTCCATGTGCCAAAGTTCGCGTAGTCATGCACGATGGGCTCGTAGAACTCGGTAGTGTAACGTTCCATCGTTTGCGGTGAAGCGAAGAAGTGGCCACTCGGATCTACGCGGCTCAGTGCGCTTTCAAAACCGATATCATCAACGCCTGCTTGCTTGCCTGCACAAAGCTCTGCAACCATGTTGAGCACTTCGACATCCGTGATGATCTTTTCATAAGAGACGCTCAGCCCGCCTTCGAGCCAACCTGCCGAGTGAATTATCACCGTGGCGCCCGCCATCAGACATCCCCAAAGACCTAGCTGATTTTCATTTGCCGCCTGTACATCATTCAGGTTGGATGCAGATCCGGCTGCTGAACGCCAAGGCAATCCGGTCATTCGTGCCATCTGCCCTGCTGCAAGTGAGGCTTGAAAATGCGAAGGCGTGCCAAAGGCAGGGGCACCGGATTTCATGTCGACGTTAGAAGTAAACGTGCCATAGCAAATTGGCGCGCCAGGGTTGACCAATTGCACTAGTACAATTCCGGCCAAGGCCTCTGCATGGCTGAGTGTGACTGCGCCCGCAACCGTAATTGGAGCCATTGCCCCCATTAATGTGAAAGGTGTGATAATCGACATTTGGCCTTGTTTGGCAAAATCGATCAGCCCTTGGGCCATCGGTATGTCCAACGTCCGTGGACTGTTGGTATTGATGACGGTGTAACAGTACGGATTGGCAGCAAATTCTGCGTCGGACACCCCGCGAAAATCGCGTAACATTTCAAAGCAGTCTATCACCTGAGGTGTCCCGCGTGAGAACACGAAAGGAAATTTGTCGGACAGCGTCAGCTGCGCCTCAGTCGTAAAGTAGTGGCGCACATTGGTGGCCACATCTTGGGGTTCAACTGAGGGGGACAGCATTTGTAGCACATCGAAATGTTGATTTAGCTTCGTATATTCAATGTAATCTGCAGCAGACGCAGGGCGACGTCCGCGCACCAGGTCAGTGGCATGAGGTGCACCTGCGCCAGGTTGAAAGATCATACGCCCCAGTTCAAAGGTGAGGTCTTTGGCGCGCGCACCAGCTCGTCCTTGAATGGATTTGGGCGCAGTAGTCAGTGCCGCCTTAACCATATCACGCCCGATATAGACCATATCATCGACCACACGGGCACCACCCTTTCGGTAAATTTCTATTGCCTCAGGCAAAAGAACTTTCATCCCCAGTTCTTCCAACGTGCGCAGTGACGTCTCATGGATTGCTGTAACCTGATCGGCTGAAAAGACCTCCATTGGGGGGAACGGATTGCGCAGATCGTGGTAGTTGACACTGCGTTTTGAAGGCGACACACTGGAAGCTGAGCGACGGCGGCGGCCACTGCGTGTTTTTGATGCTTCGGTTTTCATATGCTTAACCTCTCATCGATTTGCCAGCGGGGTCGTTTGGTAAGGTGGCGATATCCTTCAGTTCCACACCTTCATTCATGCCATCATGGAACCAGGGCATGCGCCAATCACGCCAGTAATAACCTTGTTCCATTTTTTGCGTCCTCGGATCATATTAATTGCCAAATAAAATTCTAACTCTGTGCCATTCTATATTATAACTAAAATTTGAATAGAGTTTTATAGAGATATAGTCGAAAGAAAAGTTTGCCTTGAAGAAAATTGGAAATACTCTTTAAGCTATTTATCCGTAAAAAATAGAATTGATTTCTAAAGACAATCTCGCTTCACAGATGCTTTGAAAGAGTGTTCAGCAAATGGTTTCTCATTATCAAATGCTCGCACTGTACCTTTCAAATGGAAGAATTTTTTATCTGACGTTAGTTGGGTTTCGGTTTCTGTTCTGGCATTCCACTGGCCACGCTTGAATTGAGCAGTGCAAGTAACATCAGCAGCTGATTTTAGTGGATCAGTTCGACCGACCGTAAACACCTTTTTCTTCGTATAGGACACCTCGGTACCAATATCGTCAATAACTAAACTTCCATCATTTCTAGTAACAACAAAGTGAGATGTTTGATTGTCAATGGTATGGATGACCTCACGAGATTCTTCTCCTGTTCCTGTTACTGTAGTCTTTAAAGGCGATGCATATTCTACTGGTGCAAACTTCACATTAGAGAATTTATTTTCGCTTTGCAGTATCGGCAGTTTAGCATAGCACCCAGAGGGATCAATGGTAAGCTTAGGGGTTATTGGAGAAGGCCAAATCATAGGCCAGTAACTAGTGGATATAGCAATCCTCAAACTATTACCCTCTGGAATAGTTTGAGCTATTCCTTTGAGCTTTACGTCCACATCATAAAAAACTCCAGCTTTTAACTTCGACGGTTTTGCGTTGCCGTTTCTATGGGAGAGATTAAGCAAACCATATGATATACGTTCTGAGGTTCCATCCGGATGAATGTTGTTTAGTCTAACCGCCACGAAAGCTTGTGTTTGGTTAGATGCTATCCTTAGTCGCACAAGACTTTCTCCAACAATCGCAATTGGTTTTTGAATTGGCAGTCCATCAAATAACATAGAACCTGAATCGTCCTCACGCTGATCTAATGGAAGCTCTGGTGCTACCTTCCCTAAACCATAGGCACACCATTCTCCCGCAGCCAATCCGGTCGTTTGCGGTGAAGAAATTGTGCGGAGATGTTTTTTTAATTTTTTAGAAGTTTTTAAGCTTAAGTTCTTGCCGTCAAAGTATTGGACCTGACTACGTATGGATTTCGAAGGCCAGTGCGGGATGCCTAGCCAGCGTCCCTTGCGTTCATCAAAATGAGGCATGGGCTTTTCTGAATCTTGCAGAAAAATGCGCATATCTGGATCCTTTTCTACACCTGTATCAATGCCTTTGAGCCAATGATCCCACCAGCGCTTACACTCTTGCATAAAACCGATAGCGGGACCAGGAATTCCCATCTGAGGGTATAGGTGTCCCCATGGTCCAAGAATGCCTTTACAGGGTGCTTTTAGGTTTTCTACTAGTTCGAAAACAGCAGAAGTATAGCCGTCAACCCAGCCTGCTACAGCCATAACGGCACACTCGATATCATCGTAGTTTTCTTTAACTGAACCATGCTTCCAAAACGCATCGCGGCGTTGGTGTTGCATCCAAAGTGCCGGATATAACTCGAGACCTTCTATGCGTTGCTTCCACATGGTGCGCCACTTTCTTTCTCCAACCATCTCTGGGTCAGGAGGTAAAGCTCCAATGGTAAAAAACTTGCTACCCCAATCCATGGTATCATTAAGCAAACAACCACCCATAAAGTGAACATCATCATTGTAACGGTCTACGGTGGAACACAATGAGATCACCGCTTTCAAAGCTGGAGGTCGCCTTGCTGCAACTTGGAGGCCATTAAAACCACCCCATGAAATTCCGATCATCCCAACCGTTCCTGAGCACCAGTTTTGGCTTGCTAGCCAAGCGATTGCTTCGATGGCATCGTCTTGTTCACGCTTGACATATTCATCTTCGATCAGACCTTCGGAGTCGCCGCTTCCGCTTATATCAAGTCGAACGGATGCATAGCCGTTCCCCGCGAACCAATACATGACCTCTTCGTCACGAATTCTTGTTCCATCTCGGCGCCGATATGGTATATACTCAAGTATTGCCGGGACAGGCATATTTTTAGCATTTTTTGGAAGTACGATTCGTGCAGCAAGCTTACGTCCATCGGACATAGGTACCCAAACGAGCTCCCTATTTTCAACTGATCGCCGGAAGTTCTTTATAGTTAACTTTGAATTTACCATTTTGTTAACTCTCTTAATGATGAGTAAAACTATTAGTTATATGAGTACCTAAGTTTTCTCATGGTGTCGATCCTTGAGAAAAGAGATCTAATCCTCAACCAAAGAATCAGTGATATAATAGCATAGTTCATATGTAGGAGTGAGTTTTTATTGACAGGACACAGAATGTCATGGTCTGATTTAGTGCGACAATTTGTCAAAACATGATTCTATTTGAAACATGCTTACCAAAGGAGGAAAAATTATGAGTATAAATGGACTATCGAGGAGAGCACTTCTACAGTCTATAGCATTTGGAAGTGCGCTGACTGTAGCTTCTTCCATTCCGGGGATTTCTTTCTCGTCATCAGGAGGAAAATTAACTGTTCGATTTAATCGAGATATGGACAGTTTGGATCCTGGCTACTATGTTGGTGGCCATCCTGACAACGACGTAAACTGGTGCTGCATGCCAGCGCTTGTCCATTATGACTATGTTGATGGCATGGCTGTCTGGGCTAAGTCCCCTTTTGTTGATCGAGTTGAGGTAGTTAGTCCAACTCGTATCGAATTCAAACTTAAATCTGGGTTAATGTGGTCCAACGGATACGGGGAGCTCACATCTGAAGATGTAGCCTTTTCGTATGACCGTATGGCTCAAAGCGAATGGAAAGGTGACTACGTTGCGTATGATCGCACAGAAATTACAGACAAATATAGTGGTGCCCTTATTTTGAAGCAAGCATTCGCGCCGTTCATGACTCAAACACTGTCTTCTGGTACAGGAGTAATAATTTCAAAGAAAGCAACTGAAGCTGTTGGAGGAAAATTCACAAACGACGTTCCAGCAACTTGTGGCCCTTACGTTATGGAGTGGAAACAAGGTCAATATGTTCGGATGACCCGCAATCCGGAATGGACTGGTACTAAGCCACAGTATGATGAGATTTATTGTCCAATCGTAACTGAAGATTCGGCAGCAGCGCTTGCCTATGAGGCAGGTGAATTGGATGTTGCCCAGATTTCATCGGATACGTATGCAAGATACCTTAAGCAAGTCCCTGCTGATAGCAAGCTTACAGTAGCAGGTGCTCTTCAGTATATGTGGCTAGGTATGAATATTGATAACCCAAAGATGAAAGACATTAGGGTGCGTCAGGCAATTCAGCATGCGGTCGATGTTAGTGCGATAAACCAGGGCGCGTATTCAGGAACCGCGGAATTATCTTCGGGAATTGTTTGTCCTGGTCTGGTAGGAAAAAGGAATCAAACTGGCTACTCGTATAATCCTGCAAAAGCAAAGGCTTTGCTTGATGAGGCTGGAGTATCGGGCCTTTCTCTTACTTTGCGCACTCTAAATAATCAGGAACGTATACTAGCATCAACAATTATTCAGGCCAACCTAGCAGCAATTGGTATCGCAGTTGAAATTATGCCTCTGGATTCAGGTCCTTTCTGGGAAATGGGTCAAGAGAGTAAAGGCGATACTTGGAAAGATATGGAAATCTGGCTTATGCGATACGGCTCAGGTCCCGATCCCTATGGGGCTTTCCAATGGTTTGTTCGTGATCAGGTTGGAATTTGGAATTGGGAGCGTTGGTCTTCTGACGAGTTTGAAAAATTATATGTTGAGCTCGTTGCAGTTTCTGAAGCAGAGGAACGGCATAAGATTGCTATTAGGATGCAGGAAATCATGGAGGAAACGGGAGCATATGTTTTCTTAACTCATGAACCTGAAGTTTTTGTGCACAGAGATAATATATCTCCCCGTTTTGCTCCATCTGGTGAAACGATGCTTTCATACTTTAAGGCGTGATCTCAATTATAGCCGCCGGGAATTCTCCCGGCGGTCTTTCTTTGCTATAGTTTACAACTATGTTGATATATTTAATTAAGCGAATTTTTCTCGCCCTAGTAATTATTTTTGTGGCAATTATGGCCCTATTCCTGATGCTACATATGATACCGGGCGATCCGGTAAGCATAGCGCTTGGGCCTCGTGCAACACCCGAAATTCAGGCAGCATATGCAGCTAAAATGCATCTAGATAAACCTCTCATTTACCAGTTCTTGATATTCATGGGTAACGTTCTTCAAGGTGATCTTGGAGCTGACGTTTTTTCGGACCGAAGTGTCACAACGACGATGGCCGAGCAATTGCCATTTACAGTCACTTTAGCAGTGTCTGCTATAGGATGGGCAGCTCTTGTCGGTATCCCTTTGGGCTGCCTTTCTGCTCTAAAACCAAATACTTGGCTTGATAGGTTTACAGGTGTTTTGTCGGTTGGAACTATTGCTATTCCTTCCTTTCTGGTATCAATATGGGCTATCTTGCTCTTCTCAGTAACCCTGAGGTGGATGCCGGTAATAGGTGCTGGTGAATCAGGAAATATTTTGGATCAGGTTCACCACCTTATTCTTCCTGCATTTGCTGTTGGACTAGGGTGGGTTGGCTATCTTGCAAGGATGGTTCGTGCTTCTATGTTGGAAGTTATGGGAGAGAACTATATTCGCTCGGCCCGGGCTTTTGGTCTTCGTTCCCGAACCATAATTTTTCGTTATGCTCTTAAGGTGGCAATTTTACCAACAATTACCTTGATTGGCATTGGTTTCGGAAGTTTGTTATCTGGAGCCGTCTTTGCAGAAATTATATTCTCACGCCCAGGCATTGGGAAACTTATATATGACATGGTATTGAGTCGTAATTTTCCAGTTATTCAAGGAGCTGTTCTTGTTACTGTTGGACTCTATGTTTTTGTAACCCTTATTGCTGATCTTGTAGTTTCATGGTTGGACCCACGTGTCAGAGATAGCCTCTAATAAAGCGCTTGAAAGCGCAAAAAAAGACCAAGATATTAAGGGTCATATGAGTGAGTCTCGAGAAAAGCTTTCACTCTTTCTGAATAATCGACTTGGAATGTTTGGTCTTATGCTGGTCGTTTTATTTTTCGTAAGTGCAATTTTTGCACCCTACTTCGCAACCCACGATCCGTTTTTAATGGATATCCCACAGCGAATGTCTGGTCCAACCCTGGAACACTGGGCTGGAACAGACCAACTTGGCCGTGATACTTATTCTCGTGTAATATATGGAGGTAGAGTTGCTTTGAAAGTTGCGGCAATTGGTGTTTCTATTTCTTTATTTGTGGGATTACTTTTGGGGATGCTGGCCGGATACGGACCAAGATGGCTTGATAATTTTTTACTTCTGATTTTCGATTCTATCCGTTCCTTTCCTACTATTGTGTTAGCTCTTGCAGCGGTTGCTCTTCTAGGACCCAGTCTTGAGTTGGTTTTAGCAGTCGTTATTGTGACTAGTATTCCTGGATATGCACGTTTGGCTCGTACGAGTACGCTTGCTTTGAAGAATACTGAATTCATTCTAGCGGAGAGATCTCTAGGAGCTCATCCTGCTATAATTATGTGGCGTCACATTATGCCTAATGTAATTGGTCCATTACTTATTCTCGCAGCTATGGATGTTCCCGTTGTCGTCACAATTGAGGCAGGACTTTCCTTCTTAGGACTTGGTGTATTGCCTCCGACAGCGAGCTGGGGCACAATTTTAAATGAAGGATACCTAGTGATTCGAGACACACCATGGCCAATAATCGCAGGTGGAATCCCTCTAGTACTTACTACTCTTGGGTTTACTTTTTTGGGTGAGGCACTGCGAGATGTTTTTGACCCTCGGCTCCGTAAAGGCAAGTGAAGAATGGATACTAAAAACCTTCTAGAGATTAGGAATTTGAATGTGGATTTCAAGACGCCACGTGGCCGGGTGCACGCCCTACGAGAAGTTAGTTTCAATGCACCTAAGGGAAAGATTGTTGGAATTGTTGGTGAAAGTGGTTCGGGAAAAAGTACTGTAATATGGGCAATGACTCAGTTATTAGCTGGTAATGGAGTAGTTGAATGTGGCGAAATATTTTTTAATGGGAAAAATGTTCTTGATTTTTCTGAGGATGAACTTCGTGCCTTCCGAGGAGAGGAAGCCTCAATTGTTTTTCAAGATCCAATGACTTCGCAAATCCCAGTATTATCATATAGTCAGCAAATGTCAGACATTGCTTACAGGCAGAGAAATAAATCCTTCAGAGAGAAAATTGAACACTCAAAGCAAATAATGCGCAAGGTGGGTATTCCAGATACAGAACAGCGCGTCTATCAATACCCTCATCAATTTAGCGGTGGTATGCGTCAGAGAGCTGGTATCGCCATGGCTTTGCTGATGAACCCTTTAATGCTTATCGGAGACGAGCCAACCACAGCACTTGATGTAACTATGGAAGCACAAATTATACATCTCCTTCGATCATTACAAGAGGAATTGAAATCCACAGTAATGATTGTTTCCCATAATTTAGGACTTGTCGCAGAATTGTGTGATGAAGTAGTTGTAATGTATGCAGGAGAAGTTGTTGAGCAAGGTGATATTCGGCAGATTTTTCATAATGCTAAGCATCCATACACTCAAGCCCTTTTAGAGTGTGATCCTGCACGAGTTAGCAATCGAGCACGTTTTTTGCCGACTATTCCTGGTGATTTGCCAGATTTACATATACGGCCCAATGGGTGTGTTTTCGCCCCCAGGTGCAAATACGCACTCCAGAGATGTGAACAAGATCGGCCAGAAACATATGTAATTGAAGGTACCCATAATACTAAGTGTCACTTGTTAGACTCAAGTCGTGATCAATTTGGAACCTCTAGTACTATTGAAAGACAAGTTTCAAAGACAGAAACCTATGATAGTTCGTTAAAAAATATAATTGATTTCGAAAAACCTCCAATTCTGAATGTTGAAAATTTGAATGTTCGCTTTGAAATTATGGGTCCGTTACAGGCGTTATTAAAGAGAAATGGAAAGCGTTTTGTGGATGCAGTTCTCAATGTTTCTCTTCATTTGCGCCAAGGTGAAACCCTTGGTTTGGTGGGGGAAAGTGGTTCTGGTAAGACTACTTTGGGTCGAGCTATACTCGGATTGGTGCCTTCCTCTAGAGGTTCTGTGGAATTTGATGGACGGTTACTGACCGACCTGTCGGAATCTGTGTTGCGCAATCTGCGTCAAGATATGGCAATGATGTTTCAGGATCCAATTGGATCTCTTAGCCCTCGTAAAACCGTTGGAGCTTTGATTGCGGAACCGTTTTCCTTACATAATAAGGAAAAAAAGAACCTGGAAGAGGAGGCTCGAAGACTTTGTGATATGGTTAATTTACCTCACTCATTTTTAAATCGGTACCCTCACGAATTGTCTGGTGGTCAAGCCCGCCGAGTCGGGGTTGCTCGTGCACTTGCATTAGAGCCAAAGCTCATTATTGCGGATGAACCGACAGCTGGTCTGGATGTCTCTGTTCAAGGGGAGGTTCTAAATCTTATGCGTGACCTACAGGCTCGGCGAAAACTTTCTTATCTAATTGTTACGCATAACCTTCCAGTCGTACGGCATATTTGTGATAGATTGGCAATTATGTACTTGGGTCGCATAGTTGAACAGGGTAATGGTGAAATGATTTTTCAGAAACCTGCTCATCCATATACTGAAGCATTGGTACACGGAGTACCTCAGCCCGATCCAGACAAACGTCGTAATCTTGTGTCAATTGAAGGGGAGGTACCTAGCCTGACTAATCGACCTTCAGGATGTGAATTTCACAACAGATGTAAATATGTTCAGGAAAAGTGCAAAACTTTAATGCCCCAAGAAAAGGTTTTGCCTGATAATAGAACTGTTCAATGTCATTTTCCACTAATAAATTAAATTCAGTTAGGAGTTATAATGTTCCCTAAAGATGAAACCGATGCAGAAATTGTCGAATTATTCCCGGAAAAAGTAAGAGAAGTAGAATTTGAAAGGATACCTTTATCAGACGGTGTTCATTTATCGTGTAGGTATTGGCTTCCAGAAAATGCCATTGATTCTCCTGTCCCAGCAATTCTTGAATATATCCCATACTGTACAAGGGATCGAACTGCAGCAAGAGATGAAGCTATGCATCCTTATTTTGCAGGCCACGGGTATGCTGCGATCCGTGTTGATATAAGAGGAAGCGGAGAGTCAGAGGGGGTATTACTCGGCGAGTATCTAAAACAGGAACAGGATGATGCGGTAGAGGTGATAGAATGGATAGCCAGTCAGCCGTGGTGTGATGGTAGGGTAGGCATGATGGGTAAGTCTTGGGGTGGGTTTAACGGTTTGCAAGTAGCAGCCCGAAAGCCAGAAGCTCTTAAATGTATTATCACCGTTTTTTTTACAGATGATAGATATGCCGATGATGTTCATTATTATGGTGGCTGTATGGCTGTAGAAAATCCAGTTTGGGCTTTTGTCATGTTTCCAGCTATGGCAAGACCTCCCGATCCAGCGTTGGTGGGAGATAATTGGAGAGATATGTGGTCTGAGAGATTGGATGCTTTAAGTCCTTGGATAATTCCATGGGTAAAACACCAACGTAGAGATGAGTTTTGGAAGCATGGTTCAGTTTGTGAGGACTATTCCCAAATAGAAATTCCTGTTTATGCTATCGGTGGATGGGCAGACGCATACTCAAACCCTGTAGCTAGATTGCTAAAGAACATTAAAACCCCAATTAGAGCTCTGGTCGGTCCATGGGGGCATCAATATATGCATCAAGTTGTTCCAGGACCTAAAGCAGGGTTTATGGATTTAGCAATGCGGTGGTGGGACCATTGGCTAAAAGAAACTGAAACTGGTATTATGAATGAGCCCAAGTATCGTGCTTGGGTGCAAGATAGTGTTAAGCCGAGTTCATGCTTCGAAGAACGCTCTGGATATTGGGCAGGAGAAGAATCTTGGCCATCGGACAATACTATAAATAAAACTATGTATCTTAAGGATAGAAGCCTTTTACCGGAAGGTGGTGGGGATTCTATTAGAATTGTGAATTCGCCCCAGACGGTTGGTAGGTGCACTCCTTTTTTTGGCAATATGGGAGCGGGAGATCCTCAGGATCCATTAGATCAATGTCTTGATGATGCAATGTCTGTATGTTTTGATAGTGATCCATTAGATAAAAAATTTTCAATACTTGGTGCGCCAACTATTACTTTAAATTTAGAGTCTGATAAGCCCAGTGCTTTTATTTGTGTTCGATTGAATGAATTGCGTGCTGATGGTTCGTCCTTACTAGTGACGTATGGGATATTAAATCTTACTCATCGAAATAGTCATGAGAATATAGAATCTCTCGAAGTTGGAAAGCGTTATAGCGTTCAGGTTTTACTAAATGATATTGGGCACACCTTTGATGCAGGAAGCCAAATTCGAATAGCCGTATCCACTTCGTTTTGGCCAATTGTCTGGCCGTCACCACAACCTGTAAAGATATCTATCCACACTGGTTCCAGCCATTTGGTTTTGCCAATACGGCCCAGAAAAGAACAGGACGCTAATATTGATCATCTTCCTCCTGCTAAGCATGCTAGGGTTTCTCCACGTACTACATTGAAAGATGGAGATCCAACGTATGTGGGATCTGAAACGGATTTAAAAACAGGGATGTTAACATTTATCTATCGTATGGATACGGGATTAATCAAACTTGAAAATAATGGTTGGAAATTTAGCAGCAAAACCGAAAATATATGTAGTATTTTGCCCGATGATCCTAATTCTGCCATTGTAGAGCTATCGGCTATAGAAACCTTCGGGAGAGACGAACAGTTAGATGTAGTTATTAACGCGAGCCAAAAAATGACAAGTGATGAAACACATTTTTTTATTAATGCTCGTATTCTCGTAAAAGAAGGTGAGGAGACAATATTGAAACGTGAATGGAATGAGAAAATAAAAAGAGATGGTGTTTAGTTTTCTACACAGTAAGGGTATTTAAATTACCAAATAATAGAATGTGGTAACAGGTTTAAAATTAAGAAGTCTTTTTTATAATTTCAGCTATTTTTTTATTAACTGCTTCAGACTTATGTCCTATCAGGGAAAGATGGCCCAGTCCTTCCATAAGATGAAATGTTCCATTTTTTGCAATTTTTGCCGTTCTTTTAGCCTGGCTAGGAGGACACTGTATGTCGAGTGAAAAACCGATCATATGTAAAGGTACGTCGCATTGCCTCATTTCTTTCGAAACGTCGAAGTCTACACATGCTTGCCATTGCCCGATGAGCAACCGGCCTTCCCTATCTTCATAGCTAGCACCAACAAATGGAAGAAGTTCCTCCCAGAGTTCATCATTATCAATAACTTCTGGAGGATACATAAAAACACCGTAATGATGACGAGCAAATGCAGGTGTTAATTTACCTCCGTTCTTACGGAACTCAATTTCGGCCTCCATCCAACTACGGGACCAGCCAGTGCAATGAGATGCAGCACCCATAACGACGCCTAACTTTACTAACTCCGGGTATGAAACAGCCATTTGTAATGTTATCAAGCCACCCATGGATATTCCAGCCACATAAACTGGTGGATTACATACTTTCCTGATTAACTCAGCACAGTCGTCTGCCATGTCCTTTATTGACCATTCGGCCATATTCCCAATTTCTGTTTTACCTGCACCACGTGGATCAAAAGAGGTATTTTTAAAGTTACCTTTGAAGAAATCTATTTGATAACGCCAGTCAGATGCTACATTGTCGCCACCGGGTATCCACACAATATCTGGGCCCTCACCTGTTTGTTCATACCAAAGATTAACATTATTCATCTTAAGAAATGTCATAATCTTACTAGCTCTATTTCATTTTGTAACTTCATAAACAATATCGAAGCATTTTCCCTTTATCAATCACAACTGTAGTATTAAAATGCAAGAAGCACAAAAAAAGAGAGGTATTTTGCTAAGCATCAGTGACGAGTTTTCAACACTAAAAGACCTATGTGTTTGTAAAGGAGAAAGCATACCTGAGTACCAAGGTTACGAGAATACCCATCCTGAATTCAGTAAATATTATATATTACCTTGGTCTAGAAGGAAATTCTTAAAGCAGCAAGAGGAATTCTTTCTGCTTTTAGAAAAGTATAGAGTAAACTTGCATTTTTTGTCTGTAGATAAAAGTAAACCATGGCAGGCGTATACAAGAGACATAGGTTTTGTCATAAACGATAAGCTCTTTTATTCAGAAAAAAGAAAACTGCCGGAAAGAGAGGGAGAGGTTGACGAAGTCTTGAAGGATTTACCATTTGATAAAAAAAATAGCGTAGTGAAAATATTGAATGGCTCTATTGAGGGTGGTGATGTTCTTGTACATGAAGGGCGTGCATTTGTGGGAGTCAGTGCGAGGACATCAATGAACGCATTGCTGGAGTTATCCGATTACGTCGATGTAACCATGCTTGATTTGGGATCAAATATTATGCACCTAGATACAAGGCTCACTTTTCTTCCTCGTGGTTATGTGTTAATTTACCCTCCTGCTTTCAAAAAGGAGGACCTCAATTTACTTGGGAGGATCTTCAAATTCATCACAATCAACTCCGAAGAGTGTAAAAATTTAGGTGCTAATATTTTTTGTCTAAATCCTGAAACTCTCGTTATACATAATGGCCATAAAAGACTTGCAAAGAAGTTAAGAGATACCGGCTTTGAGGTGGAAACGCTAGATTACTCCGAGCCCATCAGCCTAGCTGGCTCATTTAGATGCACTACTATGCCTTTAAGAAGGGCGTGAAAAAAATTGGCTTATACTTCATTATTTCAGTAAGATTAATTGCTTGAATTATATTGATTTAAACGACGAGCCTACCAAAGCTCACCTCCAGTAATACGGATATCTTCTCCTGTTAAAGAAACCGGCGCGTTTAAGGCCAACCAGCAAATTTGCTCAGCGATTTCAGAAGTTTGTATTACTCTCTTTTGAAGATTATTTTTTGCAATCTCTTTGTATAGTTTATTAGTATTTACTCCCTCTCTGATGGTTTCCACCCAAGAGGGACTAATTGAATTGGCGGTTATTGAATATGGAGCTCCCTCGACAGCTGTTGCCCGAGTGAGGCCAAGTAAACCAGCTTTAGAGGAGCAGAACGCAGAGTATTTCGAAGATCCAATATGGGCAGCTGTGGATGCAATATTGATTATTCTCCCACAGCCTGCTTTTTTCATATGGGGCCATATCTGACGAGTGGTTAAAAAAGGCCCTGTAAGGTTAACTTCCAAAGTTCTTTGCCAATCCTTAAGATCTAGATTGCAAATTTCTTTATTACTACTGCCTACACCAGCAGAGTTAACCAAAATAGAAATAAGTCCGAACTGTGTTTCAATTTTTCTCACGGCAGACCGCACACTTTTTTCATCTGAAACGTCCATGTTTATGGACAGGAAGGAAACATTATTTACTTGTGCCAAGTGATGCAGATCTTTCTCAATCCTTTTCCTTATAGGTTTTCCAGCATTGCTAGATCCTGCTACAACTGGGATCCCTAGATTTAAGAACTTCTTTGAAGTGGCAAGACCGATATTAGTTAATCCTCCAGTAATTAAAGCTCCTGTAGATGAGTTTATCATTTTTAAATGCTCCTTCAAAAGTTTAGGGTTAGGATTCGTGAAGTTAAAGAGTGCCTAAGTTAACAAATTATGCTAATATTAATTCCTACCTATTATTCTGTTCAAGCTGATAATTTTTTGGAGCTTGAGAGAGACACGTTAGTTGGGAGGTATTAATGAAAGTGATTGAAAAATTTCCGAACGAAGTTCGCGTAATGGATCCTATCTTTATTGAGCTTAAAGATGGCATCCGATTGGCTACTAGAATTTGGCTTCCAGTTAATGCTGAAAAAGTGCCTGTTCCAGCCATACTTGAGTATTTACCATATCGCCGTCAAGATGGCACGGCGGATCGTGATGCTACAACGCATCCGTATTTCGCAGGACACGGATATGCTTCGGTTAGAGTTGATATAAGAGGTTCTGGAGATTCGGAGGGTATTCTCTTAGGCGAGTATCTAAAGCAAGAGCAAGACGATGCCTTAGAAGTAATTGATTGGATCACAAAGCAGCCTTGGTGCTCAGGCACAGTTGGAATGATTGGTATTTCTTGGGGAGGTTTCAATGGGTTGCAAATTGCTGCACGGCAGCCAGAAGCTCTAAAGGCCATAGTTTCCATTTGTTCCACTGATGATAGGTACGCAGATGATATCCATTACATGGGAGGTTGCTTATTAACCGACAATGCTGCCTGGAATAGCTACATGTTCTCTATAAATACAACTCCACCAGACCCTCAAACGGTAGGCAACAAATGGTACGAAATGTGGTTGAGTCGTTTGAAAGGTAGTGGACTGTGGTTAGAAGATTGGATGAAACATCAAACACGCGATGAATTTTATAAACACGGCTCAGTATGTGAGGATTTTTCAAAAATTAATGCCGCTGTATATGCAGTTGGGGGATGGGCAGATGGCTACTCAAATACTGTTTTTAGGCTTCTCTCAGGTTTAAAATCGCCATGTAAAGGCCTAGTGGGACCGTGGGCTCACAAATATCCTCATTTTGCAGAACCTGGGCCGGCAATTGGCTTCTTACAAGAATGTTTGCGTTGGTGGGATTATTGGTTAAAGGGCACAAAAAATGGTATTATGGATGAACCTCAATTAAGGTGTTGGATACAAGACCCCGTTTTTCCTGCAACTTACTATAAGGAGAGGCCTGGACGTTGGGTATCAGAAAACTCCTGGCCCTCTAGTAGTATTAATAAGGAGATATATTACTTAAATGTCGATCATTTGGGTAATAAACCAAATCCTTCTAAGATAATAAGTATAAATTCACCTCTAACAGTGGGCCTAATGGCTGGCGCCTGGTGTCCCCACGGTTTAGACCCTGACCAACCTGGTGACCAAAGAAATGAAGCCGGTGGATCACTTAATTTTGACTCAGAGCCGATTAAAGAAGAGTTTGATATACTGGGTATGCCAAAGGTCAAATTAAAGATAGCTAGTGATAAAAAAGTGGCAATGGTAGCAGTCTGCCTTTCAGAAGTTTTGAAGAATGGCGCAGTTACTAGAATATCCTACGGTCTACTTAATTTAACTCACAGGGAGAGCCACGAAAACCCAACAGATTTAGTTCCAGGCGAATATTACGATATTGAATTAAAACTCAATGATGTTGGCCATAGTTTTGGCGCCGGTAATCGAATTAGGGTTTCTTTATCTAGCGTTTATTGGCCTATAGCTTGGCCTTCCCCTGTAAAGAATACACTTTTTATTGCCACTGGGCTTAGCAAATTAGAATTACCGATCAGGCCATATAAGGAGAGTGATAATGAATTAATGCCTTTTCAGGAACCAGAATCTGCCCCACCTCTTGATAAAACTATAATTCGTGAGCCAGACTATAAGTGGGATATTACAAGAGATATGATTTCTGGAAATGTTACTCAAAATCAATTTTTTGATGAAGGTAGAATGGTTTATAATGAACATAATGGTTGGACAGTAGAGTCCACACATGATGAATACTTTTCTGTACATCCTGATGATTCTTTATCCGCAAAACTAGAGATTATTTGGACTGAATTATTTGAGCGAGAAGATTGGAGAGTTTCTTCCAGAACTCATACTATTTTAACTTCTACTGAAAGCCATTTCCATCTAGAGGCAAAATTAGAAGCCTACTTAGATAAAGAAATGGTTCACAGTAAGAGCTGGAAAAGTAAGTTTGAAAGAAAAGGAAATTGAATAGTGACAACCTGGGGTTCATTAGGAGTTTTTCATCATCTAAAATGAGGGCACAATAATATTGGTCAAATTTTTTAAGAGCATAGGAGGGTTTAATGAAGGGTGATCTATCTCAAATTATAAATTTAGAAAGATATCCAGTGACTAATTTAGCTTCCAAGGCGTCAGAGAGGATGCTGACTGGTTGCCACAACCAGATCGAAGAAAACGGTCTTTGCTTATTGCCAAATTTTGTTACGGATAAGTTCCTGAATGAAATGATTGATGAAGTCAAGACTTTGGCAAATCAGACCTATCGGACGGAGCATTGGAGGTCGCCTTTTGGACGAGATACGCTTAAGAGTAAGATCAACCCATTAAAAACTCGAGCATCAATGGATTCCATTTCATATGATCTTTTAGGAGCAGAGTCAAAAATGCGCCAACTTTATGAATCAGAATATTTCACGGAATTTCTGCGTAAAGTTTTGAAAACTGAACTTCTATTTAAATGCATTGATCCAATGATAAGTTGTATAATTGCTATTTGTAGAGAAGGAGATGAGTTGGGTTGGCATTATGATCCAAACGACGGTGTAGTAACCCTTTTATTGCAAAAATCACTCGATGGCGGAAATTTTGAATTCGCTCCAAATATAAGAAATTCAGAAAAAGAAATAACGGAAGAAGAATTATCAGTGATCCGAAACGAAGGGGAAAATACCATTTCAATAAGTCAGAGCGCTGGAACATTATCGATCTTTAACGGATTTAAAGCACTTCATCGTGTTACTCCTGTTGGACCAAAACAAGAGCGCGTAGTTGTTATTCTTAGTTATGCAAATACTCCAGATTATATTTTTTCAGATAAAATTCGGCAAAGTTTTTTTGGACGCTCTAATTAATTTCTAGATACCTCAGGTAAGAAATGTACGAAAGTAATGACATTTCAAGAATTAATGGTGCAGGTAAAATCTCGATTATAAGATTATATTTGTAGGATTTTATATATTTATGTAAAGCGAAGTGATATTTAATTTATAAGCTTGAGAATTATGGAGAGAGGGATATGACCAAAACAGCAGATGCAATTATTATTGGTGCCGGTGTAATCGGCGCAGCAACCGCGTTTGAGCTAAACAAGTTAGGCTATAAAACACTTTCAATTGATCGCAATGCTGAAGCGGGCCACGGCTCAACTTCCGGTTCCTGTGCCATAATTCGTGTGCATTATTCCACGCTAGAAGGGACAGCCTTTGCATACGAAGGGTACTTCTACTGGCGTGATTGGGCTGACTATCTGGGGGTCAAGGATGAGAGAGGGTTAGCCAATTATCGAGAGACTGGGTGCCTGGTAATGAAGACATCAAGCAATGGCTTTATGGCAAAACATACTGACAATTGTAGAGAACTTGGTATCTCCTTTGAGGATTGGTCTTCCGAAAAGATTATGGAACGCCTACCACTTTACGATCTTCGTGGTTACCATCCCGCCAAACGTCCTAATGAATCAGGCTTTGGAGAATCCACCGGAGGCCGAGTCGAGGGTGGAATATTTTTTCCCACCGCAGGCTACGTAACGGATCCTGCTCTTTCTTCACACAATCTTCAGCGTGCGGCAGAAGCTCAAGGTGGCCAATTCCTTTTCAATACGTCAGTAACCGAAATTCTGAAAAAAAATGGCCGGACTTCTGGGGTAAAGCTCTCAGATGGTAGTGAGGTCCATGCTCCCGTGGTGATTAATGTCGCCGGGCCCGCCTCTTCACTGATAAATCAGATGGCTGGGGTGACCGAAGACATGACCATAACATCCAGAGCGCTGAAACAGGAGGTGGTGCATGTTCCATCACCATCAAATTTTGACTTTGAGAACGATGGAATGATTATTTCTGACAGCGATATTTCTTGCTATGTCAGGCCCGAGCATGGCAACAATATACTGATAGGTTCTGAAGATCCCCCCTGTGACGAACACGTTTGGATTGCTGATGATTCTGACTATGATAGAAACTTTACTGATCAGTGGAATGTACAGGCAATGCGCTATGCCCAAAGAGTTCCTAGCCTTCAAATCCCTAGCCGTACACGTGGTGTGGTGGATTGTTATGATGTTACGGAAGACTGGATTCCGATTTATGACAAGTCCAGTCTGCCCGGTTTTTATATGGCTTGTGGATCAAGTGGCAACCAGTATAAAAATGCGCCTATCGCTGGAAAGATGATGGCAAAATTGGTAGAATATTGTGAGTCAGGGAATGACCATGATGCGTCACCACTCATCTTTCACCTGCCATACATCGACCGAGATACCAATGTCGGGTTCTATTCCCGTAAACGCGAAATCAATACTGAAAGCAGCTTTTCAGTTCTTGGGTAATAACATTTGGCTTTGAAGAAAAGTCGCTCTAAAGTTGGTCTCGTGTTATAATGCATTCTCAGTGGGGAGAAAATAATGACGATGGTAAACTGTATACGCTTTATGCCAAAAGATGGTCATGAAGAAGTAATATTCCGAGAAACTTCCAAAATCTATAAAACTCTCGATGGTGCATTAGAAGCGAGGTTGATTACTCTTAAAGATGGTGAATATGCGTCAATTATAGTTTGGAAAAGTATGGAGGAATTTTTGGATGTACTAAATCGAGATGTAAGATTAATTGATGTCTTAAGGCCCTACGTCAAAGCTTATGATGATGGAGAAGAGTTTCATGCTTTCTCCGGACCTTCAGTAGACCTTAGCTCTTACAACTAGATTATTTTGGTAAATTGGTTTAAGGTTTGTTGCGCTACGCCGTAGCATTCACTATTATTAGTTTTTTTTGGAGATTTTGATGTCAGAAAATTCCGAAAAATCAGCAAACTCAAGCTGGAATTATCATCCAGACTTACCCTTGGCTAATCCTTCTATATTTCAGTGGCCTACAAACCCGACCTTCCTGTTCAAGTGGATTTTTAATAATTGGCTCACTCTGAGTGAACGTATACTCCTTGTTGCTCTTTCTATTTTATTATGGAAGTTCTGCTATCCTGACTTTAATAAGGTTCAAGTACTTTCCTTTGATTGGGTCATACAAACTTATGTAGTCAACTTTTTGCTCATATTAACATTTGCAGGCCTTCTTCACTGGTATTTTTATATGCGGAAAGGTCAAGGAGATGAGTTAAAATTTGATCGGCGTGGAATGGGAGAGAAAAACAAACTCTGGAGTTTTTCTAACCAAGTTCATGATAATATGTTTTGGTCACTAGGTTCAGGAGTGGTTCAGCTTACTGCCTTTATGGTAATAACAATGTGGCTGATGGCCAATGGATATGCTCCGACCATAACTGCAACGAGTAACCCGATTTGGTTCGTATTATCTCTAATACTTCTCCCTATATTTTCAGCATTTCATTTTTATTGGATCCATCGTTTATTACACGTACCCTTGCTCTATAAGAGAGTCCACTCTCTACATCATCGAAACGTTAGTGTTGGGCCTTGGTCGGGATTGGCAATGCATCCGATTGAACATTTTCTATATTTTTCAAGTCTTTGTATCCATTGGATTGTACCTTCAGACCCAATACTTGTTATCTTTCACGTATTATGGCTTGGGCCAAATGCAGCCATGAGTCATACTGGGTATGAAGACCTTTTGATAAAAGATAAGCGCCGCCTTGCTTTAGGTACGTTTTATCATCAACTACATCACCGGTATTATGAATGCAATTATGGGAACCAAGAAATGCCCTGGGACAGATGGTTTGGAACATTTCATGATGGTTCAGAGCATTCAACAACAGAGACTAGAAAGCGCAAAGTTAGAATGCATGTATGAGAACTAGGATTCACCTAGTTGCTCTCACATTTTTTTAATTTAAAATAGATACAATGCTACAAAAATAAATGTTCACGGTTAACAAAGTAAAGGAGGTCTGTAATGCTTGTTGATGTTGGATCGGCACGCCTATTTTTTGACGTGGTAGGAGAAAGCCTAAGTGCTGAAACTCCTGATATGGCATTGCGCCCAACATTGATCTTATTGCATGGCGGTCCCGGTTATGACCATTCAACGTTGCGCCCCTATTTTGACCGCTACAGCGATACACATCAATTAATATATCTGGACCATCGCGGTTGTGGACGTTCAACAGGCGAAAAGGAAACTTGGCAACTGGATCAATGGGCTGACGATATTGCAGTATTTTGCAGCACTTTGGGCATCGAATCACCTATGGTCTTTGGTCAGTCTTTTGGGGGAATGGTGGCGATGCATTACGCAGCGCGTCATCCTACAGGGGTATCAAAATTGATCCTATCCTCGACGGCTGCACAGTTTCGTCTGGACGAGACCGTGAAAATGATGCGCAAACTTGGTGGAGAGTACCCAGCAGAGATAGCCCGTCAGTTCTTTTCTAACCCATCCCAAACTGCCTATGATACCTATGGTAAAGTCTGCTTGCCGCTTTACAGCAACCCGAATGCGCCAGAGGCGGGTGCTTTTCGTGATCGCGCTATCGAGCGTCCTGAAGTAGCCCTTCATTTTTTTGCTGATGAAATGGCTCGGATGGATATGCGTGATGAGATTGCGAACATCACATGTCCGACGCTAGTTGTTGGCGGTACCATAGACCCTGTCACTCCTCCTGTGTGTTCTCAAGCCATTGCCGACGCCATTGGCGATAATGCACATCTTCAGATGTTTGAGGGTTGCGGTCACGGACCGCATAGAGACGATCCAGAAGGTGCTGAAAAAGTTATGCGTAATTTTCTGGCTACTCACTCCTAGACATGCCTTCTAGAAATTAAAGGGTGAGGGTCAAAACTGGACGCCGTCTCTGCTACAAGTAGAGGTGCTCTCACATTTTTTTGCTGAGCTTCTCTATAATCTTTCAATCAATCTTTGACACTTAAACCCTCGCTGCTTAATCTGTTCCAGTAAATATTTTAAGACCTAATTATTTTAGAGAAATATTCAGCCGGAGCCCAGAAGAATGACAAAACCATACACCCATTTTAGTCAAACTGAATTTGAGGAAAGGCAGGAACGTGTTCGCAACAGATTGCGACAACTTAAATTGGATGGCATTTTGCTTTTTAAGATTGAAGACATGTTCTGGTTGTGCGGATATGAATCAGATGGTTTTTGTATTTTTGGTTGTATGTTTATTGGTGTAAATGGAGAATTAACACATCTAGCCAGACCTGCCGATTTAGGAAATATTTCTTACTCTTCAGTTTGCAATGACGTACGTGTGTCGGAGGATTCGGAACATTCTCCACGTTCTGAGCATATAAAAGATATGCTTGTTTCTCATGGAATGAGCGGTAAGCGCATTGGTATTCAGGTAGATACAATGGGATTAACGCCGAGAATGTTTTTGGAGATACAAAGTAAGCTAGATAATTGGTGTAATCTCATTATCGCTCCCGATTTCATTAGAGAACTGCGTCTTGTCAAAAGCTCAACAGAATTGGATTATTTCCGAAAAGCGGGCGGTATTATGGATCATGTAATGGAGAAGGTCATCGAGGTTACCAATGCTGGTACATATGAGGGTGACATTTATGGTACATTTTATGATACACTTTTCCGTCTAGATGCCGACCTGCCTGCTCATATTCCACCTTTCGGCAGTGGAGACTCAGCGTTGAACCTGCGTTACACATCTGGGCGGAAACATGTTGAAAAAAATGACCAAGTTACACTAGAGTTAGGTCTTGCTTATCGACGTTATCATGTAGCTTGTATGGGAGTAGTTCTGACGGGTCCAGATATTGGCCCAAGACATCTCAAAATGCATTCAGTTAGTGTGGCTGCACTGGAAGCAGTCCAAGCGAAGATGGTGGTAGGCTCAACAGTAGGTGACTTATATAATGTATACAAAAAAACGCTAATAGATGAAGGTGAGGAAGACTCTTTACTAACAGTATGTGGTTATACTATGGGAGCAGCTTGGCCACCAACTTGGATGGAACAACCATTAATTTTTGAAGGAAATCAAACGATTCTTCAGGAAAATATGACGTTTTTTACCCACATGATAATGAATGACAGAACTACAGGATTATCTATGGCCGTAGGCGAACAAGCAATAATTACTGATGGTGCACCAGAAATTATTACACACGCTCCACGCGAACCAATCATTAAATAAATTTTTAAGAGGGCATTCTGGGCGCTTGTTTAAGGTTCTGGTCGATACTTGTAGATGGAATTTTACTATCCATAAATACGTTCACCATTGGTTTGATCAAATCTAATTGATCTACCGTACCCGCCCTAATGGATAACACGTTAACCTTGGCACTGTTTTTACCGAATAACAAAGACCCACAGACAGGACAAAACCGTTTTGTCATGGTACTTCCACTATCAGAAGTATGGGTGTAAGAAGAAACCTTACCAGAAATTTCAACTTTGTCCTCTGGTACAAAAAGGTTTGTGCCAAAAACTGAACCTGTAGCTCGGCGACAATCTTCACAGTGGCAGTTGAATATAGTTTTAGGCTCAGAGTGGCACGTGTAGGTAACCTCGCCACACAGACATTTACCGGAAAATACAGACATTTTAACCTCCAATGGTTTATACTAAGATATTTTAGACATACCCAAAGTCTATATACTGCTATGGCAGATAATTCTTCAGAATGCACCAGAATAATTAGTTAACCTTCGCATTATGTAAGAACTGAATCTATTCTGTTTGATTACATGTGGATAAGAGATGCCATTCCCAAAGCCATGGATCTGTCACATAAATCATCATCATTTGAATAGAGTTTTATAGAAAGATATTTCAAAGCAATCTAATCGGCTTCACATATTTATGAGCTATGTTATCATGAAGTTATTAATAGGCGAAAGAATTTGTCAGCAATAAAGGTCTCGGATAATGGATACATGGTCGATAAAAAAATTGGCTGGACATTGTGGTGCCCGCCTCGAGGGAGTTTCACTCGCCAATGCATCGACATCTCAATTACAAGAAATGCGCTCTGCTTTATTTGAACATGGCGTAATTGTCATGCCCCAACAACATTTAAGCCCTGACCAACATATTAAACTCGCTGAGTTTTTTGGTGAAATTGTCGTAAACCGTTTTTTCACACCAGTGGCCAGTCATCCTATAATTGCAGAAGTGCGTACATCACCAAATCAGGCAGAGGTTATTGGCGGCACCTGGCATACGGACCACTCTTACGATGCAGCACCTGCAATGTGTTCTATATTAAGTGCTAAGGAACTCCCTCCGTTCGGTGGTGACACTCATTTCGCTTCCATGGCAGCATCCTATCGCGCTATGTCACCGGGGCTTCAAAATATTCTGAAAGGCTTACGCGCATGGCACTCAGACAGCAGTTTTGCAACTACCAAACAAGGCATAAATCCTAAGCAAGGTGCTTTTCGTGATCCGGTCATTCATCCAGTTATTATTAAACATCCCAATACTGGGACACCTTGTGTTTTTGTGAATGGTGATTTTACAATCAATTTTGAAAATTGGAGCATCGAAGAAAGTGCGCCCATGTTATCTTATCTTTATGCACTCATTACAAAACCAATCTTCACCGCAAGAGTGGTATGGGAACCTGGAATGGTAGCTATATGGGACAACAGATTGGTCCAACATTATGCGACTGCTGATTACTCAGGATATACACGATTAATGCATCGCATCACGGTTGCAGGTGTACCATTGGAAGGTGCTTAGTGCCCAAAAAGGGTGAAAATAATTGTTTTTATTAATTAAGAATTTTATTTGACCTCGGAAAGCTAAAATACAATGTTTGATTTCAGTTTTTTGCTTGCTCTTAGTACTTTTTATTTTGTCATGTACGCCACTCCTGGACCAAATAATGCAATGATATTAAGTTCTGGGATTCAATTTGGGTTTCTTCGAACTCTTCCACATATGGCAGGGATTACTATCGGACATGTGATACAGCTAATATTAGTTTGCCTAGGATTTGGGAGTATTTTTACTATAATTCCTGGGCTTCAAACCGTTCTCAAAATATTTTGCGCATTGTACCTTTGTTTTCTAAGTTATAGATTACTTGGCTCTTTAAATATTGTACAAAAAGAAACCTCAAGACCTTTAAAATTTTATGAAGGTGCTATCTTCCAACTGGCAAATCCAAAGGCATGGACAATTTCTACGATGGCAGCGGCTGGCTTTTTAGATAGAAGCATTGACGTGTATTTTTCGATATTAGTTATTTCTAGCGTGGCTTTAATTGTTTGTCCCATCTCTATGGCACCTTGGCCAGCATTTGGTGCCGCGATAAAGATATATATCAAGAATAGAAGTGTTAAGAAAATTATAGAATATTTCTTAGCAATTTTGTTACTAATGACAGCGATTCTAATTCTGACTGGTTGATTTAAAACCTTTTCTTTATGAAAGGTAACAATACTTAATGGAAATAACTCCATATAATAAAAAGAACACGCCAAACAGCTACATGTCTGCAGAACGACAAAATACTATGGAACCTTTATACCTTTCGGAATATCCTTTCCCTTATCAAAAAAAGGCAATTCAACTACTTTAGCCTCATGTAAACACTTTTCATTATCCTGGATCATCACTTTTTCATTTAGCCATACTTCTGATAATTCATTGTGACCTTCAAATCTCACGTATCCGATTCCACATTTTAATTCAGGGGACCAATCTCCCGCTGTTATCTTGCCAACAATTTTACTATCATTATAAACCTTGAAATTAGACGTCGGAATAACTGAATCTGCCATTATCCCATATAGTAATCGTTTTTGATTACTGTTTAATAAGGCAGACCTCCCGATAAAGGAATGATTTTGAAAATCCACAAATTTCTCTAACCCAGCTGTAAATGGGGTCAAACCTCTATCAATATCTGTTCCATTATCAAGAATTCCAGCTTCAAGTCTCCTTGTACCCATTGCGTCTGCAGCATGCCAACTCAAATCAAATGGCTTCCCAGCTTCAAAAAAGCTATCCCATAGAGCCAAATGATCAAGACCTTCGTGTCCATAAACCTCTACTCCAACTTCACCGGTCCAGCCTGTACGAGATATTAAGACTTTTTGACCTCCAATAGTAAAATACGAGGCATTAAAATATCTTAAAGTTTCATCCATTGGAACTCCTGAAGCTCTAGATAAAACTTCAAGCGCTTTTGGTCCTTGAATTTGCAGTACGTGAGACTTTGGGTCTTCAATATTGACCTGATAATCATTTGAATGAGCATCAAGCCATACCTGAAACTCACCATCAGCCTGAATATACCAGAAATGATCCTCGGCAAGCCTAATAATTATCCCATCCATTAAAATCCCACCATTTGGCAAACATGCTAGAGCATATAAAGCTTTCATAGGCTTCATTAGGCTGGCATTTCTTGTAAAAATTTTGTCCATAAATTTTCCTGCATCTGGCCCTCTTATCGAGAGGGGTTTCTCTGGCACATCAAATAAAGCCACGCCCTCTCTAAGCTTTCTATAACCTTCCAATGGATCTATCCCATTCGTTAGAGGCACTGCTCGCCCCGCGTAAGATAAGTAAACCACTTCATCTGAATGATATCTTTCAGCATAGGGTGACATTTTTACTCTCTTTTTTGTCATACTGATTAAACCGAAGGCCTTGCTGTAATTTAATGACTTTTTACGTTCTTTATTTTCGTCCAAACCTTTATCCCTTGCTTGCAAAAAAAACTTAACTGATACTTATCTTTAAGCTTAGCTTAGCTAAAACCTCAAGTTGATTTTTTTTGTTTTTTTGACATTATCTGAATATGGGTCACCGTCAAAATCTTCCTGAGACAGCCAGCGTCGCAAATTATGAGAGCGACGGCCGTCTTAATGCACCGTCTGCAGTTAGAAATGCTGAACCTATTGTCGAATTAGTAAGAAAGACTGCAATCAAATCAGGCAACGCATTAGAGATAGCTAGTGGTACTGGCCAGCATGTTGTAAAACTCGCCTCTGCTTTGCCACATCTAAATTGGCAGCCCTCAGACGTTGATGAGGCCCGTCTTAAAAGTATTCGTTGCTGGAGTGATGACCAGCATTTAACAAACCTGAAACATCCCTGCCTTTTAGATGCAACTACAGAAGGTTGGGCTGCGGAACATCAGGGTCAAGACTTAATCCTCTTGGTGAACTTGCTGCATTTGATTAGCACTAAAGAAACAAAAATTTTAGTTAAAGAAATGTCCAAGGCACTGGCTTCAAATGGGCTTTCAATTATTTATGGGCCTTTTATGCGTAGCGGAAAGTTAATTAGCAAGAATGACATGGAGTTTCATCATAGCTTAATTAATACTGACCCCGATTTGGGATACAAAAATGATGTAGATATGTTGAATTTGTTTGGTGAAGAAAGTTTAGTCCATTTGAGTACTGAGAAGATGCCTGCAAACAACTTGGCCTTTATACTTCAAAAAGTTTGAAACTCAAGAGAGTAGGGAGTTAGACTTACCACCACTTTTAGAAGCTGGTGAATACATTTCTAAACTTTTTGTAAAGGGTGCCTAAGGTAGTTTAATTATAAATTTGAATTTAGTTAAATTAGATATAATATTTTGGTAAATTCTATTCTCTTTTAGGAAATAATGTCTTCTATAATTCAAATCCAAGGAATACATCACATAACCTTGAACGGAGCGGATCGCGAGACGTCAATTAATTTTTGGCAGAATATACTTGGGATGAAACTTATTTTTGAACAACCCAACCTTGATGATTTATCAACAAACCATCTCTACTTTGATTGTGGGGATGGAAGAACAGTAACGGTTTTTACTCATGAAGAAAGGATGCCAAGGGAAATAATATCTGATAATAAACCTGGTTCGGTGCACCATCTAGCATTTTGGGTCAGCCAAAGTACCATTAGAGTGGCAGAAAAAAATCTTAATGAAAATGGCTACCCAAATACTGGAGTAAAGGACAGAGGGTTTATGGACTCACTTTACTTTCGAGAGCCTCTAGGATTACTCATAGAAATAGCCAGTTATAAGTTTGACCCACCTGCCGGCTATTCCCACGGCCAAGTTCTTGAAAAGGCACATAAAATAAGGGTGAATAGAGGGGCTATGAATATCGAAGATATAGATGTTTCTCAAGCATTAAATGATCTAACTTGGAATAAGTGATAATGAAAAAGAAAAAAGTATACGTTTTTGATGCTTATGGAACTTTGTTTGACATTGATGCTTCATGTAGAAACCTTTCAGAGAAACTAAGAGTTGATTGGCATAGTTTATCTACAGTTTGGAGGCAAAAGCAGTTAGAGTATAGTTGGTTAAGAAACTCGATGAACTCATATATCAGTTTTTGGGACATTACGAAAAATGCTCTTGATTTTGCTCTGCATTCTAAAGGTATCCATAATAATAGTTTGCGACAGGAGCTTCTGGATTCTTATTTTGAGATAGAGTGTTATCCTGAGGTTTATTCTTTTCTTGAAAAGTTAAAAATAGGCAACAATACCACTTGTATTCTATCGAATGGAAGCTACGACATGCTTAACGCAGCGGTTAGAAACTCCAGCCTTACAAATATTTTGGATGACGTTCTATCAGTTGATTTGTGTAAAAAGTTTAAGCCAGCAACTGAGGTATATGAATTGGTTCTTAATAAATATCCAGAAAATGAGAATGAATTTTTATTTTTTTCAAGTAACTGCTGGGATATTCATGGTGCATCAAATTTTGGTTTCAAAAGTGTTTGGGTAAACAGGTTTAATAGAGTTAATGACATTTTACCTGGAAATCCGGATTTCATAGTAAAAAGCCTTCTAGAATTTCAAACCAACCATTTATGAGAATAGGGAACGGTGCGCTTGACCTTAATTAGGAGGTTTGAATTATGGTATTAACACTGTAGTACCGATAGTTTTGCCAGATTCTATAGCTTGGTGCGCCCGCACAGCCTCTTTAAGAGGATATTGATAATTTATATTTGCCTTAATAATACCCTCAGAAATTGCTTTAAATAAGTTGCTAGAAGTTTTTTCAAGGTCTGCTCGCTTAGCAACATAGTGCATTATCGCTGGCCTCGTAATAAAAAGGGATCCTCGTCGACCCAAGTCTTGAATAATATCCACTGGATCGGGTGCTCCAGAAACGTGTCCATAAGCGGCACATACACCCATTGGCTTTAAACTATCTAAAGATTCTTGGATGGTATCCTTGCCAATGGCCTCATAAACTACTGCGCAACCTTCCCCATTAGTTACTTCACGCACAACTTCAGAGAAACTTTTATCAGATCTAACCACTGGAAAGTCACAGCCCGCTGCTTTCGCTATTCCAGCTTTTTCTTTGGTTGAAACGGTACCGATTACTGTAGCCCCCAAAGCTTTGGCCCACTGACAAAGAATTAGACCCATACCCCCAGCTGCAGCGTGGACAAGTATTGTATCACCCACTTGTACTTTATAGGTTCTGTGTAATAGGTATTCAGCGGTCATACCTTTCATAAGCAATGCGGCTACTTGTCTTTCGTCTAAATCTTTTGGAAGATGAAGAAGTTTATCTGCTGGATAATTACGCCTTTCTGAATAACTACCCAATGGGGGAATACCATAAGCTACGCGATCTCCTTCCTTAAACCCTAAGACATTTTTACCAACGCTTTCAACTATCCCAACACCTTCGAACCCAATTACAACGGGTGGTGCAGGAACTGGCCAAGGGTGAGAAATTCCACCTCTGTGATAGGTATCGGCATAATTAACTCCTATAGCAGTGTGGCGGAGTTGAACTTCATCATTTTTTGGGTCACATAGTGGCCAATCTTCCCAGCACATAACTTCAGGTGGTCCGAGTTTTTTAATGACTTGTGCTTTATTCATTATCTACCGCATTGAATAATTGTTAGATATAATCGCAACTGTCCGAATAAGAATAGAAAAAATTATTCCATTTGTATTGTCAAATATCAATGTATTATTTGTAGTCTTAAGAGAAATAGTTAAAAACCAGGGAAGCTCGATTTTGGAGCCTCCCTGGCAGGGAGGTATTACTTTGAAGTGCTAAAATCAGGGTAAGATTCCATACCTAATTCAGCCAAATCTAATCCTTTCAGCTCATCTTCTTCGGAGCACCGCAAACCTACAAAGGCGTCTATCAATAGCCAGACAAGGTAAGATGCTAAAAAGCTAAAAATACCTATAACTGCAATTCCAAATATTTGGGTTATAATATTAGCATCGCCGTTTGTTAAACAGACAGCCAACGTGCCCCATATTCCTGCGATCAAGTGAACTGGTATTGCACCCACCACATCATCAATTTTTAATCGGTCAAGTAATGGAACAGAGAATACCACAATCAAGCCACCAACGGCACCTATAAGAGTTGCAGCACCAAGAGATGGCATTAAGGGCTCGGCAGTAATTGATACTAAGCCTGCTAAGGCACCATTCAAAGCCATGGTTAGGTCCGCTTTTCCGTAATAAAGTTGTGAGCCTACCAGAGCCGCTAATACACCACCTGCAGCTGCAGCATTTGTATTTGCAAAAATTCTGGAAACATCAGCAATATCTCCAACAGAACCCATAGCTAATTGAGAACCCCCGTTAAAGCCAAACCAGCCCAACCAAAGAATAAAAGTACCTAAAGTTGCAAGTGGTAAGTTTGATCCCATCATAGGTATGGTTTTCCCGTCAACATATCTACCCAGCCTTGGTCCGAGAACTAAAGCCCCTGCAAGTGCTGCCCAACCTCCACAAGAGTGAACAATTGTTGATCCTGCGAAATCAGAAAAGCCAGCCTCACTAAGAAATCCACCGCCCCAAGTCCAGCTAGCGCTAAGAGGATAAATTATTGCTGTCAAAAGCAAGGTGAAAAGTAAAAAGGGCCATAGTTTTATTCTCTCAGCGACTGTCCCTGATACAATTGATGCAGTGGCAGCGCAAAACATTAATTGGAAAAAATAGTCTGATCCTGTAGACGCATATGACAGGTCGTCAGCGGCATCCGCTGCTATCCCCACAGATTCCAGGACTGCAGTATCCCAAAACGGTACTAAAAACCCTGAAAGGTAACCCTCAATAGACCAGTTTCCTAATGGGTACATAAGATTATAACCAATGATATAATATCCAATGGCTGCCAGTGAAAATAGGGATATATTTTTTGTCAATTGCATGGTGGTATTT
The DNA here is from genome assembly GCA_902533625.1 of uncultured Alphaproteobacteria bacterium. Taxonomy (GTDB): domain Bacteria; phylum Pseudomonadota; class Alphaproteobacteria; order Rhodobacterales; family Rhodobacteraceae; genus CACKLF01. Next base: position 2,760 of record CACAMI010000003.1, on the reverse strand, counting down.
TTGGACCTCACCAGTCCAGCTTCAAGCATACAAAAGCCGCAAGCCATGAACATAACTAGAAATCCGCCAATTAGAAACAAGAGAGAGTTAAACACAAACACACTATGCTCTGGTACAGTTTGCGCATAAGTTGGGCTAGCAAGTAATACCCCTAGCGAGCTAAATAGTAAAACTTTCGAAGTTTTTGTCATTTTTAAATTCCTTTCACTAGTCATATTGCATCCTCCCCGGTCTCATCTGTTCGGATTCTCAGGGCAGAATCGACAGGAACAACAAAAATCTTACCATCCCCAATTTTCCCAGTTTTTGCCGTTAAAGATATTTTTTCCACTATCTTTGGGACCTCATTATCTTTAGCTACAATTTCAATCTTTATTTTTGGAACAAAATTAACTGTATATTCTGCCCCCCTATAGATTTCAGTGTGGCCAGATTGTCTTCCATATCCTTGCACCTCAGAAACCATTAATCCTTGAATACCCATATCGGTCAGAGCTTCTCTTACTTCCTCGAGCTTGAACGGTTGGATAACAGCAATCACTAACTTCATGTTCAATCCTTTTAAGTTTAAAAATAGTACTAAATAGAAAAAAGATGCCGGGTGTGAAGGTATTTTTCGAAAAATTCAAAAATAAATGGTAAAAGTGATTAAAAAATAGGCATTTAATTTCAGATTCCTATTTATTAATTTTTTGCTGCCTATTTTTTAATCAATGACAAAAGATATTAAGATGTCTGGCGGAAGGAGTGTCCACCATTAACTTATGTACCCTTAGTCAATAATGCCAAGGCGTAGCACGATAAAAAAAGGGGTAAGTTTATTTCCTTACCCCTTAAAATATTACATGGATAATAACATTCTGGAAGCTTTTAGTGTCCCTAATTCGTTTGCTTTTTCCACAAGCGCAGCAAATTCTTGGTCTTCAACCATTGAATCCACTGCTTTTCCCCAGTGCTCCATAGAGTTAAATCGATAAACCACTCCCATCATTTCATGGTCTCCAGCTACAATTGGCACTCCAACACCAATAGTTACATCCTGATTTTGCATAAGTTTATCGAGTTCTGGTGCCAAAGCTAAAACTGAAGTCATATGCTTACGTGGCATCTGGTAGAATCGCTGAACCAAAACTGGTCTTGGAGGATTAGAAGGAGCCCCATAAGCCATTCTAAATACATTTGGTCCCCTTAAGTCAGTAGCAGGATTGGTTCCTCTTTCTTTGTTTAAGCTCACCATTTCAGGGTCTTTTGAGAATCCTTCAAATGCCATAGCGCCCTTTGTAAAGGATTCGTAGTTGTTCATCATTACATAATCACCTGCGCCATGTCCGGCACTCACTTTCCAGAGGCTTGATTTTGCACCATGCTTTGTGGCTATCTCAGATGCCTTCGTAATACGAGTCACAGCCAATTCCTCTTTACCTATATGGGGTGTAAACTCCCTTATTGCTATTACGCTCATAACTTTTCCTTTCCTTCTAATTGTTAAAATAGTGTATTAAATGAACTATTTCATATATTCACAAAATTCACAAATCGTTATCCATATAAACTCTACTAAATGACAGTTATTATAGTGAATGGCATGACCTATTAAAGGAATTGTTATTCCTTTACATTGTATAAGTACTATGACAGAGTTTAAAAAGTGAATTTTTATTTGAGAAAAATAAAAGGGAAATAAAATGGCAAAAGATACAGATAGAATGGCACGTGCTATGACATACAGTGCAATTAGCAGAGATTTTCAATTAATAACTCTTACTTCAGTTATTGCAAATTTGGTGACACTCTACGTAATCTCAATAGGTACAGAGGCAAAACTTGCCACTTCTGTAGTGATTATTTCAATCCTTGTGTTTGCTTTACTGTCGGGGATTAACCAAATGGATACCTTTAAAAATTGGATAGATGATATGGACGATGTAGAAGCTGAATCAAATATTGGGAAGAATGCACAGAGTGCTCCCTTTGGAATGTGGAAGGCAGCATTCTGTATCTCATTTTTAGCCATGGCTGGAGCTCAGTTGTATAATATCTGGGTATAAAACGCGATTTTGCAAAAATTCCGAACCAGTATTCAGTGTACGAGAATCGTTTTTGGATGAATATTAATAGCCTCTGACATGTGTAGATATATTTAGGTTAGGTCTTAGGTTGTAAATAACCTCAATCCTAACCTTTCTTTTCTGTTACAATGTAGTGCTTAAAAACGTAAAGGGTTACTAAGCTCTAAATTAAACTGGTAGTCAGAAAAATATCAGGGCGGGTCTAGGTAATATCAGAATTTTGATTACGTAATGAGCATAAACTCACTAGTCACTGACCATATTAAAACTTTTCAAAATATTTTGATTAGCAAACCTTGCATCTGTACTTCCTTCTACGATCGATAGTTTAATTCCCATTTCTTTGACTTGCTCAAAAAATTCTTGATATTTTCCTTGATTGCGAACTTTTTCGGTTGCATCAAGAGATTCCCAGACGTTTATATAATATAAAGTGGTATCATCGATATCAACAAAGAGACTCAATAACAAACCTTCAGAAAAAAACTTATCAACTATTGGTTTCAGACTATGCTTCATTGTTTCTTTTCCTAACTTATTCTGAAACTTTAAAGTGTGTATCCTTGAAAAGGTTTCTTTAAAACCATCAGTCATTTATTTTTCCTTCCGTCTTACAAGTTACAATTTTTGTAATAATGAATCATTGATTAATTTAGAAGACTACCAAACTTCTCACCTTTTGGAAAAAAAA
>CACAMI010000002.1 GCA_902533625.1 uncultured Alphaproteobacteria bacterium | reverse complement strand
AAAACTATATTTTTTGTAAACCCGATGCCATATGTTGGTTGCTAAATATAAGAGGAAAAGACGTCGCTCATAATCCAGTTGTTAATTGTTTTTCCATTTTAAGGGATAGCGGAGAGATTATTATCTTTTCTGAAAATTTAGATAAGTTTTCAGAGTTAAAGAATAAGCCACTTTATCGTAAAATACATTTTAAGAAATTTTCAGAATTAAGAAATTTTATTATCAACTCCAAAGGTTTAACTGGGTTTGATCCAAATTACCTTCCATGGAAAATTTATCAATATCTCGAAAGTTCAAATAAAAAAATTATACAAATGTCGGACCCTGCTAATACTTTAAAATCAGTAAAAAACAGTACTGAAATAAATGGTATGATCTCCGCACATCTTAGAGATGCCGTGCCATTCATAAAGTTCATGTATTGGTTTTTTAAACTAGATAAAACTTCTGAGTTAGACGAGATTAACCTAATAAAAAAATTAGAATCCTACAGAAGAAGCACAGGGTTTTTAAGAGAAATTAGCTTTGATACTATATGTGGGAGTGGGCCGAATGGAGCAATTATACACTATAGAGCAACAAATGAATCGAATAGAAAGATAAATAAGGATGACATAATACTTATAGACAGTGGAGGTCAATACTTGGATGGAACGACAGATATAACTAGATCAATTTGTCGGGGTACATGTGATGCAAAGATTAAACGCCTTTATACTTTAGTACTTAAAGGCCTAATAGCTTTATCTAGTCAAAGGTGGCCAAGAGGTTTAACAGGACGGGACTTGGATCCCTTAGCACGTCAATTTCTTTGGAATTCTTTAAACGATTATGAACATGGAACAGGGCACGGTGTTGGTGCATATCTATGCGTGCATGAAGGACCGATCGGAATTAATAGGAAAAGCAATATTGAACTTAAGCCCGGAATGATATTGTCAATAGAACCTGGTTTTTATCAAAAACATAAATTCGGCATACGACTAGAAAACCTAGTTTTAGTAAAGAAGGTTATGGACCACCCAAACGAGAGTTTTCTTTGCTTTGAAACTCTTACTTCTGTACCATTCCAGAGAAATATGCTTGATATATCTATATTGGATAAAAAAGAAAAAATTTGGCTAAACAGCTACCACAAATCCATATTGGATAAGATTGGTCCAATACTTTGTTCCAATGAATTAAAATGGCTTACGCGCCAGTGTGCCCCCATAACCATTTAGTTTAAAGTTTTACTTATTTCTTTCGTAACCCTATAGACGCTCCAGTCTTTTCTGGAAAATCAATTTCTTCAAAGCTCGTTAAAATATTCTTTATTCTACTTTGGGCCCAATCGGGGTACTCAACAGATTTTCTAGTTTGCAGATCTACATTTATTAGAACTTGTTCGCACAGAGCTGACAAAGAATTTTCTTTGTGATTAAACATTTCCATAACGACATGGATACATTTTCTATTTGCATCTCTTAAATAAGCCTTAACGTAGAAATTTTCTCCTTCTAAAAGTTCATCAAAATAATGATACTGTGCCTGTAAAGAATAAGGGCCCGATTTGGACCTTTCAACATAAGAAGGCCCTAAACCAAGAATATTTTCAAAGAATTCATCCAAAGATAAATCAAATGCTAAAGTATAGTATGCAACATTCATGTGACCATTATAGTCAATCCAGTCAGATCTAACAGTCTGCTCAGTCATTACAAACGGAACTTTATATGGTCCATCAATACCTTCTTTAGGCTCCAAAATACTTTACCTCTAGGTGATAAACTGGTTACTATCAGAGTAAATTAAATGATAGGGATAATTATGGCAATACGTTCCGCTATAAATCAGTTAAAAAAAGAAATAAAATGTACAGTTTCTACCAGTAAAGCTGAATTACAATTGCATGGGCAAAACGAAACAGGATTACCTGAAGCACCACCAGATGCAGTATTATATCCTGAAAACACCCAACAAGTGTCTGAGATAATGAAAGTTTGCAACGAACATGAATGTCCTATTGTAGCCTACGGAATAGGAAGTTCATTAGAAGGTCACCACTTGGCTATAAGGGGTGGGATTTCTCTCAATATGTCAAAAATGAACAAGATTCTTAAAATAAATTATGAGGATATGGATGTAACTTTACAGCCAGGTATAACACGAAAAGCTCTTAACGAAGAGCTAAGAGCATCAGGCTTATTCTTTTCAGTTGATCCGGGAGCAGATGCTTCAATAGGGGGAATGGCAGCTACTAGAGCCTCAGGAACAACTACGGTGAAGTATGGAACCATGAAGGAAAATATTATTGCCTTAGAAGCTGTTTTAGCTGATGGAAGGATTATTCATGCTGGTACTAGAGCTAGGAAATCATCGGCAGGATATGATTTAAAAAACCTTATAGTTGGCTCTGAAGGAACACTGGCAATTATCACGGAATTAACTCTCAAACTCCAACCTCAACCTGAAAAAATTGCTTCTGCTGTATGCTCATTTCCAGATATAAAATCTGCCGTAGACTCGGTTATCACGATGATGCAAGTGGCAGTACCAATTGCACGTGTGGAGCTAATTGATGGCCAGAGTGTCAAGGCATTTAACAAGGCAACTGGGAAAAATATGCCTATACTTCCACATCTTTTTATGGAATTTCATGGATCAGAAAGCTCTGTCAATGAACAGATAGTAACAGTTGAAGAAATTGTCAAAGACAATGGAGGGAATGAGTTTAATTGGGCAACAAAAACCGAGGAAAGAAATGCCTTATGGGAAATGCGACATAACGCATTTTATTCCGTTAAATCGATGTTTCCTAACTCAGATGCAATTTCAACCGATGTTTGTGTTCCAATTTCTAAACTTTCCGAGGTCATTCTAGAGACAGCTACTGAAATAGAAGAAAGTGGCATTCCAGGTCCAATTCTTGGCCATGTCGGAGATGGGAACTTTCACTCTTTGCTAATTATGGAAAAAGGAAATCATGACGCAAGAAAAGCAGCATTAAAGCTAGCAGAGAATATGAGTAAACGTGCATTGAAAAATGGTGGTACTGTTACAGGAGAACATGGAATTGGCTTGGGAAAAATTAAGTTTATGGAAAGTGAGCACGGAGAAGGATGGAATATTATGGGAGACATAAAGAGAGCTCTTGATCCTAAAAATATTTTAAATCCTGGAAAATTAGTAAGATCTAATTAATTAAAAGTCTCTTTAGAATAGCCGTTTGATATTAAAGAATCCGCCGCTGCTTTCGCCTCATTTGTTATCACTTTTCCCGAGATCATTCTAGCTAATTCTTCCACTCTATCTGATTTTTTAAGTTCTTTTATACTTATACTAACTTCACCATTTTTGCCCAATTCCTTTGAAACTTGAAAATGGCTAGATGCTAAAGCTGCTACCTGAGGAGAATGTGTTACTGTTATGATTTGGCCAAAAGCCGAAAGCTCTAATAGCCTTCTCCCGATAGCATCTGCCGTTGATCCCCCTACCCCTCTATCAATTTCATCAAAGAGAAGTACGGTACCCTTTGAGTCTTGCACCAAACAAACTTTCAATGCTAGAAGAAATCGCGAGAGCTCACCGCCTGAGGCAATTTTATCTAAAGGTCCAAAGTGTAGTCCTTTATTAGTAGACGCGCTAAAGTAAACCTGGTCTATCCCAAGGTTACTAGCCTCAGTTCTTGAGATTTTAGTATGAAAGACAGAATTTGATAACTTCAGATGTGAGAGTTGATCCTTAACAGATTTATCTAAATTTTCTGCAGCCTTTATCCGAGAAGATGATAGATTTAAGCTTAAATTTTGATAATTTTCATGTGACTCTACTATCTCCCTTTCCAATTTTTCCTTATCTAAATTAATCATTTTAAGCTGTTCCAACTCTTGCCTGAACAAATCTGGCAATCTTACTAATTCGTCACATGTTGTGTCATATTTTCGGGCAACTGACCTCAAGCTAAAAAATCTTTCATCTAAACTTTCAGAACTTTCTAATTCTCCCGATAAACTGTCCAAGTTTTCTGTCAAATCTGTGGAGACTTTGCCAAGAGACTCAAGCATTCTGTCAATATGTTCAATTGAAAGCGCAATCTTCTTTGGAACTAATCTATCAAATGACATCAATTCTTTAGATGCTCTTAGCAATGTTTCCTCTATATTTTGAGAATGAATTAGTTTATATCCATTATTCAAATGCTCCAGTATCTTTTCCCTATTTTTTAAACTCTTCCTTTTCTCAATAAGAGAATCCTCCTCTCCGATTTTTGGATCAAATTGTTCAATCTCAGAAATTGCGGAAGAAAGAAATTCCTTACGGGCCTCCGTACTAATGGATTTTATTTTTAGATCTTCGAGCATAGAGTTCTTTCGCTTCAGTTCTGCCCAAGCCTGAGATACAGTTTTACGAATGGGTAGCAAATTAGCGAAATCATCTAGAAAGTTAATATGATTTCTCTGATTTAAAAGTCCTTTTTCTTCATTTTGACCTTGAAATTCTATTAGAAAAATCGATAACTTTCTTAATAATTCTACTGAGCAAGGTTTGTCATTTACAAATGCTCGCTTTTTTCCTTCTGATGATATTACCCGTCTAATGATTAACTCATCTTCAATATTGAAACCAGATCCCTTTAACTCTTTTGAAGCCATACTATTTTTGGCAAGCTCAAACGTTACAATGACTTCACCTTCCTTGCCATCATCTTTACGAATAGATCCTCGTCTTCCTGATTGACCTAAAACAAAGCCAATGCAGTCAATTAAAATTGATTTTCCTGCCCCAGTTTCTCCTGTAAATGCATTGAAACCATTCTTAAAATTAACCTCTAAACTATCTATAATTAATAGATTTTTTATTAGGAGGGATAATATCACAAGACTTTCCTATAAAATAATTAAAGAGTTTTAAAAGCTTTTTATATTTTCTGCTTCTATTAACCAACTAGAATTTGGGTATGATTGCTTCAATTTTCCTAAGTATAACATGGATTCTTGTTTTAGACCCATAAGGGTAAATGCTTCAAACAACCTAAAAAATCCTTCTTCCTGGTAAGAGGTCATTGAGTAATTTTCAACCACAACAGTATAGCGCCCAATAGCAGCTAACACTTGATTTTTCTTCATGTAATATTTCCCAATTTCCAACTCTTGCCCTGCTATCTGTGTCAGGGATTCATTAAATTTTTCCTTTGCTTGAGATGCATAGTTAGATTCAGGATATTCCTCAATAAGCTCCGTAAACTCCCTTAGAGCCTCCTTAGCAGGCCTTTGATCTCTGGATATATCGGGTATTTGTTCGTAATAACATAGGCCAATTAAATATTTGGCTTGAGGGGCTTGCTTACTTTCTGGAAAGTCCTCCAGAAAGCGGTTTGCTGCTAATCTACACATTTCATAATCTCCAGATGTATGAAATGCTCTAGATGCCTGAATTAGTGCTGTCCTAGCTGAATCTGAATATCGGTAAAGTCTATCTACTTCCATATAGACCTCTCCAGCATATTGATATTTTTTAACTTCTAGGTAAGAATCAGCAATGTCAGTTATACCTTTTGCGTCCATATCTTCACTGACTCGATCAATCCCCTGAGCGCAAGACGAAATGACCGAGTAAGCAAAAACAAAGCAAAAAACAGAAAATCTATTTCTCATTTTAAAACATCAACATATTCTATTAAATAGTACTATCGTAAGGAAATTTTCGCAAACAACAATTACCTTATAGTCTAGTTTATATAAACCAAATCCTCTGGCATCACATGAAACCCAGGCTGCTTTTTAATCATCTCCTGATTTACATCAATGGATTCAATATATCCAGATCTAGAAAATGCTTTCCTCAACAATGCATTGGTCAGCCTATGCCCCCCCTTATACGATGCATATGATCCAATAAGAACTCCTCCAGCTAGTGAAAGGTCTCCTAAAGCGTCAAGGATTTTGTGCCTAACACACTCATCTTCAGTCCTTAGACCACCTGGAGTGAGTATCTGGTCTCCTTCCGCTACAACTGCGTTCTCTAAACTTCCACCCTTGGCCAAACCTTTACTGTGCATCTCTTTTACATCAGACATACTACAAAAGGTCCTACAATAGCTAATTTCCCTTACAAAAGATCCGTTGCACATAGATAACGAAAGTTCCTGATTTCCTATTGCGGTATCCTTAAACTCAATGCCAAATGAGATCGAAAGAGTTTCAGCTGGGGTAATTTTAGCCCACAGGTCCCCTTCTGCAACCTCAATCTCATCAATCACTTTAAAGGCTCTAATGGGCTTAGAAAGCTTAGTTACACCCACCGATAAAATTTTCTTGACAAATTCTAATGACGAACCGTCAAGAATAGGAACTTCAGGGCCATCAAGCTCTACAATAGCATTATGAATGCCAGTACCTGCAAGAGCTGCTAAAAGATGCTCTACAGTAGATACCTTGGTTCCATGCTCGTTTTGGATTGCGGTACATAGCCGGCTTTCGATGACATTACTATAATGAGCCCTAATAATACTAACTTCACTAGGAACATCTAATCTTTTGAACAAAATTCCAGTGTCTTCTAATGCGGGCTTAACCGTAACGACCACTGACTTTCCTGAGTGAAGACTCAAACCCTTAAGAGAAAACCAATTTTTTATTGTTTGTTGCAACTCTCCAGCCCCTAAAAACTCGTACTAAGATATCAATTATCATAGGCAAACTCAAATAACAGATTATTTCGTTATGTTTCAGTTAGCCTGACGTCTAAGGAAGGCTGGTATTTCAGACTGTCGATCTTCATCTTCTGAAGTATCGCTGTCTAAAGACCCCTCTTCATTCCTGCTATCTTCTCTACCCTTAAATTTTTCAACAGGATTAATTGCTTTCTCAAGGTGGCTGACCTTATCTTTGGCGCCAGTCATACGCCTTATTAAGCTATTTAAAGGATTATAGCTAGTGTTTTCCTTTTCATATCCACCTAGATCCGCATTCCTTGGCTTTGGTCGGTTAAATAAGTCAGGGTCCGGTTCTTTATTGACAGCTTTTTCCAATCGCTCCAGTGCAGCAACCGTAGGTTCTACCGACTTTAAAGTTTCCTCGACTTTTTCATCATTTTCTTCAGTTCGTTCTAAGTTAGGTTGATTTTCATTCTTTTCGCGCTCTAGATCTTTAGCCATTTCAGACAAGCTATCTACCGAGACACAATCATTACTCTCCTGCTCTGCAAGATGTGACACATTATTATCCAAGACAGTTCTTTTGTCATTGAAACTTTCTGTCACCTGGGAAAAAGTTTTACTATTGTCTGTTGTACTAACTTTTCCGAGATCTCTTCCTACCTTATCAGTTAATATAGCATCAATACCAGTGGCCACTACTGAAACCCTTAACGACCCTTCAACCTCTGTATCAAGAGTAGATCCAATAATAATATTGGCTTCAGGATCTACTTCATCCTTTATACGGTTTGCAGCCTCATCAAGCTCAAACAAGGTCATATCATTTCCACCAGTTATATTAATCAATACGCCCATTGCTCCTTTTAGAGATATCTCATCTAGGAGTGGGTTTGCTATGGCTTTTTCCGCTGCTTGTATTGCTCTATCCTCACCTGATGCTTCCCCAGTCCCCATCATAGCCTTACCCATCTCATCCATTACAGATCTGACATCAGCAAAATCTAAATTGATTAGACCGGGACGTACCATCAGGTCAGTAACACCTTTCACACCCTGATAAAGAACATCATCTGCCATTGAAAATGCTTCCGTAAAAGTTGTTTTCTCATTGGCCAATCTAAACAAGTTTTGATTAGGAATTACTATTAGCGTATCAACTACTTTTTGTAGTGCTTCAATTCCTTCTTCTGCTTGTTTTTGTCTCTTTATACCTTCGAATTGAAAAGGCTTTGTTACAACGCCTATGGTTAAAATACCTAAACTTCTAGCTGCATCAGCAATGATTGGTGCTGCTCCAGTTCCAGTTCCTCCGCCCATGCCTGCAGTGATGAAGCACATGTGGCCACCTTCCAAAACATCCGTTATCTGATCCAAACTTTCCTCTGCCGCAAGAGTTCCAATTTCTGGCTTTGCACCCGCTCCTAGGCCTTCAGTTACACGTTCCCCCAATTGTATTTTTTTTGCAGCTCCAGATTGTTGAAGCGCTTGGGCATCAGTGTTACCGGCTATAAAGTCGATACCTTCTAGATTTTTACTAATCATATTGTTTACTGCGTTTCCGCCAGCACCGCCTATTCCAAAAACAATTATTCTTGGCTTAAGCTCTTTATTCTCTGGAATCTTTAAATTCAAAGTCATTATATTGCCTGTTTTTTTATTTTATGCTCTAAAACGAATCATACCCCACATGATTCGAACAGTCACTAGTTTTTTTAATTTTCTTTATCATACTCACCTACTCTTACCAATTCTCTCTCAGCCAATTGAAAGCACCTACAAACTTTCTTCCACCAAAAAAGTCCAAATGTGACGGAAAATCCCAACTCTCGTCTTGAGGTGAGCTTAATTGGAGCGCCTGGCCAATAATAGCTGAAAATTCTGGCCCGTTAACGGCTTGTGGAAGACCTTGGACTCTCATAGGCCTTGAAACTCTTACCTGCCTATTGAGAAACGCAGACGCTAACTCATGAAGGCCTGTTAGCTGGCTCGAGCCTCCACAAAGGATAATTTTTTGACTGGGTAAATGATCAAGTCCAGCTTCTACTAACTTAAGTTTTATCTTTTCAAGCATCTCTTCTACCCTGGGTCGAATTACCCCAATAAGTTCTGATCGAGATATCGCCGATCTTTCATCATTCCAATTATTATTCTTACCAGGAATTTCAATTAACTCCCTATCATCATGTGATGTTTGAACTACACCACCATGAAGAGTCTTTAATCTTTCTGCTATCTCCTCCGTTATTTGAAAGGCTTGCATTATATCTGACGTGATATGGCATCCACCAATTCTAATTCCATCAGCATAAATTAGTTGCTTCTCAAAAAAGATAGAAAGGCCAGTTGTACCTCCCCCAAAATCAATACAAACCGCCCCTAAATGGAGCTCATCTTCAGTAAGGGTCGAAAGTCCAGATAAATAAGGTGAGAAATTGATGCCAGCAACCTGAAGATAACAGTTTGTTACACAATTTATGATATTCTGAACAGTAGCATTATTTCCTGTTAGAACATGGACATCTACAGATAACTGTTCACCCACTTGGCCAATCGGATCTGCAAGCTTTGTTTTAGCATCTAAACTGAAATTTACTGGCATAGCATTCAAAATGAAAGAATCACTGGGTAAGCCTTCAAAATTGCATGCCCCAATTGCTAAACTTATATCCCTAGCGCTTATCTCATGGGAAATAACTTTAGAGTTACCACGTAAACTATATGAAGCAGTCCTTCCTCCAGAAAAGCAAACCAATACGTCCTCAATCACTGTCTTTGCCATTTTTTGAGCACCAGAAACTGCCGTCCTTATAGCCTGTTCGGCTTCATCCATCTCGAAAACCTCCCCAAACCGTACGCCTCGAGATTTAGTGGAGGAAACTCCTACTACGCGAAAAGCAGGTGCAGATTTGGGAATAAGACCTTCATCAGAAGTATAATTTTCTATTGAATTTACTTTAGGGAATTCCAATGCAAAACAGGTAATCTTAGAAGAGCCAATGTCTAAGACGCCCAAAATTCCTTTTCTTATTGCTAATTCTCTCCTCTTAGAGAAAACTTTTTGGCCTTGAAAATAGTTTTTCATTATGCCCCTTCTCCTACAGGGTATTTTTGAATATTTCTTGAATTTTGATTACCCAAACTGGGTTGAAGAATCAGAAACTTTTCATTTCTCAGATCAATTTGCAGAACGTCAGAACTCAAAAATCTAAATTCAATATCTAGGTTGATTAGCCTCTCTATGCTTGCGAGAGGATCATGGCTCGGTAGCTTAATAACCCTTTCTTTATCAAACAAAATATTCCAACGCCTGTTGCCCACCCATGTTAAAGCATTAACTCTAGCAGTATAGGGCGCAAATCCTATCAATATCTTTAAGCCTTCCTGAACCTTTCCTTCCATCCCCTGTCCAATAAATAAAGGTAGATCTGGCCTTTCAAAACGACTCATGATTTCGTTTACCAACAAACCATCTTTATCTAAAAGAAAATATTTGGATCCCACTTTATTGATAATTGCCGGCAGTCTCTCGCTTACAGTGATTATTAATTTACCGTAGTTATCAATGCTTACTGCAGCATTTTTGATGCCAGCCAACTTTTCAATTTTTCTTCTTGTATCTTCAAGATTTAAAGTAAGCGAACTAACTGGAACTTGAATATTAATAATCTTGATTATTTTTTGCTTCAAAATTTCATTGTCTACCCTAACAAGAATCCCACTTATAGTAAATTCAGGCCTACCTAAAACATCTGCTTTTAAGTTTTCAAAACTTTTGAGAAAAGTTTCATGAACTTTAATTTGCGAAAATGAAAAATGAAACAAAAACAAAAAGATGGGAAGAAACACCATACTTATCACTGCAAATTTATAACGTTTTCTTAACCAAAACCTTGATAACAAAAAACTGAATTTTGAAGGAGCTGGGTTAGAAAGTTTTATTGCCGATACGACACTCCCTTTCCTAAAATACTGACTTAGCGATAACATGAAGCATCCTCAACTATCCAGCAACATAGTTCCTCAAAGCTAATTCCTGATGCTGACGCCTGCTCAGGAACTAAAGAAGTAGGAGTCATGCCTGGTTGGGTATTTATTTCCAACACAAAAAGCCCATCCTTTCCAAGACTATCATTCCACCTGAAATCCACCCGACTCACCCCTTTACAGCCTAATAAAAAATGTGTGGAAAGCGCATATTCTTTGCAAAGTTCTGATATAGTATTAGGTATGTCAGCCGGAAAAACGTGATTAGATCCATCAACATCATACTTTGCACTATAATCATACCAGTTGTCTGTTATAATTTCGGTTACTCCCAGAGGTATATTATCTACAATAGCAGTAGTTAGTTCTCTCCCCGGTATATACTCTTCGACCAGATAAGTTTTGGATTCATTTATAGTGTTAGCCTTCCCTTTCTCAGAATTAAGAAGATCTAATAATGCTTCAGAATCCTTTACTATTTCAACTCCAATAGACGACCCCTCATTATTAGGTTTAATCACGCAAGGAAAATTTTTTATCCCTTCTAAGTTCACTTTACTTAAATCTTTTCCAGTGATCAAAAAACCAGGTGGTGTAGGTATGCTTTCTGTATTCAAAATCTTCTTAGTTAAACCTTTATTCATAGCCATAGCAGAAGGTAATAAACCTGAATGAGTATAGGGTATTTCAATGGTATCTAAAATTCCCTGAAAAGGTCCGCCCTCACCCCAAAGTCCATGCAGGGCATTAAATATTACATCAGGTTGAAAAATACTCACTTGAGAGATGAATTTCTCTAATGAATTAAACTCGAGCTCTTCTACGCAATATCCAATAGCTCGCAGAGCTCTTGAGCATTCCTTACCAGAGCTTAAAGATACTGCTCTCTCACCTGACATTCCTCCACTAACAACTAATATTTTCTTAATAGAAAAATTCTTTAGATAACTGCCTGCCTTTCCTTTATCTTTTACCAACTAATTTGATCTCCCAATTTAAATTGATACCGTGCTTTTCATAAACCTTTTCCCTTACCATTTCTCCTAAATCTTCAATCTCAGATGCTATTGCTCCTCCCATGTTAATCAGAAAATTTGGATGTTTTTCGGATACTTTTGCTTGCCCTAGTTTAATTCCCCTACAACCTGCCTCATCTATTAACTTCCATGCACTTAATTTATAATTCTCATCACTTTTGCCGAATGAAGAAGCTCCAGACGGATTTTTAAATGCAGAGCCACAGCTTAGTTCATCTGTTGGCTGTACATTGGCCCTATATCTTAAAGCCTCCTGCATCTCATTTTTTAAAATTTTACTATCCCTAATAATTTTTTTGAATGTAGCAGAAATTACTATACTTTCTTTTGGTAAATCTGAAATTCTATAGCTCAAACCCAAATCAACCTTTTTAAATTCTGTAATTACTCCATTTCTTCCCAAAACTTCTACTGATTCAAGACAATCACTTACATAACGCCCATAACACCCAGCATTCATTTTCACCGCCCCTCCGACTGTACCTGGTATGGTTCTTAGAAATGCCAAATCATAACCCTCATCGGATGCTATAGCAGCAAGTCTAGCCGTTGGTACTGAGGCTCCTACTTTGATATTATGCTTTTTTATTTCAATATTATTGAAATTTCTCCCCAACTTAATGCTGACCCCTGGAATGCCCCCGTCTCGAATTAGCAAATTTGAACAAGCGCCAAGAATAGACATAGGAATATCCGGACACAAACTAGTCACAAAATTTTTCAAATCTCCAAGATCATAAGGCTTAAAAAGAAACTCTGCAGGTCCACCAACTTTTAACCAACTTATTTTAGATAACTGATAATACTTAGATAATGATCCTTTCATTTTTGGAAAAGCAATATCTTTTAAAACAACCGGATCATTCATTTTAAAATTTTTCATTTCTTATTTGTGATGGTAGACCATTAGCCCAATCAGTTATTGAACCTGCACCCAAACAAACAAAAACGTCACCAGGCGCCGTATGTTCTAAGAAAAAATTCTTCAATTGACTTTCATGCTCAAGGGAGAAAACTCTTTTGTGCCCATGGTTGATTAAACCATCAACCAACGCCTGCTTATTTATGCCTTCCAATTCTTTTTCTCCAGCAGAATAAACATCACTTATTAGGACTAAATCAGCATCATTAAAGCAAGTACAAAACTCATCAAATAATAATTTTAATCTTGAAAACCGATGGGGCTGATGTACAGCAATAATCCTGCCAGTTGTTGTATCCCTCACAGATTTTAAGACCGCTGATATTTCTGCCGGATGATGCCCATAATCATCTATTATTTTTACACCATTGATAGTATCGACATGCGTAAACCGCCTTTGGACTCCAGAGAAATTCTTTAGTGCTTCTTGAATCTTACCTATTTCAAGACCTAAAAAATCACCTAAAGAAATTGCCGCAACTGAATTTAGTACATTATGGCTTCCCATCATCGGCAGTGAAAAGCATATTTCCTCTACTCCTTTATCCAAAAGTTGTAATTTAAACACAGTTCTATCTGCCTTATAATCAACTTCAGTTATTGAATAGTCAGCCTGTTTATTAAATCCATAGGTTATAATTTTTCGATCTTTAATTCTTCCAACTAAAGCATGAACTTCACTATTATCAATACAACAAATAGCTACGCCATAGAAAGGAATGTTTGATATAAAATTGTCAAATGAATGCTTTAAGTCCTCAAAAGAATCATAATGATCTAAGTGCTCTCTATCAATATTGGTAACAATAGCTGCAGTGGCAGGGAGCTTGCTAAATGTCCCATCACTTTCATCCGCTTCCACAACCATCCATTCCCCTGTCCCAATTCTTACATTAGAGTTATATGCTCTTATAATACCTCCATTGATAACAGTTGGATCTAATCCTGCTTTATCAAAAACTGCGGAAACCAAAGATGTCGTTGTAGTTTTTCCGTGAGTGCCTGCTATTGCCACATTTAATTTTAGCCGCATAAGCTCCGCCAACATTTCCGCTCTTTTCACTATAGGAATACCCCGCTGCCGAGCTTCTAGAAGTTCAACATTGTCTCCCCTTATTGCAGATGAAACAACTGCAACCTCTACGTTTTCTAAGTTTCTTGCATTATGGCCAAGGAAGATATTTATTCCAATATTCTGAAGTCTAACAGTGATTTTTGAACTAACTATATCTGAACCTTGAACCGAGTATCCCAAATTTGACATTACCTCAGCGATCCCAGACATACCTATACCTGCTATCCCAATAAAATGGATAACTCCCAATTCAAATGGTAATCTTGTTAAACTACTCACTACTCTGCCCTATACATCTGATTCAATAATAATCCAAAATTCTCACTAGCTCTTGGCTTAGAAAAGTTCAATGCTCCAGCTGCCATATCTTCAGCTTGGGCTGACGAAGCGAAAAATTTTTCTAGTTCTTTAGATAAATTATCTGGCGAAAAATCTTCTTGACGAATAATGATTGAAGCTCCAGCTGCTTCCATTGCTAAGGCATTTTTATTTTGGTGATCATCCTTAGCGGTTGGAAGTGGCACCAAGATTGATGGCCGTCCAATGATTGCTATTTCTGATAGAGTTGATGCCCCTGCCCTAGAAATAATTAACTGCGAATTCGCAATTTTTTCGCTAATGTCATCAAAAAATTCTGAAACTTCAAATCGAACACCCGCATATTGAAGTTCAGATATGACCATTTCCCTTAACTCTTTACGTACCTGAAAGTAAACTCTTAAACGAAACCTTAATTTTTCCGGAAGTTGAAGTAAACTTTTTGGGACTATATGCCCAAAAATATCTGCAGATTGCGATCCTCCAACTATAAAGATAGCTACTGGCCAATCACCTGGAGGAGTATAAATTGAATTCTTTCTACTCAGTATTTCTGCTCTGACCGGATTCCCTATATAAACCAAAATTGGCTTTTTCTTTTCCATCTTCCTAATTGCCGTTGCCAAATCATTAAATGATTGATCTTCTATTTTCAAGACATCTTGCCTATCTATTAATGGAGGAAAACCAAAAGCCATACATTTTGATTTACTTAGGAAAAACTTATTTACCCTACCGACTACCGAATTCTGTTCATGCAAAACAAGAGGAACCCTTGAAACTATCGCAGAAATACAGATTGGCAAACTAGAGTAGCCCCCAAAACCTACTACAACGTTTGGCTTTTTATACCTAAAGCTAATATAACAAGAGACTACTGAAAGAAAAATGTTAAATAAAAAATTATACCAAGACAGAATTTTAGAATTTTTTATCTGCTTAACTTGGACGACTTTAACTGAAATGCTTTTAGATATAGGTTTTAAAAATCCCGCTCCTCTTTGATCGGTAACAAAATCTACGTCCCAACCAAATTTTAACATTCTTTCTGCTAGAGCAACCGCAGGAAATATATGACCACCTGTGCCTCCAGCTGAAATACATATGTTATTACTACGCTGCATCTTTCCTCAATAATTTAGGCCATATCTTGGTCTTCTCTTAGTTAGACAGAGTAGTATGCCACAAAGAATACTAACTGAGATTAGAGATGAGCCACCATAACTTATAAAAGGCAATGTCATTCCCTTTGCAGGAATTAGCCTAACCGTCACAGCTAAATTAATTAGAGCCTGCATTCCTATTAATCCAGCTATACCTGTTCCACTTAACCTAATGAAAAAACTCTCCTCTTTAGAAAGCAAGAAAATTGCTCTGATAACAAGAAATCCAATTAAACCAATTATTAGGAAGCAGAGTATTAAGCCATATTCTTCTGCAGCAACAGCTATAATGAAGTCGGTATGAGCATCAGGCAAATGAACTTTAACCTTGCCCTCTCCCAAACCAACACCAAGATATCCGCCTTCCTGAATAGCAGAGCGGGCTCTGCCAAGCTGTGATAGAGGATCTATCTCTGAATTCATAAAATTAGTAATTCGGTCTGCAACATAGTTGTAGGACTTAAAAATGTAGAATCCAAATGCAGCTGCCAATGCCGCGACAATAATTAGAAGAAGCACTGGTGCTCCCGAAGCAAAATAAATTATCGACCATGTAGCTATTATTAGCGAAGCCTGACCAAAGTCAGGCTGCAATACTAATAAGCCAATTAAAATTAACGAAACCACGGCTGAAATTGAAATTCCCGGCAAACCTGCTTTTTCAATACTTGAAACAAACAACCAGGAGGCAAATATTACATAAAACGGCTTAATTAATTCAGAAGGTTGAAACGAAATAAACCCGAGTGATAACCACCTATAGGCTCCTTTACCAAAATCCGTACCAAAAATTGGTATGACTATAAGAAGGGAAAGGGAGAAAAAAAATAAAATTATTGAAATTCGTCTAATAAACTTAATTGAAGACATTGATAGACCAATAAGAATAACAAATCCTACTACACAAAAAATCGCTTGTTTTCCAACATAGAAAAAGCTTCCTTTACCATTCTCTACCGCCAATTCAGTTGAGGAAGCCATACACATAAGCAGCCCCAGAAACATAAGGATTAAAATAAGAAAAATGGATGTTTTATCTACAGTAAGCCACCACCTATATAATAGGTTTTCCTCAACATCCACTGCTGATGAAACTCTAGAATAGTTCATTGTTAATCTGCTCTTCTACTCACTGCTTTTGCCACTTAGGTGATCTTAATTTGATATTAGCAGGAGAAACCAAATTTGAAAAGATAACTTTTTAATTCAACATCTTTTATATGATTATAGACTTCTAACCTTTACCTCTCCATGGTATTAGTCTGGCTATTAGAATTCTCATCACAATATCAAAAAACAGCCCCAACAATCCCATTATCAGAATAGTTACCCATATCAATTCATAATCTGACACGGTGCGTGCCACATTTTCTATAAAACCCACTCCTGTAGTGCCTGCTAACATTTCTGCTGCAACAAGAGTTCCCCAACAGACACCAATTGATATCCTTACACCAGTCAAGATCTCAGGCAATGCATTTGGCAATATGACATACCTCAAAATTTGGCCATTAGTAGCACCTAAGGAGTGAGATGCTCTTATCTTAGAAAGCTGAGTGCCTGAGGCTCCTGTCCGAGCTGATATTACCATAATTGCAAAAGCTACCATAAATAATAAAAAGATCTTTCCATCATCTTGAATACCAAAAATGGTTAGTATTAAAGGAGCCCAAGCAAGAGGCGGCACTGGCCTATAAAGTTCGATTAACGGATCGAAAAACGACTTGAAGAATTTAGAAATGCCCATATATATCCCAAGTGGAACACCTAAAATAATTCCAAAGAACATTGCCACAATTACCCTCACTAAAGAATCCCATATATGACCATTAGGGAAGGGTATGTAGCCTAGGTTTAGTTCTCCTTGAGCAAAAAATAGCATTTTGTCATAAAAATTGGGTTCAAATGTTCCACTCTCTAAATGTTCGCTGTAATTTTCAACTAAAAGATCGACAAAAATGTCAGGAACAAAAAATCCAACCAAATTTCCAATCGACACCCATTCCCACCATAATAATGGAAAACCTTTATACCCTCCTCCCGCCTCTATATTTGGATTAGCAAGAACTACAAATTTTGCGACCACATCTGTAGGTTTTGGCAGCCATCTGGCGGAACCTTGTTCAGTACACTGTGTTTTTGATTTTACTACACCCTGACCAGGCAAGAAAAAAATGTCTATCAGCGCAAGAGTGCCCTTACTTTCATCAAGTTGACCCAGAAAATAATTTGAAGATGCGGTGACTTCTTCCAGTACTCCAGGCGGAAAAATATTTCCATCATCTACCCTTTTAAAAATCCTATCAGTGTATTTGATAAATCCTGCCAATTTTATTTGATTAACCTCATCTAAAGAAGTTTCATCCAAGCCATTCTTTAAATCTGTTAATTTTTCTTTTGTCTCTTCTATTAAAACTTTTGAAATTTCTGGAAAATGTCTCAGCTTCAAAAAACGTTTTGACAAACTTTTTACGTCTAATGACATCTGGTCATACATTATACCTCGCTTGGTTTGAGGTAGCATAGGTATTTCGACATCTGAAGTACCCCATGGATCCTGCAAGAGAGCATCGCTACTAATAACAAAGCTTAAATATTCTTGATCAAACTTTTCCGCTAAAAATATTAATTCATTGCTAATAAAATCTATTTCTTTCTGCGTTTCTGCCTTAAGAAATGCAGGATTAGATAAAGAAGCTAGAATATTTTCTATATCTTTAATAACAGCTAATAATTGGCTTTGTTGGTCAGGTGCATAGTCAAATAATCTAATTTCTCTAGCGAGTTCGTCTAATTGCTCAATATTTCTCTTAACTAGGGAGGTAGATTTATAATATCTTGAATTAACTGGCAGTGACGCTGTAATCGGAGAAATTGCCTCCTCAATTTTAGCCACTTGACACATCTCATTTGCAGCATCTGGGAAATATGCTCTCCCAACTCCCCAAGAAAAATAGAACCAAATAAGAAGCAAGGCTGATATGCCACAAATTGCCCAGTACCATCCGCCCTTTGTTCTTTCTGGGTCCCCAAAAACCTCTTTATCAGGCCTGATAAAGTTTGCTCTTAACCCTATAAGAACTGTAACTAAAAAGCTAAGCAAGCATAGTATAATGATTATAGACGCTACTAACGCTCTATTGTCAGAAAGCCATTCAAACAAGGCCCATTATCTCCTCTTCCATATCCCATATCATTGACAATATCTCTTCCCTAACTTCAGAAAATTCAGCCTCTTTTTTAATTTCTCGCAATGATTTCGATAAGCCCGCCTCAGCAAAAGGCAGTCTATATTCTTTGTGGATTCGACCTGGCCTAGGAGCCATGACAAAAAGTCTCTCACCTAAAAGCAAAGCTTCTTCAACTGAGTGAGTGATAATCATTACCGTTTTGCCTGTTCTTTTCCAGAGGTCTAAAATTAATGACTGCATTTTTTCTCGGGTCAATGCATCTAGCGCGCCTAACGGTTCATCCATTAAGATAACCTCAGGATCATTAATTAAACAACGTGCTAAGGCTACCCTCTGCTGCATTCCCCCAGAAAGCTGATAAATAGGAGTTTTCCCAAAGCCTTTTAAACCGACTATATCGAGCCATTTTTCTACCAGTGCTGCATTACCTTCTACAGAAACTTTTTTTTTCATTCTTAATCCAAAGTCGACATTCTTTTCAACTGAAAGCCACTCAAACAAGGCTCCCTGTTGAAAAACCATTCCCCGCTCTAAACCAGGGCCAGTTATCTTTTCATCGCCTAAAAAAATATTACCTTTTGTTGGCTCTAAAAAACCAGCTATCATATTTAACAGTGTAGTTTTCCCACATCCCGATGGACCGAGAACTGCAAGGAGCTCTCCTTTTTTTAAAGAAAAATTAATATCGCTAAGAGCGTCCACAGTTGTTTTGCTTTGTGGGTTCAAGAATGTCATTGAGACATTTTTACATTCAAGACTTGACATCTTTACTAAGCCATAAACGGAAACTCAGAGGCAAATAAAAATCTTTGCCTCTGGATTATTATAATTTTAGTTAAGGAAAGACCCGTCAATGGTCTTAGCTATTGCTGACCCATCGGAGTCACTAGAAAAAACCAAACCTAAAGCAGCAGCAGCTGAAGCCGCTATACCTTCAGGACCGAAAAATCCATCCATCTGCTCTTGTGCAGTTGGAAAAATAAAGCCTGCCATTTGATTTTTTGTTGTACTAACATCCATTCCTGCGTCAGCTGCTACTTTAGCTATCTGACTATCAGAAGCAGTCCAATTAGAGTTTGCCTCTTCAGTAACTTCTAGGAACGCCCTCAAAAGTTCAGGATTCTCAGTAGCAAATTTTTCAGTGACAGAAATTACATCAAAGGATCCTATGCCTGCATCAGTTTTTTGCTGAGTGCTCATAATTGGAGAACCAACTTCACCCGCTGCTTTAGCAGATGCTCCACCAAAAATACACGCCATATCTACTGACCCATCTGCAAGAGAAACCGCACCATCAGCCGGAGCTTGGTCAACAATGGTCATAGTTGAAGTATCAACATTTAATTCGTTCATATACATTCTAAATGCATAATCGGCCATTGTATTAAGTGGTACAGCAACGGTTTTACCTTCCAGTTCACTCGCATTTGAAGAATCTATACCCAAACCGTCCCTTACAAAACAGTCATTAGCCTCATAAACAACAGCTACAGCAACCATCTTTAATGGAGCTCCTTGCTGAATAGCAGTGACAAAAGGTGATAAACCTTGAGAATACGCAATATCAATATCGCCTGCTAACATAGCTTCTGTCATACCTGTTCCGGTAGAAAAATCTGTCCAATTAACATCAACCCCCATTGCTTCATCATAAGCTTTGTCAACTTTAGCAATTTGGTTTGGTGTTGCCCATTCTAGAAAAAATGCCACATTAACGCTATCTGCAGCATTAGCGATAGTTCCAAACGCTGAAGCACATGCCAATAGCGAGGAACCGATTAAATTTTTAAAATTATTTTTCATTAATTATCTCCCTAAAAACTACCCACACATTATTTTTTTGTGGGTTATAAGGGAGCGTTTACCATGCTCAAATGAAGGATACGAGTCTTTTATTAATCTTTTTGATATTTTTCTGGATCATAGAACTTAATTGATTAAATTCATCTTGTCGGCTTTCATTAAAGCTGTCTATTATCTTAGTTCTAGTAAAGAACAGAATCATTCCCAAAGACCTTTATAGGAATAGATAAACTCGGAAACCATACTATAGAGAGTGAGCAACCAGTGATGACAAAAATGACTACAGAAGAAGCATTTGTAAAGGTGCTGCAAAATCATGGCATAAAGCATGCCTTTGGAATAATAGGATCAGCAATGATGCCAATTTCGGATTTATTTCCGAAAGCAGGCATAACGTTCTGGGATGCAGCTCACGAATGTAATGCAGGCATGATGGCAGATGGGTTTACTCGGTCCACCGGCAAAATGTCTATGATGGTTGCTCAAAATGGCCCGGGAATCACAAACTTTGTTACTCCAGTGAAAACCGCATACTGGAACCATACTCCACTTCTTTTGGTCACTCCACAAGCTGCAAATAAAACAATAGGCCAAGGCGGTTTTCAAGAAGTAGAACAGATGGCATTATTCAAAGATATGGTTTGCTATCAAGAGGAAGTAAGAGACCCTTCCAGAATCGCAGAAACTTTAAATCGAGTAATAATGGAAGCGAAAAGAGCATCAGCACCTGCTCAAATAAATATTCCACGAGATTTCTGGACTCAAGTTGTGGATTTAAACATTCCTGAAATTATTGACTTTGAGACCCCAGCAGGCGGAGCAGAAGCGATAGCAAGGGCTTCCAAGCTATTATCGGAAGCAGAATTCCCAGTAATTTTAAATGGAGCAGGGGTTGTTCTTAGTGGGGCAATTCAGGAAACTGTTGAGTTGGCAGAAAAATTATCTGCCCCGGTTTGTTGCGGTTATCAGCATAATGATGCATTTCCAGGAAGTCATCCTCTGCATGTAGGACCTCTTGGCTATAATGGGTCAAGGGCTGCTATGCAACTTATTGCGAAAGCAGATGTTGTGTTAGCTTTAGGAACACGCTTAAACCCTTTCTCGACTTTGCCTGGTTATGGAATTGATTATTGGCCTAATAAAGCACAAATTATCCAGGTAGACCTGAAAGGAAGTCGGATAGGCCTTACCAAGCAAGTTTCAGTCGGAATAGTAGGAGATGCTAAAAAAGTAACTAAATCTCTTAAAAACCTTATTAGGAAAGATTCTAATGAAGAAAAACAAAAAGCGCGAAAAGATTTGATCGCTCAAACAAAATCTAGTTGGGCTCAAGAATTAACGTCAATGGATCATGAAGAAGACGATCCTGGAACTACTTGGAATGAACGAGCACGAAAAAGAGAGCCGCAGAAAATGTCTCCAAGAATGGCATGGCGTGCAATACAGACGAGCCTTCCAAAGGACGCAATCATTTCTTCTGATATTGGAAATAATTGTGCTATAGGCAATGCTTATCCAACTTTTGAAGAAGGCAGAAAATATTTGGCTCCTGGCTTATTTGGACCCTGTGGCTACGGTTTGCCATCAATAGTAGGTGCAAAAATAGGAAAGCCAGACATGCCTGTTATTGGATTTGCCGGAGACGGCGCTTTTGGAATTTCAATGAATGAAATGACTTCTATTGGAAGAGGTGAATGGCCTCCAATTACAATGATTATATTTAGAAATTACCAGTGGGGCGCCGAAAAACGTAACACCACTCTTTGGTTCAATGATAATTTTGTTGGAACAGAACTGTCTGATAACGTGTCATATGCTGGCATTGCGTCAGCATGCGGTCTCATTGGAATTGAAGTTCATACAATGAAAGATCTCACCGAGCAATTATCTAAAGCAATAAATAAACAAATGGAAGAAAATAAGACCACTTTCATAGAGGTAATGTTGAATCAAGAATTAGGGGAACCATTCAGGCGAGATGCTATGAAAAAACCCGTTGAAGTTGCTGGTGTTTCCAACATTGATATGAAGAATTAAAGTTTAATCATATTAGATGATCAGCAAAAAGAACCATTAAATGGCGATAAATTCCTTCATAACAAATTCAAATACAATAGTTTGTCCAACACATCTTTTAGAGCTTGCAAAAAATGTAAAGGTTAAACCTCGTGTAGCCATTGCTGACGCGGCAAACAAGATTGTTATGCTATCGGCAAAAATGGGATATGATAAAAAAATCATGACCCCAATCTTTGTTGGAGATACAAAAAAAATAAATACAATAGCAAATGAAATGAATTGGGATATATCAGAATTTCAAAAAATAAATTCTAAAGGTGAAATGGATTCCGCCAATAAAGCCTCTGAAATCTGTGGTGCTGGAAATGCCGAAATACTTATGAAAGGAAATGTACATTCAGATGTGTTTATAAAGGCTGCAATAGCTTCAAAGAACAATCTGAGGTTACGTGGCCGCTTAGTTCATATGTTTTATATTACGCCTCCTGATGGGAGCAAGGGAGTTATGATATCTGATGCAGCTGTAAATGTTGAACCAAACGAAAATACTAAAAAACAAGCTACTAAATTAGTTGTTGAAGTCCTTCAGAATATAGGAATAGAAAAACCGAAAATAGCATTCTTATCGGCTAGCGAAAATCTTATGGAAAGCATGCCGACGACTTTAACGGCTAGAAAATTATCTGATTGGGCCTCTAAAAATATAAAAAGAGCTGATTTTGAAGGCCCCTTAGCACTTGACCTTATTTTTTCGTCCAAAGCCGCTAAGATTAAGGGTCTTTCCCAAAGTAAGGTCTGTGGAAAAGTAGATGGTATAATCGTCCCTGATATAGTATCAGGAAATGCAATATTTAAATCTCTCGTTTATTTAGGCTCTGGGTGTGCAGCAGGGCTAGTTCTCGGAGCCAAAGTTCCTTTACTACTTACCAGTCGAGCTGATCCGCCTGCAGCTCGACTCGCATCAATCGCATTGGCATGCATTTCTCAAAAAAATAATCCCAACTTTAATTAGCAATAGATTGCGCTGCCTTCCCAAAAGCTGTTATTGTTTTTTCAACATCATGGTTATCTAAAGCAAGACATGGATACAATTTTGCACCAGCCTTAAAAATACCATTTTCTCTCAAAACCTTGTTAAACATATTAGACTTCTCAGAGTCCGCTCCTAGTGTATCTCGATAATTCAAAACATCTCGTCCAGTAAAAAGAATATCAAATAGAGCTGGATCTCCTACTATTCTATGATTTATCCCACAAGAATTTAGTAAATCAGAAGCTCCATTCATTAGTTTCTTTCCAATTTCTCTTAATTTTTTATAGCTTCCGTTTCGTCGCAAAATCTCCATTGTTTTGAGGCCAGCAATGGAAGCTACAGGATTACCACTTAGAGTACCTAATTGCATTAGGAAACCATCTTGCCCAACCTTAGCTTTATCAAAATGAGCCATAATTTCATTTTTTCCAGCAACAGCAGCAAGGGGGAACCCACCTCCTATAATTTTGCCTAAAGAGCAAAGATCTGGAGTAACACCATAGAGACTTTGAGCACCACCATAATCAAATCGAAAACCAGTTACAATTTCATCAAAAATTAATACAATGCCCCTTTTTGTACATTCATCCCTTAAGAATTGTAAAAACCCATCAACTGGCGGTATAATTCGCTGTAATGGTTCGACAATGATTGCTGCTAAATCTTTATCATATTCATCAAGGAGACTCTTTGTGATTTCAAAATCATTAAATTGAGATATTACCATTTCATCCCTTACCGAATTCGGGATACCTGCACTATCCGGAACTGCCATTGGAAAGTTTTGCAATCGAGATGGTGCCAGGCTCATTTGGGCTTCAGCAGACATACCATGATAACCACCTTCGAACTTTAAAATCTTCTCTTTACCAGTATAGGCACGTGCTAACCGTATTGCATACATATCTGCCTCACCGCCAGATGTAACATATCTAACAAATTCAGCGCAGGGGACAGCTTTTATTATCTCCTCAGCCAATTCAATACCAGCTGCATTGTTAGCAAAAAAGGTCATTCCCTTTGATATTTGTTCAAAAACAACTTCCAAAACTTCAGGATGCCCATGACCTAAAAGCATTGGTCCAGAACCTATCAGGTAATCAATGTATTCATTGCCATCTTCGTCCCAAATATGACTTCCCTTACCTTTTTTCATAATCATGTGATGGTCAAAATTTCCGAAACCTCCAGCAGGAAGGACTGCTTTTGCTCTATTAAACCAATCTTCCTGAGTTCCTATTCTTTTCATAATACAACTCCCATTCTTTAGGATAAAATCTAACTCCCACCATCAAAATCGTCAAAATAAATTTATCCATTTGACTTAATTTTTTTATTGAGTAAATCCCTTAAGGAAATTATTTTTACTTTAATTTACTTATATTCAGGAGCTTTTTCTGTGAAGTTTTTACATTATTTATTATTATTTACTTTCTTAAGTGCTTCTCAACTGCCTGCTAGTGAAATCAATTACTCAAAGATAGTATTAGATGATATAGAGATCACTGAAGGTTGGGTAAGGGAGGTTCCCCAAGGAAATCCTAATACAGCAGGATATCTTAAGATCAAAAATTCTAGAAAAGAAGAAATAAAGTTAATTAATGTAAAAGCTGAATTTGCAGAAATGAGTGAATTCCATCTCATGAAGCAGGAATATGGGATAATGAAAATGACGCCCCTAAAGGATGGGGTTTTGATTCCGGCCAGTTCTACAGTTTCTTTAGAACCTGGCGGAATGCACATTATGTTTATGAAACTAAATACTTCATTGAAGCTTTCAGAAAAACATATAATACATTTAACTTTTGAAAATATAGGTGATATTTCTATATCTATGATTGTCAAAAAAATATCCTCAACCAATTTCCACACTAAGGATTAATTGCACGTTTCTTTAATTTTAATTAGGTTTTTCTAGAAAGAGTTAAATTGAAAAAAAATGTAGTAATAGTTGGAGGCGGCCAAGCTACCGTATCCCTTTTATCTAAACTTAGAACTATAGATTTCGAGTATTCTATTACTGTAATATGTGAGGAAGACTTTCTACCTTATCAAAGACCTCCACTTTCAAAAGCTTACCTTCTAGATAAAATCAATCTCGAAAGACTGTTTCTCAAGCAAGAAAATTATTATATGGAAAACAATATTAATCTTAGGCTAGGAACCAAAGTTACCTCTATTGATCGCAACAAAAAATCTGTACTTTTAGGATCTGAGAAAATTTCATACGACATACTCATCCTCGCCACTGGCGCAAAGCCAAATGAATTGCCAAAGAGAATAACCAGTGGCGTTGAGAATATTTTTTCGATCAGAAACATTCATGATGTAAACCAGCTTAAAAAGAAGTTCTCTGAAGCAGGAGTGGTTCTAATTATTGGAGGAGGTTATATAGGCCTAGAAGCAGCTGCAGTATGCGCAGAAAAAGGATTGAAAGTTAGATTAGTCGAGTCAGCAGAAAGAATACTCCAAAGGGTAGCGTGTAAAGAAACCTCAAATTATTTGAAAGACGTTCATATTTCCAAAGGGGTAGAGATTTGCGAAAAAATATCCGTTGCAACCATTAGAAACCAAAGTGAAAAAATTCTTGCCATTTTTTCAGATGGCTCCTCCTTTGATTGCGATTTCGTAATTACTGGCATTGGAGCTAGCCCAGAAATCTTTCTGGCTGAAGAAAGTGGTCTCAAAATAGAAAATGGAATTTGGACGAACTCTAAAGGCCTAACGTCAGATGAAAATATATGGGCAGTTGGGGATTGCGCGTCTTTCCCTATAAATGGTGAAAATATTCGACTTGAAAGTGTAGGTCATGCCATTGACCATGCTGAAACAATTGCTCAGAACTTAACTGGGGCAAACATTTCCTATAATCCAAAACCATGGTTCTGGTCTGACCAGTACAATATTAAACTTCAAATAGCAGGTTTAAATTCAGGATTCACAGAGATTATTGAACGAAAAAATGATGCAAATAGTGTTTCCTTTTGGTACTATGAAGAAAATAACCTTTTGGCAGTGGATGCAATTAATGCTCCGAGGGATTACATGGTAGGAAAAAGATTAATAGATACCAAAATTTCTCCAAAAAAAGAAATAGTAAAAGACCCAACTAATAATTTAAAAGATTTAATTTCCTAAGTTATATTGTTTACCAGGTAACTTTGGATTTATCCAAAAATCCTTTTATTCCTTTTTGTGCATCATTAGACTCCCATGTGTCCGCCAACCTCTTTGCAGTTTCATCTATTAATTTATCTGAAACCTTAGGCCGCAAAGTTTGAATAAGTGCCTTGGAAGAGGATACTGCCTGTCTGGATGTTTTCTTAAAAAAAGAAATGTATGAATCTACTGACTTTTCAAGATCAGAAGGTTTTACAACTTCATTTACCAAACCAATTTTATTAGCTTTTTCTGCATTAAATATCTCTCCTGACAAAAAAATATCCCGACAATTACTTTCACCAATTCTTGAAATTACATAGGGACTTATTGTAGCCGGAATTAAACCCAAACGAGACTCAGTCAAACCAAATTTAGCTGCTGAACTAGAAATGGAATAGTCGCATATTGAGATTAAGCCTATCCCGCCTCCATAGGCATCACCTCTTATCACACCCAATATTGGCTTGAATACAGAATTTAAAATTCTAAACATCTTTGCCAATTTTCTTGCTTCATTTATTCTTTTTTCCCGGGTCGAGTTAGCCTGCTCCTTCATCCATTCAAGGTCTCCTCCAGCACAAAATACCTCTCCCTCGCCTTCCAGTTTAATTAGCCTACAGTCTTTGTCTTTATCAATAATATTAATGGCCGTTACTAGCTCTTTAATCATGTTTTCAGAAAGCGCGTTTCTCTTTCCTGGTCTATTAAGAGCTAAACTCACGACCCCTTCTGAAAGCTTTAGGAGTTTGATATCTTCAAAATTCAAATTTTCTACCGATACTTACTATCAGATCACTAATATAATACTACTGACCGGATACTTTTTCCTTCATGCATCATGTGAAACCCATCATTTATTTTTTCTAATGGAAGGGTGTGTGTGATCATCGAATCAATATCTATTTTTCCATCCATATACCAATCTACAATTTTTGGCACATCTGTACGGCCTCTGGCTCCTCCAAATGCGGTTCCACGCCACTGCCTTCCAGTAACAAGCTGAAAGGGTCTAGTTGAAATTTCTTGGCCTGCCCCAGCTACCCCAATGATTATACTTTCTCCCCAACCTTTGTGAGCAGATTCTAAAGCTGTACGCATGACTCCGACATTGCCTGTGGCATCAAAAGTATAGTCAGCTCCGCCGTTGGTTAAGGAAACAAGGTAGGCCACCATATCATCCTTAACTTCTGAAGGATTAACAAAGTGTGTCATTCCATATTTTTTTGCCAATTCAACTTTACTTGGATTTAGATCGACACCGACGATTTGATCAGCTCCAGCTAATCTCAATCCTTGAATAACATTTAGCCCTATACCTCCTAATCCAAATACTATGGCCTTGCTTCCTTCTTCTACCTTGGCGGTATTCAGAACTGCCCCAATTCCCGTAGTAACACCACAACCTATATAGCATACTTTATCGAAAGGGGCATCCTCACGAATTTTTGCTACAGCAATTTCAGGCATTACAGAAAAGTTAGAGAATGTAGATGTACCCATATAATGGTGCAGCGGTTTCCCACCCAAAGTAGAAAATCGACTAGTTCCATCTGGCATAAGTCCTTTTCCTTGTGTTTCTCGAATAGCCTGACACAAATTAGTTTTAGGGTGAAGACAATACTCACACTCTCTGCACTCTGGAGTATAAAGAGGAATAATATGATCTCCAGGTTTAACAGATGAGACAGAAGGACCTACTTCTCGTACAATTCCCGCGCCCTCATGTCCCAAAATTGAAGGAAAAATTCCTTCGGGATCAGCACCAGACAATGTATAACCATCAGTATGGCAGATACCAGTGGCCATAATCTCCACCAAAACTTCCCCTTCCTGCGGTCCTTCTAAATTGACCTCAGTTATCTCCAATGGTTTCCCAGCTTCCACAGCCACTGCAGCTCTTGTTTTCATTTTTTTTTCCTTTTTTTCCTAGCAGTATTATCTAAAGTTTTATTTATGTCAAAAGTAACATAAAAATTTTCTATACCAATTCATGGCAGTCTAGACAAAGTCTTCACTCGCATATAGAGATTTTGAAAGCAATAAATCATACTAGAACCAAACTATCTTGTGAAAGATCGAACAATGGAAGCGTACGCTAAAATACCAAAAGTTTTATTAGCAGCTATTGGCTCTTTATTAATGCTTGCAGCTCTTGACCAAACCATAGTTTCAACCGCTTTACCTGCCATTATGAATGACCTCGGTGGTTTGGATAAAATGAGTTGGGTGGTAACAGCTTATCTTCTAACTTCAATCGTCGTAGCTCCAATATATGGAAAGTTAGGGGATATTTTTGGACGAAAAATAGTCATGCAGTTTGCTGTAATAATTTTTCTCTTTGGCTCTCTATTTTCTGGATTAGCTAACAATCTTTTAACCTTAATTGTCGCCAGAGCAGTTCAAGGAGTAGGAGGAGGTGGTCTTTTCGTTCTAGCCCTCACACTAGCTGCAGACCTGGTCTCTCCAAGAGAAAGAGGTAAGATCCAAGGTTTATTTGCCGCGGTGTTTGGAACTTCATCTATTATTGGACCACTTTTGGGAGGTTTTTTTGTAGACAACTTTAGCTGGCATTGGATATTTCTAATTAATATTCCCATATGCATTTTCGCCCAAATAATATTTCAGTTTGGCTTCAAAATCCCCCATAAAAGAAAACCTACAAATATAGATTATAAGGGTGCTTTTTTCTTAAGCATAGCTCTTACAGCTTTTGTCCTAATTGCAAGCTTTTCAGGAAAAGAAATTAAAATTGGATCTAGTTTCTTCTACTTTCTATTACTTATATGTTTTATATCTACTTGGGTATTTGTTCGAATAGAGTTTTCGACAGATGATCCTTTATTACCAATGGACCTCTTTAAATTAAATAATTTTTCGGCCTATGTTTTTATCGGATTTCTTTCAGGAGCTATCTTACTTTCCACGTTGACCTTCACACCAGTTTTCCTCCAGATGGCAAAAGGATATTCACCAACATCTTCAGGAATGCAAATACTACCATTAACAATAGGGATAATTGCCTCAACCTCCACTTGCGGAATTGTTATGAGTAAAACTGGAAAATACAAATTGTTGCCCACTTTCGGTAGTATCTTTTTGATAGCAGGACTTTTTTGGATGAGTAGAATGAACGCTGAAACTAATGGGGTAACGATAGGATTTATTTTGTTATTAATTGGGATAGGTTTAGGTCCACAACTTAGTGTTATAACCACTGCAGTTCAAAATACTGTAAAAATTAATCAAATAGGAACAGCCACTGCAGCATTAACCATGTTTCGCCAAATTGGAAGTACGTTCG
This sequence comes from uncultured Alphaproteobacteria bacterium, assembly GCA_902533625.1. GTDB lineage: Bacteria > Pseudomonadota > Alphaproteobacteria > Rhodobacterales > Rhodobacteraceae > CACKLF01. The sequence continues at coordinate 173,770 of CACAMI010000002.1, read as the reverse complement.
GGGTAGCCTTTTTTTCAGTAATCTTTGTTTTAACCATCAAACGTTCAATGAATTTTTTGCCAACTGAAAAAATATTTACATCACCTGATGACATATTTTCTATAGAGCCTGGAAGTTTAGTGAATCTGAATGCCTCGCAAATTGTCGCTGTTGAAAAATCATTTTCGGCAGGTATTGAAACCGTATTTTTTAGTTTAGTTTTTGTAGCAATGCTTAACTTGATAGCAAGTTTATTCGCTAAAGAAATAACTTTGAGATCCTAAAATCGTCTCTAATGCCTCTGATAGACTTGCTCTAAATAATCTCGCAATCTTAGATAAGTATACTTGATTTCTGCAGCATAAGGCCCCAAGAATCCACCATTCCATGTTCTTTTAAAAGCATTGAATGCATTACAACTATTCCCACCGCTAATCAAATAATCAGCCAAAATAATTGCCGAACCGGGAGCAGTATTCATCCCATGCCCCCCAAAACCTGTAAGAGCAAATAAGCCTTCTTCTTTTCCTACCTGTATAGGTCCTACATAGGGCATCATGTGGCTAGCATAGGCCATTTTCCCAGACCACGCATAATCTATATTAATCTTGCCGAGCTGAGGAAAAAAGAAATTAATATCGGCAGAAACTTGTTTTTTTATAAGACTTTTAGAAATATCTCCAAAAGCTGAAATTCCTCTTCCCCAAGAAATCCTATCACCTCCAACGATCCGAAAATAATTTCCTGCCCGCCTATTGTCACTAAACCCAAAATTCCTTTTAAACAGATCCTGAATTCTTTTTCCTAGAGGTTCCGTGACACCTATAAAGGTTTTTATAGGTATCCAGTATTTCCGTAACGACTTTATTTCTGAGCCTGCATAGCCACCGGTAGCAAAAACGACTTTATTTGATCTAATTGTTTTAATGTCTTGCTCTGTAGAGATCTTTAAATCGAAATGATTGGAGTTTTTATCAAAACTAATTAATCGAGATTTTTCAGAAATTTTTGCTCCCTTAGCAGTGCATTCACTAGCCAATGAGTTTATAAAATTTAATGGATGAAAGTGAAAAGCGTTATCTTTTTTAATTCCGAAAAGATATCGGTCTGATACTACAATGTCTCGCAAATCATTTTTGGTTAAGAATGCATTGTTAGATCCAAAAATTTTGTTATATTTTTTTACCTTCTGTTCAACTTCCCTTTCCTTCCCACCCAAAAAGCATGTTATGATTCCTTCCGTCAAGTATGTATTTTCATAACCTTTTTCATGACATTTTTTCCTCATCCACATAACTCCGAGTGATGCAATCCTGTCTAATTCTTTAACAGTTTCTAGATCCAAATAGTTCGATAGAATATCATAATCTTGGGACCAGCCCGGTGAACAAAATCCACCATTTCTTCCCGAAGCTCCTGCCCCTATAACTTCAGACTCAATAAGGAGTACATCTATACCAGATTCCACCAGCTTTAGTAGCAAACTTAACCCGGCCAGCCCACCTCCTACTATAACAACATCATAATTTGAATTGCTTTTGAGATGAAAGTTGCTTTTAAAACTATGTTCTAAGGTATGCTCATACCATGTTTTATCCAAATTTATTCCTTCATATTAATTAATCTGGTATTTAAAAAAATTTATAATATTGAACTTTCTATGTTAAATACTAGTTATTCATATAATAAGACATAATTCGTGAATTAAAAATACGGGAGTAAAAATTTCATGAAAAACCCTCTTTTAGGTAAATATGAGAGTGTAAACGTTTTAGATGGAGAACTACAGCCTTGTTCTTTTGACCCAATGACTGGATTTTTCCGGGATGGATGTTGCAACACAAATGCTCTAGATGTGGGCAGCCATACTGTTTGCACTTATGTGACAAAGGAGTTTCTAGCTTTTTCCAAAAAGCAAGGTAATGACCTGACTACGCCTAAACCAGAGTTTGGCTTTGAAGGGTTGAACCCTGGAGACAAGTGGTGTCTATGCGCTACCCGCTGGCTTGAAGCTGAGAATGAAGGCTGTGCCCCTAAGGTCTCACTCGCCTCCACACACAAATCAGCACTAGACATCATTCCTATCGAGCTGCTCAAAAAAAATGCCCTTGATATGAATTAATTGTAACTGAATTACATGAAATCCAACAAAGTTATTTTTAAGGTTAAAAACCTATCCAAAAGTTATCCAGGAAATGAAAATCACTACACCCTCAAGGATATTAACCTTAATATAACTCAAGGTTCAACAATTGCTCTGATTGGCGAGAGTGGGTCAGGAAAGAGTACTTTTCTTAATATTCTTTCTGGACTTGAACCTCCAACTAGGGGTGAAGTAAAATTCAATAATGTTTCTATGTGGAACTCAACTGAAAAAGAAAGAGCCCTAATACGAAGGAATGAATTAGCTATAATTTTTCAGAGTTTCAATTTGATAAATAGCTTAACAGTTTGGCAAAATATTGGATTTCATGCCCGTCTATCTGGTAAATGGGACCGCTATTTGGCAGAACAACTTATTGAAACAGCAGGTTTAAAAAATTTGCTAAATAGATATCCTGATCAAATTTCTGGAGGAGAGCAACAAAGAGTTGCGATCCTCAGGGCAATAATGGCAAAGCCAAAAGTGTTGTTTGCTGACGAACCTACTGGAAATTTAGATGATCAAAATTCGAAAGTCGTAATTAAAATGCTGTTGGATATGATAAATTCAATTGGCGCGACATTATTAGTAGCCACACACAGTAAAGCTTTCGCTTCCAAGTTAGACATTAAGCTTAAACTTAAGGATGGAAAGTTAAAATCTTGAATTCTATTGTACTAACTGTCCTTACCATCTTATCACACTGGCAGAAAAAGCCAATCCAACTGGTTTTAATGATTTTGTGCTTATCAGTTGCATCTGCCCTTTGGTCAGGTGTGGCTACAATTAATAAACAAGCTAAGCTTTCATACGACAAAGCCGCCTCAATTTATGAAATATCACAAGTTCCTATACTAATATCATCAGAAAAGGATTTCTTTTCTGATGATATTTTCTCTAAATTTCGAAAGATAGGTATTTTGGTTAGTCCTGTAATTTCTGGAACATTTAAGGGAAATTATGGAGAATACGAAATATTTGGATTAGACCCAATTTCGAAAAACTCAAATTACTTTGATTCGAGGGCCAACCAAAGCGAACTACTTGATTTTATTACCCCCCCCTACACGGTATTTGCCAATAGCTTTACTGCTATAAGGGCAAACCAAGAGGGATTGTTCTCAGAAGTAGAAATAAATGAGAACCTTGCCGATAATAAAATAATAGTGGATATAGGAATTGCTCAAGAAATTCTAAATAAAAAAGGTCTAATTTCTCGCCTGGAACTATACTCTCCAGAACACGACTTAGACTATACGTTCATAAATGAGAATAAATTAACCTTAGTTAACTCTAATTCTAGTTCAGATTTTGACCAGCTGACTAGAAGTTTCCATCTAAACTTAACAGCTTTTGGTTTCTTAGCTTTCTTTGTTGGAATCTTTATTTTTTATTCAGCTATTAATTTGGGAATTGAACAAAAACGTAAATTAATTGGCTCTTTATCTGTAATAGGAGTTTCAAAAATTTCGCTTAATATAGCCATAATAATAGAGTTACTCATAATAGCTATAATAAGTGGTCTCCTTGGAACAATTCTTGGTTATTACTTAGCTACGCTTTTATTACCTGATGTAAACAGCACCTTGAAAGGCCTGTTTGGAGTTCCTGCAATTGATGGCATTGCTCTACCAATAAACTTGTGGCTGGCCAATTTTTCTATAGTTATAGTAGGTGTTTTACTGGCGTCATCAAATTATCTATTTAAAATTAACAAAGTCAATATTCTTTCAAGTGCCCATTACGCAAGTTTAGTTTCCCAAAACAGATCTAATGCGACTTTACTCTTGGTTATAGGCATTATTTTCTTAGCCGTGGGAATTATGTTATTTATATTTTCAAACAATCTTATATTTTCATTTTTATTAATGACCTCAGTGCTATTAGGCTTCACTCTCTTACTACCCTATATGTTAATGATACTTCTGGACGCTTTTTCTTTTTTTAGCCAATCCATAGGTGCTAAATGGTTTTGGTCGGAAACTAAATCTCAAACCCAATTACTTTACATCGCATTAATGGCAATAATGCTGGCTTTCTCCATTAATATTGGCGTGAGCGGAATGGTTAATTCTTTTCGAGTGACATTTACTTCTTGGCTAGACAAAAGGCTGGCAGCTGAAATTTATCTTAAAATTCCTAATCCAAAATTCGGACCCAAAATCTTAGAATTCATAAATTTACACTCTGAGACTATACTTCCAATTTACGGCACAAACATTAAAATTAAAGATCTTCCAGCTACCATTTTTGCATTTAAACCGCATGACACTTACAGGAAAAATTGGCCATTGCTTGAATGTCTTGATGATTGTTGGGCTGATATTGAATCCGACATGGGGTGGCTAATTAATGAACAGTTTGCATTAAAGTTAGGGCTAAAAGTAGGAGATAACTTCACTGTGAAACTCCCTACTGGTTTGCATGATAAAAAAATTAGTGGAATCTACTCAGACTATGGAAACCCTAAGATTCAAATGATGATACCTCTCAATAGATTCATATCAAATTTTCCCAAACTTAAACCTAGAACTTATGCAGTGAGAATTGAAGAAAAAGAAGTTGATAAATTCATTGATCTAGTAGAGAAAAAATTTCCTTTTGATTCAGCTTGGATTACAGACCAGAGAACTGTTAAAAGTTCTTCCCTTAAAATTTTTGAAAAGACATTCACGATAACGAATAGTCTTTCTTTGCTTACCTTAATGATCTCAGGATTAGCTATTTTTAGCACTATTATTTCTATAAGTGAAATTCGTAGAAGTCAGTTAGCTCCAGCATGGGCAATGGGTTTCTCTCCCAAAATTTTAATTTTCCAAGAATTTTCCCGATCCATTATGCTCGCTATTATTGCTATAATTTTTGCTATACCTCTGGGTGTAGTAATATCCTATATATTAACTAAATATATAAATGTTACTGCTTTCGGCTGGGAACTACCAAACGCAATTTACCCCAATGACTGGATGAAGTTAACAATTATGTCAGTATCAATTATTACAATTTCCTTGGCAATACCACTAATTAGAAATAGTTCTTCATCTGCAAGAGAGTACCTAAGGGTTTTTAATAGTGAATAGACTTTTCTTCATCATACTAGTATTTTTTCTTGGACCAACATACGAACTGCATGCAAAAAGCTTCACTAATCTTAGCGAAGCAAAAAATAGTTTTTCTTCAGTCGATCAAAATGTAAAACTTGAATTCCCTAAAGATCATGGTTTTCATCCTTCTTTTAGAACGGAGTGGTGGTACGTTACCGCAAATCTGAAAAATCAGGATGATGAACCTTTAGGAATACAATGGACACTTTTTAGATCTTCATTAGAAAATACCGGAATTTTAAACGGATGGAAAACCTCTCAAATTTGGATGGGTCATGCAGCTGTTACGACAAAAAATTATCATTTTTTTTCAGAAAAGTTTGCACGAGGTGGTGTTGGACAAGCTGGGGCTCAAGCATCCCCCTTTAAGGCCTGGATTGATGACTGGAACTTCTCAGGAGATTGGAATAATGCTCAATTAAATGCTGCTGGGGACCAATTCTCATATAATCTTAAAATAAGTTCGCAAAAACCCTTGGTACTTCATGGCCCAAATGGTGTAAGCAAAAAATCGCCCTCTGGAGCTAAGTCTTTCTACTACAGTCAACCATTCTTTAAGGTTGATGGTTCAGTAGAAATAAATGGGATCACCCATGAGGTAGAGGGAAAAGCCTGGGCTGATAGAGAATGGTCAAGTGAACTTCTGGATGAGGATCAGATAGGTTGGAACTGGTTAGGTTTACATTTCGATGATGGTTCCAAACTCATGGTATTCGAAGTAAAAAGCAAAAGTGGCAGGTCATTTTTTTCTGGCACAAGAATTTATAGAAATGGCAAATATAAATCACTCCAACCTCAAAAATTTATTTTGCGGCCTAAATTATCAAACCAGATCAAAAAAGATAAAATCCATTTAGATTGGAAAATCGAAATTCCTAGTGAGAATCTAAACATTACTATTAAACCGATAAACCGGAACTCATATATGAATACATTTATACCTTACTGGGAAGGGCCGGTTTCTTTTACGGGGAGCCATAGTGGTGTCGGATTTCTGGAAGTTACCTTAACTGAGTAAATTTAAGCAGCCCTACCACCTAATACTTCATCTACTTTCTCTTGAGCAATTTGCTCTTCTAGGCCATCAACTATCGCCATCTCTCGCGTCAGACGCTCAAGCGCAGCCTCATATAACTGCCTTTCAGAATATGACTGCTCCTTGTCCTCTCCTCGATACAAATCTCTAACTACTTCTGCAATCGATAAAAGATCCCCTGAATAGATTTTGTCTTCATATTCCTTTGCCCTTCTAGACCACATTGCCCTTTTGACCCTAGCTTTTCCTTTTAAGGTAAGAATAGCCTTTTCTATAACTTCCCTACTGGAAAGAGGCCTCATTCCAACTTCTAAAGCTTTTGCCGTAGGTACTTTTAGCGTCAGCTTGTCTTTATCAAAAAAAACAATGAACATCTCCAATTCTATATCTGCTACTTTTTGTGTCTCTACCGCCAGAATTTTCCCAACGCCATGCGCTGGATAAACAACAAATTCATCCGTCTTAAAATCTAACATTTATTATCTCACCCACAGTTCACGCGTCTTGGCACACTACCAAAACCGTCTAATCATTCAAATTTGTGCTTTTGTTGGTTACTAAAAATGGATAACCGCATAAAAGAAACTTAATATAATAATAACAGAAAAGTTTAGGAGTTTGAAGGGCTTTTTTTTATCTGCCTTATTGTAGAGCTGTTAATGGCCAAATATCATTTTCTTTCATTTAGTCTCCCTCGCCAGGGTTCTCGGAAAAATATTTTTCTAATTTTCCTTCCTCACCATCTTTTTCATCTGATCCAGGCAGTGGATCCCTTCTTGTCGTCAAAACTGGCCAAAGTTCTGAATATTTTCTGTTAAATTCTACCCAATCCTCCGCTCCAGGCTCAGTGTCAGGTACTATTGCGTCCGCGGGACATTCTGGCTCACAAACGCCGCAGTCAATACACTCATCAGGATGAATTACAAGCATATTTTCTCCTTCATAAAAGCAATCTACAGGACAAACTTCAACGCAGTCCGTATACTTGCATCCAATGCATTTATCATTCACAATGTATGTCAATATTTAATCACCTGTTTTCTAACACTAATGCCAAAAATAGTCCTAATAATCAACTGAATATGCATATTTTTGATTCAAAATATCCCGCCTTTGCCTTTTATCAGGCCTAGATTTCATTTTTTTCTTAGGAATTTCTTGGGTCACTTGGTTTGAGAAAACTGCCTTATCAACATAGATTTTCTCTTCTATTTCATCATATAATGTTAGAGCCTCCTTAAACGGCCCCCTTCGTTTTCCAAGTTCTAAAACTTTGACTAATCGAAGAATATTTCCTTGGGGAAACGTTAACGCATCACCTTTTTTTAAGGATGCAGACGGCTTAGATATACGTCTACCATTTAACCTGACTTTGCCTTGAGAAACAATTCTCGCACTTAGATTCCTATTCTTAAAAAACCTTGCAAACCAAAGCCACTTATCTATTCTGATGGTCTCATTAGACTTTACCGTCATTTTTCTTTAAGAGCCAACAATGCCGAAAACGGGTTATCAGGATCAATTTTAAAATTATTATCTCTCTTTACTATATTATTTTTACCCACATAATTTTTTCTACCTATTAACTCTTTTTTATTATTTTTTCTTCCTAAATGAGTTTGTTTTCTTTTTCTATTGCTATTCTCTTTTACAGAAGTCTTTTCACTCTTTTTCTGATATGAAAAAGTATAAACTTTCTCCCTAATCTCTTCTTCTTCTTTAAAACCACTAGCTTGTTCGTTAGTGGCTTTAAGGTCCGATTTCTTTTTAACTCTTTCTGACTCAGTTACTTTATAATTCAGTCCTCCCATTAAATTAGAAAATTGTTCATGGCTCATGCCAGTTAAAGACAACATATCTGCCGTTGCTTCAAATCCTACCTCACCATCTTCTTCCCTAATTAAATCTGCTACCCTCTCGAGCATATCGATCCTAATTGCTCTATCTCCTGCTGCTCTTAAACCTGCCCTAGGGAAATAGCCCTTAGGTTCGGAGCCTGTTAATTCTATGCTAACCAATCCAGGGCCTGGAGCAGGAGGTATTGTACTTAAACCAAAAAACTTTCCCCACAAAATAAGTCTTAACTTAGTTGGCCCCGGTTTTACAAGGGCAGGAAAAAATATAGTAAATTGACCAAATCTGATACCATGCTTTCTTAGTAAAGCCCGTTCCTCTTGAGTAATTTTCTTTACTTCATCCATTACTACTGATCTAGGAATAACACCTAAAGACTCATAAAGCCTAAAACTTAGGCCACGAGAAACCCCGATAATAGCCTCATCATTCTGAACATTAAAAAGTGGCTCAAAAAGATTATCTATTTTTCTTTTAAGGAAATGCTCTAATCGCCGTTTTATTTGATCTCGAACTCCTGCAGGAACGAAATCACTTACAAGTGGCACAATTTCAGGCTTAAATATATCGCTACCTTTTTCGCAAGTACCAATTATATTGTCACGCCATATAAATTCACCCTGATCAGAAACTTCTATTTCCGTATCATTCCCTCTATATAGTTTTTCAGCTAGCAGCTGTAGCTTATCTGATAATGCTGATGATGCCGCCGAAGCAAATGTCTTCTTTTGTTCTAATGGTATAGATTTATCCAGTTCAAAAATAAATCCGTTTAGCTTACCTACAAATTGTTCATCAATAAAAACTGCATTATCTTCCCTTATTTCCGCCACTAGTGTCTCCCTTTGTCTCAGACCTTTCATAAGAATAGAGGTTCTTTTATCTATAAATCTCTGTTTAAGTTTTTCATGAAGGGCGTCTGATAATTTATCTTCAATCTCCCTCGTATAACCTTGCCAATAGACTGGGTCATCTATCCAACTTTTCCTATTAGCTACATATCTCCAGGTGCGAATAAATGATAGCCTTTTAGAAAGAACATCTATATCTCCATCTAGTTTATTTAATCTTAATACATGGGAATGTAACCAATCATCCGGTATTCTACAAGAATTAGATAAAAACTCAAAAATTTGCATTAAAAGCATAGAGTGATCTGAGTGTGAGATTTTTCTATAATCTGGAATTTTACATACATTCCACAATAATTGGACGTCCGAGGAATGTAAAACTTTCTCAGTTACTTGTCTGAAACCCCATAGTGACTTGAGAGCAATTATATCATCAGCCTCTCTTGCCTTCGCAAGATCAGAATTAGGAGGCTCTTGTTCTAATGTTTTTATTAAATGCAACACGCTGCTAAAATCTAAATTACTATTTCTCCAGTTAAGTTTCTTAATTGGTAGAAAATTGTGGTTTTCTAATAGGTTGATTAATCTAGAATCCAAATCTCCCAAGTCTCCGGTGACACCAAAACTACCATTAACTTGATTTCGCCCCGCTCTCCCGGCTATTTGAGCAATTTCATTTGGAAAAAGATTTCTAAAGCTTCTGCCATCAAATTTTTTTATGCTAGAAAAAGCAATATGCTTTATATCTAAATTCAGCCCCATACCGATAGCATCTGTGGCAACCAAGTAATCTACCTCTCCATTTTCATAAAGTTCAACCTGAGCATTTCGAGTTCTAGGAGACAAAGCACCTAAGACTACAGCAGCTCCCCCTTTTTGTCTTTGCACAAATTCTGCTATTGAATAAACACTTTCCACAGAAAATCCTATTATGGCAGACCTAGGCGGTAGCCTTGAAATTTTCTTTGACCCTGAATACTTGAGCTCAGAAAGTCTGGTTCGATAAATGAATTCCACATCGCGGCATAAATTATTAAGTCGTTCCTTGATAATATCAGAACCCAAAAGTAAAGTTTCCTTTTCTCCTCTTAAATTTAGGAGTCGATCAGTAAAAATATAACCGCGGTCAGGGTCTCCACATAATTGAATTTCATCAATTGCAACGAAATCAAAGCTTTGCTTCGTTGGCATTGCTTCAACCGTACAAATGTAAAAAGAAGGATTTTTTGGTAATATTTTCTCTTCACCTGTAATTAACGCGACAGATGATACACCCTTTATTCTGCAAATTTTTTCATAAACTTCTTTAGCTAAAAGCCTCAAAGGAAACCCTATTAATCCACTTTTATGAGCTAGCATCCTATCTATAGCATAGTGGGTCTTACCCGTGTTAGTTGGACCCAGGACAGCAATAACCTTTTTAAAATTAGATTCAGTCATTTTCGCTTTTTTTGTTTAAACTTGTTAGAATTAGATGCACCGCAATAAAAATGTCAATTACCGAGATAACCGGTTACCTAAGGATATAGAATATAAAAATTTAATTCATAAAATACTTTGATTTTTTTTATCTATTAGTATACCCAAACCTCAAGAAATTTAAAAGCTAAGCATCCTTTTCAGGTGCTTAAATTAACATTGCAGGAAAACAAATGAGTGATTTAATGGGAAAGGCTTTGGAGGCCGTCAAAAAGAAATTAGAGAATGAAGATATCGGAGCAAGTGTGAAGTTTCAAATAGATGGAGAAGGCTCAATAATGGTTGATTCAAATGGCATCAGAATTGAGGATGGGGAAGCTGAATGCACACTAATTGCTGATTTTGATACTGTGTCAGAACTAATGGCTGGTGAATTAAGTCCAACCGGAGCTTTTATGTCTGGCAGACTCAAGGTAGAAGGTTCCATGTCTATTGCAATGCAATTAAGTAGCATTTTTTCTTAAAATGAATTCAAAACTGCAAGACTTTCGCCCGGATGGGGGGAAAATACGGTTCACTAATACCCCAGATGGCTTTAAAATCCGCTATGGTGTCTGGAACACAGGAACCATTGGTACTATTTTTTTTCTGAATGGGCGCACAGAATATATAGAGAAGTATTCAGATACCATTTCAAAATTCTTAAAGCGGCAGTTCTCTGTAGTTTCGCTAGACTGGCGCTCTCAAGGGTTGTCCCAACGGTATTTTGGGCGACGAGATATCGGCCACATAAACGATTATAAAGAGTACCAAACTGACTTAAAAGCCTTAATGTCGCTTGAGGAGATTAAAAAATTACCAAAGCCTTTTATCCTAGTAAGTCATTCAATGGGTGGTTTAATAGGTCTTCGGGCAATAACTAATAAAAACCACTGCTTCTCCGCAGCAATTTTTTCAGCACCTGCATGGGGTGCTAAAATGTTTGAAAATGCTGTCCTTAACCTTATAAAAGGTCTGGCCCCAGTGATAAAAACACCAGGAATTGCTAAGATAAAGCTATATCCTGGGGGCAAACAACCCTATGTGCTTACGACCTCAGCCAAAGAAAATGCTTTAACAAGCGATGAAAAACAATTTAAACGCCTGCAAAGCATAGTTAAAGCAGAGCCAAAACTTTTGGTGGGGCCTCCAACAGTTGGCTGGGGGCTTGCTACTGCCCAAGAGCTCGAAAAATTAGAAAAGGCAAAATCACCAAAAATTCCAATTTTAATTTTTATGAGTGCCAAAGAAACAGTAGTTGACAATGAAGCTATAAAGAGATTTGCAGAGAAAAGTGTAAATTCTAAGCTAGTTGAGATAAATAGAGCCAAACACGAAGTTTTTCTTGAGACTTCCAAAATACAAAAAACTGCTTGGAGTCATATAGATGACTTCCTCTCGAAAGGACTTAAATCAACTTCTGGTTAAAAGCAAAAGAATCTCATCATAAATATTTTTGCTCCCACACGCTAATAATGTTCCACCATATTGCGGATTATTTCCAGACCAGGAAGAAACCACCCCTCCGGAAGATTCTATAAGAGCCTGAGGGCCCTGAACATCATAAGATTGCAAACCTGCTTCCATTACAATATCAATAGCCCCCATAGCGAGTAACGCATATGCATAACAATCAAAGCCATATCTAGTTTGCTTTACTTTTTTATTTATAATCTGAAATTTTCTATGCTCCTCGGCCGTTCCTATTTCAGGAAAAGTAGAAAATAATTTCGCATCAGATAAATGTTTACACTTTTTAGTAAATATTTTTTCTCTTTTCCCTTTAAATTCGTAGTATGCACTACCAAAACCACCAAAGAAAAGCTCATCAATAAAAGGTTGATAAATAACCCCAGCAAAAGGTCCAATTCCATCATTTACAGCCACAAGTATGCCCCAGGTTGGAGCACCTGCAATGAAGGATCTTGTCCCATCAATTGGATCAATAACCCAACTAATACCTGAAGTTCCGCTTATGTTTTCATGTTCTTCCCCAATGATGCCATCCTCTGGGAAATTGGACAATATTGCCCTTCTCATAACTTCTTCTGTTCTTTTGTCTGCTAAAGTCACTGGATCAAATTTGGCCGTAGATTTACTTTCCACTGCCAGATCTTTTGATCTAAAATACTTTAGGGCCTCAGCACCACCAGCTAATGCTACTTGCCTAGCAATTTCTACATAATGTTTTAGCTCGCGACTTTTCAAAATTAAGATTGCCTAATTTTATATCTTTAATTTAAAGTTTTTGTTGTTTTTTTCGCTCGTTAGAATCCAAATATTTTTTTCTCAAACGGATACTTGTTGGAGTGAGTTCTACTAGTTCATCATCCTTAATATAAGAAATAGCCTCCTCTAACTTAAGTCGTCTTGCCGCTGTTAAACGTAATGATTCATCATGGCCTGACGCTCTAACATTAGTTAACTTTTTGCCACGAATTGGATTAACCTCTAAATCATTATTCCTGTTATGCTCTCCTACTATCATACCAGGATAAATTTCCTCGCCAGGACGGATAAAAAAATAACCTCTGTCTTCCAGGTGAAATAAGGCGTATTGCACAGCCTTTCCTTTTTCCATTGATATAAGTGCCCCTCGTGACTTACCTAAAATGTCACCTTTGAATTCTTCATAAGAATGGAAAGCCCTATTCAATATTCCAGTTCCTTTTGTATCAGTAAGAAATTCACCATGGTAACCTATTAGCCCTCTAGATGGGATCAAAGCAATTATCCTAGTCTTATCACCACTAGATGGATTTATTTCTTTAACTGCACCTTTTCTATTTGATATTTTTTCTATTACAGCGCCTGAATAAGTCGAATCGACATCAATGGTAATTTCTTCAATAGGCTCAAATTTTTTCCCATCCCTAGTCTGATATACAACCCGTGGTCTAGATACCGAGAGCTCAAAACCTTCTCGCCGCATATTCTCTAATAAAATTCCAATCTGCAGCTCACCTCTTCCAAACACTTCTAAACTCTCACCAGAGATACCCTCAGATACTTGGATTGCAATATTGCTCTCTGATTCCTTAAAAAGTCGATCTCTTATAACCCTACTTTGGATGAGTTTACCTTCTTTTCCAGCTAATGGACTATCATTTATCCCTATAGTTACGGAAATAGTAGGTGGATCTATAGGTTGCGAGTTTAAAGGCTCAGTCAAACTTCTTTCACAAATCGTATCAGACACGCTCGTCTTAACCATTCCACATATTGATACAATATCACCCGCTATAGCTTCATCAACTTCTACCTTTTTCAAGCCCCTAAATAATAAAATTTTGCTTGCTCTGAAGTTTTCTATTGTCTCTCCAGAAGGAGACATTCCCTTTATGTTTTCCCCTGTTTTTATCCTCCCAGTCTCTATTCTGCCTGTTAACATACGTCCTAAATAATCATCTCTCTCCAAAATAGTTGCCAACATGGAAAAGGGTGCAGTATTGAACTCAGTTTGTACTGGTGGTCTTACATGGCTTAAAATCAATTCCATTAGAGAGTTTAAGTTTTTCCGCTGCCCCATCAAATCAACATCTGCCCAGCCAGACCGGCCGCTGGCATAAAGGAAAGGAAAATCTAACTGCTCTTCCGTGGCGCCTAAGCTATCAAAAAGATCAAATACTTGGCTAAGAACCCTATCAGGTTCAGCTTGAGTTTTATCTACCTTATTCAAAATTACTATAGGTCTTAATCCCTGTTTTAGTGCCTTTGATGTAACAAACTTGGTTTGTGGCATTGGACCCTCTGAGGCATCTACTAACAGCAAAACTCCATCGACCATTGAAAGTATACGTTCAACTTCTCCTCCAAAATCTGCATGCCCTGGAGTATCTAAAATGTTGATACGTGAACTTGACCATTCTACTGAGGTTACCTTGGAAAGAATTGTTATACCTCTTTCCCTCTCAAGCTCATTGCTATCCATTGCTCTTTCCGAGACTTCCTGTTTGTTATGAAAAACCCCAGACTGCTTGAGAATTTCATCAACTAGAGTTGTTTTGCCATGATCTACATGAGCTATTATTGCTATATTTCTTATTTTCATTGATAAATACTTATTCAGTTTGATCTGTGATAAACAATAACAGATAATTTGGAAAGCAGATTGAACAATAAAATCCAAATATTTAGTTTATAAAATAATTGAAATAGCTATAAATGGCCTAAAATTAAAAATAGGTTAGTAAATGAAATCCATGATCTTAAAAGAATTAGGTGGTAAACTTGACCTTTTAAATATCCCTGACCCAATACCTGAAAAAAATAAAGTCCTCATCAAAGTTCTATCTTGCGGTTTGAATTTCGCTGATACTTTACTAATCCAAGGAAAATATCAACTAAAACCAAATTTACCCTTTGCCCCTGGCCTAGAAGTTTGTGGCATTATTGAAAGAATTAACTGCACCTCTTCTGAGTTAAGTTTGGGAGATAGGGTTATAGCAATAGTTGAAGGTGGTGGACTCTCAGAAAAGGTGACTGCAAGTTACAGCTCTTGTTTTAAGGTGCCCGAAGCAATGACAAACAATGAAGCAGCAAGCTTTTTGATTGCCTACGGGACAGGCTACTTGTCCCTTAAAGATAGGGCAAAACTAAAAAGTAGTGAAAACTTAGTAGTACTTGGTGCCTCTGGTGGCATTGGCTTAACTGCCGTTGAACTCGGGAAAGCATTGGGAGCAACCGTTATAGCAGTTGCAAGTGATACGGAAAAGTTAGCAAAAGCGAAGGAATTAGGAGCAACTTACTTGTTTGAAAATAGCGATGAGAACCTTGTTCATAAAATAAAATCCATAGGGGGTGCGGACGTTATTTATGATCCAGTTGGTGGCACTATGTTTGAAAAAGTATTTAGAGCATCCAATCAATGCGCAAGAATCATTCCTATTGGCTTTGCCAGCGGAACGGTTCCACAAATTCCGTTAAATATCGTTATGGTAAAAAACATAGATGTTATAGGTGTGCACTGGAGTGCTTATCAAAAATTTAATTTGGATGGCTTTAGAAAAAATTGTATTGAATTAATTAACCTAAGAAGGTCATACAATTTAGGTCCCTTAATAAGTGATATATTTCCGCTTAAAAAATCTAATGAAGCACTAGAAATAATAAGGCAGAGAAAGGCTAAAGGGAAAGTTGTAGTTGAAATGGCAATCTAGAAATCCTTTTTTATATTAAGAAAGCAATATTCCCCAAAAAATAAAACATAGTAAAAATCGGTATTGCTCTTGAACTCAACTTTAATTATAACGATATATACGTTTAGTAACCGTTTTAATAGAAAAGGATAGAGTTTCATGACTGAATCACAATTTGCGCGGACAGCGACCGCTGCGAATATAGACATAGATGCTGGATTAAGGGCTCATATGACAAAAGTATACGGCCTTATGGCCGTAGCCATGATAATAACCGGCGCAGTGGCATACGCAGTTGGAACCAGCCCAACACTTTTAATGGCAATTTTTGCGACGCCACTCAAATGGGTAGTTATGTTTGCCCCATTAGTTGTTGTATTTATTTTTGGTTCTAAAATCATGTCAATGAAATATGAAACAGCTCAACTCGTGTTTTGGGCATTTGCTGCCTTAGTAGGTTTATCAATTTCATATATCTTTGCTATTTATACAGGCATAGAGATAGGTCAAGCATTTTTTAGCACCGCAGTAGCTTTTGCTGCTCTCAGCTTATATGGATACACGACAAAAAGAAATCTTGGCCCTCTTGGCAGCTTTCTTATTATTGGCGTTGTGGGTCTTATAGTTGTATCAATAATTAATATCTTTATGGCTAATGAAGGCCTAAGTATTGCTATCTCAGCAATCGGGGTGTTACTTTTTGCAGGCCTTACAGCATATGATACACAGAATATTAAAAATACATATCTACAGCTAAGAATAGCCCAAGGGGAAGAGTTTGCTGCTAAGGCAGGAATTATGGGTGCTTTGCAGCTTTACCTAAATTTCTTAAATATGTTTATTATGCTCCTTCACTTAATGGGAGCTATGCGCGAGTAATAATTTGCTAAAATAACAAAATAAAAATGGCCTGTTTTCAGGCCTTTTTTATTTTATCTTTGCCTCTTTATATTCAACATGCTTTCTTGCTACAGGATCATACTTTTTAACAACCATCTTTTCGGTCATAGTTCGAGCATTTTTTTTTGTTACATAAAAATGGCCCGTGTCCGCGGTCGAATTTAATCTAATCTTTATTGTCGTTGGTTTAGCCATGAACCTTTTCTTTCCACATATAGATTATACTAGACAGCGTATTCTTCTACACGTGCACTAACTTATGTCAAGTTGTTTTAAACCTATCGTTAATCAAAAAAATAAAACTATGCTTTTATGAAGCTAATTTGAGATTTTTCTTTCGAATAATCGAAGAAAGGGATGCCCTCTGGATGTCGCCCTCTTTCTTCTCGAGATACTACTTCAGCTAGTACAATTTCAGTAATAAAGGGAAGCTCCAACTGATTTATGAGATTAAGATCTATCCACTGTAGGTGAGAAAGTTCAGTACTAGCATGCGAAAAATCATCTAAATTTCCAGAAATCTCATCTGAGTTGCAAATCAAAAATCTAGCATCAAATCTTCTGGGGCGTCCAGGAGGTGTTATGGCCCTAAAAAAAAACTCTAATCCAGCTGGATTAGGCAAAAATCCAGTTGCAGAAAACGATTTCCACTGGCTCAACTCTAAGTTAGTATCTCCTAATGTCTTGGCTTTTCCTACAATTCTTAGCCCCGTTTCTTCCCATACTTCTCTAATAGCCCCCGCGATTATAGCCCTTGGTTCAATTTCTTTTGCTGAAACGATTAAATTATTAAATAAATCTTCTTCTAACTCAAATGCCAATCTAACTTCATGATCTTGCTGATCTATTGCTCCACCAGGAAAAACAAACTTATTAGGCATAAAAACGGCGTCTTTACCGCGCTGCCCCATAAGTACATAAGGTTTACCTTCCATTTCTCTCCGAATAACAACGGTAGCAGCGTTCTTTATGGGTACTTCTTCAGAATTTGAATTCATAGTTTGAGTTTTATAGGTTAAGATAGATCCTGAAACAAGACCCTTTAGACGAACTTTTTGAAGGCGAATTATGAAAAATAAAGAGTATGCAGAAGTAAAAGCTTTGGAGGCATTAAGTTGGTTATCTAATAATCCGGACCGACTTGCTGATTTTCTTCATCTAAACGGAGCAAGCATATCTGATATTTTTGAGAGATCAAAAGACCCTGAATTTTTAGTTTTCATCATTGAATATTGCCTATCATCAGATGAAATAGCAATAGAGTGTTCCTATGCACTTTCTATCAAGCCCGAGGAATTAATGGAAATTCTTAGCTTGCTTCCAGGAGGAGACTCATATAATTGGACCTAACCTTAGGCTTTATGAATATGAAACCAAGAACAAAAAGACAAATAGATAGATTGATCATAGATAGGGAAAAACCTCTGTTTATCAGTGACGCTGACGAGGTGGTTTTGTATTTTGCAAAACATTTTAAGAGCTTTCTTGAATCTAGAGGGTGGGCCTTAAATTTATCTGGATACCGCTTAGACAAAGCAATCACACATAAGACTGACGGTTATTATCCAGATAAGAGTGTTGCCCAATCCTTAGTTAAAAAATTTATCCGACAAGAAACAATTAACCAGAAACTAACTAAGAATTCAAAAGAAACTTTGGAAAGAATATCCAAAATTGCCTCAGTAGTTATTTTAACAAATGTTCCTGAATACGCACATGAATCTAGAGAGGAAAATTTTAAGAAACTTGGCTTAAACTATCCTATAATCAGTAATTCTGGACCAAAAGGTTCCGCAATCAATTATTTAAGCAAAGATATTACCAAGCCTTGTTTTTTTGTTGATGACAGTCCCTTCCAAATAGAAAGTGCCAGTAATGAAAACGATAAGCTTATTTCTATTCATTTCTCAGCATGTGAAATAGTAAAGAAAGTCTTGCCTCCATCTTCTTTCGCAAGCTACACACCTGAAAGGTGGTCAGAAATTGAATTAATTGTCAAAAAGGAAATTGATAATGCAACTAAATGATATCTATCTTTTTAATTTTTTCATCCTCACTAAAGTATAAAATTTCTGTATTCATAAGACCCACCCTAAAAATAATAACTTGGTTAAAAATACAACAAATAGTATCCTTTATACTAAACTGGTGATCAAGATGACAGATTTTAAAAAAATTAAAGGTATAGTTTTTGATAAGGACGGTACGTTATTTGATTTCAGCCTCTCATGGACTAGTTGGGCCACTAGAATAATTACTGTTCTAAGTAAAAATAATAATGTGAAGACTCCTAAATTAGCTGATGCATTAGGCTTCGATTTTGACAATAATCGTTTCAAAAATGGCAGTGATTTCATCGCAGGAACTGTTGCAGAAACTGCAAAAAAAATATCACAAGTAATTCCAAATAAGTCAGAGAATGAACTAGAAGATTTCCTGATATTAGAAGCTACTAACCAGAGACAGACGCCCGTAAAAGGTTTAGAGTCAACCCTATTATCATTAAATAGAAATGGATTTCTTTTAGGAGTCGCCACAAACGACGCAGAAGAAGCTGCGATTTCTCACCTAAAAACCGCAAAAATTTATGAACATTTTGATTTTGTTGTAGGGTACGATAGTGGATTTGGAAGTAAGCCTGACCCAGGGCAGATAATTGCATTTTGTACCCAAATGAGCCTTAAGCCAAATGAAGTATTAATGATAGGAGATAGTACACATGATCTAATTGCTAGCATTAATGCGGGAACAGTTCCCATTGGCGTCCTCACAGGTCCAGCTGTTAAAGCAGACCTTAAACCTTATAGCTCAAGAATCCTAAATTCAATTGAAGACCTGATTGATTTATTAAAGTTAAAAGCGACAAAAACTGTCGGAAATTAGTTAGATTATTTCTTAATAAAAAAAAAATATAGAAAATATATTATTAGAAAGAACCTATTGGAAAAAATACCAAAAAAGCGAAGTGGAGGCAGATCAGGCAATTCTCGAAGGGGGGAGCTTTCAAGCATACGGCAAACAGCTTGGCGAGTCCCAATTAATTGTGACAAGCCTACAGAACCAATACCCCAAGAAGGCGTAGAAGCAATTCATAACGCTGCAATGAGAATTCTTGAAGAGATTGGAATTGAATTTATTAATGAAGAAGCAAAATCATACCTCAAAAAAGCAGGATGCAATGTCAGTGCTTCTAGTGATACGGTGAAAATGGATAGACACTGGGTTATGGAGATGATCTCTAAGGCGCCAACTGAATTTATAATAACGCCAAGAAATCCCGAAAAAAAAATCAATATAGGTGGGAAAAATATTGCCTTTGTAAATGTTTCGTCGCCCCCAAATGTTATGGATCTTGATCGAGGTAGGAGGGTTGGCGATTTTGAAAGCTTCAAAGATCTAATAAAGTTTACACAGTACTTTAATTGTATTCACCTAGCCGGAGGGTATCCAGTCGAACCGGTAGATATTCACGCTTCAGTGAGACATTTAAAATGTCTTTACGAAAAGTTAACACTTACTGATAAGGTTTGCCATGCATACTCATTAGGACCCGAAAGAGTGGAAGATGCGTTAGAAATGGCCAGAATTGCTTCTGGATTATCAAATCAAGATTTCTTCAGTAAGCCACGGATTTATACAAATATAAATTCATCTTCCCCCCTTAAGCATGATTGGCCAATGCTTGATGGTGCAATGCGTTTTGCGAGAAAAGGGCAACCAGTTTTTGTTACTCCCTTTACTTTGGCTGGAGCGATGGCTCCTGTTACAATGAGTGGTGCAGTAGTCCAGTCTATAGCAGAAGGCTTGGCAGCAATATCACTTCTACAGTTTATAAACCCTGGAACACCTTGTGTCTTTGGAACCTTCACTTCAAATGTTGATATGAAAACTGGAGCTCCTGCCTTCGGAACTCCGGAGTACGTAAGGGCCACCCAAATAACAGGCCAGATGGCGCGCTATTACAAACTACCCTTGAGAGCTTCCAATGCTTGTGCGGCAAATGCTCCGGATGGACAAGCAATGTGGGAAAGCTTGAATAGCCTTTGGTCAGCTATCAATAGTGGTGTAAATGTCGTTTATCATTCTGCAGGGTGGCTAGAGGGTGGCTTAATTGCTTCTTATGAAAAATTCGTTATGGATTGTGAAGTGCTCCAGCAGTTTCAACGATATCTAGAACCCCAAATTACCGATTACAGTGAAGATTCTCTTGCAGTAGATGCAATAAGGCAAGTTGGGCCAACCGGACATTTTTTTGGAGCAGAACATACCCAAAAACGTTACACAAATGCTTTTTATTCTCCTTTTTTGTCTGATTGGAGTAATTTCGAAGCTTGGGAAGAAGCAGGGGCAGTTTGGACACAAGATAGGGCCAACAAAATATGGAAAAATATTCTAGATAATTTTGAGGCACCTCCCATAGATGAATCAATAAATGAACAGCTTAAAGATTTTGTCTCAAAACGGATCTCAGAAGGCGGAGCCCCTACAGATTTTTAGGCTTTAGCTTATTTTTGATAAAAGAGCATCAACTGAAGACTTGGCATCTCCGTAAAGCATTCTGGTGTTCTCTTTAAAAAAGAGCGGGTTTTCTACTCCAGAATATCCAGCGCCCTGACCTCTTTTTAAAACAATTACCTGCTTAGATTTCCAAACTTCCAAAACTGGCATTCCAGCTATTGGTGAGTTGGGGTCATCCTGAGCTGCAGGATTGACAATATCATTTGATCCTATAACCATAACCACATCGGTTTCTGGAAAGTCGTCATTTATTTCATCCATCTCTAAAACAATATCGTAAGGTACCTTAGCTTCAGCTAGCAAAACATTCATGTGACCCGGCAATCTGCCCGCAACAGGATGAATAGCAAACCTTACAGACTTTCCCTTGTCCCTTAGCCTCTTAGTCATTTCAGAAATTGAGGATTGCGCCTGAGCAACGGCCATTCCATAACCAGGCACAATAATAACACTTCCCGCTTCATTCAAAAGATTTGCAACATTATCTGGGTCGGTGGGTACCATTTCTCCATCTATTTCCATAGCCGGTCCTGAGGTTCCACCCCAACCTCCTAGAATAACAGAAATAAAATTTCTATTCATGGCCTTACACATAATATAAGATAGTATAGCACCAGAAGATCCTACCAACGCCCCTGTCACAATTAATAAATCATTTCCAAGTAAGAACCCAGTCGCAGCAGCGGCCCAACCTGAGTAGCTATTTAGCATAGACACAACGACAGGCATATCCGCTCCCCCAATTGCCATAACTAAGTGGGCGCCGATTATAAAGGCTATCAAAGTCATTGCAATTAACGTCCAAGTCCCAGCGTGATTTAAATACATTCCTCCCAAAACTATGCAGGCTATTAGCATAACTATATTCAGGACATGCCGCCCAGGGATAACCAAGGCCTTTCCGTCAATAGATCCAGCAAGCTTTCCATAAGCTATTATAGAACCAGTAAAAGTAATTGCCCCAATAAATACACCCAGAAAAATCTCGACTTCATGAATAACTAGTTCCACAAAAGTTAAGTTCAAAGGGGGATGCAGGTCTGAATTTATTCCTATAAAAACAGCAGCTAGACCTACAAAAGAATGGAGAGCTGCCACCAGTTGTGGCATTCCTGTCATTTGCACTCTAAGGGCTACTACAGAACCAATTATAGAACCAATTATTATAGCAGGAAAAAGCATCCTAAACCCGGATGAGTTAAAACCAGGGCCCAATACAGTGGTAATAACAGCTATTGCCATTCCGATAATACCGAACCATACAGCTCTTTTTGCAGACTCTTGGTTACTCAAGCCTCCAAGAGACAAGATAAATAAAACACTGGCTGCAATATAAGCCGCGGTCACAAATCCATAACTCATTAGAAACCCTTCCTAACTCTTTTGAAACATTGCAAGCATTCTACGTGTCACCATGAACCCACCGACAATATTAATAGTTGCGATTAAAATTGATACTGTCGCTAAGACTTCCACAATTATATTAGTATCCCCAACTTGGAGTAATGCCCCTATTATAATTATCCCTGATATAGCATTGGTTACTGCCATTAATGGGGTATGTAAAGCATGTGAAACATTCCAAATGACCTGAAAACCTACGAAACAGGATAATGCAAATACGATAAAGTGCTGCATAAAGCTTGGAGGTGCATAAATGCCAATTATTGCCATAAATATTGCCCCTAAAGTCAGCATAATTACCTGCTGATTTCCAGTCCTACGAAGAGCTTCTGCCTCTTTCTTTTTAATATCTTCTTGGCTAGGGAGCTCTTTTTTTACCTGAGGTTTAGCAATCGCTTGTATTTTTGGTGGAGGAGGAGGAAAAGTTATCTTACCAGCATGTGTAACCACACTACCTCTAATAACGTCATCGTTCATATCAACTACAATTTCCCCGTCTTTTTCAGGAGTAAGGTCGGTAATCATGTGCCGTATATTTGTTGAATATAGGTTTGATGATTGTGTGGCCATTCTACTTGGAAAGTCTGTGTAACCAATTACTGTAACCCCATTTTTACTTTCAATCCTTTTATCCATTCGGGTTAGCTCGCAATTTCCACCACGTTCTGCTGCCAAGTCTACTACTACCGAACCTGGCTTCATCTTCTCAACCATATCCTTAAGCCAGAGTTTAGGCGCTTCTCGGCCTGGAATAAGGGCTGTAGTAATTACAATGTCTACATCTGAAGCTTGTTCTCTAAAGCATTCTAACTGTTTTTCTCTAAACTCAGGGCTGGAAGGTGCAGCATATCCTCCTTCGCCCGAAGCATCTTCTTCAAAATCTAACATTAGAAATTCAGCGCCCATAGACTCAATTTGTTCAGCAACTTCAGGTCTAACATCGAATGCCCTAACTATTGCTCCTAATGATTGAGCTGCTCCAATGGCAGCTAAACCTGCCACTCCAGCACCAATAACTAGTACTTTAGCTGGAGCTACTTTACCTGCAGCAGTAATTTGACCCGTAAAAAATCGTCCAAAATTATTTCCAGCTTCTATCACAGCTCTATAGCCTGCTATATTAGCCATAGAAGATAATGCATCCATTTTTTGAGCGCGGCTTATCCTAGGAACCATATCCATAGCGATAGCCGTTACGCCAATTTTTTTCATACCCTCCAACAAATCTTTAGATTGGGCAGGCCAAATAAAGCTAACTAGTATTTGCCCTTTTCTAAAATAATTTACTTCTTCCTTCTCTGGAGCTCTAACTTTCACCACTACGTCAGCCTCTTTCCACAAAGCCGCAGCTGACTTTACTATTTTAACCCCCACTGCCTTATAAGCATTATCGTCATACCTTGAACTAATCCCTGCTCCAGACTGAACAATACATTCATGCCCAAGTTTAATTAATTCCAATGCACTTAACGGAGTCAAAGCGACCCTATTTTCCCCCTTAAAAACCTCTTTAGGTGCTGCTATTTTCATACTATCCTCAAAAAAATTTCTATTTATCTCTAATTAATTATTAATTTAACAAATCAATTAAATAGCTACAGATCTGTATTTTAAATCAAAACTAAAAAAATAACTGCTGTTGCTAACCACCCAATAACAAAACTAACTGTCCTAACCCACACAATACCAAAAATATGGGATATAGCTTGAATTAATCTTGCATAAAAGAAAATTAAAGCCGCCAATCCTGTAGTGTCATTGTTTTTCTCAATACTTTGTAAAATTATAACCAAGGTGCCAAAAACTACGATATTGTCAACCAAATTGCGGTGAGTTCTTTTAAGCCTTTCCACCCATTTGGGAAGATCTTTTGTGTCTGGTTTATTTCCAACCGTTTCTGTCAGTCCAATTCTAATAACACGTTCAATGACAGTAGGTACCCACAAAATTCCACACAAGCCAACTGACAAAACGAGATAAAATAGTTCTGGTTCCATACAACAGTTCCCTCTTAAAATGTTGAAGCTATTTGGTGAGCTTGTTATAGTACCAAAATATTAAATTATAAAGACTTATTTATGTCAATTTTAGCTAATCATATAAGTATAGTAACTGTAACTTATGCCAATAAAGCTGAAGCTATAGCTAGTCAGGCATTAGCAGAAACAATGATGGAAAAAATAGCGTTGGATAACGGATGCTCCAGAGTCAGATGTTATTTGTCTGGAGAGTCAACCCGTATGATATTATTCGAGTATCAAAACAGGGAAAGTCAAAAAAAAGTAGTTGAATCATTGATTGAATACTCAAAAATTCACAGCGAAGCATTTCAAATAAAGATGACTACTGTTAGAGGTGAACTTTTGTCAGATAGTTTTAAGGAAAAATAATTACTTAGCAAAAATGTCACTCATATTATGATTCTACATTGGTTGCTGTAGCAGATTATGCAAGTCGACATTATACTAACCTTAATTTTTGGCTTAATAAAGGTGGAGCGGGTGAAGAGATTCGAACTCTCGACATTTTCGTTGGCAACGAAATGCTCTACCACTGAGCTACACCCGCTCAATTATGGTCGTAAGATATAAAGATTTATCGTTTCGAGACAAGGGCTAATTTAAATTCGCTTTAAAATAAATTGTTTTAATTGTTATAAGAAGAAAAATAAGATATTAAAAATAGAACAATCCATGAACACAATACTAAGTTGGAAATTCGTAACATTTTAATGACACCTGAAGAGATCTTAAAAATAAGTGAAAAAGCTCTTGCAGCAAGAGGTAAGGATTATCTTTCAATATTAAACAAAAAACAGCGTGAAGCAGTAAAAAATATTGAAGGTCCACTTTTGGTTTTGGCCGGAGCTGGAACAGGAAAAACCAGAGCTCTCACAGCTAGAGTATCTCATATCTTAAATATGCAAGCGGCAAGGCCAGATGAAATTTTAGCAGTCACCTTTACAAACAAAGCTGCCCGAGAAATGAAAAAGCGAATTGAAAATAATGTGAAAGGTGTCGTTGAAGGCATGCCATGGATAGGTACCTTTCATTCACTATGTGCAAAACTGCTTCGACGCCACGCTGAATTAGTGACTTTGAAATCTAACTTCACTATACTTGATAAAGACGACCAACTAAGGCTACTAAAGCAACTAATCAAAGCAGAAAATATTGATGAAAAACGATGGCCAGCGCGTTTGTTAGCGGGTGTAATAGATCGCTGGAAAAATAAAGCACTCTCCCCTGAGAATATTCCTGAATCAGAATTAGTTAGTTATAATTCACGAGGCCAAGAATTTTACTCACTATACCAAAACCGGTTAAAGGTTTTAAATGCTGTGGACTTCGGTGATCTCTTGTTACACATGGTTACAATATTTAAAGATCACTCTGAAATTCTTATTAAGTATCAAAATAGATTTAAATATATTCTTGTCGATGAGTACCAGGACACAAATGTTGTACAATACCTTTGGCTAAGACTACTTGCAGGTAGTCATAAAAATATTTGCTGCGTTGGAGATGACGACCAATCAATCTACGGCTGGCGGGGGGCCGAAGTAGCTAATATCTTGCGATTTGAGAAAGATTTTCCCCAAGCAAAAGTTGTTAGATTAGAACAAAACTACAGATCCACATCCCATATTCTTTCTGCAGCGTCCGGTGTTATAAAAGCAAATGAAAGTCGACTGGGAAAAGAACTTTGGACTAACCTAGAAGGAGGGGATAAAGTTAGAGTTATAGGGCACTGGGATGGGGATGATGAGGCCCGTTGGATAAGTGAGGAAATAGAATCTTTTGCGATAGGTACCAGAGGGCATAAACCAATAAGAAAAAATGAAATAGCGATCCTAGTTCGTGCTTCTTTCCAAATGAGAGCCTTTGAAGACAGGTTTTTAACAAGCGGAATAGCATATAGAGTAATAGGAGGACCACGCTTTTATGAAAGGGCAGAAATTAGAGATGCATTAGCTTATTTTAGAGCCACTATAACTCCAGAAGATGGTTTAGCGTTTGAAAGAATTTTAAACGTTCCGAAGAGAGGTTTGGGAGACAAAGCATTACAAAAAATGAATATATATGCTCGAGAAAAAAATATTCCTCTGATGCAAGCAGCTAAAGAAATCTTAACTACGGGAGTACTAAGTTCAAAAGCAAATGAATCTTTAAGAAATTTATTGGATCATTTTAACAGATGGCAAGAAATTTCAAAACAGAACACTAAGACCCACATTGAACTTGCTGAATTGATTTTAGATGAATCTGGGTACACAGAAATGTGGAAAATAGATCGGAGCCCTGATGCTCCAGGAAGGCTAGAAAACCTTAAAGAATTGATACAAAGCCTTGAAACTTTTGAAACCATAGAAAGTTTCCTCGAACATATTTCTCTTGTAATGGAAAATGAGGAAAATGAGGAAACAGATAAGGTATCAATAATGACATTGCACGCATCCAAAGGGTTAGAATTTGAAACTACTTTTCTACCAGGTTGGGAGGATGGACTCTTTCCATCACAAAGATCTATGGATCAAGAAGGCAAAAAAGGCACTGAAGAAGAACGCAGGTTGGCGTACGTAGGAATAACAAGGGCAAAAAGGCATTGTGTTATTAGTTTTGCTTCGAACCGCAGAATATACAACCAATGGCAAAATTCTATTCCTTCAAGATTTGTGGATGAACTTCCCAGTAAAAATGTGGAAATCTTAAATCCGCCTGGTCTTTATAGCAAGGACAAGCCAGCAACCTTTAACTTAAATTATCATGACGAAAATCGAAATTCTGGAAGGTACAATTCTCCTGGCTGGGGCAGGTTAAAATTTAACAATATTGAAAATTATGAACCCACAAAAACTACAAATAGTCAGATTATTAATTCTAGCGAGATAGTAAGCTTTGCCATCAAAGAACGTGTATTCCATCAAAAATTTGGCTATGGTTTTGTTGTCGAAATTGAAGGTGGAAAAATCTTAGTGAATTTTGAAAAAGCGGGAGAGAAAAACGTTATGGCAAGCTATTTATTCAGTGAAAATAACTTACCATTCTAACGTCAACGAACTTTTTCCCCATATATGTGATCATATGCGACAGAGTTTATACTTGCCTGTGCTATACCAATATCCTCTAAAATTCTTGGTGATAGTTTTTTCAATTCAGATACCGTTCGATTGTATTCTCTAGCTTTAGATATTTGTAAAGTTATTTTACTTGCTTGTTTATAAATAAAATTAATTAGATTTATATTTGGTATTCTATGTATTGATAGAGTTGTCATAATTTTCTCCTGTAAATGATTTTTTGCACTGCCCTAGACCATTGCTGATCTAATCAATTAGGAAATAATAACAACCCGTTTTTATGCAAAGCCGGTATGCAAATTCTACGAGATAACAGCCCTCCGTCAAAAACTGAGTAAAACCAAAAAAAATCACTAAATTACTTGACCCGTTCCCACAACTGAGCTCTACAAAAAAATAATATACAACCCTCTACACTTATATCTTCCCCTTTAATAGTCATCTTAGAATTATAAGTCTTGTCCTCAGATGGGTCCCATATAGTTCCACCTTTAAATTTTCTGTCTCCGGCATCTTCCATTCCTGCGACGATAATTTTCCCTACATGCTCATAAGATTCATTGATTTCATTTTCAGATTTATAGGCTTTAAGAATTTTTGCGCATGAAAGGTTTTGATCATTTTCGCAAGGTGCAAATTTAACTTCCAGGAAAGCACCAGCATCATTCCTTTCAGTTTGAAAAATACCAGTCACTGTGTCAGCTACTACAGAACCATTAAAAGCAATCAGAAAAAGAAAAGTTAATATATTTTTTCTCATATCCTCTCCTATATAAAAGTTTAAGTCACAAATTTTAAATTATTCTAAGCTAGTACAAATAAAATAAAACTAATTTCCGAGGAAAGTCATAAATTTCAATATTTAAAGCACTTTATAGAACAGAACTATTAGATATTACCCTAAATATAAAAAAAATGCCAAAAAGAAATAATGCTAACAGAGTAAACTTTCTAAATTTATTTGTATTTTGCAATTCACGAAAAACAGTGCCTGCATACTGACCAAGAGAGCTAATTAAAATAAAAGGAATTGATAATAAAGCTAATTCTATAGTAAGAACTCCCGAATTTATATGACCCCCAATAAGAGCAAGAGAAGCAATAGAATAAGTTAATCCTTGATAACAAATTATTTGTTTCATACTTAAATTTTGAGAAAGGAAATAAATTACTAATGGAGGACCCCACTGACCAGAAATGCCACCAAAAAATCCAGATATAATACCGAAAATAGCCTGAAAAACTTTACTTCCTTTTAAAATATGAAAACGAATGCCCGTCAATTGAAAATATAAGAAAACAAAAATTAAGATTGCTAGAGTTAGGTGAATAAATTTTTCTGTAACGATTAAAAAAAACTGAGAAACAATATAAACCGCCGAAAATAATATTATTATCAACACCAAATAATTGAAGAAAAACTTCCTGGTTTCCAAAAGACTTAACCCATATGCTTGAGAAATATTTGATATAAATGCAGGCAAAATTATTAGTGCGATAGCTTTTTCTTGAGGTAAAAATACTAGAAAACCCGAAAACATTATCAGCGGCATCGCGAATCCCACTACACCCTTGACAAAACCCGCAAAGAGAGAAATTAAAATCAAAGGAGCAATATTTAAACTCACAAAAAAATCCAATCTGGAAATCCTTAATTATTTGTCGTATTATTAATATCTAAATTAATTAAAATTATTTAGCGATAATTCTTTAATTTAATAGGACCTCTAACCTGAAATTAAAATAAAATGAACATACAAAATATTGATCAAAGAAATATAATAAACCATGCAGATAGCATTTATTTGTGTGAAAATTCTTTAAAGAACGCAGAAATATACCTATCGAAATTGATAATGGTTTTTAAAGCGGGACTAGAAAAAGATAATCGAGCATTATCAAAATTTCTTGATGAAGAGCAAATTTCCTCGCATGGCATTGCCTGGATTGGAACCTATGTAGAGGCATTACGTCAACTACTAGGGTGGGCAAAAAATTTAAGAGAGAATTCTAGCTTGCATGAGTTAGAAAATTTAATTCTTATTATTTCATATGGAGAATATATATCTCAGATAAAAGGGGGGATAATGATGTCCCAAAATGAGATCATTAGACCATCCGATTTTGGAATTGACCCAACAAGAATTTTTAATGAAGAAGACGAAAAATTAATCGCTCTAGGCACTTCTAGGTATAATAAAAATAGATTAATTGAACTTATTTTACAGAATTCAGGGTCAACCACTTACGGCCATTCAGGTCTTAGTGAAGAATATGAGTTAATTAGGGAGCAATTTAAAAAATTTAATGACAACCATATAAAAACAATGGCGCATGATTGGCATTTAAATGATCAGCTAATCCCTGAAACGGTTATTGAATCGATAGCTGATCTTGGTGTTTTTGGACTAACAATACCAGAAAAGTATGGAGGCCTAGAAATGGATAAAACCTCCATGTGCGTAGTTTCCGAAGAGCTATCAAGAGGCTACATCGGTGTTGGAAGCCTTGCTACAAGAACTGAAATAGCAGCAGAGTTGATATTGGGGTCAGGAACAGAAGAACAAAAGTTAAAATGGCTACCAAAGCTTGCATCAGGTGGAATATTGCCAACTGCAGTATTTACTGAACCAAATACTGGTTCAGATTTGGGTGCCTTACAAACACGCGCCGAATTAAATGGAAATACATACCAAATAACTGGCAATAAAACATGGATTACACATGGAGCAAGATCAGATCTCATGACATTATTGGCTCGCACCGACCCTGAGAAAAATGATTATTCTGGTTTGTCTATGTTTTTGGCCGAAAAAAAACGAGGAGATGATAATAACCCATTTCCTACCCAGGGAATGAAAGGAAGTGAAATTGAAGTCTTAGGATATCGTGGAATGAAAGAATATGAAATAGCGTTTGATAAATTTTCGATTGACAAAGAAGGCCTTCTTGGGGGCAGAGAAAACCTTGGTTTTAAGCAATTAATGCAGACATTCGAAAGTGCCAGAATTCAAACCGCAGCGAGGGCAATTGGAGTAGCCCAAAACGCGCTAGACCTTTCTATTTCTTACGCATCCGAAAGACAACAATTTGGAAAAAAACTAATTGAATTTCCTAGGGTGTTTAACAAAATTTGCTTAGTTATCTGTGAAATAGCCCTTTGCAGGCAACTAACATACTTTGCTGCTCGGAGAAAGGATGAAGGAAGACGGTGTGACCTTGAAGCGGGTATGGCCAAACTACTGGCAGCCCGGGTAGCTTGGTCTGCTGCAGATAATGGAGTTCAAATACACGGAGGAAATGGGTTTGCTCTTGAATATCCGATAAGTCGACTATTATGCGACTCTAGAATTTTAAATATTTTTGAAGGGGCTGCAGAAATCCAGGCCCAAGTAATCGCCCGGAGAATGCTTTCCTAATTTAAAAGCTATTTAGCTCACCGATCAGTTTCATCCTAGCGTCAGGCAACCTAGCTTTATTAAATTCAGGCAAGGCCCAATCTGTAAAAAAATGACCTGTAAGCGCCAATCCCTCAACTAATTCTATAACTTTTGCTTCAGTCAAGTTTTCTGCTGAAATTAAAAAATTTGGAAGTTTTAGGAGTTTTTCTTTCCATGGCTCTGCAATTTTTCTACACACTGCCTTACCACTCTTCGGAGAAACATGACTTAAATTTTGCCTTGAACCAGTTACTGCGCAAATTGACAATTCAAGTCCAAACCCTATTTCTGTAAGTAAATTTTTTTCCCAAATAACATAACTTTTTAACCAATTGGATCCAGTTTCAATTGCTTCTATAAGATCCTTTGTATCTAGATATAATCTCTTGACTGGCTCCCTCTCTGCCAAAAACATTAGGATCATGGAGCATAAAGAGTTAAAGCCAAAAAGCTGCAACTTCCCACCCATAAATAATGTAGAGCGTCCCTTTATCACATCTACATTAAATACTCCAAGATGTTCAGGTAGCCTTGCTGACCATCTCAAATCTAGCTGGGCTCCAGGATTTAATGTACTCCTAAATTTTTTTGTTTGACCTCCTTTTACTAATCCACCACAGAAGCCATGCTTTTCAGTCAAAACCTTAATAATAGAATTCTTTTCTCCATGATTTCTAAGTTCAATTAGAATCCCTTCATCTTCCCAATACATCGATCCCCTGAACTCCCATAACTTAACCTCTTTTTAAGAAAGGTTTATCAAGCAAACATTTTCCTTCCTTTTCTTCCACTTCTAATAACCACAAGTCACTATCAAAAGATATCTGGCGTTCTAAGCTTTTATCTATCTCTTCATGATTACCCTCGATAAGCACATCCCAATTCGAATCTCCCCTGGCGTCCAATACATTATGATATACTTTAGCTAAATCTCCTGACATAGATACCTTGATCAAAATTGATCCTGCAACACTGTTACCCTTCTTCAAAATATAAAAAGGTATTCCCTCCAATTGCAAATGCTGCCGATAAGATGAAATCCAAGAATCTGATGAAAGTCGACTCAAAGTCATACCAATCTCACTCAAAATATTTTATTGTTCCCTAGACATTTTTTTCTTAAGCTTAACTCTTAGAAAGAGATGCACTTTTTTTGATAAAAATTTACTGATATCTTCCCTTGCATTAATAGAAATACTTTTAATTGCTTCGCCATTTTTCCCCAAAACAATACCCTTTTGGCTAGCTCTTTCGACAAAAATATCCTGAAAAATCATACAGGATTCATCTTTTGGATTTTTCCATTCTCTTGTTTTCACTTCTATATCATATGGTAATTCATCATGTAATCTGAGAAAAATTTTCTCCCGTGTAATTTCTGAAACGATAAAATTTAAGGGCGCATCTGACAACTGATCTTTCTCAAAAAGCCAATCTCCTTGGGGAACATTTGATGCTAGCCAACCCTTTAAAGCATCAAAACCTAATCTCTTTTTTGCAGACACATAGAATATATCTTCAATTCCAAAATCTTTACTTATTTTCTCACTCAGTAAAAGAATATTTAACTTGTCTGCTAAATCAATTTTGTTCACTATAGCTATCGTATTTACGGCTTTGGAAAAATTGGACCTTAGACGTTTTATTATTGTGTTGGCACCTTCTGTTATGCCATTTTTAGCGTCTAAAACTAATGCTACGATATTTGCTTCATGTATTGATCTCCAAGCAACTTTATTATACTTTCTATCCCTTAAACTTCGTGTTTCACATATCCCAGGAGTATCAATAAATACCAATTGAGATTTCTCGACCTGCATAATCCCATTTAACCTAAAACGAGTTGTTTGAACTTTATGAGAAACTATAGAAAGCTTTTTATTTATCATAGCATTTAGAATGCTTGATTTTCCTACATTCGGCTCACCTACCAATGCGGTAAATCCAAACCTCTTACTTTCTTCCAACTGGGTTCTCCTCCAAAAGCTTGAGAAGTGCGGCAGCAGCCAACTGTTCCGCATTTCTCTTGGAAGATGATGCACCAACTGTAGACATCCCATTTTTTAATGAGACTTCAATACAAAATGTAGGCGCATGAGCAGGGCCAGATCTATTTTTTTCAATATACTTTGGAAGACACATTTCATTGGCCTGAGCCCATTCTTGTAGAGCAGATTTAGGATCAAATGATTTTTCAATAACACTACTAAATGCGTCCTTCCATAATACATAAATAATTTTTCTTACTTTCTCTAAGCCACCGTCTAAGTATATAGCACCTAAAATTGCTTCCATTGCATCGCCCAAGATAGCTACTTTTTTTCTGCCCCCAGAAGAACTTTCAGACCGACTCATTATTAATGCAGGACCGAGGTTTACTTTTGAAGCTACTTCTGCACAAGTCTCTTTCTTGACCAGTGAGTTCAATTGAGGCGCTAAGTAACCTTCTTTGGCTTCTTTATTATCATTCAATAACTTCTCTGCTATGACCAACCCTAAAACCCTATCTCCTAAAAATTCAAGCCTTTGGTTATTTGTATCTTTGGTTTTACCCATCGAGGAATGCGTTAGTGAAACCTTGAAAAAACCCTCATTTCTAAATACATAGCCCAAGTTATCTAATAGGTTCTTTTGATGACTAGTTAGCTTCAATTTAATCCCTTTAAGAACCTATCAGATCTCCAGGTCCAAAATGCAAGCATTGAAGACCCACTTGATGAGAATAATACCCGGTCAGCTCTACCAATTAAAAAGTCCTGATGGACCAAGCCAATTCCACCTCGGTTAGCGCTGAATCTGCTATCTTGACTGTTATCCCTGTTATCTCCCATGAAAAAGAAATGATCTTCTGGAACCAAAAATTCCGCTAATTCGTCACCTGAACCATAGCCTATGTTAAGTATAGAATAACTTTTACCTAAATCTAATTTTTCTACAAATTGCTCTTTGATACAGTCAGCACCCAAAGCAACGGGGCTGTTTGTACAACGGGGAATAGAGCCAAGCGGGCCCTGCATCTTTTTCTTTTCAATAAAAGGTTGAGCAGGATCTTGTGTAATATTTTTACCATTTACAATTAGTTTTCCAGATTTTATTTCAATCTTGTCACCCGGCTTTCCAATTAACCTTTTTATAAAATCTCTTCCATCTCTTGGATTCCTAAAGACGACAATATCACCTCTATTTGGCTCATCATAAAATATCCGCCCGTAAATGGGGCAGAGAGCGTAGGGACAACTATAACGAGAATAGCCATATGCAAACTTATTTACAAAAAGAAAATCACCTATAAGCAGGTTGGGCTTCATTGAACCTGAAGGAATCCAAAAAGGTTGAAAAAGAAAGGTTCTAATAATCCCCGCTATCACTACAGCATAAGCAATAGTCTTAATCAGCTCTATAAAACTGTTACCTTTTTCGTTGTTTAATGATGCCATAGTTTTATCTTACCCTCAAATAATGTTCCAATTTTCAATACCTTAATACCGGTATTATTGATTTATTTTTTATTTCCTTCACAAATTATAACTGATGCCTGGATCCAAGGAAAATCATCCGCAATACTTACATGAATATCAACTTTTGATCCGATTTTAAATATTTCATATAATCTGCTCATGGACCTTTCATTCAATTGAATTTGAGGCTTTCCTAATTCATCCCTCTGCAAAGATATATCCTTCATATATAAACCATCTCTAATTCCAGTGCCGAGTGCTTTGGAAAAAGCTTCCTTACAAGCCCAACATTTAGCATAAACTGAGCTTCTTTTATATTTTTCTTTAGCCCTGGCAATCTCACTTTCACTGAAATATTTTTCCTCAAAACGTCTTCCATGCCGATTCAGAATGTCTTCAATCCGGTTCTCATTAATTAAATCGATCCCATGACCCAATATCATACTCACTCCGCCAAAATCAATTATTGATGGCCGTTTTCATTTTCTTTATCACTTTATTCATTCCGTAATATATTGCCTCACCAATTAGGAAATGGCCTATGTTCATCTCCCTGACTTCTTTAATTTTAGATAGATTTTTTGCCGATCGATAAGTCAACCCATGTCCCAAGTGAACCTCAAGCCCAAGATCTCCAGCGCATTTAGCCATATTAACATAGCGCTCGAATTCTATTTGAGCCAAATCAATTTTCTCAGCCTCTAAAAGTTCACAATATTTACCTACATGAAACTCAACAATGTCTGCACCTAAATCACTAGCAGCTCTTATTTGAAGTTCATCAGCTTCAACAAACAAAGAAACCTTGGTTCCACATTTTTTTATGGGCCTTATGAAATTTTTTAGATAATTAAACCCTTTCAACACATCTAAGCCTCCCTCAGTAGTCAGTTCCTGACGTCGTTCAGGAACAAGGCAAACCGAATTTGGTTTAGTTTTTATTACCATAGCAGCCATTTCTTCCGTAGCAGCAATCTCTAAATTTAGTGATACTGATAGTGAATCTTTTAAGATCCTTATGTCAGAATCTCTAATGTGACGACGGTCCTCTCTCAGATGTGCCGTTATCCCGTCTGCTCCTGCGTCTACAGCCATTTTTGCGGCAATAATTGGAGATGGGTATTCTGTACCTCTAGCATTCCTTATAGTTGCAACATGGTCAATGTTTACCCCCAACCTTATTTTTTTTCCCCCACTTTCGATCACGATAGCTCCAAAAAATTTTATTTATTTCTTTTAAGTTTTTTACGCACTTTTCTAGCTTTATATGTCACAATCATTGGCAACATAATAAAATAGGACATAACTCCTACAGCCACTCCAAGTATTAATCCTCCTACCAAATAAGGTAAAAAAATACCATAAAAAAATTCTAAAACAGTTGAAAAGTCTGCACTTTTACCTCTCATCATCATGCCGACATTCTCAGAGAATGCATAAGACACATCTACTAGCTGCTGTAGAAAGGACTTTGAAGAAACTTCTTCAGTGCTAACATTAATGAACAAGTCCCCAACACCAAAATTTACCGCTGCAATTATAGGAAAAGTAATAGGATTTCCCATGAAAGTACCCAAAACTGCCGCCAAAATATTTACCCGAAGGGATCTTGCTATTAAAAAAGCCAATAAAACATGAACGCCAAAAAATGGAGAAAATGAAACAAACACTCCAATTGCTACTCCAAAAGATATATTCTTTGGACTATCTGGCAATCGTTTTATTCTTGCCATCATGTATTCAGCCGCTCTACTCCAGCCTTTTTCAGGTAAAAGCCCCTCTCTTATTTTCCTAGCTATAGGAAGTCTCTTTCTTCTCTTAAAGACCATATAGATATTAGCTTTCAGAATTGGTTGGAGTTACAGAACTAAAAACCTGTTTACTGCCCCTATGCCTAGAAGCTTCAGCAACATCTTCATCCGCAGTTATTGCAGATAATATATTCATCAAGTGTTCAATATTTCTGACATCTAACTCAATATAGATAATATAATAGTCTGCTCGCTCTTCAAAAAATTTGATATCAGTGATATTCGCTTTCTGTTCTCCTATAAGTGAGCAAATCTTTCCTAATACCCCAGCTTTATTTAACAAGGTCACGATAACACTGGATGAATAACCTTCTGTTCCAAATTTTTCTGGCCACCTTAAATCAAGCCAATTTTCATTTTTTTCTTCAAAATCAATTAATTGCTGGCAATCAATAGCGTGAATCAGAACTCCCTTCCCTTTACGAGAAATCCCAACTATTCGCTCACCCGGCAGAGGCTTGCAGCATTTAGCCGTTTTGCCTTTTGCACCAGCTGGCAATCCTACAAATGATATCACATCCGAACTATATTCAGGTAAATTCTCTCCTTTGAACATTTCTGGGTAAATAAGTTTCATTAATTCTATACCGGTTAGCTCTGCTGCTCCTAGCGCTGCCAAAATATCGTCTGCAGTTTTCGACCCAATTTTTTTTGCTGCGGTAACTAATGCCCTTTCAGTTGGTTTTTTGTTAACTTTTTCAAATGCATTGCGAGCTATCGCATTTCCCAAGCGAATATTTTCTACCCTACGCTCATGTTTCAAACTTCTCCTAATAGCTGACTTAGCTCGTCCAGTAAGAACCATATTTTCCCAATTTATTTGAGGTCTCTGACCTCTTGCAGTAATGATTTTCACTGACTGACCATTTCTTAGGCGAGTGTAAAGAGGTACCCGCTTACCATCCACCTCTGTCCCAACACAATGGTCTCCAATTCTAGTGTGTATAGAGTAAGCAAAATCGAGTGGAGTTGCTCCTCTTGGCAATTTGATCACTTCTCCCGTAGGAGTAAAGCAAAAAACTTTATCATTATACATTTCCAATTTTACATGTTCTAAAAAATCATTAGGATTTTCTGCTGCTTCAAAACCATCCGTCAAAGATCTAGCCCACGACAATGGATCAACAGCAAATGGATTTTCAAATAACTCACCGTCCCTAAAAGACCAATGTGCTGCCACCCCTCCCTCTGCTACTTCGTTCATTTCTTTAGTTCTAATCTGAACTTCAACTCGTTTTCCATCTCTACCTAGTACAGTAGTGTGAAGAGATCGGTATCCATTAGATTTTGGTTGACTGATATAATCTTTGAAACGCCCAGGAACTGCCCGCCATCTTTGGTGAACTGCTCCTAAAGCGGTATATGCATCACCTTCAGAATTAGTTATAATCCTAAAAGCAAATATATCTGACAAACGAGTAAATGACTCTTTTTTCTCTTCCAGCTTTCTCCAAATTGAATAGGGTCTTTTCTCCCTACCTGAAACTATTGCATCTACAGACACCAATGAAAGCTCTTTCTGAATGTCTTTTATAATCTTAGGCACCAAATCTACATTTACATTCTTTAACTTGAGAAATCTTCGCATTATTGAGTTTCTTGCCTCTGGATTCAAAACACGAAAGCAAATATCTTCGAATTCCTCTCTTATAGATTGCATTCCCATCCTACCCGCCAGTGGTGCAAAAATTTCCATAGTCTCATTTGCTTTTCTTAATTGCTTGCTTACTGGCAGCGCCTTTATTGTCCTCATATTATGCAGTCTGTCAGCAAGTTTAACTAATAAGATTCGCAAATCTTTACTCATTGAGACAATGAATTTTCTGAAATTTTCTGCTTGTTTTGTTTCACCGGAAGAAATTTGAAGATTTGTGAGTTTTGTTACCCCGTCGACTAAAATAGCTATACTATCTCCAAAATTGCTCTTAACCTCTTTAATAGATAATTTCGTATCTTCAATAGTATCATGCAGAATTGCAGTAGCAATAGTCGTGTCATCTAATCTTTGACCAATCAATATTTTGGCCACTTCTATGGGGTGATTAAAGTATTTTTCCCCAGAAGCTCTGAACTGACCTTCATGATAATTTTTCCCATAATCGTAAGCACGCGCTATTAAACCCTCATCACACTTCGGATTATATTCTTTAATTAAGTTGATTAATTCGTTTGAATTAAGCATCAATTATATTGGTAACAAGAAATTATTTATTTTGTTGTGATTCCATTAGAGCCCTAAGTAAGTTTTCCTCAGACATATCATCTTCAGGAGTATCAGATGTGTCTCCGCCTACCAGCCGAGCCATCTCTTCCTCTTCAGGCTCATCAACCTCTATATGCTTCTGGTAACTTTCGATAACGGCCTCTTTCAGATATGTATAAGTTAAAGTCTCGTCAGCGATCTCTCGGAGGGCCACAACTGGATTCTTGTCATTGTCTCTTTCAACTGTTGCAGGGTTTCCAGAAGACAATTGTCTGGCCCTTAGTGAAGATATAAGAACCAATTCGAACCTGTTAGGTACTTTATCAATACAATCCTCCACCGTTACACGCGCCATACCACATCTCCTAAATTAACGAACCAGATTTTATACCCCTTTTAAGGCGCATTATAAAAAGATTCAAGCTTATATTTTCTAATAGCCTAAAGCACCTAAACTTGAAGTGGAAAACATTAATAAAATACTCGAAGCACCATTTTATTTTATCTGTAAAACAAATTCTTTTTCTTCTTCTGGCAAGCTATCCAACATCTGAGCAACCGTTTTCTCAAACACTGGATGCTGCCAGTTGCCAAATATAGACATAAGCGGCTTTAAAACAAAACCTCGATCTTGCATACGCGGGTGAGGTACTACTAACTGTTTTGGAGTTTTCATAGCTTGCTCTTTTACTTTTAAGTTTGCCCAGTAATAAAATTCACTGATAGAAGGTAGCACTAAACCATTTATGGCCAAAATATCTAAATCACAGCTTCTTTTCCCCCACCTCTTTTCTCTAACTCTTCCAAAATAGTTTTCAATACCTTGCAATTCAAACAAAAGTTCTTCTGGTGACCCTGAATATTCTGCTAACAATACACTATTTATAAAAACGGGGTCACTACCATTAGGGTAAGCGAGAGAGGTAAAATATTCACTTTCAGCTATAATGTCTATCCTCACCTTACACATCTTTTCCTTAGCATAATCCAGTATCTCTATTGAATTTCTTCCTCTATAATCTTGATTTGAACCCATGCCTATTATAATATTCATTCAAAATCCTTAGTTTTTCCGATAGTAAGTTAAATTATAAAAAAAAGACCAGAAGAAAATGAAAAAGAAAATATCAGTTTTGGTGGCTCAGCCTAGAGGTTTTTGCGCAGGTGTAGAACGCGCAATTGATATTGTTGAAACCGCATTAGATAAATGGGGTGCACCAGTATATGTCCGGCACGAGATAGTTCATAATAAGTATGTAGTGGAAGATTTAAAAAATAAAGGAGCTATATTTGTGCAAGAATTGGACGAATGTCCCGCAGATAGACCAGTAATTTTTTCAGCCCATGGTGTACCGAAATCTGTGCCAGCAGAGGCCAAAAGACGAAATTTTCTATTTGTAGATGCTACCTGCCCATTAGTTTCAAAAGTACACATCGAGACAGAACGATATTCAAATAGAGGTCTTCAAATTATCATGATTGGACATGAAGGCCACCCTGAAACAATTGGGACAATGGGTCAGTTACCTCCAGGAGAAATCTTGCTTGTGGAAACAGTAGAGGACGTAGAAAATTTAAGGCCATCAAATCCTGATAAACTTGCATATGTCACCCAAACGACACTTTCTATAGATGACACATTTGAAATTAGTGAGGCCCTTAAAAGAAGATTTCCTTTAATAGTAGAACCACATAAAGAAGATATTTGCTATGCCACTACAAATAGACAAACCGCTGTAAAGGAACTGGCCTTAAAAGTGGATGCAATGCTTATAATAGGTTCGAACAACTCTTCAAATTCAAATAGGCTCGTTGAAGTTGGAATGAGAGCGGGTTGTGAATATGTTAAACTAGTCGAAAATTCTTCAATGGTGGATTGGTCAGCTTTCAAAAAAGTAAAGTCTGTCGGAATTAGTGCTGGCGCTTCGGCCCCAGAAATTCTTATTGAAGAATTGATAGGCGAATTTGAAAATAGATTTTCCACCACATTAGGTTACTTGCCAGTAGTAAAAGAAAATGTGTCATTTAAAATGCCCAGAATACTACGAGAAAAAACATTTGGATGAAGATTATAAATTTTTGAAGACTATTGGATATCTCGGTTTAATCCCTTTTGCCTGTGGCGCCATTGCATCCCTAAATA
Organism: uncultured Alphaproteobacteria bacterium; assembly: GCA_902533625.1. Taxonomy (GTDB): domain Bacteria; phylum Pseudomonadota; class Alphaproteobacteria; order Rhodobacterales; family Rhodobacteraceae; genus CACKLF01. Next base: position 133,250 of record CACAMI010000002.1, on the reverse strand, counting down.
TAAAGTTCATACCAGACATTATTAATGATTTTGCAGTTCTATTCTCAATCCACTATGCATCAATAATACTGAGCTTTATGGGAGGAGCTCTTTGGGGCTTTGAAATATCTAACTCGCAGTCAATATCCAAAAAGATAATAATATTAACCCTTCTACCAGCTTTATGGGCAGCATTTGCCTATTTTCTGCCTATTAGGTGCTTTCTTTTGGCTCTTGGTTTTATAGCTATCTATCAGCTTGACTTTACAATGGTAAAAGAGAAGAAATCACCAAAATGGTGGCTTAAATTAAGGTCACCACTGACTGGTTTCGCAGTAATTTTTTTAACTATCATCGGTTTTAATGAATGAAATTATAGCATATACGGATGGTGCATGCTCTGGAAACCCTGGTCCGGGTGGATGGGGTGTTGTACTTAGAGCAGAAAGCAATGAGGAGGTTATCAAAGAAAGATTACTTTGCGGAGGCTCTTATGAAACTACAAATAATAGAATGGAGCTAACGGCAGCGATTGAAGCATTAAAAGCATTAAATAAGTCCACAATAATTACTGTCTACATTGATAGTGTTTATGTTAAGGATGGCTTAACTAAGTGGATGCCAAAATGGAAAAGCAACGGATGGAAATCTTCTAATAAAAAGCCAATCAAAAATGATGATCTCTGGAAAATCTTAGATGGTGAGAATAAAAAGCATAAAGTAAATTGGCAATGGGTGAAGGGACATTCCGGAAATGAAGGTAATGAATTGGCAGATAAGTTGGCCACTCGTGAAAGGGATAAAAGGAAAACCTAAAGCCAGGTTTGACCCGAGTAAACTTTATACCCTCTAACAAACTCATTAAACATCAACGGTGTTTTCCCAGGCCGCTGCAGTTTTTTTATAAATAGTTGGCCGTTACCACATATTATTCTTATTCCACCTTCCATTATTTCCAACACAGTCCCAGGTACAAATTTTTTTTCATTTTCTGTACATTCAGATACTTTGCTCAACAAAATTTTTACTCTCTCTTGATTAATGCTAGTCCAAGCACCTGGAGTATCGGCCAAGCCACGAATGTGGTAGTCAATTTCTTTTGCAGATCTGGACCAGTCTATTCGTGTTTCTGATTTTGATATTTTTTCAGCATAAGAAATACCTTCTGTCTTCTGAGCTATTGGTCTAGTACCGTTTATTTTACTATCAAGGAAATTTAATAGAAAATTTGATGCTAATTTGCTAAGTCTACCTGAAAGTATTGAATATGTATCTGTATCGAAAATTGGCTCAAATAATACATCATAAATCGGACCTGTATCTAAACCTTGATCCATCTGCATTATTGATAGGCCAGTACTTCTTTCACCATTAATTATTGCTCTTTGCATAGGGGCAGCCCCACGCCAATTAGGTAATATGGAAGCGTGAATATTTATAGGTGCTATTTGAGGTACTTTGAGAACCTCTTTTGGAAGAATTAGACCGTAAGCCACAACTACAATTACATCTGGATTTAAGGCTTTTAACTCATCGATCTCAAATTTTTCTTTAAAATTAATTGGTTGCCTCAACTTTAGATCTAACTTCTTTGCTAATAAAGCAACTGGAACCTCCAAGAATTTTTTTCCCCTACCAGCAGGTTTTGGTGGCTGTGTATATACAGCTAAGATATCGTTTTTGGATTCAAATAATCCCTCTAAAATTGGCAAACAAAAAGAAGAACTGCCCATAAAAACTAATCTCACTATGGTGAGCCTTTAGTTTTTTTATTTTGCTTTTGGTCTTTAATTTTTTCTCGCTTTAGTTTCTTCATCTTATTTACTATTAAACCTCTCTTAACTGCTCCTAAATAGTCTATAAAGAGTTTACCGTCTAAATGATCAATTTCATGTTGTACGCATGTTGACCATAAGTCTGTAAAGATTTCTTCATTATCTTCTCCAGTCAACCCCTTGTAAGAAACTTTTACCTTTTCAGACCTAGAAACTTCTGCAAATGTTTCTGGGATCGACAAACATCCCTCTTCATAAACTCTTTTTTCAGACGAATACCAAGTTATTTCCGGATTAACCAAAACCTTCGGATTAGGACTTTCACTCTGTTTGTCACAATCCATGACAAGCACACGTAGTAATACTCCTATTTGAGATGCAGCCAGACCTATCCCTGGTGCTGCATACATTGTTTCGAGCAAATCATCAGACAGAATTCTCAAAGTTTCATCAAAAACAATTACGGGCGCGCAAACTTTCTTGAGACGTGGATCTGGAATTGTCAAAATTGTTCTCAGTGTCATTCTTCCTGATTTATTTCAAACTACTTTATCTTGCAAGAAAACTTTAGTATTAGATGATATAATCTAATTCATTTAAAGGAAGATTAATGCTTATCGATTTTGACGAACCAATAAATCGAATTAACTCCAACTCGATAAAATGGGATGCTATGGAAAAACTTTATGGAGTTAGCCCAAAAGATGGTTTGGCAATGTGGGTTGCTGATATGGATTTCAAAGCACCAGAAGCGGTAAATTTATGCATAAAAAATATGAGTGAACACGGTATTCACGGCTATTTTGGAGATGACACTGGATATAAAACTGCCCTTCGATCCTGGATGTCAAAAAAACATAATTGGGAAATAAAAGATTCTTGGTCAGCGGAAACACATGGTCTTGGAGCAGCCATCGGGATTTCTCTGAGAGCATATTCTAAACCAGGTGATGAGGTTATAGTATTTTCCCCTGTTTATCACTCTTTTGCACGTATAATTAAAGCAAACAACAGAAAGGTTAAGGAAGCCAAACTTCAGATAGAGAATGGTATATATAAATTCGACTTGGATAATTTAGGTAAGTCTCTATCAGGAAATGAAAAAATAATGCTTTTTTGTTCACCCCACAATCCGGGAGGTAGAATTTGGAAAAAAAATGAGCTTGAAGATCTGGTTAAATTTTGTGAAGCGCATAACCTGGTTTTATTGTGTGATGAAATTCATGCTGATTTAACTTACCCTAACTTTAAGCATAATACTCTATTAGCTGCAGTACCTTCGGCAAAAAATAGGACTGTAGTTATGGTTTCTACTACAAAGCCATTCAATTTGTCAGGTGGGGAAATGGGCAGTGTGATTATTCCTGATCCGGATCTGCGCAATAAATTCGATTTAGCCCATGAAGCTACTGGGAAAATGCCCAATAGGATTGGGATGAAAATGGCCGAAGCTGCATACCTTTATGGAGAAGAATGGCTTTTTCAGTTAGTAAATTACCTGGAAAAGAATAAATTCTGCTTTGAGCAAGGAATTAAATCTATAAAAGGCTTTGAATCAATGCCTCTACAGTCAACATATTTAGCTTGGATAAATTTTGAGAAAACGGGCTTATCGCCAACAGAGTTTTACAGATTGCTATTCAAAGAAGCCAAAATAGCAGCAAATATTGGATCCTCTTTTGGATCTGGAGGAGAAATGTATGTACGAATAAATTTTGCCTGTAGAAAAGCTATAGTTGAAGATGCTATTGAGAGATTGCAAAATACATTCTCTTAATCTAGTTATAACCCCTGAAAGTTAATTCTTTTTTTCGTTTATCATTTGGAAACTTAAATATGAGCTTTTTATTACAACCTGACCCCCCAGAAAGACTAAATAGGTGCCAATTATTTGGACCTGGCTCCAGACCAGAACTTTTTGAAAAGATGTCATCATCGGAAGCAGACGTTATAAACTTAGATTTAGAAGATAGTGTGTCACCTAATGACAAATATAAAGCAAGAGCTAATATTGTGGAAGCTATTACAGGAATTGACTGGGGCCACAAAACACTATCCGTTAGGATAAATGGTTTAGATACAGAATTTTGGCATCAAGATATTATTGATCTACTGAAAGAGAACACAGAACGTCTCGATTGCATAATGATACCAAAAGCAGGCTGTTCCTCCGATATTTATGCAGTTGATACACTTGTTACAGCTCTCGAGAAACAAAATAGATGGAAAAAATCTCTTACATTTGAAGTGATTATTGAAACCGCTGCAGGAATAGCTAATGTGGATAGTATCGCAAAATCCTCCAAAAGATTAAAAGCTATCAGCTTAGGGGCGGCTGATTATGCTGCATCGATGGGCATGCAAACCACTGGTATTGGAGGCACCCAACCAAATTATTATATGGTTCCTAGTTTTGAAGAAAGTGGGTCCAGTGATATAAAAAATTTTTCCGATCCTTGGCATTTTCCTACGGTAAAAATAGTAGCCGCTTGTAGAGCAAATGGTCTTCTACCTGTTGATGGCCCATTCGGTGATTTTTCTGATGATATTGGCTTTATCGCCCAAGCACGAAGGTCTGCTACTCTTGGCATGGTTGGAAAATGGGCAATACATCCTAAGCAAATTGCTCTGGCAAATTCTGTTTTTTCACCCTCCCAATCTCAAATTGAAGAAGCAACTCAAATTCTCGAAGCAATGGACAAAGCAGAAAAAAGTGGTCAAGGGGCAGCAGTATATAAAGGTAGGTTAATTGACATTGCTTCCATAAAACAAGCAAAAGTAATTCTTGATCAAGCAAAAAAAATTGAAAAAATAGAGTAGCTATACATGCCAACATATCTAGAGTTTGAAAAAGAGCTTGCCGAAATAGAAAGTAAAGCCTCAGAATTACGTTCTATTTCAGAAAGAAACAGTAATTTAGATACAAATAATGAAGCTAACCTGCTAGACGATAAAGCTAAGCTTTTATTAGATGATCTTTATAAAAATTTATCGCCATGGCAAAAGTGTCTAGTTGCTAGGCATCAAGATAGACCTCATTGTTTAGATTATGTTAATAATATTTTTTCAGAGTTTGTTTCTCTTTCTGGAGACAGAAATTTTGCTGAAGATAATGCTATAATTGGAGGATTAGCAAGATTAGATAACTTTTCTGTCGTAGTTATCGGACATGAAAAGGGAAATGATACCAAATCAAGGATAAGACGTAACTTTGGAATGGCAAGACCTGAAGGGTATAGAAAAGCTATACGACTTATGAATCTTGCTGATAAATTTAAAATACCTGTTATCACTTTAATAGACACTCCCGGAGCTTATCCAGGAAAAGGAGCGGAAGAGAGGGGACAGGCAGAGGCAATAGCCCGATCTACGGAACAATGTTTAAATTTAGAAGTACCTTTCATATCTGTCATAATTGGTGAAGGTGGTTCAGGAGGCGCAGTAGCTTTAGCTACAGCAAATTCGGTCATTATGCTTGAACATTCAATTTATTCTGTAATATCTCCTGAAGGGTGTGCCTCTATCTTGTGGAAAGATCCTAATAGAATGAGAGAGGCAGCTGAGGCTTTGAAATTAACTTCCAAAGATTTAAAAACCCTTGGGGTAGTTGATCAAATTATTGAAGAGCCTACTGGAGGAGCTCAAAGGGATCCAAAAAAAACTCTTGAAAATGTGAGAAATGCTTTACTAGAAAATCTAGAAAAGCTCGAGAAGTATAGTGGGAAAGAACTAAAAAAAAATAGAAGAGAAAAATTCTTAGAAATGGGTAGCCTGTCTATATAATGGTAATAATATTTCATTAATTCGAACTCATCAAACTGTCAGACTCTTTTTCAATGTTTGATTCGACTTTCCCCATAAAATCCTGGAGACTTAACCCAGGTGGTATTTCTCCAATAAAATTTACTATAGCTGTACCAGGATAGCGGAACAAACTTCTCCTGCCCCAAAACATCCCAGTATTTGTGGCAACAAGAACGCAAGGGAGTTTCTGATCTCTATATATGATACCCGCACCTACTTTATAAGGAGCTTTTACCCCTGGCAAAACTCTGGTTCCCTGAGGGTAAATTACAGTTTGACCTTCGCCTAGTTCTTTTTTTCTATTTATACTCCTCTTCAGACCTCCAATAGCGCCCCCTTTTTTTCCTCTAGCAACAGGAGAGCAACCCAGCCTCATGGCGTAAAAACCCAAAATTGGAGCCCATCTTAATTCTTTTTTCATGACAAACCGGGGTTTCGGAAGAATATAAGCTAACATTAGTATATCTAAAAAAGACATGTGTTTTGCACATACTAGTACATTTTTTTCAGGTGGAATTCCTCGAAACTCAACAGTTATTTTAGCAATATATTTTAATACCCAAAAGCAGCATATACAGTAGCACCTTACTGATTTGCAGGCCATTTCTCTGGAAAAGGCCGCAAAAGGTGAAAAAATTATGCCAAGAACCAGCATTAAAAGATATATCAAAAAATCACTTATTAAAGCCCGAAAAAAATATATGATTCTCATGTTATCCTAATTCTTTGCAGTTAATGTTTTATAAATTAGTAATAAAATCTACACTACAAAAAAAGGAAATTTTTATTTGAATTGTAGGGTTTGCGATATTCTCTAATATGGATTAATTTACCAATCATGTTAATAAAGTGTAAAGATTGTCAATCAGAATACAATGCTCAGGATATTGCAATACCCAAATCAGGTATTGAATTTGAATGTTCTGAATGTGGGAGCAAATGGACGGAACTTCCATCTGCCTTAGATAAGAAAGAGCCGTTATCGGAAATCAATTTTGAAAATGAAATTGTAGAACCCAGTATTTTAAGTGGGCAAAAATTTCATAATTTTTCAGATTCAGAAAGCAAAGATGTATCAATCTCAACCCTAGCAAAACAGGAAATTCTTGTTCAAAAAGGTGTTGAGAACTCCGATAAGAAGGATGATATTAACGTTGAAAGCTACCAGAGTTCAGAAAGGGACTTTGAATGGATTACCCACAAAAAGGAGAATAATAAAACAAACTCTAGTGAGAAAAAGTCCTTTGAAATACTTACAAAAGTAGAAACAATAAACTTGAATAACCAAAATACTGAAACTAACGATGAAATTAAAGAAAATGACCAATCAAGCAGTTCTCCTTCTATTGAGGACGAGGATTTAATTGACCCTGAGCTAATTCAAAGACTCAAAGGTGTTGAAAAAAATCAAACCACTTATCAAGAACCAATACAGAAAAAGCAAAGATTATTTAGTAAGTATAAAAAGTTTCTTTATATTTCATTAGCCTTTGTTTCTATTTTTTTGCTCCTTACAATAGGGGCATTATGGTTAGAATATATTGTCCAATTATTTCCTTTTTTGGAGCCAACAATTTTCCTTAAAGAAAAAATTTTAGATATCTCTAATTTTTATATAGGAAAAGTTTTAGGACAATCAGTTTTCTAACTGAGTTTTTTATTAGAAAACTATAGCCACTCTGGGATTTTATCTCGCCGAATTATTTCTGAAATAGATGGCCTCTCCCTAATTATTGCGTATAGACTATCTGAGACAAGAACCTCTGGAATTAATGGCCTGGTGTTATATTCTGAAGCCATAACCGCACCATATGCTCCGGCAGACGAGAAAGCCACCAAATCTCCACTCTGCATTGGAGGTAAATTTACAGAGCGCTCAAAAGTATCACTGCTCTCACAAACAGGGCCAACGATATCAAATAAACCATTTTCTTTCTTGGAAGATTTTTTTACGGCTAACAGCTGATGACGGGCATCGTATAAGGCTGGTCTTAAAAAATCATTCATCGCAGCGTCAATTATGAGAAAATTATTTTCATCACCTAACTTAGGATATATAACTGAGGCAACTAATATACCCGCATTACCTACCAATGATCTTCCTGGTTCCAACTCTATTTCACAATCTAGATCATCAAAATAGTCTTTCAGTAGTGCTGAATAACTATCAATCGGTATGCTGCTGTCTCCATTTAAATTATGCTCTATTCCTATTCCCCCTCCAACATCTAGTCTAGATAAGGCATAACCACTCCGCTTCAATTCTAAAGTCATTTTTCTAAGTCGGCTAAAGCTCAACCGAAATGCATTTAGTGTAGAGATTTGGCTACCAATATGCATATCTAAACCTACAAAAGAAACTCCTTTCATTTCTGTTCCTTTTTCAAACATCATTTTAACATTTTCAAAGGAGACGCCGAATTTATCACTCTTTGTACCAGTGGTAATCTTTCTATGTGTCTTAGCATCCACTTCCGGATTTACTCTAACTGACACGTCAATCACTTTATCCATTTCTGTGGCGACTTGATTAATAAGGTTCAGCTCGGGCTCACTCTCAATATTAAACTGCCTGATTCCGCCAATTATTACGCTCTGAATCTCATATTTTGTTTTCCCTACACCTGAAAAAACAATATCCTTTCCTGCTATGCCAGCAGCTTTGGCCCTATCGTACTCCCCAAGAGAAACTACATCCATTCCTGAACCTAAGGAACCAAAAACCTTAAGGACAGAAACATTGGAATTTGCTTTAACAGAATAAAAAATTCTGTGCCGTAATGCACCTAAAGAGTTCTTTAACTGATCAAACCTTCTTTCCATTGCTAGCTTGGAATAAACATAAAATGGTGTCTTGATATGATTTGCGACATCTTTTATCTTAACTTCTTCAGCAAAGAGATTTCCTTTTTTATAATAAAATTCTTTCATTTTGCTCTCATATTAGGAATCAAAATTTTTCTCTTCTTTTGGGGTAATGGGATCACTCTTAATACCGCATGATATTAAAGGAACAATGATCATTATAGAAAAGATCAAAAAAATGAGTTTCCTAGCCATGAAGTTTTATCCTCCAGTCAGCACATCTTTTCAATACTTCCCTTGGGGATGTTCCTCCAAAACTTTTTCGAGACCCAACCGAATATTTAACCTCCATTACCTTATAAATATCTTTAGTTATACTTCCATCCAGCTTGTGCATAAATTCTATCGGAACTTCGTTCAATTTGAGATTATTTCTTTCAGCATAACTTACTATTCTTCCTGTAATTTTGTGAGAATCTCTAAACGGAATATTTAGCTCTTTTGTTAGCCAATCTGCCAAATCTGTCGCTGTTGAATATCCCATAGATGCTGCACTTAATAGGTTTTTCTTATTAGGCGTAATATCTGAAATTATTCCAGTCATAACTTTAATCATTAAAAGTACCGTATCAAAGGCATCAAAAAGCTGCTCTTTATCTTCCTGCATATCTTTTGAATAACTTAATGGCAAACCTTTCATTACGGTAAGCATAGAAATTAGTGCACCGTTGACACGTCCAACCTTCCCTCTAACCAACTCAGCAGCATCTGGATTTCTTTTTTGTGGCATTATTGAAGAACCGGAAGTAAAGGCCTCAGGTAATCTAACAAAATCGAACTGATCAGAAGTCCAGAGTGTAAGATCTTCTGCGAATCGACTTAAATGAGTGGCGGTCAAGGAGAGACAGGAAATAAATTCAATTACAAAATCTCTGTCTGAAACTGCATCCAAACTGTTTCGCATAGGTCTAGAAAATCCTAATTCTTTTGCCGTAAACTCTCGGTCTATTTCAAATGATGTTCCAGCTAAAGCACAAGAACCAAGAGGGCATTCATTTGCCCGCTTTTGTGCATCTTCGAATCTATCAATATCACGACCCAACATCTCTATATATGACAAGAAATAATGTCCCATTGTAATTGGTTGTGCCACCTGAAGATGAGTAAAACCTGGCATTATAGTATCTGCATTTTCTTCAGCCTTTCCCAGAATCGATTTCATCAGCTTAATTATTTCTTTCTGGAGGTTCTCTGAAGCCCCTCTTACCCATAGCCTAAGGTCTGTAGAAACCTGATCATTTCTAGAGCGCGCAGTATGTATTTTTCCTGCCGTCTCTCCTATAATTTCCCTCAGCCTTCCTTCTACATTCATATGAATGTCCTCTAATTCACGAGAGAAATTGAATTTTCCATCAAGAAGTTCTGTTTCGACCTCTGTCAACCCACCTAAAATTTTTTCCACTTCATCTTGAGAAATAATATCAGCCTTGCCTAGCATTTTTACATGGGCTATGGATCCTCTTAAATCCTCAAAAGCTAACCTCTTATCAAAATCTATAGATACATTTATTGCATCCATTAAATCATTGGACTTTGAGGAAAATCGCCCTCCCCAAATTGAATTCACTTCACCGTTATCTTTTTTCTTTTCTTTTTCTTTATTCTTTGTCATTGGTGGTTCAGCCTAAATTTAATTTTTTTAAGAACAATCAAAATGAAAATAAATTTTGTAAATTTAGTGTTGGTATACTCTTTACTAGTCTTCAGTGCAAACATTGTCTATCCAGATTCTTTTTTTTCAAAAGGCAATTTTGCAGATTTACAAGAAGGAGAATTAAAAAAGCTCATAATTACCAAAGATAGTGTAGTAAGAAAATCTTTTAACCTTAAAGATATGCAAGATGCCGATTTTGGACTAATCCTGACTGATGGGAAATTAAGAATAATTAATTTCTGGGCTACGTGGTGTTCCCCATGTATACGGGAGATACCTTCCCTAAAAACACTTAAGAACTTAATTAATGATGATAACTTTGAAATAATTATGATCGCCGCAGGAAGGAATAGTGTGGCGAAGATTGAAAATTTTATATTGGAAGGCCAGCTATTCAAGCTTAAGAGCTATAGAGACCCTTATGGTGAGCTAAGTGCCTCTTTAGGAGTACTTGGCTTACCCACCACTCTTATCATAGATCCTAACGGAAGAGAGATCGGAAGAATTATAGGTGACATAAATTGGTCCAGTGATGAAAGTGTTAAATTTTTTAAAGAATTACTGTATCTATATGATCAGTAGATTTTATTGGACAGCATTCACAGAATTTAACTTTATTTAAATTACTAGTCGTGATAACTTTTTTGCACCTAGCTTTTTCAAAAAAGATAAATTTTTTGTAGGAGGAAAAATGACTAGCGTAGTTATTGTAGGAGCAAAAAGATCACCGATTGGAAATTTTAATGGAGCGCTGTCTTCGCTAAGTGCTCATGAGATCGGTGCGCAGGTAATATTAGATATTTTACAAACTTCAGGCATAAAAAATAGTGACGTCACCGAGACAATACTGGGCCAAGTATTAACGGCCTCACAAGGTCAAAACCCTGCTCGCCAAACGCATATTGCAGCAGGACTCCCAATTGAAAGTTCTGCCTGGAATATAAATCAAGTATGTGGCTCAGGACTTAGGGCTGTTTCTTTAGGCGTCCAACAAATAGAATCTGATGAATCTAATATTATCATAGCTGGAGGGCAGGAAAGCATGAGTAAATCACCCCATGCAATTTTATTCCGTAAAGGAAAAAAAATGGGAGATACAGAATTTATAGACACTATGATTAAAGATGGCCTTTGGGATGCATTTTATGGCTATCATATGGGAATGACTGCAGAGAACATTGCTGAAAAGTGGCAAATAAGTCGGCGAGAGCAAGATGAATTCGCATACCAAAGTCAAGTAAAAGCTGATAAGTCACAAACCGACGGTAAATTTAAGGATGAAATCTCACCTATTACGATAGAGAGCCGCGAAGGTAAAAAATTCATAGAGAAGGATGAATACATAAGACATGGGATAACCATGGAAAATATCGAAAAACTTCGACCAGCTTTTAAAGAAGGTGGTACAGTTACTGCGGGAAATGCTTCGGGAGTGAATGATGGTGCCGCAATGGTCTTATTAATGTCTTCACAGCAAGCAGAAAAAAGGGGATTAATGCCTTTGGCAAGAATTGTGTCATTTTCTACAGCTGGGGTGGACCCAAAATATATGGGAATTGGGCCAGTCTCAGCTTCTAAGAAAGCATTAGATAAAGCAGGTTGGGAAGTGTCAGACTTAGATTTAATCGAATCCAATGAAGCCTTTGCAGCTCAATCTCTTGCAGTTACAAGAGAAATGGGTTGGGACCCATCAATCGTAAACGTTAATGGAGGGGCAATAGCTATAGGTCATCCTATTGGAGCATCTGGATGTAGAATATTGAACACACTTATTTATGAATTACACCACAGAAAGGCAAACAAGGGATTGGCAACACTATGTATTGGTGGAGGAATGGGTGTGTCAATGTGTATAGAAGTTATAAAGTAAGGATTAAGGAAAATGGACAAGGACTCTTGAGTGAGTTTCGCTAATAGAAGGCTTAGAACGGCAAAATTTTTCTGTTTCTCAGCTAGCCACTAATCGAATAGAGCTTCCAAGTGATTTTATTTAATTGTTAAAAAAAATATTGAACAGTTCATAGTTTAGTGTGAAGGATTTTATGACAAAAATTGGTGTTATTGAAGCAGGAAATGTAGCGGAACCTTTATTGGAAAAGCATGGAACCTACTCAGATATGGTTCTTACTTGGATCAAAACTGCTTTCGAACCATCAAATTCATTAAGCGTTCTAATTTACAAAAATGAAACGCTGCCAGATCCCAGTGAGGCGGATATTTGGATTATCAGTGGGTCAAAGCATGGCGTTTATGAAAACCTTCCGTGGATTAAGCCGTTAAAAAATTTTATTGTCGAAAGTTACAAGAATTCCATCCCAATGCTTGGGATATGCTTCGGGCATCAAATAATATCTGAAGCTATGGGAGGAGAAGTAAGAAAATCTAAAAAGGGTTGGGGCATTGGAGTCCAAACATATACTATCAGCCGCGAAGTATCTTGGCTCAAGGAAATACGAGAAAATAAAAAAGGCACTCCACTTTCTTTTTATAAGGGATTTGCCTTCCATCAAGATCAAGTAACAAAAATTTCTGAGAACTGTACATTAATAGCTGGAAACGATTTTTGTCCATATGCGATGCTTTCGTACGGTAAAGACACGCAACCTACAATTCTGACCATACAGTCACATCCTGAATTTTCAAAAACGTACTTTAAGGACCTATCTATTTTAAGGAGCGACAATCCAATTCCAAGCCCTTTGATAAACTTGGCTCTTAAAGATATAGAGTGCGAGTTTTATAATAAAAGTTTGGCGTCGTCACTTATTAGCTTACTACTAAGATAATCTAGGCCTTTATTCTATAATATCTGTTAATTTCTTCCTTTAGCTTCAATTTTTCCTTTTTTAAAGGAATTATATTCAAATGATCTATAAAACCTTCTTTTTGCTGTTGCAGAATTTTTTTATCAAGTTCGTTATGCTTTGCTTGCAGTACTTTTAAGTATGATCCTCTGTCCATTTGGTCCTCAAAATTAATTTTGCTTCAAAATAAAGTGGTGAGACCTGACTCTAGCACAATATATAGTTAAAATCATTATCAATTTTATTTGAGGAAAAATTTAGTGATATTTTCTGATATCAAGTTAAGGATGCCTCAATTGACTTTCCTTCATAAAGGATATCTCTCACTGCTTTTGTAAAAACAAACCTTTTGCCTTCTCCCAAAGATTTAAGATGCATAATTAAAGGTGACAATAGAGATATATTGCCTTTTGAACCCAATTTAGCACTTACAATAATTCGGGAACACGGTTCCCCCTCAAAGGACGCAATTGGCAAAATCTTTATTGATCCAACTTTTTCTTCTAGGGTCTTTAATACTATACTTAAGGATTCAGCCCTTAAAATAAGTGATATTGTGCCTTTTGGCTTTAGCCTTTTCATACCAATTTTAAGCCAATTCTCCAATTCTTCTTCTGAAGAAAAATTGGCTAGAGATTTTTCTCTACTTAAAGAAACTGTTCCCTTATTAGAGTCCATAAAAGGTGGATTAAAGATTACATGATCAAATGTTCTATCTCCAATAACTTTCCACATCTTATTAATATCGGAATTAATAATTTCTGCTGAGAGTTTATTTTTCTTACAATTGCTTTTTGCCAGATCTGATAATGTCTTCTGTAATTCTACCCCCGTTACTTCAAGGGACTTTTCTCTCACTAAAGCGCATAGGAAAGCAGTACCTACTCCACATCCCAAATCTAAAAGCGTTTGATATTTTTTCAACTTAAGGCTAGCTGCTAATAAAACCGGATCATTTCCAGCTCTATACCCCTTCTTTAGCTGACATATAGCCAACTTACCTCCCAAAAATAGATCTTCAGTAGTTTGAATTTTATCACTCATATTTCAAGCTCTCAGATTTATTAAAAAACATTCTTAGATATTAATGCCTTAACTAGTTAGGAACCAAAACCTTTAGGCTCCTTGCAATATATTTATCCCATCTCTGCACCAATTAAATTTTCTTGCAAAGCAAAAAATACAATTTCATCTTTTTTACTAAAGAAATAGAATTTCTTGGTGGGACAATATATCACTTTAATAAATCGTAATTATAGGGCAAATAGTTAATCGGCCATAAAGAAGGATAATTCATTGACCGAGACAGTAATTGAAAAGCTACAATTTTCCTTGTCATCAGAAATGACAGACGTTGACTTGTTAATGCGTGAACGAATGAAAAGTGAAAAAGTAGACCTTATAGAAAAAGTCGCTGGGCATTTAATAAATGCTGGTGGGAAGAGACTACGGCCTTTGCTAACCATTGCATCAGCTAAACTATTTAATTATCAGGGGATCAAACACATAAAATTAGCTGCGGTAGTTGAATTTATTCACAATGCTACTTTGCTTCATGATGATGTTGTAGATAAAAGTGATAGGCGACGCGACAAACGCACAGCGAATGTTCTTTGGGACAATAAGTCTTCAATTCTTGTTGGTGATTTTTTGTTTTCTCGAGCTTTTAAACTAATGATAGAGACTAACTCCCCTAAAATTTTGTCAATACTTGCAAACTCTTCTGCCCTAATAAGCGAAGGAGAAGTCCTACAACTTAGTATAGCAAAAAATTTAAATACACCGTTGGAAACTTACTATGATGTAATTCGAGGTAAGACTGCAGCTCTTTTTTCTGCTTCTTGTCAGACGGGTTCATACGTCGCAGGGGCAACAAAAAAGCAAACTAACTTACTATATAATTACGGTGATGCTTTGGGAATTTGCTTTCAGATTATAGATGATTTGCTTGATTATAGAGGAGCAGGTGACTCTCTAGGAAAAAACATTGGAAATGATTTTAAAGAAAGAAAGGTAACTCTCCCATTAATTCTTGCTTTTAAAGACGCATCAAATCAGGAGAAAAAGTTCTGGGAACGAACGATTGAGAAAGGTCTTCAAAACGATAGAGATTTTCATCTAGCATTGGAAATTTTGAAAGGCCAAGGTGTTTTGGAAAAAACATATAATATTGCTTTAAAATGGTCTGAAATTGCTAAAGAAAATTTAGTTGGAATACCAGATTCTCAAACTAAAGACCTTCTGAATGATTTATGTAGCTATGTCGTATCTAGAATTAGCTAAGCTTACAGGGCTACAACATGTCCACCAAACAAAATTTTCCCGCTTAACTTTCTGGTAAGCCTCGAATGCTTCAATTTTGTTATCAAAAATACCAAAAATTGTGCCTCCTGACCCCGAAAGCCTAGCTAACTTACATCCTTTTAGTGCTCCAATATAAGCTTTGGTCTCTTCCAAATTAGAATTTAATGAAAATGCAGCTGTCTCTAGGTCATTTCTTTGTCTTTTTAAGTACAATACTAAATCCTTCATATTTCTAAAAGGTGTTAAATTTTCTAATTTCGGATTATTAGAGAATTTAAGGTTAAGAAAAACCTCTTTAGTAGAAATTGAATCTCCCGAGTTCACCAAAAGAAGATAAAAACGTAATGTACTTTTTAGCCTTTTCACATCTTCTCCAATACCTTTCATTCTTTGAAATGAAGAATCAATACAAACTGGAACATCTGCACCAAGAGTGAAAGTGTCTCTTTCAGCTATCAAAACCTCTCCCCACAAATTTTTATAAGCCCTTATTACTGCCGCTGAATCAGCTGAACCTCCTCCCAATCCAGCAGATACTGGAATATTTTTTTCCAAATGAACTGACATATTCTTATTTACGAAGGGAATTTTTCTTAATGTTTTTATGATTATATTATTAGCTTTGGGTACATTCCTCTTAAAATTTCCTGAGATCGACAAATTAGGTACCGAATTCTTCCTACAAATTATCTTATCCCCAAAGTTTGGAAAACAAACCAAGCTATCCAACTCATGGAAACCATTTTTTCTTCTACAAACAACATGTAGTGCTAAATTTACTTTAGCTTTAGCCAATTGATACTCCATAGCCAGCATCACATTATTTCAAGAAATTTATATAAAGAATTAAAGATAGCCCTAATCCATTCCAAATTTAATTTTTTTCTTTATTTTACTCACTTCTTCTTCCTCAGGATTAAAACTTAGTGATCTTTTCCAGAAGAGTTTGGCACTTCTCCTTTTCCCGTTATTCCATAAAATATCACCCATGTGATCGTTAATAATTGGATCAAAGGGCAATAATTCATAAGCTTTTTTCATAGGGAGAAGTGCTTCCTCATACCTTCCTAACTTAAAAAGCCCCCAAGCCAAAGAATCGACAATGTAACCACTCTGAGGATTTCTCTCAATAGCCTTTTCTATCATGCCCAGTGCCTGACTTAATTTTTCTTTTCTTTCAATAAGACTATACCCAAGATAATTTAACACTTCAGGTTGTCCTGGTGAAAGCTCAAGAGCTTTAAGATAATCTTTCCTAGCATTGTCCCACTCTCCTATTTCCTGAAAACAAATGCCCCGAAAGAAGTAGGTCACCCAAATAGTTTCATTTTCAGAACCTTCAGTAAAATTTAATGCCGATGAATACTCTTGAAGAGCTGATAAAAACTTCTTTTCTGAACGAAACAAATCTCCGAGTGAATTATGGCTGAAAAAATTATTCTTAGATTGATTTTCAATACCTCTTAATATTGAAATTGCTTTACTAATATCTCCTAATTCGGCCAACCCTTTAGCTAACTGTATTTGGGCTTCAACGTAACTTTTATCTTCAATACCAACCGACCTAAGAAGATTTTTTGCAACGGAATACTGACCTAACTTAAAAAGTATAGGAGCGAGTGATAACTTGGTGAAATTATTCTCGTTATTGATATAATTTGCTAGTTGATAATAGAAAGTACTCCCTAAGGACACACCATCGCTATCACTAGAATTAAGCATAATTAATGTTTGTGATATAGCAAAATCTAAATGTTCTTCCGAATTGATTGAAATAGTTTTATCTAGACCAAAATCTTTTATTTTTTCTAATATGGGAAATTCTTGGATATTCTTAAGGCCTATCCCTTTTTGTAATAGAGCTAAAGCTTCCCTTTTATCACCTGAATAGTAAAGTATATTTGCTTGTGTAAAAAGTATATCCCTATTTAGCGTTGCGAGCAGATGACCTCCGTCTTTCAAAAAAGAGCTGGCCGAACTCCAATCACCATTGTAAGCAGCGTACAGAGCTTGATTATATCGATTCAACCCGATTTTCTTGGCCCCTTCACCTATTTTTTCGAATTCTGGAGGAGGTTGAGACACCCCTAATTCACTATTTGCCCATCCAGAAAAAATCCAAAAGGCCACATTAGGTAAATCTTCCTTATGCCTATTTAATAAAACTTTAACTTCTCCCAACTTTCTTTCTTTGAACTTATCTATTATTAGCACCAAACCAAATAACGGTGAGTCTAATCGGTTTTCCAAGGCACGATTGGCAATTGCTATTGCTTCTTTGACTTGCCCTGAAGCAACGGAGAAAATGAGTGCATCAACTGCGTAATCTAGATTAAAAGGATCCTTTATCCACAAACTTCTGTAAAATGAAGAAGCAGCACTATAATCAGAGGAAAATTTTGCTGTGTTTGCTGACAAATAAAGGCCAGAACTGCTATAAGAAAAAGCAAATAAACTTGTTGCTCTGAAAATACATGCCAGAACAATTAAACAAAATAAAGATATCGACTTGATTTTATGTTTGTAGGTAATTTTTTATTATCCTTACTTACTCTACTAAATTACATATTTGAATAATTTGGACCCTCGCCTCCCTGTGGTGTCCTCCAAGTTATATTCTGGCTTGGATCTTTGATATCACATGTTTTGCAGTGTAGACAGTTTTGTGCATTTATTTGAAACCTAGGGTCCTTTTCATTTTCCAGGATAACTTCGTACACCCCTGCAGGACAGTAACGTTGTGCCGGTTCAGAAAATTTTTGGAGATTAACGGCAATAGGAACATTTTCATCCTTTAAATCTAAATGACAAGGCTGATTCTCCTCGTGATTTGTTGATGAAAAACTTAGGTTGGTTAGCCTATCAAAACTAACTTTACCATCCGGTTTGGAATACAGTATTTCCTTAAAATTTTTAGCCTCACCTGTCGATTCTGCATCATTTTTACCGTGACCTAGTGTTCCAAAAATATTGAACCCAAAAAGATTTGCTACCCACATGTCTAGAGCCCCAAGAGTGAGAGCTCCCATCAAACCAAACTTAGTCCAAAGAGGTTTAACATTTCGCACTTTCTTTAAATCTGCAGCTATTACACTAGATTTAAGAAGATGATCATATGATATCAACTCTCCACCTTTTGAAGCAATTTCTTTCACAATGCTCTCAGCAGCCAAAATTCCAGAAAGCATTGCATTATGGTTTCCTTTTATCCGAGGCACATTTACGAGCCCAGCAGCGCAACCAATTATGGCTCCTCCCGGAAATGAGAGTTTTGGAATTGATTGCCAACCTCCCTCCGAAATAGCCCTTGCTCCATAAGCAATTCTCTTCCCTCCTTCCAAAAGTTCAGAGATTTTTGGATGACCTTTAAACTTTTGGAATTCCATATATGGAGATAAATAAGGGTTTTGATAATTCAAATGTACTACAAAACCGAGGTAAATCTGATTATTTTCTATATGGTAAATAAAAGATCCACCTCCTGCATTTTTTCCTAGGGGCCAGCCCATAGTGTGAGTAACTTGTCCTAATTTATGCTTATCTGGAGTAATTTCCCAAATCTCTTTCATTCCGAGACCAAACTTTTGTGGTTCTTTATTTTCATCTAATCTAAATTTATTCACTACCTGCTTTGTTAAAGAACCTCTAGCGCCTTCCGCTAACAAAATATATTTTCCATGGAGTTCCATGCCAGGCTCATAACCATCCGTTGCATTACCGTCTTTATCTTTTCCAAACTCCCCAGCCACTACACCCTTAATTTCACCAGATTCTCCAAATACAAGTTCCGAACAAGCCATTCCAGGAAATATTTCCACACCTAACTCTTCTGCTTCTGTAGCCAACCACCTACAAACATTCGCCATAGAAACTATATAATTTCCATGGTTACTCATTAGCGGAGGCATCAGAAAATTTGGCATCCGTAAAGATCCCGCAGGTCCCAACATGAGAAATCTGTCTTCAGTAACTTCAATATTTACAGGAGAACCTCTATCTTTCCAATCAGGAAATAACTCATTTAATCCTATAGGATCAATTACTGCCCCAGACAAAATGTGTGAACCTACTTCTGACCCCTTTTCTAAAACAACTACCTGAAGATCGGCGTTCAATTGCTTTAACTTTATGGCAGCTGATAGCCCCGAAGGACCACCTCCAACGATTACTACATCATATTCCATTGATTCTCTAACTATATCCACAAAACCAATCTCCCATGAAATAACTAAAAGTTACATAATTGTTAGCAAGCATATTCTTAACAAATATGAGAGAAATAAATACTAAATAACTTAGATAACTGCAACATTTAGATAAGTTTGATAGTTTATTATTTATAGAAGCATTAAAATAGGTTACAAACTAGGCAACTTAAATGACTTGATAAAATATCGAATGCTTTTTAATGTCTTTATGACCTAAAGAATATTGAGGCCAATTTAATGGAAAAAATACCCCTTACGCAGCAGGGTTTTGATAAACTAGACGACGAGTTGAAAAGGCTGAAAAGCAAAGAGCGTCCGGCTGTTATACGTGCTATTGCTGAAGCAAGAGAACATGGTGACCTTTCCGAAAACGCCGAGTACCACGCGGCTCGGGAAAGTCAAAGTCATATAGAAGGTAGGATTAAGGATTTAGAGGCTGTAATATCAAGAGCTAATGTTATTGATCCAAAAACTCTATCAGGATCAATTAAGTTTGGAGCCACAGTTCGCCTCATTGATGAAGATACTGAAGATGAAAAAGTATTTCAAATTGTTGGGGAGCCAGAAGCTAATATAGAGCAAAACTTGTTGAACATGCAGGCACCTTTAGCTAGAGCTTTGATTGGCAAAGAACCTGGTGACGGAGTTGAAGTGAAAACACCAGGAGGCACAAAGTCTTATGAAATCCTGGAAGTAAAATTTGTTTAATTTTTCGCTAAAAGGTCACCTTTCTATATTGGTAAAGCCGTAGTCTTAAAAACGGTCCTAAGGGCGAAATTTGATTTCATATTTGCAATTCCTGGAAGTTTGGAGAGAAAATTTCGGTGAATCCTTTCAAAATCATCGCTATCACTAGCAACTATTTTTAATAAATAATCCGCTGAACCAGCCATTAAATGACATTCAAGAACTTCATCAATCTTCTTTACCTCTTTTTCGAATATATCTAATTCTTCACTGCTTTGCTTAGAAAGAGTGATTTCAACAAATATAGTGGATCTTATGGCTATGGCACTTGGTTCTATCATAGCGCAAAAGGATTTGATAACCCCTTCATCAGACAGCCTCTTAAGTCTTCTATGACAGGCTGAAGGTGACAATGCAACAGCATCCGACAAGTCAGAATTAGAGATTCTTCCGTTTTTTTGAAGAATCCTCAATAACCGTCGATCTATTGTGTCAATTTTTTCCATAATAAATTTCTCATTTTCATAAATATTTCGAAGATAATTCGAATAAATAGCAAATAACGTTAATATGAGGAAGAAAATTCTTTGATTTATCGTATAAAATCTCGACCATATTATAAATATAACACTGAGGATAAAATGAAAATAGGGTGCCCAAAAGAGATTAAAAATCAAGAATATAGGGTTGGGTTAATCCCAGCTACAGTTAAAGAGCTAACTAAACTGGGCCATTCAGTTTTCATTCAGGAAAGTTCTGGCATTGGCTCTGGGTTCCTAGATAGCGAATATGAATCTGCGGGTGCTCAAATTCTATCTAATGCATCAAAGGTTTTTTCAAATTCTGAAATGATTATAAAAGTTAAAGAACCTCAAGCGGAGGAGAGAAAACTTCTAAAATCTGACCAAATACTTTTTACTTATTTACATCTAGCGCCCGATCCTGTGCAGTCTAAGGAACTAATAGATAGTAAGGTGACGGCAATTGCCTATGAAACCGTTACAGATGGCCGTGGGGGGCTTCCTTTGTTAGCTCCAATGTCTGAAGTGGCTGGAAAGTTAGCCCCTCAGGTAGGATCATGGACATTACAAAAAGCAAATGGCGGCAGGGGAGTATTAATGGGTGGTGTCCCAGGTGTCCTTCCAGCTAATATCTTAGTAATAGGAGGAGGTGTTGTTGGTACAAACTCTGCCCGAGTGGCTTGTGGAATGGGAGCAAATGTTACAATTTTGGATAGATCTATAGAAAGAATGAAGGAAATAGACGATTGTTTTGGGCCTCATATCAAAACAGCCTATTCATCAATTGAGACCATCAATGAACTTTCAAGGCAAGCAGATATGATTATTGGAGCTGTTCTAATTCCAGGAGCTAAAGCCCCAAAGCTTATTGAGCGCAGTCAACTCTCAAGAATGAAAAAAGGAGCTGTTTTAGTGGACGTAGCCATTGATCAAGGTGGTTGCTTTGAAACTTCAAAACCCACAACCCATGACGACCCAATTTATGAAGTTGATGGAATAGTACATTATTGTGTTGCTAACATGCCTGGAGCGGTAGCAAGAACTTCTACAATGGCATTAAATAATGCTACAATGCCTTTTATTATGCAAATTGCTGAGAAAGGTTGGGCAAAAGCATGCCTGGACAACCCTCATCTGAAGAACGGTTTAAATGTTCACAAAGGAAAAATTGCGTATGAAGCAGTTGCTTCGTCATTAGGCGAAAAATACTATTCACCAGATGAGCTTATTCATAATGAATAGCTTTTCTGATTCTCTTTAAGATGGATTAACTTAATCAAACTCACTTAAAATTTCTTTTGCAGCTCTAAAGCATTCGATTGCTTGCGGAACACCACAATAAATTCCCACCACATGAATTATGGCACGCAGCTCTTCCCTTGTAACTCCGTTATTAATTGCTGCTCGACAATGAGTCCTCCACTCATTCATTTTGCCCAATGCCCCAATCATTGCCAAATTCATCATAGATCGCGTTTTGAGATCGATGGAATTATCTCCCCAACCAAAACCCCAGCACCAAGAAGTCATAGCTTCTTGAAAAGGAAACGTAAACTCATCATCTTCGTTTATATTCTTCTCTACATAATCAGACCCTAGAACCCTTTTCCTTATTTTTAACCCCTTTTCAAATAAGCTCTTATCCATATTTCTTTCCTATTTTAAAATTTTTTTTGCTACTTTTTTTATGGGCAATTCAGCTCCGAAGACTTCCACCCGTTTTTTCTTCAACTGTCTTTATTACTTTTGTCGATAATTCTTCGATATCAGAATCTTTAAGAGTTTGTAACATCGGTTGTAGCTTTACTGAAAAGGCAATTGATTTCTTACCGTTTCCAAATTGCTCATGGGCTTTTCTCCCTTCAAATACATCAAAAAGAGAAACTTCCTCAATCAGCTTTTTATCAACAGAATATATTGCAGCTATCACTGCATCAACTTGTATTTTTTCATCTACTATAAAGGCAAAATCTCGGTTAGAAGATGGTAAATCAGATATTTTCATGGCTTGCCTGGCTGAAGAATTAGATCCCTGGAAAGGAATATTTTCAGGAAAAATAGTAAATGCGTGTGCAGAGCCTTTTAAGCCAAAACTCTCTAAAATACTGGGATGAATTTCCCCTATTTCTCCAATTCTTATTTTTGGCCCCAACTTAATAATTGCAGAACGCTGAGGATGATAATAGCTGGGAGCGTTTCTCTTAAAGCTCAACCTATTAATTGGAGCATTAAGCTTATCCAAAACATGTAGTAAATGGCCTTTGACATCAAAGAAATCAACTATGCGCAAAGGCTCATACGCGTTTCTTCCAAAAATATTACCTATAATTAGACCGGAAGCCTCTAAGAATTCGTCGCCAGGCAAATTTCCATTGAAGCTACTACCAATTTCAAATAAGCGAAGGTCAAAAATTCCTCTATCTTGGTTCTTACTTGCTGCCATTAGAAGACCAGGAATAATCGAAGGCCTCATATCAGTCATTTCCGAACTTATAGGATTCGAAATAAAAGCTTGTGCCTTCCCTTCTCTAAAAAGCTCAGCACTAGTCTTATCAAGAAAACTATAAGTTATACATTCGTCATAGCCTTCCATAGTAAAAGCTCGACGCAACTTTGAAACCCTCCGCTGCATTTTTGTCAAAATGGGTTTAGGTACTCCAAAGTCATTTTTTTTAAATGGTTTCCCTTCTAAATTTCTTAGTGATATCACTCGAGATATCTCCTCAAGAAGATCAATATCACCCATTATGTCTGGCCTCCAGCTAGGAATGCTGACTTCATAAGGTGAATCTCCAGAAACTTTAAACCCCAGATCGTTTAAGATTCTGCACTGCTCCCGCGAAGACACAGTCATACCTACAACTGAATTTAATTTCTCAGGGTCCAAGCTAATACCGGGAGGTCTATTGGGTGGAGCACCGGAAATAATCAGATTTGAAGCCTCACCACCACAATACTCCAGTATAAGCTTTGTAGCCAACTCCATACCTGTCTCCGTAAACTCCGGATCAATACCTCTTTCAAATCTATATCTGGCATCAGATTCAATCCTTAATCGCCGTCCAGTTTTAGCTGTAGCTATAGTATTAAAATATGCAGCCTCCACGAAAACATTGGTAGTTTCATAGGTGCATCCAGAGTTCATGGCACCCATGATTCCTCCAATTGATTCAACACCTTCATCATCTGAAATAACTGTCATAGTTGGGTCAAGAACATATTCCTTTTCATCTAAAGCAATTATCTTCTCATTTTCTCGAGCTTTCCTTACCTCCAAGTTTCCTTTAACTTTATTTGCATCAAATACATGAAGAGGTCTATTTTGGTCATAAGTGAGATAATTTGTAATATCTACTAATGTGGAAATTGGTCTCAAACCAATAGCTCTTAATCTATCCTGCAGCCATTTAGGAGAAGAGCCATTGTGAACATTCCTGAAATATCTGCCAATAAATAAAGGACAATCCTTTTTGGAAACATTTGAATTTAATGTCACCTTAATTGGACTGTCAAATGTTCCAATAACTGGCTTAATGTCTTGATGAATAATAGATCCTATTCCCTTTGCCTGAAGATCTCTGGCTATACCTCTGACACCAAGAGCATCAGGTCTATTGGGTGTTATTGAGATCTGAATTATTGGATCTTTAATATCTGTGAGCTCTGTATAATACTGACCGACCTTAGCTTCACCATGAATTTCGATTATACCTTCATGTTCATCTGAAATCTGAAGTTCCTTCTCAGAACACATCATCCCAAAACTCTCTACGCCACGAATTTTCCCTACTTTTATTTTTGTATCTAATCCTGGAATATAGTCGCCTGGCTGAGCAACTACTACTTTTATTCCAGGCCTGGCATTAGGAGCTCCACAAATGATCTTCCTATCACCTTCGGAAGTTGCCACCAGACAAATCTTCAACTTATCTGCTTGAGGGTGTTTTTCAGCTGACAAGATTTCTCCTACCTTGAAATGCTTGAGTGTCTCTGAAAGATCGCTAATTGATTCAACCTCCAGTCCTAAATCAGTCAGGGCATCAGCAATCTCACCAACACTAGCATTTGTTTCAAGATGGTCTTTAAGCCAGCCAATAGAAAACTTCATTGAAATACATACCTTTTAAATTTCAGTTGATTTTATTGCAGTCTCACTTATTCCCGAATGAAGTCCGGGAACATCAATCGTACTAAACCCGTAGTGATGAAGCCAACGTAAATCATTGTCAAAAAACGACCTTAGATCAGGCATTCCATATTTTAACATGGCAATTCGGTCTATTCCCATACCAAATGCAAACCCCTGATATTCTGTTGAATCTACCCCAGAGGCCTCTAAAACCTTTGGATGAACCATCCCAGAGCCAAGTATTTCCAACCAATCACTGCCCTCTCCAACTTTAAGCTTACCATCATCCCAAGAACATTTTATATCGACCTCTGCACTTGGCTCGGTAAAAGGAAAGTGACTGGAACGGAACCTAAGTTCCACCTTCTCCAACTCAAAAAACGCCTTGCAAAATTCTTCTAGTACCCACTTCAAATTAGCCATTGTTATATTTTTGTCTATAGCAAGCCCTTCCACTTGATGGAACATAGGTGTATGAGTTTGGTCATAATCAGATCTATACACTCTGCCTGGTGCAATTATCCTACAGGGCATTTGGTTAGATTCCATGTACCTAATTTGCACAGGACTTGTATGGGTCCTTAAAACATTTGAAGCCCTATCACTCTTCTGTTCTCCAGCTATATAAAAAGTATCAAATTCTTGTCTGGCAGGATGCTCTGGCGGTATATTTAAAGCATCAAAATTATACCAATCACTCTCAATTTGAGGACCTTCAGCAACTGAAAACCCTAGACTAGAAAATATGGCCACAACTTCATCTGTAACTTGGCTAACAGGATGAATGGTTCCCCACTTCCTTTCTTTTGATGGCTGAGTAACATCAATCCATTCTCCCTTAAGCCTTTCATCAATAGACTGCTTACGAAGTTCTCTTTTTTTCTCTGAAATTGACTGATTTATATCATTCTTTAATGCATTTAAAACTGGACCTAATTTTGCTTTATCATCATTGCTCATTTTTCCTAAACTGCGCATCTTCAGGGAAACAGAGCCTTTTTTGCCTAGAAAAACTATTCTTAGCTCTTCAAGTTGAGATTCGTCTTGGGCATCTCTAATTCTTAAGAGAGCATCGCCCTTTAGTTTTGATATTTCATCTGTCATGACTCAAAAATTCAAAATGAAAGTTCTTTTCTTATTGTGAGCTAGAAGAAAAATACTTATGTAACCGCTGCCTTTGCTTGATCAACTATTGATTTAAAAGCTTCTGGCTCATTAACAGCTAGATCTGCAAGCACTTTTCTATCCACTTCAATTCCACTTTTTGACAACCCATGAATAAACTTTGAATAGGTTAAGCTTTGATCAACAAGCCGAACTCCAGCATTTATTCTTTGAATCCACAAAGCTCTAAAAGTCCTTTTTCTATTTTTACGATCACGCGTTGCATACTGCATGGCCTTATCTACTGACTGAGTAGCTGTCCTAAAATTTCTACTCCTTGCCCCATAGTGGCCCTTAGCTGCCTTAACTATTTTACGATGTCGTGCATGTGTTACTACGCCGGATTTTACTCTAGACATTGACTTCTACCTAACTGCTATCGGGAATAGGGCATATAAGTTTTTACAATACTCTCATCGGCCTTTGAAAGAGTACTGGTGCCCCTCGCGTTTCTAATAAATTTACTGGACCTTTTTATCATGCCGTGTCTCTTGCCAGCTTGTGCCGCTTTAACACGCCCTGTCGCCGTTACTTTGAATCTTTTCTTAGCTCCGGACTTTGTCTTCATCTTGGGCATTTCACTCTCCTAATTAACACATTACTCTATACACGGCAGCCCTTTTTAGGCCGGCACAGATTTAGGATATGCGTATACGCCCACTTTGTTCTTTTTGCAAGAGCTAGTTAATTAATACCTTAAAGTAAAAGTTATTTTATTCTATCTCTCCAGCATGAATTAAACTCTCATTTACAGGTGCTACCCTAAGTATATTTGTAGTGCCTTGAATATTAAATGGAACACCAGCTGTTATAATTATCTTGTCATCTAATGAGGCAAAGCCTTCATTTTTTGCAGCCCTGACAGCTTTTATAACCGCCTGTTTAAAGCGATCTACTTTCTCAGTAACAATACAATGCAAGCCCCAGTTTAAAGCTAATTTCCTAGCAATACTCAGTTCTGGAGTTAAGGCAATTATGGGTATCTTAGGCCTCTCACGGGATGTTAATATAGCTGTTGTTCCACTATGGGTAAAACAGCAGATAGCTTTTACATCCGTTCTTTCTGAAACTTCTCTTGCAGCCACAGTAATTGCGTTAGAAGTATCCGTACCCATAATAGGTCTAGAAGTCTCTATAATTTGCCTAAAACTATCATCATTCTCAATCTCAACTGCTACGCTGTTCATCATCTCTACTGCCTTTATAGGGTGCTTACCAGCAGCTGATTCTGCTGATAACATTACTGCATCAGCACCTTCATAAATAGCCTGCGCGACATCTGAAACTTCCGCTCTAGTTGGAGACGGTGATTCTATCAT
The DNA here is from genome assembly GCA_902533625.1 of uncultured Alphaproteobacteria bacterium. Taxonomy (GTDB): domain Bacteria; phylum Pseudomonadota; class Alphaproteobacteria; order Rhodobacterales; family Rhodobacteraceae; genus CACKLF01. The sequence goes on along the minus strand of CACAMI010000002.1, from coordinate 106,037 downwards.
ACTTTCAAGCATTTGCGTTGCCACAACTACTGGCTTTCCTGCTGTCCGACAAAGTTTAATTAACTTCTTTTGGATCGGTGGTAATGAATAAATTGGTAACTCAACTCCTAAATCACCCCTAGCAACCATTATAGCATCTGCTTCCTGAAGAATTTTATCAAAAGTTTCAACTGCTGCTGGCTTTTCTATTTTTGCCAGAATTGAAGCTCGTCCTTTAATTAATTTTTTTGCCTCTAGAATATCTTCGAATCTTTGAACAAACGATAGCCCTATCCAATCAACCCCAAGATTGCACACGTATTCTAAGTCTTTTCTATCTTTAGTTGATAAGGCAGAAAAGGGCAAAATCACGTCAGGAATGTTCACTCCCTTTTTATTAGAAATTTTTCCGCCAACCAAAACCTTTGTATTAATTTGATCTCTAGCCGCTTCAATAACCTCTAATTTTATTTTACCATCATCAACTAAAATTACTGACCCAACTTTTAAGACTTCAAAAATTTCTTGATGGGGAAGCATGACACGTTTCTTATTGCCGAGCTTTTCTTCTAGATCAAATATAAAATTGCTACCTTCAACAAGCTCTTCATCACCACTTTCAAAATCCCCGCAACGCAGCTTAGGTCCCTGTAGATCAGCCAAAATTCCTATTGGACGGCCTAATTCCTTCTCTAATTCACGAATTATTTGATACCTTTCCTTTAATTCGGAGTGGTTTCCGTGACTGAGGTTCAGTCTAAACACATCAGCCCCAGCTATAAATAATTCTCTTATTGTTTTAGCGCTATCTGATGCTGGCCCTAGTGTGGCCACTATCTTAACACTGCGTTCACGAGATGTTCTTAACATCAGATGCCTTTCATTTTATGTCTGAAAGTAATAGATTATTTACAACAGTACTAAAAGAATTAATTATCATTTTAAAACTGCAATAGGTTATAATTTATAAAACACAAAATGTTATGATAAGGGCATACCAAACGAAACTCATCCCTATATATAAAATTAAAAGGAGGCTATGAGCATGGAAGAAAATATTGAAAAGATTACAGAAATAGAGGCAGCTACATTTCGTAGATTAAAGGATTATTTAGCAAAGAATTCCCAAGTACAGAATATAGATTTAATGGACGTGGCAGGATTTTGCAGAAATTGTCTAGCACGTTGGTATCAGGAAGAGTCTATAGATAGAGATATAGAACTAAGCAAAGATGAAGCAAGAGAACTCTTTTACGGAATGCCATATAATGACTGGAAAGACAAACACCAGACCTAAGATAATTTAGGTCAGATGGCTCTTACAATATTCTAAGTGAGCAGATATTAAAGATCCGACAATCTCTCCTGATTTGCCTTTACCTATCAATTTTCCATTAATTCTTACAACTGATCTTATAAATATAGATGAAGATGTGATAAAAGCTTCAGATGCTGAATAGCATTCCTCCAAAGTAAAGGACCTTTCCTCAATTTCTAACCCGCTTTCTTTGGCGACTTTTAAAATGACTGCCCTAGTTATTCCTCCCAAGATATCATGAGACAAACTGCGTGTGATAATTTTTCCAACTGAATCCACAATAAAAACATTATTGCTAGTTCCTTCAGTTATTCGATTATCTTTTACCATCCAAACATCATCCATGGATTTGGATAAAGCTTCCATTTTCAAAAGAGACGGCGCCAGCAATTGAGTTGTCTTAATATCAGGCCTTTGCCACCGAATATCTTGGGAGGTCATAACTGACAAACCTTTATTAACTAATAATGGCTTTATGATTTCTTTGCTTTGAGAAAAAATAATAAGGGAAGGCTTTAATGTATTTTCAAAAACAAAATCTCTATCTGCCGCTCCTCTAGTAACTTGGAGGTATACTATTCCCTCATTTAATTTATTTTTATTGATAATCTTACGATGAAGATCCAGCAAATATTTTTCAGAAAAATCAATAGTTATATTTAATTCTGTTAATGATCTTTTTAATCTCTCAAAATGACCCTGCCAGTCTACTAACTTACCATCCAAAATAGGTGTAACTTCATAAACTGCATCTGCAAATAAAAAACCTCTATCAAAAATCGAAACCTTGGCTTCATCCTCCGAAACAAACTCGCCATTTACAAAAACAATTCTTGCCATAACCTTTCACAAAATATTTAAACTGAGGGCAAACTTCCAATAGGATGATCAGGGTCCAGAACAAAATCTTTAGCAGGTTTATTATCTGCTCTAGTCTTTCTTTTATACTCAAAACAGGCTGCCGCACCAAAATCTTCTGAGCGAAAAATTAAGCAATCAAAAATTTGTTTACTTCCTTCAAAGACACTAACTGAACCTCTTAACCCATCAGAATCTTCTTTATCGACTAGGAAATTCTTTTCTCCTATAGAAAGTATCTTAATCTCTTTGTTGTCCGATTTCAGATTATAGCGACTAGTCTTTCTTTTCTTCTTGAGCCAATCAATCTCGATTTCTCTAATAATTTTATCTTGAATTACGGGTTCCAATTAATACCCCCACTTATATTTAAATTCTTGATGGACATGAGTTTCATCAGCTATTAAATAATTATACAACATGAATCTAAAAAGAGAATTAAATTATGGCAAAAGAAGTATTTATTGTAGACGGAGCGAGAACAGCTATAGGAAGCTTTGGAGGATCCCTTGCATCAAAAACACCAATAGAGTTAGCTACAGCTGTAACTAAAGAAGCTTTAAATCGTGCAAAAATTCATGCCGAAGAGGTAGAACATGTGGCTTTTGGACATGTCATCAACACGGAACCCAAAGACATGTATCTGTCTAGAGTTTCAGCAATACACGCAGGCATTCCAAGCACAGTTTCTGCCATGAATGTCAATCGCCTCTGTGGATCAGGTGCACAGGCAATAGTCTCAGTTGCCCAATCTTTGATGCTTGACGAAGCTAGTGTTGGTGTGGCTGGAGGCTCTGAAAGCATGAGTCGCTCTCCTTACATTTTAAATACAGTGCGTTGGGGTCAAAAAATGGGAGATGCCAAAACTCAAGATATGATGCTAGGAGCCTTAAACTGCCCATTTGGGACTGGACATATGGGTGTTACTGCAGAAAATGTTGCGGAAGAAAAAAATATTTCAAGATTAATGCAGGATGAATTTGCCCTTGAAAGCCAACGGCGTGCAACAAAAGCAATAATAGACAATTACTTTAGAGATCAAATAATTCCTATTGAAATAAAAAAAGGTAAATTATCAGACATTTTTCAAATTGATGAACACCCTAAAGAAACTTCCCTGGAGGACTTAACTGAATTACCTCCCGTATTTAAAAAAGAAGGCACAGTTACAGCGGGTAATTCTTCAGGAATAAACGATGGTGCGGCCGCGCTGGTATTAGCTACCGAAGAAGGGCTAAGGAAAAATAATGCAAATCCTAGTGCTAAAATACTTGGTTACGCTCATTCGGGTGTTAGGCCAGAAGTAATGGGAATAGGCCCTATACCTGCAGTAGAAAAACTTTGCCAAAAGCTAAAAAAGAATGTCGATGATTTTGATGTTATCGAAAGTAACGAAGCCTTCGCTGCACAGGCATGTGCTGTCAGTCTAGCTTTAAAACTAAACAATAAGAAAGTTAACCCAAATGGAGGAGCAATAGCACTTGGCCACCCTGTTGGAGCGACTGGAACCATTCTTTGTATAAAACTAATCCATGAACTTAAAAGGACAAATAGTCGTTTTGGTCTATTAACAATGTGTATTGGTGGTGGACAAGGTATCGCCATTGGCATAGAAAATCTTCAATTTAGTTAAGGAAAAAATCCCTTAGGGTTAAAAATAGATCTTCTGGATTGTCTGCATGAATCCAATGTCCACTATTTCTAATAACCTCAAGCCTATAGTTAGGAAAAATATTCTTAATATGTCGCAAGTATTCTTTCTTTATATAACTCGAATTACTTCCAGATACGAATAATGAAGGCTTAGTAAATTTAAGGTTTTTTTGAGGAAAATCCATAATTTCAGGCATGCATCGTTTGAGTGCATTTAAATTAATTTTCCATTTAAGTGCTTCATCTTTTCTATCCAAGTTAAGCATCAAGAATGACCTCTCTCTTTTATCCGGAATATCCTTGGAAAGCATTCGGTCTACATCTGATCTTTTGTTAAAACTGGAAAGATCCACATTTAGTAAAGCGAGCACCTTATCTAATTGAGAGTGAGTGTATTTAACGGGAGCTATATCTAACACTACTAACTTGTTTACATAACTTGGATGTAGGCATGAAAGAAGCATTGCTGACTTTCCACCCATCGAATGACCAATTATATCTACTGGAGCACCTAATTTTTCGATAACAGAAGTTAGGTCAGAAACCATTTCTTCATAATTGTGCACATCATGATGGAAAGAATTTCCGTGATTTCTCAAATCAACGGTAATAACTCGAAAATTGTTTAGGATTAACCTTTTTGCAAAAGTTTGCCAGTTCTGAGAAGATCCAAATAATCCATGAACAATTAGAACTGGTCGAAAACTGCTCGCTTCATTTAGATCATTATAGTTAAGTAATAAATCTTTCACTGTTAAATAACAAACTCTTTTAAGGCTTGATTTTCAGTAATGTCCTCGAATGCAAACCCTTCCTTGGCCATCCGAGAAAACAGATTATCAAAGTTTTTGGGAATGGTCGTTTCAATTCCGATCAAAACTGATCCAAAATTCCTAGCCGATTTCTTTAAATACTCAAATCTTGAAATATCATCTTGAGGCCCAAGAAGATTAAGAAAATCTTTTAATGCACCAGGTCTCTGAGGCAACCTTAGAATTACATACTTTTTTAGACCTGTTACTCTTAACGCACGTTCCTTAACATCAGGTAGACGCTCAAAATCGAAATTTCCTCCTGAAACAATACAAACTACTTTTTTTCCTTTTAATGCGCTGAGAGGCAAATCTTTAAGGGCATCTATGGCTAACGCACCCGCAGGTTCCAGAACTATACCTTCATTATTCAGCATATCTATCATGGTAGCACAAATTCTGTCTTCCTCTATAATTTTAATATCGTCTGAATTAACACCTTTAAGTATTTTAAAATTCAATTTCCCAATCTCAGCTACCGAAGCTCCATCCACAAAATTATCTGTTTTCCGAAGCTTAACAATCTTTCCTTTCGAAAGCGTCGCATAGAAACTTGCCGCACCTTTAGGTTCAGCAAAGACAAATTTATTGCTGATTGAATTTAGTTTTGAATATTTGACCATTCCTGCCGCCAAACCTCCGCCCCCAACGGCAAGCAATACAATATCTGGTTTTTTTCCTTCGGGCATTTGATCAGTTACTTCACTCATCACTGTTGCCTGACCTTCTATGACATTCTCATTGTCGAAAGGAGGGATAAATACTCCTTCATTGCGCTTTGCAAACTCAACTGCCTCCTTAAGTGTTTGATCAAAATAATCCCCAAATAGACGAATTTCAACGTTACTCCCACCAAAAGCTTTAGTCCTGTTAATCTTCTGCTGGGGTGTTGTAACCGGCATAAAGATCACACCTTTTAACTTAAAATATGAACAGCAATATGCCATGCCCTGGGCGTGATTTCCCGCTGATGCACATACAAATTCTTTCACTCGAGGATATTCACGAAGAGAAATCCTAATTGCATTAAATGCACCTCTTATCTTGTAAGATCTTACTGGCGACAAATCTTCCCGCTTAAGATAAACTTCAGCACCATATAATTGAGATAAATAACTATTAAGCTGCAAAGGAGTAGCAGGGAAAAGCTCTCTCATTTCCTTCCTGGCAGCTAGCACTCTTTTTTCAAAACTCATTTTAACCTATTTTAGCAATCTAAAACACACATTGTGTTTAGAAGGATTTACCATGCAGCTAGGTAAATATCTAGAGAATCCTTTTCAGTAATACATCTTGGATTGTTCACAAGAAGACGTGTCTGCTTCATGCTCTCCTTTGCCATCTTTTCACAAGATTCTTTAGGAATACCTACATCTCTTAACCGAGTTTCTAAGCCGAGCCTTTCTGATAATTCCGCAAGTTTTTCTATGAAAAAAGAACTCTTATATTGTATTCCTTTTTTTGGATCCTTTAATGGCCAAATATAATCACAAAGGTCTGCATAAGCATGTGCAGCTTTCTGATCTAACTGATTGAACCTCAAGACATAAGGAAGAATTAATGCGTTTGATAACCCATGTGGTATATGAAAAATTCCACCTATTGGATACGCTAGAGCGTGAACTGCCGCCACAGGTGAATTAGCAAAAGCTATCCCAGCAAACATTGAGCCCTTGAGCATGTTCGCACGCGCCTTCTCACTATCACCATGAAAAACTGCTTTATCAATGGAACCAATTAAGAGCTTTAGAGCCTCAATAGCATACATTCGAGAAATGGGGTTATTATTCTTATTTTTAGAAGAATAAGCTTCGATGGCATGTACCATTGCATCAACACCAGTTGCAGCTGTTATCTTTTGTGGTAACCCTATTGTCAATAATGGATCCAAGATAGCTAAATCTGGCAAGATAATTGAAGAAGATACACCTCGCTTTTCATTCTCACCGACTGTAATAATAGAAACAGGCGTAACCTCTGAGCCAGTACCAGCAGTTGTGGGCACCAAAACTAAGGGTAATCTTGGTCCACGTGCTGCACCTACTCCCCAAACAGAATCGAGATTTTCACTTGAGCCTAAAATTAGAGAAGTTAACTTCGCAACGTCCATAGATGACCCACCACCATACCCTATTACACCTGTACATTTACTGCTTTGCCCTATCGCTATAGCTTTTTCTAGGGTAGATAGAGAAGGATCTGGCTCAATTTCATCGAAAATTACTACTAACTCTGAAGCATCTTCTAATGATGATATTGCATTATTTGCCAACCCCAAATTAATTATTCCCTTATCAGTTATAAAAAGAATCCTGTCCCCGAGACATTTTTTTATCTCTTCTAGATTATCCAAAAATGAATGATTCCCAAATCGGATGCCTGGCGTTGTATTAAAGTTAAAACTATCCATAATAACTCCCTAATAGCTCTAAAATGCTGAAGTTTCTTTTACAATAAGAGATGTGGGAAGCTTTATCTAGAGAAAACACAAGTCAGAATTCTTTTGATCTATGTAGAAAAAGATATTAAATCACTCTTAGCTATATTTTACGGAGAAAAATTGTTGAAACCAAAAAAAGTAGTACTTGCATACTCTGGCGGACTAGACACTTCAATTATATTAAAATGGCTCCACCAAGAATATAATTGTGAAGTAGTCACATTTACAGCTGATTTGGGCCAAGGAGAAGAGCTTGAACCCGCTAAAGAAAAGGCCAAAATACTAGGCGTTCTGGAAGACCATATTTTCATGGAAGATCTTCAAGAAGAATTTGTTTCAGATTATGTCTTTCCGATGTTTAGAGCCAACACTCTCTACGAAGGTACCTACCTTTTAGGGACATCGATAGCTCGCCCCTTGATCGCCAAGAGATTGATCGAAATTGCAGAGAAGACAGGGGCAGACGCAATTGCGCATGGTGCGACTGGCAAAGGTAACGACCAAGTAAGATTTGAATTATCCGCATATGCACTGAATCCAAAAATAAGAATTATAGCTCCATGGCGAGAGTGGAATTTAACTTCGAGAAAAAAGTTGATCGAGTTCGCAGAAAGAAACCAAATTCCTATCTCAAAAGATAAAAGAGGTGAACCGCCATTTTCGGTCGATGCTAATCTTTTACATACATCATCTGAAGGGAAAATTCTTGAGGATCCCTCCAAACCAGCGCCTGAACATGTATACCAGAGAACCACAAATCCAGTAGATGCCCCTAACACACCAGAATCTGTAGAATTAGAATTTCTAAGGGGAGATCCTATTGCTATAAATGGAGAGAAAGGCTCCCCTCAATACTTATTGGAAACTCTGAATAAACTAGGTGGAAAACATGGAATAGGTCGCCTTGATTTAGTTGAAAATAGGTTTATTGGAATGAAGTCGAGAGGTGTTTATGAAACCCCTGGAGGGACAGTCTTGCTATGTGCTCGTAGAGGAATTGAAAGCTTAACACTTGATAAGGGAGCTTCTCATTTAAAAGATGAGATTATGCCTAAATATGCAGAGTTAATATATAATGGTCTCTGGTTCAGTCCAGAACGGGAAATGCTCCAAGCTCTAATTGATAAAAGTCAGGAAAAAGTTTCGGGAAAAGTAAAGGTAAGCCTACTTAAAGGAACTTGTAGTGTTGTTTCACGATCTTCAGAACACAGTTTGTATTCAGAAAAACATGTGACCTTTGAGGAAGACTTTGGAGCTTATAATCAAAAAGATGCAGAAGGCTTTATAAAAATTAATGCTCTAAGGCTAAAACTTTTAGCGACGCGAAATCTTAATACTAAAAAGTAAAGTTATTCCGAATAATAACTCTCAAAGCATATACAGCTACTAGTAAAATTAAGGGAGCTAAATCTAAGCCTCCATTAATTGGAGGAATAATCTTTCGTATTCGAGAATATAATGGTTCTAAAATGCCTTCGAGGCTTCGCCAAATAGTAATTACAAGTTGCTGCCTGCTATTCAAAACTCCAAAACTAATCAGCCAGCTCATAATGACATGGATAAATACAAAAAAAACCAAAATATCTAGAATTAAGTCAACAATCTGTAGCAAAGAAACCACTAGCACCTCCTAAAATTCTCTTTATTTAAAATAATGACATTGTAAAAATATACAAGTGCAATGAAAGCGTAAGAAAATTTAATTTGTCATAACATTAACTAATTGCTTATTCTAACGATAGAAGGTTAGAAGTTAGATTATTTATATAAAATATTTTCATTAAATTATATTGGCGCTCACGAGATAACAAATGACCAAAAGATTCTTTTTCTCACTATCAGCTATATTTTTTGGCATCCTTTTATCTACAAACTTTTCCTTAGCATATTTAGAAAATGCAAAAACTGATCAATGGCTATTAGAACCGATTGGAACTTACCGCATTCATTCTGATTCGAAAGATTTTGGGGGTATTTCAGCAATAATAATGGGGTATGATGGGCAAAAATTTACTGCGTTAACTGACAAAGCTAATTACTTTAATGGTTCAGTCTCAAGAGATTCTAGAGGTAAAATCAATAAAGTTATAATATCCAAACCATACCCAATTTTATCTAGTGAGGGTGAACCTCTAAAAAATAGAAACCTTGATAGTGAAGCCTTGATAAAGACAGCCGATGGTGGTTTTTATATATCATTTGAATCAAACGATAGGATTATGTATCACGAAAGCCTTGATTCACCAGGTAAATTTCTTCCTAGCCATGAAAGTTTTGATGAATTTCATTATTCTAAAGGAATAGAATCTCTTGCAATTTCAAATGGAGGATTAATTTACGCTATACCAGAAGCGCCTAATGCAGAATCAAAAGAAATAAGGGCATTTGTATTCGATGGTAAAAAATGGGAAAAGTCATTTTTATTAAATACAATTGATGATTTTTATATCACAGATGCTATTTTTGCGCCAGATGACTCGCTGCTTATTTTGGAGCGAAATTATTCATGGGCTGGTTTCAAGAGCCGTATCAGACGTTTTAGAATAAAAGACGGTAATGCAGAATTTATGCAGACTTTGATTGAAAGTCGCTTTAGAGAATTTGATAACCTTGAGGGTATGAGCATCTGGCTTGACAAGAACGGAGAATACTGGCTAACCCTTGTGTCAGATGATAACTTTAATATATTCCAAATAACGCAGTTGGTAGAATTTAAAATAAAAATTAAATAAGAGGTTTGTAATGGCTAATGCAAATTTAGAAAAAATAATTAACGAAGTTTGGGAGGATAGAGAGGCCATCTCTCCGAATACATCAGGTGAACGGCGCGATGCAGTTGAAGAAGTTTTGGACGCTCTTGATAAAGGCACGCTAAGGGTAGCGGTAAGACAAGATAATGGAGATTGGCGGGTAAATCAGTGGGTAAAAAAAGCCGTTGTTTTAAGTTTTCGATTATTCAATATGGTTGAGCAGGAAGGTGGCCCACAAGAAGCTACATGGTGGGATAAAGTAGATAGCAAATTCAAGAACTGGACAGCAGATGAGTGGAAATCAAAAAATTTTAGAGCAGTCCCAAATTGTATCGTCAGGAAATCTGCTTATATTGCACCAGGCGTAGTTCTCATGCCTTCATTTGTTAACCTTGGCGCCCATGTTGGAGAAGGCACGATGGTTGACACATGGGCCACTGTTGGATCATGCGCTCAAATAGGTAAAAATGTGCATTTATCTGGTGGCGTAGGTATTGGTGGGGTTCTTGAGCCACTTCAGGCAGGACCCACAATAATTGAAGACAACTGTTTCATAGGGGCAAGATCAGAAGTGGTCGAAGGCTGCATAATAAGAGAAGGGGCAGTTCTAGGTATGGGAGTTTTCATAGGAAAATCAACAAAAATCCTAGACAGAGAAACAGGCAAAATTTCATTTGGAGAAGTTCCTCCCTACTCTGTAGTTGTTCCAGGAGCTTTACAAACAGAAAGACCAGAAGTCAGCCTTGCTTGTGCAGTTATTGTCAAAAAGGTTGATGAAAAAACAAGATCAAAAACATCAATAAATGAATTATTACGTTCTTAATATAGATTAAGGTTGATTAAAAATTGGATGCTGCAGTAAAAATAACTTCAGAACTGATAAAGAAAAAAACAATTACTCCAGAAGATGACGGAGCAATTAAGTTTCTTACTAATATTCTTTCTGCCTCCAATTTTTCATGCCAAGAAATTCATTCAGGAAATGTAAAAAATTTATTTGCGCGGTGGGGACCTAAGAACCCAGAAAAAACTATTGGATTTAATGGTCATGTCGACGTTGTTCCTCCAGGGGATACGACACTATGGGAAGTTGATCCATTCTCTGGAATTGTAAAAGACGGAGAGATTATTGGAAGAGGAGCAGTAGATATGAAATCTGCAGTAGCAGCCTTCACTGCAGCTGCAGTTGAATTTGCAGACAGTAATAAGCCCAACGGATCCATAGTAATAGCAATCACTGGGGACGAGGAAGGTGAGGCTATAAATGGAACCAAAGCCATTTTACAATGGATGTTGGAACAAGATGAAAGGGTACCACATTTTATAGTTGGAGAACCTACTAGTAAAGAGACGCTTGGAGACATGGTTAAGATAGGAAGACGTGGGTCATTAACTGCATTCTTTTCCAGTTCTGGAACCCAAGGCCATACCGCTTATCCTCATCTTGCCTCTAATCCGATTAACTCTATAAACACTTTGATAACCTCCATATTAAACGAGACACTTGATCAAGGTTCAGAACATTTTGAGCCATCAACCTTATCTTTTACAACGATTGATGTCGATAATGTTTCTAACAATGTCATTCCTGCAAAATGCGAAGCAACATTAAATATAAGATTTAATGATCTTCATACGTCAGAAACTATAATAGCGTGGCTAAATAAACATATTGAAAAGACAAATAAAAAACATCAGGCCCATATTTCTATGAATGTAAAAGTGTCTGGGGAAAGTTTTATTAATGGAAATAGCCCTTTCGTTAAAATGGTAACTAAAGAAATCAAAGATACACTAAATATTAACCCCATTCTTTCTACCTCTGGAGGAACTTCAGATGCCAGATTCATTAAAGAATTTTCTGAGGTTTTAGAGCTAGGGTTGGTGGGTAAAACAATGCATAAAGTAAATGAGAAAGTTAAGGTGGATGAGATTGTAAATCTAAAAAACCTTTATAAATCTATACTGGAAAGATATTTTACTGAAGAAATATAGGAAATTTTCCAAATTAAGGAGAAAAAGGTGATAGGAAAACTTAATCATATTGCTATTGCGGTTCCCAACCTATTAGAAGCAGCTGAAAAATACAAAAATACTCTTGGAGTAAAGGTAGGAAAACCAATTGACCAACCTGAGCACGGAGTGACTGTAATTTTTATTGAACTCCCAAATACCAAGATAGAACTTATCTTTCCTTTCGGCGAAAATAGTCCCATAGAAAAATTTCTTGACAAAAATCCCGCTGGAGGCATTCATCATGTTTGCTTCGAAGTTGAGGATATATATTACGCAGCTGAAAAGCTTGAGTTAGAAGGCGCTAGAATTCTTGGAAACAAGGAGCCCAAGATTGGAGCACATGGAAAACCTGTTCTATTTCTTCATCCAAAAGATTTCAATGGTACATTAATTGAATTGGAAGAAGTATGACTGACAAAATAAGGGAATCAAAATGACAATAACTGCAGCATTGGTTCTCTATGCCGTAATCTGGTTTATGATTTTATTTATTTGTTTACCAATTAACCTTACGACCCAAGAGGAAGCCGGGGAAGTCATCCCCGGCACACCAGCCTCTGCGCCAGAAAATGGTGATCTACGAAAAAAAATTAAACTTGTAACATTAATATCGCTTGCTATTTGGATTTTAACTTTTTCAATTATAGTTTCAGGAATTTTTCAGATATCTGATTTTGATATTTTTGGCATTCTAGACTAATCTAAATTAGCTACCACCATTCAACTACCTTGCTTAAATTTGGCCTATCTCTATCTTCAAGAATTTTCGTATTTGTACCTATATGAATATACCCTGCAATTGTTTCATTCTCAGATAAGTTCAGCGCAGTTTTTTTAAATTCTTCATCATGTGCCGTCCACCCTGTTAGCCAATTGGCTCCCCAACCATAAGCAAGTGCAGCATTAAGAATAGATATACAAACTGCGCCAGCGGAAAGAATTTGTTCAGACTCAGGTATTTTACCCTCTTTAAGAGAAGATATTACTACTAATACTAAGGGCGACTTTAAAAATCTATTTTTTGATTTCTCTAATTTATCTGGGTCCATCTTATTCTTTAAGCCTATACTATTCACATGAGATACAATTTCTTTAAGAGTATTTGGAGACAAAACAATTATTCTCCAAGGTTCTAGCCTTCCATGATCAGGACTTCGAAGTCCCATTTTTAAGATATTTTTAAGTTCACTCTTACCTGGAGCAGGAGAAGTCAAAAAACCTGCAGAAGCAGATCTTCGACTTTCAAGAAATTTAATTACTTCGTCTGACATTATATTTACTCATTAGGAATTATTCGCAATCCCAGCTCCCGTAGTTGTTCGTTTGAAACAGTAGAAGGCGCTTCCATCATTAAATCTTCAGCACCCTGATTCATAGGAAAAAGAATTACCTCCCTAATGTTTTGAGCATTAGCTAACAACATTACTATCCTATCAATACCTGGAGCAATACCAGCATGAGGAGGTGCTCCAAATTTAAATGCGTTTATCATCCCACCAAAGTTTTCATCTACAAACTCTTTACTCTTTCCCACTATTTCGAAAGCTTTGTACATTATTTCGGGGATATGATTTCTCACAGCTCCTGAACTTAATTCTACGCCATTACAAACTATATCATATTGAAAGCCCAGAACCTCCAAAGGATCGTCTTTATTAAGAGAATCAATGCCTCCTTGTGGCATCGAAAAAGGATTATGGCTAAACTGGAGACCACCTGTTTCTTCATCTTCTTCAAATAAAGGAAAGTCGACAATCCAACAAAATTCAAAACTGTTAGTAATTGATAAATCTAATGCCGTTGCAATTTCATTTCGAGCTTTTGCAGCAACTGGCTCAAATATTCTTGCTTTTCCCCCTAAAAAGAAACAGGCATCACCTTCTTCTAATTGTAACCTTTTTCTTATTTCTTCTGTTTTCTCTTCACCAATATTTTTTGCTACAGGGCCCACACCTTGTACTTTTCCTTCCTCTTTTCTCCAAAAAATATAACCCATTCCAGGCAGGCCTTCTTTTTGAGCAAAAGCATTCATCCGATCACAAAAAGCCCTACTTCCTCCTTTAGGTGCGGGAATGGCTCTTATCTGATTCCCAGATTCTTTTAATACATTCGCAAACAAAGCAAATCCTGAATCTTCAAATATATCTGATACTACTTGCATTTTTAATGGATTTCTCAAATCTGGTTTGTCAGAGCCATACCATAGGAGAGCGTCTTTATATTTTATACGTGGGAAAACCTCGGTTACTGACGCCCCATTTGAAAACTCTTTAAATAAATCCCTTATGACTGGCTCGATTATATTAAAAACATCTTCTTGTGTTGAGAAACTCATTTCGACATCTAATTGATAAAACTCTCCTGGCGAGCGATCAGCTCTAGGGTCTTCATCTCGAAAACATGGTGCAATCTGGAAATATCGATCAAAGCCCGCCACCATGATTAGTTGTTTGAATTGCTGTGGCGCCTGAGGCAAAGCATAAAATTTTCCTGGGTTTAGCCTAGACGGCACCAAAAAATCTCTTGCACCTTCAGGGCTAGAAGCAGTAAGGATAGGCGTCTGAAATTCATTAAAGCCTTTCTCGGTCATAAGATGCCTTAAGGACGAAATGACCTTAGATCTTAATATAATATTCTGATGAAGTTTTTCTCTCCTTAAATCTAAAAACCTATATTTAAGACGAGTTTCTTCAGGATACTCAACATCGCCAAACACCGGTAACGGCAACTCTTCAGCTTCAGATAAAACTTCCAAATTATGGGAATAAACTTCTATATCTCCAGTTGCAAGGGCCTTATTTATTAAATCTTCACCTCTTTTCTTTACTACACCGTCTACTTTAATTACCCATTCCGCTCTTACTTTTTCTAACTTCTTAAAAGCTTCACTCTCAGGGTCAGCTACAACTTGGGTCATCCCGTAATGATCTCTTAAGTCTATAAATAAAACCCCACCATGATCCCTCAACCGATGAACCCAACCAGAAAGCCTTACTTCCTGCCCAACCTCATTAAGGCTCAATTCATTACAATTATGGCTTCGAAAAAGGTGCATCATTTCTACCTTTTAAAATATAAAATCCTAAAAAAATATTTTTCATTATATTATAAGGCTATTTATATAAAAGATCGTCTGATAGTAAACATTAAAAAGCAAAATAATTTTTTGATTGCTAAATAACTTAAGCATACTAGATATTATCTATTGAGATTAAGCCTACTATGAATATACAACTCAATAATAGTTTTTAGGAAACATTGAATGCCAAAAAGGGAAGACCTTTCAAGTATTTTAATTATTGGCGCTGGACCAATTGTAATTGGTCAGGCCTGCGAATTTGACTATTCTGGCACCCAAGCTTGTAAAGCACTTAAGGAAGAGGGTTTCAGGGTCATATTAATTAACTCTAACCCTGCTACAATCATGACGGATCCAAACCTTGCTGACGCTACTTATATTGAACCAGTAAACATTAAGACTGTAGAAAAAATCATAATTAAAGAAAAACCCGACGCCATTCTCCCTACAATGGGAGGTCAAACTGCCTTGAATGTTGCATTAGAGCTTGATGAAGCCGGCCTACTAACTAAATATGACGTAGAATTGATTGGAGCCACTAAAGAATCAATAGAAAAAGCAGAAGATAGAAAATTATTCCGAGATTCAATGACTAAAATTGGCATAGAATCACCCAGATCATTAATAGCCAATAATCTTTCTGAAGCCAAAGAGGCTATAGAAGAAATAGGCCTTCCAGTGATTATACGTCCTGCATTTACTATGGGAGGAACCGGTGGTGGAATAGTGAATTCCAAAGAAAAGATCGACGAAATGTGTTTGCATGGTTTGTTGGCCTCTCCAGTATCACAAATTTTAATTGATGAAAGTTTAGTGGGCTGGAAAGAATTTGAAATGGAGGTAGTCAGAGACAGGGCAGATAATACAATAATAGTCTGTTCGATAGAAAATGTTGATCCAATGGGAGTCCATACTGGAGATAGTATAACCGTTGCACCTGCATTGACCTTAACTGATCGTGAATACCAAGTGATGCGAAACTTATCAATGAAAGTTCTTAGAGAAATTGGAGTAGAGACAGGAGGATCTAATGTTCAGTGGGCCATCAATCCTAAGAATGGAAGAATGGTAATTATTGAAATGAATCCAAGAGTGTCAAGATCGTCAGCTCTCGCCTCTAAAGCAACCGGCTTTCCAATTGCAAAGATAGCCACAAAATTAGCTATTGGGTTCACTTTAGATGAATTAACTAATGATATCACAAAAGTTACCCCAGCAAGTTTTGAACCTACCTTAGATTATGTAGTAACCAAAATTCCAAGATTCACTTTTGAAAAATTCCCTGGTTCTTCTGATGAACTTACCACTTCTATGAAATCAGTTGGAGAAGTAATGGCAATTGGTTCCTCATTCTGTGAAAGCCTCCAAAAAGCTATTAGTGCCTTAGAAATCGGTCTTTCTGGCATAGAAAATTATGATTTTAAGAATAAGTCTAGAGGTGAGATTAAAGAAACTTTGGGACTTCAGACACCCGAACGTTTATTGAAAATAGGTGAAGCTATAAGGCAGGGAATCGAAATTTCAGAAATAGAGGAAATAACTGGATATGATAAGTGGTTTTTAGAGCAAATTTTTTCCATCATCAAAATGGAAAAAGAGATAATTGACAAAGGAATTCCGGACGATCCGCAGTTAATACAAGACATAAAGGCAAAAGGTTTTACGGACAAAAGATTAGCTAACCTAACTAAAACCACAGAAGAACATATCTTTAATCTTCGGAAGAAATTTTCTGTAATACCATTATTTAAGAGAGTGGATACTTGTGCAGCAGAATTTGAATCGAGCACTCCCTATATGTACTCCACATATAAAATTAATCTGTCAAACAACATAGAAAATGAAATTGCAAGCTCAGAAAAGGAGAAAATAGTTATTTTGGGAGGAGGTCCAAATAGAATTGGCCAGGGAATTGAATTTGATTACTGCTGTTGTCACGCATGTTTTTCTTTATCAAAAATAGGATATGAAACAGTAATGATAAATTGTAATCCCGAAACCGTTTCTACTGACTTTGATACCTCGGATAGGCTGTATTTTGAGCCCGTAACTGTGGAGTCTGTAATTAACATAATAGAGGCAGAAGCAAAAGAAGGTATTATAAAGGGTGTAATTGTTCAACTAGGAGGCCAAACACCACTAAAAATAGCAGCCACTTTAGAAGGTGCTGGAATTCCAATTCTTGGTACAAGTACTGCAGAAATTGATAGAGCAGAAGATCGCCACTTATTTAAGAATTTGCTAACTACATTAAACCTAAAACAGCCTAAAAATAATATAGCCAAGAATAACAGTGAGGCCCTAACTGCGGCTAAGGAAGTAGGTTTTCCTTTAGTTATTCGGCCCTCCTATGTTTTAGGTGGGAGGGCAATGGAAATAATATTTAGCATTGATCAACTTAAGAATTATATAGGAAAAGCCGTAGAGGTTTCAGGGGATAACCCTGTATTATTAGATTCTTTCTTACAGAATGCCATTGAATTAGATGTTGACGCAATTTGTGATGAGAGAGATGTGTGGGTTGCAGGTATTATGGAGCATATTGAAGAAGCTGGAGTTCATTCAGGCGATAGTGCATGCTGCATTCCCCCTCATTCCCTAGATACTGAAATAATCAGTGAAATAAAGCGTCAAACAAAGGAGCTCGCATTAGCCCTTAACGTCAGAGGCCTAATAAATATTCAATTTGCTCTTCAAGGCAGAAATTTATTTGTTTTGGAAGTAAATCCTAGAGCCTCAAGAACTGTTCCCTTTGTATCAAAAGCAATTGGATACCCGTTAGTTGCTCTGGCATCAAGAGTAATGGCGGGAGAGAAATTAAGAAACATAAATATTCCTGACACTGAGTCTAAACATTTCTGCGTTAAAGAGGCAGTCTTACCCTTTGATCGATTCCCAGGTACAGACACCATTTTGGGGCCTGAAATGAAATCAACAGGTGAAGTAATGGGGATCGCCACCACTTTTGAAGAAGCATTCTTGAAATCTCAAGTTGCCGCCAGTATAATTTTTCCAAAGCAAGGTGCCATTTTCTTTTCAATAAAAAATAGAGATAAGAATAGTGAAGCAATAGAAATAGCAAAAACAATAATTGATCTGGGTTTTACAATTCTAGCAACGAAAGGAACAAGAGAATTTTTGGGAAAAAATATGATTAAATCTGAACTTGCTTGCAAAGTATATGAAGACAAACCAAACATTATTGACGCAATTAATAATGGGATGGTCAACCTGGTTTTCAATACAACTGAAGGAATAAAGGCAATAAGCGACAGTAAAGAAATTAGAGCAAAAGCTTTGAATCTTAAAATTCCCTATTATACCACATTAGCTGGTATTAGTGCCGCAGTCCAAGCAATGAAACAAGACCAGTTAAGATCTAGCGAAATAGCACCTATTCAAACTTTTTCAGTTCAATGATCCTAATTTAAATCAAGAGAAAATTCCCGCTAATGGCTAAACTATACTTCAACTATTCAACTATGAACGCAGGAAAAACTACTGTTTTGCTTCAAGCAGCTCATAACTATTCGGAACGAGGCATGAACCCCTTTCTCTTAACAGCTAGCGCTGATACCAGGTCAGGCATTGGGACTATAAAGAGCCGTATTGGTTTGAAAAAATCTGCACAAACATTTTCACAATCAGTTGATCTACTGAATAAAGTTAAGGAGGTTAATTCAAAAAAAAGCATTTCATGCGTATTTGTGGATGAGGCTCAATTTCTTACAGAGCAACAAGTATGGGAACTTGCCAAGGTGGTTGATGATCTAAAGATCCCCGTTTTGTGTTTTGGTCTTAGAGTAGATTTTCAAGGGAATCTTTTCCCAGGTTCCAAGTGTCTCCTTTCAATTGCAGATGAATTAAAGGAAGTAAAAACGATCTGCCATTGTGGAAAAAAAGCGACAATGGTCATAAGACAGTTAAATGGGAAAACAGTAGTAGACGGTGATCAAGTTCAGATCGGTGGTAACGAGAGTTACACTTCATTATGCAGAAAACATTGGTTAAAAGAATTTGAAAAAGCTAAGAAGTAAATATTAGGAACCCCCTATATTGGTGCGTTTAATATTAAACTACTCGGCTTGGGCAATCTTTCTCCCCAAAATAGGAAATTAGATTTTCTACCGCCAACAAACCCATTTCATCTCTAACTTCTTTCGTTGCGGAACCGATATGAGGAAGCAGTGTCACATTATCCAAGTCTATTAATGATTGAGGTATATTAGGTTCATTTTCAAAAACATCTAACCCACCACCAGCTATCTTTCGCGTTCTAAGAGCCTCAATCAATGCTTTCTGATCCACTACTTCTCCTCTTGAGGTATTAATAAAAAATGAATTGTCCTTCATCAGACTAATTTGCTCCTCATTGATTAAGCCGTGATTACCTTTATCACCCGGCAAATGAATAGAGACAATATCAGATTCCCTCATAACGTGCCCAATACTTTGCGCAGGTCTAGCAGGAAAATCTATACTACCTATGTATGACCGGTTAAAATACACAACCTTCATTCCTAATGCCATATTAGCTCGTCTAGCAGTTGCTTTTCCGATTCTTCCCATTCCTATTATTCCTAAAGTCTTACCTTTTAA
Organism: uncultured Alphaproteobacteria bacterium; assembly: GCA_902533625.1. Taxonomy (GTDB): domain Bacteria; phylum Pseudomonadota; class Alphaproteobacteria; order Rhodobacterales; family Rhodobacteraceae; genus CACKLF01. Next base: position 86,533 of record CACAMI010000002.1, on the reverse strand, counting down.
AGAAACACCTAAATCCTCTACCGCTGAAAAACCAGTCCATTCACCATCTCTCAGTTTCTTTTCTGATAAATATGCTTTCCTTGTTGCAGCAAGAATTAAATATATAGCCAAATCAGCTGTTGCGTCAGTCAGCACACCTGGCGTATTAGTTACTACAATACTCTTCGACTTTGCAAATTTTAAGTCAATGTGATCTACACCTACTCCAAAGCTAGCAATAATTTTGGTTTTTCTATCAGTTATATTAAGAATTTTTTTAGTAAACCTCTCTGTCACTGAACATAAAATTCCATCTGCTTCTTTTAATGCCCTTTGAAGTTCCACTTCCGTAAACAACTTATCAGATTTATTTAGAGAAACAGTAAAATTAGCCATTAATTTTTTATTAACCACGTCCGGCATCTTTCTAGTAACCAATATTTTAGGTATAGCATTAGACATTAATTTGTCTCCAATCTCAGTGCAATCTAACGCCAAGTTGTACATTTCTCTCTGGCGATACAAGGACAATATTGCCATCACTGTCAGCAACCCCAAGGACTAAAACCTCAGACCGTATAGGCCCTATCTGCTTTATAGGAAAATTTACAACCGCCATTATTAGCTTTCCCTTTAGCTCTTCCAGGCTATAATTTTCTGTTATCTGTGCTGAACTTTTCTTAACACCCAAGTCTTCACCAAAATCAATTCTAAGAATGTAAGCTGGATTTCTTGCTTCTGGAAATTTTTCTACTGAAATAATTTTGCCAACCCTGATATCAATTTCCAAAAATTGTTCAAAACCAATCAACGACTTTCCTTTCAATAAACTTAATAAAAGCTCGGATTATTTTCTGAGCTCTAAACTCCTTTGGTGAGCAGCCTTAATAGCATCTCCCATTAGGTTCTTTAATGAATTTTCATTCATTAATACTTTTAAAGCTGCCTCAGTTGTACCTCCTGGGCTTGTAACATTTTCTCTAAGAATTTCAGGGCTATCAGAAACAGCCATACATAGTTTCCCTGCCCCAAAAACTGTATTCTTTGCCAGATTTAATGAGATGTCCTTAGACAAGCCCAGTTCGACACCAATCAATGCCATAGATTCAATGAGTAAAAAAGCATACGCAGGGCCTGATCCTGAGATTGCGGTAGCCACATCAATATGATCTTCCTTTTTTAACCTAACCGTATTTCCCACGGAGGACATCAATAAATCCACTTTTTCAAGGTTTGAACCATCTTCCCCATAGATTGCTGTTATGCCAGCTGAGACAAGAGAAGGGGTATTAGGCATAGCCCGATAGATACTCTTACTACCTCCGAAAACATCCCTAAGCTTTGATATTGGAGTTCCAGCTATAACAGATATTAAAATAGAGAAGCTTACTTTTTTGGGAAAATATTTTAATAGATAATCCATATTTTGCGGTTTTATAGCTAAAAGGCAAGTGCCAACTTCAAGAGCATATTTAGGATTTAATGTTAATCCCCTTTTCTCCAAGTTCTGCAGTCTCTTATTTGGTTTAGGCTCGATAACAAATGCATTCTCTAACTTCAGGCCATTTTCTATCCAACCATCTAGAAGGGCACCACCCATTTTCCCACAACCAATGAGAAGGATACCATCCAAAAATACATCTTTAATTTTCAAAGCTTACCAAAATTATGAATAAAATTTATATTATAATATAGCAACATTATGCTTCCCCATTCGTTACCCCAAGAACAAGATCTAAAGCATCCATGACATCGCTTTTACCAGAATAAACCATTTGAAAAACTGGATAATACCTTTCACAATATTCAAAAGATTTTTCTAACAAGTTACTCATTTGCTCATAAGTGGGGTTCAGTATTTCGGTAAAGGAAACACCATAGCGAAACATAATTAATTCCTTTTCTTGGCAATAACTAAAAGAACCTATCCACACCTCCTGGTTTATAAGGTTTAAAACCTCATATAATTTGTCGCTATACCTTTCCTTAGCGACAAGTTCAAAAGTACAAACCAATTTTATCATGCCATCAGCCATATGACTTTTGCTAAGAGACATGAAATAATTCCGCCACAAACCCTCAATAACGATAGCTACATGGTCATCACCTATCCTATTGAATTCCCAATCTCGTTTTTCAGCAAGGTTTTCTACAATCTCTAATGGATCTGTTTCGTCGTTATCTAACAAATTGACCTTTCCTTAATGGATCAAGTTTAAAGAATGCCTAGGTATTAGAGTAAACAATAATACATTTTATAGATATGTAAACAACAAGTAGACAAAAGTACTTTTTACATACTACATATTGTCCTTTTCGATTTTAAAACTCGCTTCAATTTGTACTAACACTTAATGGGAAAGCTTATAGGTGTTAACTGGAATGGATTCGTTCTATAGGATTTAATAATTTTTTTACGACAAAAATTTACGCTTTTTTCTGAGTTCTTTTCTTAGTTTTATTTTGCTTTTCATTTTCTTTTTTCAGATCTTCAAAAGCCCTTTTAAGTGCTTCAAATTCTTCTCTAGTTACTAGATCACGCTCCCCTAACCAACGATCAATCATTGATGAAAATACAGTTTCAAACTCTTCTTTTGCTCCTTGAGCCATACCCACTGCGCTTCTCATCAATTTGGCCAGGTCGTCAGCAAACGGATTTTTACTTTGCATAATTTAGCACCTTTTTATTAGGGATTTGATATAAATTATATATACTTTATTAAATTTATTACAATATTACCTTTTAATGTAAATAGTTCATCAATGACCCTTAGCTTTCCTAACATTAACCCTATCATTTTTTCTTTTGATTTTTTTGGCTTTGAGCTAAGTCTAAGATACTACTCACTCTCATATATTGTTGGGATTATTATAGCGTGGAAAATAATATTAGAAATATCTAAAAGGGAAATTTTATGGCCCAAAAATTTTAACCGCTTAAACCCAAAAGATGTGGAAGATTTAATTTTTCATTTGGCGGTAGGAATAGTGCTAGGTGGAAGATTAGGGTACGTTTTATTTTATCAACCAGCGGTGATATTTTATGATCCAATATTTATTTTTCAGGTATGGAAAGGAGGAATGTCTTTTCACGGCGGTTTTTTAGGTGTGGTAGCTGCGGGAATTCTTTTTGGCTACAAAAGAAAAATTCCCATATTAATTTTAGGAGATGTGATAGCTACTGCTTCGCCACCCGGAATCTTTTTAGGAAGACTGGCGAATTTCATAAATGGAGAATTGTGGGGCAAGCCAACATCTGCTTTTACTGGAATCATTTTCCCAAACAGGGAAGCTCAAGAGTGCCCAATTGATTGGCTAACAATTTGCACCAGGCATCCTACTCAACTATACGAGGCATTATTCGAAGGGTTGGTTTTAGGGCTGCTTTTGCTTTTTTTCTTATTTAAGATGCGAGGACTATTTTATCCAGGAAGAACCATATCTCTTTTTTTAATTTTTTATGGAACCTCAAGATTTTGCATTGAATATTTTAGACAGGCAGACGCCCACTTTATTTCTGATTCCAACCCTCATGGGCAAATCATAACTTTTTATCATAGCATGGCAGAATTTGGCGGCCTCACTATGGGACAAATATTATGCATTCCAATGATAATATTTGGGATCTTTTTGTTCAAATATTCAAAAAATTTACGTTAGAATTTCAATGAGTGAATTGAAAAAAATTATAATAGAATCAATTGAAAAAAACGGACCGCTACCAATAAATAAGTATATGGAAACATGCCTGTATCATCCAGAATTTGGATATTATATGAAAAAAAATCCTATTGGAAAACAGGGAGATTTCATCACCTCACCAGAGATAAGCCAAGTATTTGGTGAACTTGTTGGAATCTGGTTGGTTAATGCGTGGAAAACCTTGGGAGAGCCTGAATCTTTCAATTTATTGGAGTTAGGCCCAGGCAAAGGCACACTAATTAAAGATATATGGCGTTCAACAATGGTTTTTCCTGAATTTCAAAACGCCGCTGAACTGTTACTCTTTGAAAAGTCAAATGTTTTAAGAAAACTTCAAAGCCATAATCTTAGAAAAGTGCCTGTCGAGTGGGTTAACGACCTAGAATCTATAACAAAAAAACCTATGATCTGTTTTTCAAATGAGTTCTTTGATGCTTTGCCAATCAGGCAATTTACTATGAAAAACCAAACGGTTTTAGAGAAAAAGGTATCATTAAACAAGAACAAAGAAATTCAATTTGAATTTTTTGAAGTAAATAGAGACTGCAAAATTATTACAGAAGAAAATAATCTTACAGAAGGTACTACAATCGAAAGAAGCGACCTTCAATTTGAAATCTTAAAGTGTCTATGTGAAAAGCTGAAAGATAACAGAGGATGCCTGTTAATTATCGATTATGGTAGTGAGTTAGGTCAAGTAGATACTCTCCAAGGAATGCACAAAAATAAATATTGTGATTTTCTTGCTAACCCTGGGGAAGTGGACCTCACTTCACATGTAAATTTTGGCTTAATCTCTGACTATGCAAAATCTTTTAAAACAAAACCATCAAAACTTATTACACAAAAGATTTTTCTAACCAAGATGGGAGTTTTCGAACGATTTAAAAAATTAACTGACTCTCTAAATGAAAATGAAAAAAATTATCAGACCAAAACACTTAATCGCCTTGTTTCGAAAGATCAAATGGGCAACCTAATAAAAGTCCTTGCAATCCAGTCAAATAATGAGCCTGATATATACCCCTTCTCATTTTAATTATTATAGGGCCCAAAATGCCGCCAATAGTATCCAAACTAATACAGAATAGTAACCACTCATTCTTTGGTAGAGAATCGGGAATTACCAAAAATGATATAGAAACAATAAAAAGAGAAGGCCTTCATAAAATTTCAACTGGTTCCACAGAAAGTTTGAAAAGGGTAGCAGTTTATTTCCAAACTACCCTAGATGATCTTATTTTTTTGAACCAATCACATTCAAATAATTGCATTACTTTCGATGAAACTGAATCTGGCATAAAAAAAAATTTAAACCCATTAATATTTGATGGAGATGCTATAGTTTCTAACATAACCGGTAAAGTACTTTGCATCACCACAGCCGACTGCGCCCCAATTCTTCTTTGGGATAAGAAGGAAAAAATTTCTGGGGCGATACATTCTGGATGGAGAGGTGCTTTAAATGATATATTAGAAACATCTTTAGATTCATTTGAGAATCTAGGTTCAAATCGTCAGAATATAATTGCTATACTGGGACCGACCATAAGTAGAACTGTTTACGAAGTAACCGATGAATTTCTAACTTTATTCAAGGAGCGAGATAAAAATTATTCGACTTTCTTTAAGAGGGATAAAGTTCTAACTTTTGATTTGCCTAATTTTTTAATTAAAAAATTAAAAATCTTAGGAGTTAGTAAGATTGACTTTTTAGAGCATTGCACCTTTAGTAATAGCGAAAAATATTTTTCCCATAGGCGGGCTACGGTTGAGGGAAAAACAGAAATGAAGAGGCAGATATCCGCAATAAGAGTCTGATAACAAAAAAATAACTATAAATATTTACGAATAAGTTTTTCTGATTGTATTCTACTTTCTTCCTTGTCTTTCCAACAAAATATATTAAGCATTTAATAGTAAACTATATAATGGAATTTTAAGTAAGAAATGCATAGCAAAGTACTTATAATTGGCTCAGGACCCGCTGGATATACTGCAGGAGTTTACGCAGCGCGAGCTATGTTAGAACCAATTTTAATATCTGGTTTTCAACCTGGAGGTCAACTAACAATAACTACTGAAGTAGAAAATTGGCCAGGCCATACAGAAATTCAAGGGCCAGATCTAATGGTTAATATGGAAGCTCATGCAAAATCTACTGGAGTTAAAATTGTAGATGACCACGTTACAGAACTTTTAGTTGATAGACACCCCTTTATGGCAATTACTGATAAGGGGTCTCATTATTCTGCAGATTCAATTATTCTTGCCACTGGAGCGCAGGCAAAATGGCTTGGACTACCTTCAGAGGAGAAATTTAAGGGTTTTGGAGTTTCAGCCTGTGCAACTTGTGATGGGTTTTTTTATAGAAACAAAAAAGTTGTGGTTATAGGGGGAGGAAATACTGCTGCGGAAGAAGCTATTTTTCTTACCAAATTTGCAGATAAAGTTACTCTAATTCATCGGAGAGATACATTAAGAGCTGAACGCATCTTGCAAAATAGACTGACATCCAATGAAAAAATCAATCTTCTCTGGAATCATGAATTAACTGAAATACTTGGAAGTGAAAATCCTTTGGGAGTGGAAGGCATCAAGGTTAAAAACGTCACTGATGGCTCAGAGAAAAATTTGGAATGTGATGGTGTATTTGTTGCTATTGGGCATTCACCTTCAAGTGAGCTTGTAATAAATAAGATGGATACATATGATGGAGGTTACGTTGTCACCGAACCAGATTCCACAAAAACGTCAATTCCTGGAATTTTTGCAGCAGGAGATATTACGGATTCCAAATATAGGCAAGCAGTAACATCTGCAGGTATGGGATGTATGGCAGCTCTAGAAGCAGAACAATTTCTATCAGAGCAGGGAGCTGATTAAAGAATAGTTATGGCTAAACATATAAAGTTAAAATCATGACTATGCCAGTAGTAGCAATCCTAATGGGAAGTCAATCGGACTGGCCTACTATGAAAAACGCAACTATAGCACTTGAAGAATTCAACATACCATATGAGGTTAAGATTGTGTCTGCTCACAGAACTCCTAACCGTCTTTTTGACTTCGGAAATAAAGCAAAAATCCGAGGTTTAAAAGTAATTATAGCAGGTGCTGGAGGTGCCGCCCATTTACCTGGAATGATTGCTTCTAAAACTGTTATCCCAGTGATTGGGGTGCCAATAAAAACTGAAATATTGAATGGGGTAGATAGTTTATATTCGATTGTTCAGATGCCAAAAGGCATTCCTGTTGCCACAATGGCAATAGGTCCCTCTGGAGCCTACAACGCAGGCCTTTTTGCATTATCCATTCTTGGAAATGAGAAACAAAATATTTTAGATGCTTTAGATAATAAGAGAAAAGAAATTGCATTATCAATACCCGAAAAACCGACTGATTAGAATAGCATAAGCTAATGGCTCTTAAACAAGGAGACAAAATTGGGATTCTTGGAGGCGGTCAGCTGGCTCAACTTCTTATTAAGGCAGCTAATAAACTAGGCTTGAAAACATTAGTTTTTGACCCAAATGAAGATTCTCCTGCTTTTAATATAGCCACAGAATTTATTTGCGAGCCTTTTTCCAATCAAAAAGCATTGGAAAGCTTCTCTAAAAAGAGTGATATTGTAACATACGAATTCGAAAACATTCCTTTAGCTACGATTGATATAATTACCCCACATTGTAAAGTTTCCCCAAATAGGGAGGCCCTAAAAATAGGCCAGAATAGACTTTTGGAAAAGGCTTTTATAAACCAACTTGGTATTAATACAGCACGCTATTCCCAAATAAGCAGCAAAAAAGAATTACTTGAATTTTGCAAGTTAACTGCAAGTAAATCAATTATCAAAACAACAACTTCTGGATATGATGGCAAAGGCCAGGTGGTTATTGAACCTGGAAAAATCAATACAGCAGCAATAGAAATAATTGAAAATACCGAATGCATAGTTGAAGAGTTTCAAGAATTTCATTCGGAGGCATCCATAATCGCTTCGCGTGGGGAAAGTGGATCGGTTTTAACATATGACTCAGGTGCCAATCTTCATAAAGATGGTATTTTGATAAATACAACGGTTCCTTCTAAGCTACCCAAAGAATTAGAAATTGAAATGGCCTTAATAGCAGGAAAAATTCTAAATAACTTAGATTATATTGGGGTTATGGGAATAGAATTTTTTGTTACAAGTCAGGGTCTAATTTTAAATGAATTTGCACCAAGAGTTCACAATTCTGGTCATTGGACACTTGACGGCTGCTTAATTAACCAATTTGAACAACATATTCGTGCAATAAGCGGTTGGCCTCTTGGATCAACAAATAGACATTCAAATATAGTAATGACTAATATAATCGGCGAAAAAATTACCACTGATATTAAAGAAAATCAGTCAATATATAGTTATGGGAAAAAAGAAATACGTGCAGGTAGAAAAATGGGGCACATAAATACCATCCATGAATGAAAAAGGGCAGCCAAAAGACCACCCCTTTCCGTAATTAGATTATAATTAGGTTACATCATGCCGCCCATGCCGCCCATGCCGCCCATGCCGCCCATATCAGGCATTGCAGGAGCTCCACCAGACTTTGGCTCAGGCCTATCAGCGACCATAGCTTCGGTAGTAATAAGCAACCCAGCTATAGATGCCGCATCCTCTAATGCTGTTCTGGTCACCTTTGCAGGATCAATCACACCAAAAGAGAACATGTCACCATATTCCTCTGTTTGTGCATTAAAACCATGGTTAGCGTCCTTGGACTCTCGAATTTTTCCAGCAACCACAGCTCCGTCCACTCCAGCATTTTCAGCAATTTGGCGTAAGGGTGCTTCAAGAGCTCTCCTAACAATACCTACACCGGCATCCTGATCAGCGTTGGCTCCCTTTAATTTATCTAAGCCCTTGGCTCCCTGAATTAAAGCTACTCCACCACCAACGATTACGCCTTCTTGAACAGCAGCTCGAGTTGCGTTGAGAGCATCATCCACTCTATCTTTCCGCTCTTTAACTTCAACTTCTGTCGCTCCTCCGACTCGGATAACAGCAACTCCACCAGCTAACTTAGCTAATCTCTCTTGGAGTTTTTCTCTATCATAATCTGAAGTAGTTTCTTCTATCTGAGCCTTAATTTGAGCAACACGAGCTTCAATTTCACCCTTATCACCTGCACCATCAACGATAGTAGTGTCATCTTTATTTATGTGAACCTTTTTTGCCGTTCCCAACATATCCATTGTAACGTTTTCAAGTTTCATGCCCAAATCCTCAGATATAAGGTCTCCACTTGTAAGGGTGGCTATATCCTGCAACATGGCTTTACGTCTATCACCAAATCCAGGCGCCTTTACAGCAGCAATTTTTAATCCACCTCTTAATTTATTAACAACCAATGTCGCAAGTGCCTCTCCATCTACGTCCTCTGCAATTATGAGCAACGGTTTTCCTGACTGGATCACTGACTCTAATAATGGAACCATAGGCTGCAAGGAAGATAATTTCTTTTCGTGGAGAAGAATCAAGCAATCTTCCAACTCAGTTGTCATTTTATCAGCATTGGTAATAAAATAAGGGGATAAATAGCCTCGATCGAATTGCATACCTTCTACCACTTCAGTTTCAGTTTCTAGGCCTTTGTTCTCTTCAACAGTAATCACACCCTCGTTTCCAACCTTTTGCATCGCATCTGCAATTTGCTGACCAATTTCAGCTTCACCATTCGCCGAAATGGTACCTACTTGAGCTACCTCATCACTATTCTTTACCGGACGAGACATCTTCTTTATAGAAGCAACTACTGAATCCACAGCCATGTCTATGCCCCGCTTCAAATCCATTGGATTCATTCCAGCAGCAACAGATTTTAGACCTTCACGCACAATAGCCTGAGCAAGAAGAGTTGCTGTTGTGGTTCCATCACCTGCTGTATCATTCGTTTTAGAGGCTACCTCTTTAACCATTTGGGCGCCCATATTTTCGAACTTACCATCTAATTCAATTTCCTTAGCAACAGTCACTCCATCCTTAGTTATCCTGGGGGCTCCAAAGGATTTATCTAAAACTACGTTTCTCCCTTTTGGACCTAAAGTCACTTTCACTGCGTCTGCTAATACATCAACGCCTCGTAACATCTTATCACGCGCGTCTGTACCAAATTTTACGTCTTTAGCTGCCATTTTTGGCTCCTACTCCTTAAGTTAAATTTTAAGATATAATACCTAATATATCGCTTTCTTTCATTATCAACATGTCTTCATCGTCGATCTTTACTTCTGTACCTGACCATTTTCCGAAGAGAACTTTGTCACCCTTCTTAACGTCCATAGCAATCTTATTTCCTGCTTCATCCCGAGCACCCGTTCCGACAGAAACAATTTCACCTTCTGCTGGTTTCTCTTTTGCTGTATCAGGAATTATCAATCCGCCTGAAGTCTTCTCTTCGCTTTCTAAGCGACGGACCACAACGCGATCATGCAAAGGTGTAAATGCCATATATTTTCCTCCTTGTTAGTGTAAAGTGGCAAAATCCCAGTATTAGCACTTGCCACAATAGAGTGCTAACGGGATGTAATTAATTATCTGATTACCCAAAGTCAACCACTTTTAAAAAAAAACTTCCAAAAAGACTATAAAAGAGTTAGATCAAATTAAAGTCACTTTACCAAAAGAATAAATGTCTTTAATTATCAAAAACTTAAATGATTTAAGAAATCAGTACTCTGTTTTATTTTGTGATGTTTGGGGTTGTGTCCACAACGGAATAGAAGCATTTAAATCCGCTGATTTAGCCCTAACTGCATTTAGACAATCTGGAGGAATAGTTGTCTTGCTAACAAATGCTCCTAGGCCAGCAAAGGCAGTTAAGAGGCAACTTGACAAAATTGGGCTTAGTGATGATTCTTATGATCATATAGTTACAGCAGGGGATGCTGCACTGGAATTCATAAAAAAAAATAAATTAGGTAAAAAAATATATCATATCGGTCCTGCTAAAGATAAATCATTTTTTGACAACCTTTTTTCTACCTCAGGAACCTATGGGTTCTCACTAAACCCTCTACAAAAAGCTGATTTTATTGTATGTACTGGACTTTTCAACGATCAAACTGAAACCCCAGAAAATTATAGATCTATCTTTACACGTGCTAGGGCACAAAAATTATCTATGATTTGCACTAATCCTGATGTCTTTGTAGATTTTGGAGAAAAGAGACTATTTTGCGCTGGAGCATTGGCTTTAAGCTATAAAGAAATTGGTGGAAAGGTTTATTCTTTTGGAAAACCTTTTGATGAAATTTATAACTTTGCCCGAAAGTTATTGCGAGAAAATAATGTCCTTATGAATGATACCGAAATCCTATGCATAGGAGATGGAATACATACTGACATAAAAGGCGCAAAAAACCAAAAAATCCATTCTCTATTTATTGCCAATGGATTAGAAAAAGAAAATTTAATAAGCCAGGATGGTTTACTAGATGAATCAAAATTAGAAAAATTTTTGAAGGAACAAAGTGAAAAGCCAGACTTTGTTATAGAAAATCTAAAATAATATTTATAATTTAGTTATAAAATAAAAATTATAAAGAAATGCTGCTTTTCAATTCTTGAAGCATCTAAATTACCATGTTAATTATTTCGTTATGTTTAATTAAAGAATATTCATATGATTAAAGACAATATAAAAAACTTGTTCATTGGCAATATCTGCCTGGAGTACCTAATAATGGATTTTGTAATCTCAATTCCAGAAAGAATCAGCAAAAAATTTCTTAAAAAGTTTAATAAAATCTCTGGCATGCCTTTAATTAAGAGAACACCTACTGCTTACCATACAAGTCAAAATTTCAATTAATTCTCTATTTATGACACAAATAATCAACGATATGAATGCGGATAACACAATAACATTTGGTTCTGTTGTGGCAATTGGCAATTTTGATGGAGTACATATTGGCCACCAAAGTTTAATTAAACTTATTATAGAGCGAGCTAAATCCAAAAATTCAAATTCAGGAATATTAAGCTTTGAACCTCATCCAAGGGAATTTTTTGATAAACAAAAACAAAGTTTTAAACTTATGAGTACTGAATCTCGTAGAAAAAAATTATCAAAAACAGGCTTAGATTTTATTATTGAATTTCCATTTAATAAGTCAGTAGCAAACATGGAACCTTCGACATTTATAGAAGATATCCTGCATGAAAAATTTGGAATAACCCATATAATTATTGGTCAAGATTTTAAATTCGGCAAAGCACGGTCAGGCAATGCAGACATGCTAAAAAAATTAGGAAAAACCTTTGGAATAAAAGTTGAAATTTTTGAAATAAAAAAAAATAGGAATTTAAATATATCATCATCTAGAATTCGTGATCTAATAAAAACAGGTGAAGTGGGGACTGCAAATGATTTACTTGGCTCTTGCCACTCAGTAATAGGCAAAGTCCAAAAGGGAGAACAAAGAGGTAGAAAATTAGGATTTCCCACAGCAAATATCCAATTTGGAAAATGTATAATACCATGCTTTGGTGTGTATGCTAGCCGTGTAAGAATTTTAAACGCTCATGATAAAAAGATATATGATGGAGCAACATCGATTGGAACTAGGCCAACTTTTGGAATCAATCATCCTAACCTAGAGGTTTATATTTTTGAATTTGATAAAGATATTTATGGTCTTGAGATAGAAGTAGAACTGAATTTTTTTGTTAGATCTGAAATAACGTTCTCAGATACTAAAGCTCTAATTCGACAAATGGAGGAAGACTGTACTCAAATTAAAGAACTTCTGAAAGGCGTTAAAAAATAAAATATCAGTAATTTCTGACCAATTTTAGCTATACCTTTTTGGAGTCAAATGTTACAAGCTTTCACTACACAGGAGGAAAATTTTGATTGATTCTACCGAACCAAAATTAGTAGCTGGAAACTCAAATAAGCCTCTAGCAAAAAGTATTGCCAAACGAATGAGTATGCATAGAGGTAAACCAATTGACTTGGTAAAAGCTAGGGTTGAAAGGTTTAATGATCAAGAAATTTTTGTCGAGGTCTATGAAAATGTTCGAGGCGAAGACATGTTTATTATTCAATCAACTTCTCACCCGGCAAATGACAACCTTATGGAACTCCTAATTATTTCTGATGCTCTTAGAAGATCCAGTGCAATGAGAATTACGGCTGTAATTCCCTATTTTGGCTATGCACGGCAGGATAGGCGCACCAAAGCGAGGACACCGATAAGCGCTAAATTAATTGCCAACCTAATAAGCCAGTCGGGAATAGAGAGGATATTAACGTTAGACCTTCATGCAGCACAGATACAGGGTTTCTTTGATATACCTGTTGACAATTTGTATATCTCACCAGTTTTCGCTTTAGATATTAAACATAATTTCAGAACCCTGGAAAATATTACTGTTGTTTCCCCAGACGTAGGAGGCGTTTCTAGAGCGAGGGAACTTGCAGAAAGAATAAATGCTGACCTTGCAATAGTTGATAAAAGGCGTACAGCACCAGGAGAAATTAATTCTATGACAATTATTGGAAATGTTAAAAATAGAGTTTGTATTCTGGTAGACGACATTGTGGATACAGGAGGGACTTTAATAAAAGCTACAGATCTTCTGTTAAAAAGTGGTGCCAAAGAAGTGCATTGTTATATCACACATTCAGTTTTATCAGGAAATGCACTGAAAAATATTCAAAGTTCGCAAATGAAAAGTTTAGTAGTTTCCGACTCCATTGTCGAAACAACAGAGGTAAAGAATTGTAAGAAAATACGAAAGGTTCCAATAGCTCCTCTGATTGCGCAGGCAATGCTTAATATATCACAAAAAAGTTCTGTTTCATCTTTATTTAAAAGTGAAACCCTCGAGCCTATCTATGAAGCTTATTATCCTCTAAAAAATATCTAAAATATTTATGCTTTTATCTTTTTTATTAATGGCACTAAGGCAATCAATAATAAAGCAGCAGCAAAAATAAACGGCATACCAGGGATATACGGGTAGTTATTATCATTATTTGAAAAAACTCTAAATATAAAAGTCATAACAAGTGGACTTAGAAAAGTAGTGACCCCTCTTATACTAAATAAGATTCCTTGCAGTTCACCTTGTTTGTTAGCCTCTACCTGATTTGAAAGATAAGCCTTTATTGTAGGATCAAACATCTCTGATAGGGCCGCTAAAGGAATTAGAAAAAATACGAGCCATCCTGCAGAAATACTTCCAAAACCTGAAAGAGCTAAAGCTCCAATTAAAAGACAAAAAATAATCACCTTTCTAGGACCAAAGCTCTCTACTTTCTTGTGCCTAATTACCACACCCTGAACAAAAGCAATTCCCACGCCATAAGCGGCCAACGAAACACCAATCATTGAAGTTGTCCAACTAAAGTTTGCTTTAGCCCAAAAGCTCCAAACGGACGGGTAAACCCAATTGCCTATTTGAACCAGAAAAATACAAAGAAAAATAATCCGAAAACTCTCATTAGCGAACACTTTTATTAGAGACCGAAAAGGATTTAAATCCATTAGAGAAATGCCCCGTCTCCTATTGGCTGGAAGCGACTCGGGCAACACGAAAAACCCGAATAAAAAATTCATCCCAGCGAGAAATGCTGACATAAAAAATGGGGCCCTTGGGGAAATTTCCCCTAAAAGACCTCCTATAAGAGGTCCAAAAATAAACCCTATCCCAAATGCCGCACCAATAAGTCCAAAATTTTTAGCTCTTTCGTTTTCAGAAGATATGTCAGCAAGGTATGCCGTTGCAGTTGGAATAGTTGATCCAGTTATACCGGCTACTAGCTTTCCCAAAAAAAGCACCCATAAAGCGCCAGAAAATCCTAGAATCATATAATCTACACACATAGCTAGCAGAGCAACTAAAATTATTTTCCGCCTACCAAATGCATCAGAAATAGTACCGATTATAGGTGAAAATATAAATTGCATAAAAGCGTAGCAAGCAGACAAAAATCCAGCCCACATCGCAGCTTCGGCTATATTATTATAGCCTAAGTCGGAGAGTAAATCAGGCATTATTGGAAAAATTATTCCTATACCTATAGTATCAAGCACTACTGTAGCAAAAATAAAGGCCAGAGCGTTCTTACTCTGAGTTTTTTTAGCCATTTTTTTTCCGAATTGTTTAAAACAGAAATTGAATGAAGTTACTTATTACAATCTTCGATCAGATGAGACTCTTAAAGTCAGATAGTTGCTTCAGAATTTTATCTTTGTCATTTCCTTCATTTTTTTCCATTTTTTCTTCTAATTCTGAAATCATGATATTTATCGTACCTTTATCCAAATCAGACCTCTTTATTGCTTTTTCGGCTAAAACGACCAACCCTTGATCACTTACTTCAGCAAATCCAGAATCCACAAAATATTCTATTTCATTACCAGAAGAGAAAATCTTTAACATTCCAGGCCTCAATGTACTCAGATATGATGCATGGTTTACAAGCACAGTAAAATCTCCTTCATACCCTGGAACTAATACTGAATCAGCTTCTCCCGATTCTACCTTAGATTCAGGGCAAACAAGTTCATATTTTATTGTGTCAGACATCTAAGTTATGCCGCCCTTGATGCTAATTCTTCTGCTTTGGCTATTACGTCCTCAATTCCTCCAACCATATAAAATGCTGCTTCCGGCAAATGATCAAACTCACCTGCTGCAACTCTTTTAAAACTATCTATCGTTACGTCTAAAGGGACTTGAACTCCATCAGAACCGGTGAATACTTTAGCAACATCAAAAGGTTGAGATAAAAATCTCTGTATCTTTCTAGCCCTTCCAACTATCAATTTATCCTCTTCTGACAATTCATCCATCCCTAAGATCGCTATAATGTCTTGCAAAGATTTATACCTCTGCAAAATACTCTGCACTTCTCTAGCAACTTGGTAATGTTCATCACCAACTACAAGTGGATCAAGAAGTCTACTGCTTGAATCAAGAGGATCAACAGCAGGGTATATCCCCAATTCTGAAATAGCTCGACTAAGAACAGTATTTGCATCCAAGTGCGCAAAAGATGTCGCAGGAGCAGGGTCTGTCAAATCATCAGCCGGAACATATATTGCTTGTACCGAAGTAATAGAACCTGTTGTGGTTGATGTTATCCTCTCTTGTAAAGCCCCCATATCAGTCGCAAGGGTCGGTTGATATCCTACTGCCGAAGGAATTCTTCCCAACAAAGCGGAAACTTCAGACCCTGCTTGAGTAAATCGAAAAATATTATCAACAAAAAACAAAACATCTGTGCCTGACTGATCTCTAAACTGTTCAGCTATAGTAAGTCCCGTAAGAGCCACACGCTGCCTTGCTCCAGGAGGCTCATTCATTTGTCCATAAACCAAAGACACCTTAGACTTCGTCAAGTCATCTGTATTTATCACTCCTGACTCTATCATCTCGTGGTAAAGGTCGTTACCTTCACGGGTGCGCTCTCCAACACCTGCAAAAACAGAAAATCCAGAATGGACTTTCGCTATATTATTAATCAATTCCATAATTAAAACGGTTTTGCCAACACCAGCACCACCAAAAAGACCAATCTTACCACCCTTCGCATAAGGGGCCAAAAGATCAATAACCTTTATACCAGTAACCAGAATCTCCGTTTCAGTTGATTGTTCTGAAAACTCAGGTGCCGGTTGATGTATTGGCCTTTTCTCTGAAGCCTTAACCGGCCCTTTCTCATCCACGGGGTCGCCAACAACATTAAGTATTCTACCGAGAGTTTCATTCCCAACTGGCACTGCTATTGGACCTCCAAGATCTGTAACCTTGGCTCCTCTGACTAAGCCTTCGGTAGCATCCATTGCAACAGCTCTGACTGTACTTTCACCCAGATGTTGCGCTACCTCTAATACTAACCTATTGCCATTATTTTCAGTCTCAAGGGCATTCAAAATTTCGGGTAACTCATCGTTAAACTGCACATCTACTACAGCTCCAATTATTTGGGTTACAATACCTATATTTTTTTTCATTTTTTTTCCTTCTAAGTTAAAGTGCTTCAGCACCCGAAATTATCTCGATTAGTTCATTAGTAATTGCAGCTTGCCGAGACCTGTTGAACTGTATTGTAAGCTTATCAATCATTTCACCCGCATTCCTGGTAGCATTGTCCATTGCGGACATGCGAGCACCCTGCTCAGATGCTGCATTTTCTAGAAGTGCCGTATATATACGGGTCGTAATAGCCTTCGGCAAGAGTTCAGATAGGATTTCATCTTCATCTGGCTCATACTCATAAGAGACAGAAGACTCGTTTTCTTTATTTTCAACAGATGCCGGAATTAAACCTTGAGCAGTGGGAATTTGGGATATTATGCTTTGAAATTTATTAAAATATACTTTCACAGTATCAAATTCTGAATTGTGGAATTCATTAATTACATAATTCGAAATTTCTACCGCTATCTCATAGGTAGTTTTGTCAGCATCTACTAGATCGAAATGTTTTAGGAAAAAATCTCCGTATTCTCTTTCTAATTGTTCCTTTCCTTTTTTCCCAACTGTAATTATTTTGAAATTTTGCTTCGCATCATATAATTTTTGAAAATCACTCTTTGCCATCTTAACTATCGATGAATTGAATCCTCCACAAAGGCCCCTTTCAGAAGTTGCTATAATAAGCAAATGCTTACTTTCACTTCCGGTACCTCTCAAAAGAGTTGAAGAAGATTCTTTACCTTTCATCGCCGAGGAGAGGTTCGCTAAGACATTTGACATTTTCTCGGAGTAATGTCTTGAAGATTCAGCTGCCTCTTGAGCCTTTCTAAGTTTTGCTGCTGCAACCATCTGCATTGCTTTAGTA
Source organism: uncultured Alphaproteobacteria bacterium (assembly GCA_902533625.1). Classification (GTDB taxonomy): domain Bacteria; phylum Pseudomonadota; class Alphaproteobacteria; order Rhodobacterales; family Rhodobacteraceae; genus CACKLF01. The sequence goes on along the minus strand of CACAMI010000002.1, from coordinate 69,005 downwards.
ATCTTACGAGTGGACTTTACACTCTCAATTCTAATCTTTAAATCCTTCAGATTAGGCATGATCTAGAACCTACTTTCATTTATTACGAACTAAAACCTGAAGCAAAAGAATCAATTGCAGATTTTATTTTATCCTCTAAATCACCGCTAACCTTGCGATCATTTTCGGTAATATCCGAAAGCAGATCAGAACAGTTACTTCTAAGGTGCGTTATAAGTCCTTTTTCAAAGCTTCCAACATTTTTAACCTCGACTGTATCAAGGTAGCCATTTGTACCAGCATAAATAATGATCACTTGTTCAGCATTTGTCAGCGGTGAATATTGTGCTTGCTTTAATAACTCAGTTAATCGAGCTCCTCTATTTAAAAGGGCCTGTGTGGACGCATCCAAATCAGAACCAAACTGCGCAAAAGCAGCCATTTCCCTATATTGAGCTAACTCCAACTTAACAGAACCAGCAACAGACTTCATTGCAGAAGTTTGGGCCGAAGAACCTACTCTAGATACTGAAAGACCTGTATTTACAGCCGGCCTAATACCAGCATTGAAAAGCTCAGTTTCAAGAAATATTTGTCCATCTGTGATCGAAATCACATTCGTTGGTATAAAGGCTGAAACGTCTCCTCCTTGGGTCTCAATAATAGGTAAAGCCGTAAGTGATCCTGATCCGCTATCTTCATTTAGCTTAGAAGACCTCTCTAATAAGCGTGAATGTAGGTAAAATACATCTCCAGGATAAGCTTCTCTGCCCGGCGGCCTTCTTAAAAGCAGTGACATCTGTCTATAAGCTACTGCCTGCTTAGAAAGATCATCATAAATAATGAGTGCATGCTTGCCATTATCCCTAAAGTATTCCGCCATAGCTGTGGCTGAATACGGTGCAAGAAATTGCATTGGTGCTGGCTCAGAAGCTGTGGCTGCAACGACTATCGAATAGTCCATTGCCCCCGTCTCTTCAAGCTTTTTCACCAACTGAGCTACAGACGATCGCTTTTGCCCAATTGCAACATAAACACAATAAAGCTTCTTACTTTCATCTGAACCAGCTGCCTCGTTGTATGTCTTTTGGTTGAGAATTGCGTCGAGCGCGACAGCGGTTTTCCCGGTCTGCCTGTCTCCGATAATCAATTCGCGCTGACCCCTTCCTATCGGGATTAAAGAGTCAACAGATTTTAGACCCGTGGCCATAGGCTCGTGCACTGATTTTCTTGGGATTATCCCTGGAGCTTTCACATCAGCAACTGACCTATTTTTTGACTCTAAAGATCCCTTTCCATCTATTGGGTTACCTAAACCATCAACAACCCTACCGAGAAGTTCCTCACCAGTCGGCACATCGACAATTGATTTAGTTCTTTTTACAGGATCGCCTTCTTTTATATCTCTATCTGATCCGAATATAACCACACCAACATTATCTGATTCCAGATTAAGAGCCATACCCCTTATTTCCCCTGGAAACTCAACCATCTCTCCTGCTTGAACATTATCCAGGCCATAAACACGAGCTATGCCATCTCCAACAGACAGCACTTGCCCAACTTCCGATATTTTTGATTCTTTACCAAAATTCTTTATTTCTTGCTTTAAAATAGCTGAAATTTCAGCAGCCTGAACTGTCATAAGCCAACCTCTTTCATTTTATTCTCTACATTAATTAATTGTGATCTAATTGATGAATCAATAAGATTTGAACCCACTTTTATTAAAAGTCCGCCAATTAGTGACTCGTCTTGTTCTAAATTAAGAATTACAGAACTTTTTGTTTCTTCCTCAAAAAAATTTCTTATTTCGTCTTCCTGGGATCTATTTAGCTTCGAAGCACTTGTGATATTTACTTTTATCTCTCCCCGATGATCAGATGCTAATCTCTTGAAATGTTCAACCATTGATTCAATCGAAAAAAGCCTTCGCTTTTGTGCCATTAAACACAGTGAGTTAATAGTTAAATCCGAAAGTTTAATTTTCTTACCCAAAGCCTTTATAACGCTTACTTGTTGTTCCCTAGAAAAGATAGCCGATTTTACGACCTTCCGAAAATCTTCATTTGATTCATAAATATTTGCTATTAAATCTAAATCTGATTCCGCCTTATCTAAACTTTTAGTCTCAATAGCCAATTCAAAAACGGCACTGGCATACCTCGAAGCTGCACTATCTGTTAGCGTTTTAGCACTCAAAATTTACCCTCATACAAATTAAAAAAACCTAATTTTAAATGTTAAATTTCCAATACACGCGACTCAATATCAGAGCATTACCTTTCTGGCAAGATCTGACATCCAATTTTGTTTCATATTTAAGATGCTGCTAAATAGTTTTTCTCTTGCATACCCTCTAAACTAAACACCTTGAATACTAAAATCGAAAAAGTTGGTAGAACAAAAAGTACTAAAGGTGGTCAAGCTACACCACGAGAACTTGACAACTTACGCACACCTAATGACAAATAATCCGCCACAAGCTTCTCAGGTGCAAAAATTTTTTTCGAAGCCTTAACGGCAATCACCCCAGAAAAAAGCTCAACCTTGGTTAAATTTAAAAGGTAAGTCATAACATTAGGTAAACTAAACGCCATATTGTTCTCAGTTGGGAACCCATTCAAGGTTAGAAGATTTTTCTCAATCGCAAAGTTAGTTTGTTTTAATAAGTTACTTATCTGGTTAAAACTGTAAGGTCGACCACAGCCAAAAGGCGTAATATCAGTTCGAGCCCAAAAACCTGCCCTATTTGAAACAAATACTAACAAAGTCCCATTGGGCTTTAATACCCTCCAAGCTTCAGACAACAATACATTAGGATTTAAAGAATTTTCTAATCCGTGAAGAATTAAAACTGTATCAACTGATTCGGTTTCTACTGGCCAGAAAGTTTCATCCACAAGGATACTCACATTGTTACTGGATTTTGGCCAATTAATCGCCCCTTGAAGACCAGGCATTAGTGAGATAGCTTTTTCAAAACGCTCTAAGTAAGGTTCAAGAAGAGGTGTCGTAAAGCCGTACCCTAAAATCATTTCACCCTTTCCAGATTTGAACAAATGGTTTAAAGTCTTACTTAGAGATGAAGCGGTGCGCTTTCCCAAACTCGTGTCCGAATAGAATTCAACTAGGTCTTTTATGTCAAAATACATTGTGCCCTGTTTCGAAAAATATAGAATATACGAAAACTGAAATAGCAAAAAGGAAAAAAATTGAACTACATAGTAGAAACTTTACCCTGCTTATCTGATAATTATGCTTTCCTTATAATCGAAGAGGAGCAAAAAAAGGCAATGTTAGTAGATGCGCCTGAATCGGGCTCTATAATGGATTATTTGGATACCAATGGCCTTAAATTAGATTATATTTTGCTAACCCACCATCATGACGACCATATCCTTGGTGTTTCAGATTTGGTTAAAACGTATGGCTGCAAGGTAGTAGGTGCAAGTGAAGATGAGCAGCGTTTGCCTGAGTTAAATATGCAGGTTAAAGGCGAGGATAGAATTAAACTGTCAAACCTAACATTTGAGATATTTGATGTGCCTGGCCATACTGTAGGACATATTGCCTTCTACTGCGAAGAAATAGGAGCCTTATTCTCTGGAGACTCCCTCATGGCCATGGGATGCGGGAGACTTTTTGAGGGGACGCCAAAACAAATGTGGGAAAGCTTAAAAAAATTAATGATATTAGATCCAAAAACCAAGATATACTCAGGACACGAGTATACAGAAAATAACGCACGTTTTTGCCTTACTATTGAACCAGAAAATGAAAATATTAAACTTAGAATTGAAGAAATTAAAAAACTAAGATCAACCAATACACCCACCATACCTAGCTTACTTTCGGATGAATTAATTACAAACTCATTTTTGAGAGCTGATTTAGATGAGGTTAAAGAAAGCTTAAACCTTGACGGCCACGATGCACTAGAAGTGTTTACCGAAATACGGAAAAGGAAGGATAATTTTTAAGAAAAAATATAATACACTTAAATACTACGAAATATGAATTCTTAAATTTTTTAAGAACCCCCCCTTTCAAAACTTGTATGAATGAATACATGTTTTATAATCGGGTAAAATATTTTATTATGCAAAAGGTAAATTAACATGCCATCTTTCTCAACTTCATTGGAAAAAAGCATCCATTCGGCTATTAGCTTAGCTAATGAAAAGAAACATGAGTTCGCTACTTTGGAGCATTTGTTATTAGCATTAATTAAAGAAAAAGATGCAAGAAGAGTTCTTGAAGCCTGCAATGTAGATATAAAAGTGTTAACTGAAAAGCTTAAGACTTTTCTTGACGAAAAGCTCGAGGGTCTAATTTCAGACCTTGAAGGAGCAGAAGCAGTACCTACAACTGGATTTCAACGGGTAATCCAAAGGGCAGCAATTCATGTACAAAGTTCTGGTCGTACTGAAGTCACTGGGGCAAATGTATTAGTTGCAATCTTCGCAGAACGGGAAAGTCACGCAGCATTTTTTCTTCAAGAACAAGATATGACTAGATATGACGCAGTAAATTTTATAGCCCATGGTGTGGCTAAGAACCCAAAGTTTAGTGAAAGCAGAACTTTAAGTGACCAGCCTAATGATCACGAACACACCGCCGAGGAAGAAAAAGATTTGGGTGAGAAAGCCCTCGAGAAATACTGCATAAACCTAAACGAAAGATCTAAAGATGGTGAGATAGATCCTCTGATCGGCAGAAATTTTGAAATAGAGCGGTGTATTCAAATACTTTCCCGTCGACGGAAAAACAACCCGATTCTAGTGGGTGATCCAGGAGTGGGGAAAACAGCAATAGCCGAAGGGTTAGCAAGAAAAATTGTAAGAAATGAAGCCCCTAAAGTAATATCTAAGGCTACTGTTTTTGCTTTAGATATGGGCTCCCTTTTAGCGGGCACTCGCTATCGGGGAGATTTTGAGGAAAGACTTAAGCAAGTAATGACTGAATTAGAACAGCATTCAGATGCGATACTTTTCATCGATGAAATTCATACTTTGGTGGGAGCTGGGGCTACTTCAGGAGGCGCAATGGATGCTTCTAATTTACTGAAACCAGCACTCCAAAAAGGTAATCTTAGATGCATGGGATCTACAACATATAAAGAATACAGGCAGCATTTTGAAAAAGATAGGGCATTGGCTAGGCGCTTTCAAAAGATCGATGTAAATGAGCCCAGCCCTGACGACGCAATAAAGATTCTGGGTGGGCTAAAAACTTACTTTGAAAAACATCACGCTATTAGATTTACTAATGAGGCCATAAAGGCAGCAGTCGATTTATCTGTAAAGTATATAAATGATCGAAAATTGCCGGATAAAGCAATTGATGTAATAGATGAAGCTGGAGCGGCTCAGGCCCTTTTCCCAGAAAATAAGAAAAAAAAGACTATTGGAATAAAAGAGATAGAGAATATAGTAGCCAATATCGCGAGAATTCCTCCGAAAACTATATCCAAAGATGATGCAAGCCTTTTAATGGATCTTGAAAAATCTCTAAAAAGGGTAGTATTTGGACAAGATTCAGCTATTAACGCACTATCATCTGCAATAAAACTTTCTAGGGCTGGTCTTCGGGATCATGGTAAACCGATCGGAAACTATCTATTTTCTGGACCCACTGGAGTTGGCAAAACTGAAGTAGCGAGACAACTAGCAGACAACTTAGAAGTTGAACTTTTAAGATTTGATATGTCTGAATATATGGAAAAGCACGCAGTAAGTCGATTAATTGGCGCACCTCCAGGTTATGTAGGTTTCGATCAGGGAGGGTTGCTAACTGATGGTGTTGATCAGAAACCATATTGTGTTTTATTACTGGATGAAATTGAAAAAGCACATCCAGATGTCTACAATATATTGCTACAAGTAATGGATCATGGAAAACTCACTGATCATAATGGAAAATCTGTCAATTTCCAAAATGTAGTTATCATTATGACTACTAACGCAGGAGCAATGGAGCAAGCTAAAGAAGCAATAGGTTTCACGCGTAACGAGCGGGAAGATGAAGACACTTCTGCAATCGAAAGACTTTTTTCTCCAGAATTTCGAAATCGTCTAGATGCCACTATTAAATTCAACCCATTGCCTAAATCTGTAATTCTTCAGGTGGTTGATAAATTTATCCTACAGCTTGAAGCTCAACTATTAGATAGAAATGTCAGCATAGAACTTAGTAGGAAGGCAGCTGAATGGCTAGCAGAAAAAGGTTATGATTCAAAAATGGGAGCTCGGCCTTTATCTAGGTTAATTCAAGAGGAAATAAAAAAACCACTCGCAGATGATTTACTCTTCGGAAAACTATCAAAGGGTGGAATGGTAAAAGTTTTAATTAAAGAAAATAAGATTGATCTAAAAATCTCTAGTCTCGAAAATCCAAGGATTGGAAATAAAAGACCTAGATTGCTTCCAGCAAATTAAATCAAAAGTTGATGGCTATTTTTCAGTTATCTTTAACTCTATTCTACGATTCTGACTGAAAGCCTCGGGACTTCTATTAAGATTTATTGGCTGATAAGAACCAAAACCTGTGGCCGCTAACTTATCTGGGGGAAAATCTACCTCCTCTATTAGGAACTTGACCACTGCTAAAGCTCTTGCTTGGCTCAACTCCCAATTATCTTTATATTGATTAATTGAAATAAGAGGAAGAGAATCTGTATGACCATCAACTCTTAGAATCCATTTTATATCCGTTGGAATTTTTTCTGTAACCTTCTTTAGTTGCTCAGCCACTGCCTGAATTTGCCTTTTTCCATTCAACCCTAGTTCTGCTGATGCTGAAGTAAAAAGAACCTCTGAGGAGAACAAAAACCTGTCTCCAACAATTTGTATTCCCTCGAGATCTTTAATGATTTTCTTCATTTCTCCAAAAAATTCAGACCTATAGTTTCTAAGATCAATCGCCTCGTCTTCTATTCTTTTTCGCTCAGCTTCCTCCATATCTGCCCTTAACTTTTGTTCTGTGGCCGCTCGAGCTAAGGCCGCATTAAGGTTTTGTCCTAGAAGTTCTATCTGAACATTTTTTGCCATATCGATTTTGCTTGATTCATCAAGTAAAGTTTGCAACTCAGCTAAACGTACCCCCAAGCCTTTAGCATCTCTTTCTAGCTCCAAGATTCTAGTACTGCTGATAGAAGAAATTTTCTGCGCCTCTATCAAATCAATCTCCATCTCTCTTATCAATACTTCTCGAAACGCTAATAATTCTTCTAAATCTCTTTTCTCAATGTCTAATTGGTTGGATTTTTCTTCCAATGAACCTTTTTCTTCCCTAATCAAAGCAAGAGTGGATAATAGCTCAATCGCCCTTTCTCTCTCACCAGCTAAACTCAATGCCAACAAACTCGTCTCTTCTTTTTCTTCCTCAAGGCTTTCCCTCAATCGGGATATCACAATCTTCTCAGCAAGCATTTGTCTTTCAAGTTCTGACAAAGCTTTAACAGTATCCTTGAGCTTAGTACCTAAGATATTTTTTTGAAACTCAACTTCCATTAGATCTTCCTGAGCAGCATATAACGCAAGATCACCTTCATTAAGCTTAATCCTTATGTCCTCTAATTGCCTTTCAGAAGATAGGTTCTTTTCTTTAAATTTTTTAACCTCGATCTCTAATGCTTCCGCTCTTGCTGCAGCTAACCTAGCATTTTCTTTTTCGTAATCAATTTCACTCCTAGCAGAAGCCAAAGCTAACCTTGCTGCCTCATTCCTTGTAATATTTTTTTCGCCTTCTTTTTCTAATTCTGAAACATAATTTCTTAAACCAGTTTTTTGCGCGATTAAGCTAGCCACCTGTTCCTCAAAGGAAGTAATTTTGGTATTAGCTCTCATTAATAAATTTTGATTTTTAATTAAATCCGACTTAAGAAAATCCAATAAATTTTCTAATTCACTCTTTTCCAAGTTTAATATATCGATCTTTGTAGCCAGACCTAAGATTTTCTCCTCTGCACTCTCTAACTTAGTCACCTTTTTCGCTAAATCAGACGTCTGCACCTCTAAAGACTTAGATAACGAAAGTTTTTCAGCTACTAATTTGTCAACCATTTCTTCAAAGTTAGAGATTCTTTGCATAGCAGCCTGAACAGATTTATTTAAAGTAGCAATCGTTACTCGACGGTCTTCAGACTCAATCTCTGATATAATAAGCTTACCTTCAGTTTCCTCTAAAATATTGTGGAGATCAGATATTTGAATATAAAGATTACTTAGCACCTTATCCTGGCTTACTATGGTATCTCTAAGAACTGACTGAACTACCATAAATATTGAGAGTACAAAGGTTAGAACCAATAACAAAGCAGCCATTGCGTCAACAAAACCTGGCCATGTGTTATTTACGACTCGGATATTTCCTCGACGCATTATCGACATTAACCAGGCCGCCTCTTTGATTTAGCTTTAACTGAATTATCAACGGATTCTTTGAAAAGATTCTCAAGCCAATCTTTTATTTCCAATCGGCCTGTCCTTACGTCATCTCTAAATTGAACAATCTCTCTTTCTAAACGTTGCAATTTTTGATTATTTTCGGTGTAACTTAAACTAGTGTCGTTAGCACTTTGAATAAAAAGATTAAGTAGCTGCTTTTGGGTATCATCTATATTATCTAACTTTTCAAAGTTGAACGCTGCTTTTGTAGAAGCTGCCATCCCTGATGAACTAGGTGAAATTTGGGCAATTCGATCCAGTATCTTAGCCAATTCACTTACCTGTTCCTCTACCGCAAATCTTCTTTCTTCAGATTTTTGGGATTCGTAAGCTAGCTTTTCAACTAATTTCGTGAGCCTCTCCATGGAGTTGTTAGATACGGTAGCACTTACCGCATCTGCATAAGAATTTCCCACCGATGACCCTACACCAATCTCCGTCCTTGCGGATAGCCAATCCTCTAACTCCATATAGAAACGATTTTGACCATGGCCTGAAAATAGCTCTAGAAGGCCGACTATTAAGCTACCCGCCAAACCCAAAAGAGAGGTAGAAAAAGCTGTACCCATACCGCCTAACTGGCTCTCCAACCCAGTCATCAATCCGTTAAAAGCATCCATTGGAGATTGATTGTCTTGAGGAGCTAGTGACCTTATTGTATCAACAACTGCAGGAACCGTAGTAGCTAATCCATAAAAAGTTCCAAGCAAACCAGTAAGTACAAGCAAACTAGTAATATATCTCGTAATATCTCTAGATTCATCTAATCTGGAACCAACAGAATCAAGTATTGACCTTGCTGAAATACTATTCAGACTCTTTTCCTCACTAGCTAAACCATTTATGCTTGCGAGTGTTGCAAGCAACCTAGGTATCCTATCTGTGACTCCAGGAGTATTCCTTGCAAAACCTTCTATCCACTCACTAGCCCTATAAACTTGGTAAATTTGATTAAAACTTGTGAAAATACCTAAACAAAAGATAAGGATAATCGCGCCATTTAATAGTGGGGCCCCAAAAAAAATGGAGCCAACAGATGGAAATAATAATGTCCCAGTTATACCAACAAGAACTAATATAAAAATCATTATAAAAGTCTGCTGAATTGGTTGAGTAAAAGCTTTTTTATTACGCTCAGTTATTATTTCATTCACAACTACTGTTCCAATTAGGGTGCTGGTTAACTTTTTTCAAATTTGAGCCCATACTAGCTTATTATCAAATGAATACTTATATATTTAGCTTACATAAAACAACAATGTCATTAATTAATCTCTTTCGGGTAAGTTTAAATCTATCACTATTTCACGTAAACTACAATTTTGGCTTGGAATCTAGTTTTTACCTTCCAAAATTAGGCGCCTTAGTATCCTGCCCTGCCTCAATAATGCCTCTTCTTATAGATCTAGTCCTAGTAAAATAATCAAAAAGAAAATCCCCATCCCCTTGACGGATAGCCCTATTTAAAGCAAACAGCTCTTCTGAGAATCTTCCTAATACTTCCAAGGCAGCTTCTTTGTTATTTAGAAAGACATCCCTCCACATTGTTGGATCTGAAGCTGCTATTCTAGTAAAGTCTCTAAATCCAGCGGCAGAAAAATTAATTACTTCCGAGTTAGTTACTTGAGCCAGATCATCTGCGACGCCTACCATGGTATAGGCAATTAAATGAGGAGCATGAGATGTTACAGCCAAAACGAGATCATGATGCTCTGGCGTCATTTCCGTAACCTTTGAACCCAAATTTTCCCAAAAATCTTTAACTATCTTTATCTTTTCTTGAGGAGTATTTTCTAAAGGCGTAAGTATACACCACCTATCTTTAAATAATTCAGGAAAACCAGAATTTGGTCCAGATTCTTCTGTACCAGCAAGAGGGTGAGCAGGTACAAAATATACTCCTTTAGGAACTAGGGGAAAAACAGCTTCAACTACTGCCTTCTTAACGGAACCAACATCGGAAAGAATTGATCCTTTCTTAAGATATTTGGAAATCTTAGATACTACAGATCGAATTGCTCCTACAGGAGTACAAATAATTGTCAAATCAGAATCCTTTACAGCTGACTCGAGATCATCCACCACTTCAAAAATTTTGATCTCACTTGCTATTTTCCTTACTTCAGGTGAGATATCATAACCAATAACCTTTACACTTTCTTTGTTATTAATTAACCCTCGCGCAACTGATGATGCCATAAGTCCAAGCCCTATAAGCGCAACTTTTTCTATCATACTGGATGTCCTTTTTTCAGCACACTGATTAAACCTATTTTTATTTCTTCATTCAAGCTATTCGAAACGCGAAAGAACTCATTTATTTTATGGTCCTTTCAATAATTCATAATGGCCCCATATGCAACTTTGCCAATCGAAATAAATGCCGTTACAAAAAGTTTTGAGGATCAACATCTATTATCATTTTCTGGCTTTTAGGGACTTTGGCGCCTTGCAAAGTTGCCCAAAAATTATTCACATTCAAAAGACCCTTTGGACATTGTATAAGTAATCTTACTCTTATTCTATTTTTTATTTTAGATATTGGAGCTAAAGCTGGTCCAAATATTTTTAATCCAAATTTAGTTAAACTTTTAAATTCTCTTGAAATGTTCTGCCCTGACGCGAACAGTGAAGCCTTGTTATGTCCTTCTAGTATTATACCGATAAATTTACTGTAAGGTGGAGCATTGGCTTCTTCCCTATTAACCAGCTCTTGCTCCCAAAATCCTTCGTCATCGTCCTTTAAAACTGACCTAATAATATCATTTTCGGGTCTCCAAGTTTGGATTGCTACTACCCCCTGTTTCCCAAACCTTCCAACCCTTCCTGAAACCTGTTGTATAATTTGAAATGTTTTTTCGGCACCTCTAAGATCTGCACCATACAATCCTAAATCTCCATCAACTATACCCACTAATGAAAGAAACGGAAAATTATGACCTTTTGTTATAATTTGGGTACCTATTATTATATCAATTTCACCTTTTTCTATTTGCAAAATTTCCTCTTCCAAAGCAGTCTTGGAATCTGTTAAGTCAGAAGAAACTATTTTTATTGCCTTTCCTGGAAAAGTTGCAATACACTCCTCCATAAGGCGCTCCACACCAGCCCCTAAAAGATTAAATTGATCAGTTTCTCCACAGCTTGCACAATAATCACTAATGGGAAATTCATATCCACATTGATGACAAACTCTTCTAGATAAGTACCTATGCTCCACCAGTTTTGAGTCACAAAATTTGCAACCCAATTGACCTCCGCAATTTTTACATACCACCAAAGGAGCATAACCTCGTCTATTAAGAAATAAAAGGACTTGCTCGCCCCTTTTTAAGTTACAGTTTATTAAATTAATCAACTGAGGAGATAGGCTTTTATCTCTATCAATATCTTCATTTTTCATATCAATTACTTTAGTGACCACCTTGGACCCTTCACGAAATCTTTTTTTTAGGTCAACCCTTTTATACTTTCCAGTTTTACAATTTAGTATAGTTTCGAGACTAGGCGTCGCAGAACTGAGAATTATATGCAAATTTTCACAATAACCTCTTAGAACTGCCATATCTCTCGCATTAAACCTAACACCATCTTGCTGCTTAAAAGAAGTATCATGCTCTTCATCAATAATTATCAATCCTAAGTTTTTGAAAGGCAAAAAAAGTGCAGACCTTGCGCCAACTATGATTTGAACTCGCCCATCTCCAGAAATTAAAGAATAAAATATTTCTCTTTTCTTTGAGTTGCTTACGCCAGAATTCCATTCTACAGGAGTAATACCAAGTATTTTAAAAATTCTAGATACTAATCCTGATGACAATCCAATTTCAGGAACCAAAATTAGAACTTGTCTAGCCTCTGAAATAAATTTTGAAGCTACACTAAGAAACACTTCAGTTTTCCCTGAACCCGTTACCCCTCTCAGTAAGGTAACACTAAAATGGTTACCGGCTACTGTTTGTTCTATTTGATCTGAGGCTATCTGTTGCTCCAAATTTAGATTGGTTCGATAATTCAAAGTTTGTGGTAATTCTTTATTTTGATTTTCTACCGCAACCCTCTTAACAAAGCCCTTTTTTTCAAGGCCTTTAACTACAGAGATGGAGACACCAAAGAACTCACCTATTTGCTTAAGTGTTTTAAATTCTGGAGGACGATCAAGAGAGGAAACTAACTCAATTAACTTTTTACCCTTAGGAGATATTTTGAGGGCGTTACTTCCATTTAAATGATTATTCAATTGATAACTGTAAGAAGTTTTTTGCTCATTTTTTAGAAAATTTTTCCAACCAGTTAACCTAAAAATTGAATTTAAGGAGGTTAAATTATACTCAGCCATACGCGTTAGAAATCTTTTTGTATTAGGGTCAATACTAAATTTCGAATTTAAAATTCTCAAGGTCTTTAATTTTTTATGGTTTAAAGAGGAAGTTCTAGCACCCCACACAAGACCTTCCACAACCCTTTTACCCAACTCGACCTCAACAAATGTACCAACATAAACTCCCTCACTAGGCACCAAATAATCCAGAAGCTTATCAATCGGCTCAGTCGTCAAAACTGAAACTATCGAGCCTCCAGAAAAAAAAATTTCTTCCTCCAACTTATAAAATCCAAAATAATTTCTGTCTTTTAAAATTTGTACTTATTTAATATAAAGAAACAATATATAAAAAATTAAGATAGTCCTGGAAAATTATATGAAATTTTTTGTCGATAGTGCTAATATTGAAGAGATTACTAAGCTGAAGAACCTTGGCCTTGCGGATGGAGTAACAACAAATCCAAGTTTAATCTTAAAAGCAGGAAGAAACTTTCAATCGATTGCCAAAGATATCTGTGAGTTGATAGAAGGTCCAGTAAGTCTTGAGGTTTCTTCATCTTCTATAGATCAAATGCGAGCAGAGGCTGAAAAATTAAGAGTTATTTCTGAAAACGTAGTAGTTAAATTGCCTATGACTTGGAATGGCCTTAAAGTATGCCGAGATTTAGCAAACTCTGGAATCAAAGTTAATATGACCCTTTGCTTTACGGCCAATCAGGCTATTCTTGCAGCAAAAGCCGGTGCAGAATTTGTTAGTCCATTTGTAGGAAGACTTGATGATACAAAAATAGATGGAGTAGGTTTAATTAAAGAAATAAGAACTATATACGATAATTACTCTTTTAGAACAAAAATCTTGGCAGCAAGCATAAGATCATTAGAACATATTAAAAATTGTGCCATAGCTGGAGCTGAAGCAGTAACAGCCCCACCTGCAATATTGAGAGAACTCGTGAGCCATCCTTTAACGGACAAGGGTTTAGAAATTTTCTTATCAGACTGGGAAAAAAGCAACCAAAAAATATAAATATTTTAATGGAAAATGACATCGAAAAACTTAAGAATTTCTTAATAGAAAACCCCAATTTTATCTTGAATGATATAGATATACTTAATAGTCTACTGTCATCTATTCCAAAGAAAACAGGAAAAAATGTTGTAGATTTAAGGAGTATCTTCTCTGAAAGGTTGGAAGAAAAATATAGTAACTTGGAAAAAACTCACAGGAATGTTGTAGCCGCAGCACATGACAATATTTCTACTGTAAAATCTATAAATAGGGCCGTACTAAAAATATTACAAGTTAACAATTTGGTAGATTTTCTGGAGATTTTAAATTCTGAAATTAAACCAATATTTAAATTAGCAAGTATTTTTCTATGCTTTGATAGTATTGAGCCTTTAAGTGAGAACTGGCCCGACCACAAATGCCTTCATTTAATGAAAGAAGGTGAATGTTACAAATATTTCAACCTTGAACCCGGAGCAATTCCTCTAAAAAATGTACTCTTAAGAAAAATAAAATCAAATGAAAGTTTTCTTAATAATGCTGATAATACTATGATACTATCAGAAGCAGTAATTGCTATTTCACTGTCCGATAGCAAAGATCTTGTATTATTAACAATGGGCTCAAAAGACCCTGATTATTTTAACCCCAACCAAGCTACCGATCTTTTAAGCTTTTTTGGAGGAGTACTCGAAAGGCACCTTAATAATATAATGCTTAAGAGTGATTCCTAGCAAATTAATGGCGCAACCTGGAACATCTTTTTTACTTGCGGAAATGATTGAAGCCTGGCGTAGTTATTTACTTAGCATAGGCGGCAACAGTGAAAACACAGTTGATAGTTATAGAAGAGATGTTGAAAGATTTTTGCGTTTTTCCAAAGATCACACAGCTAAGTCATTAACTCCATCAGACATGAAAAATTTTTCAATTACCCATTTTAGATCTTGGCTCGCTTATGAGAGAAGCCAAGGTTTAAGACCTCAATCATTAGCAAGGTCGTTATCTGGACTAAAAAATTTTTTCTCTTGGTTAGAAAAGAACTTCAATATTGAAAATTCTAGTATTTCTTTAATCAAACCCCCAAAAATTACAAAACCACTACCAAGACCTATTTCTCAAGATAAGATAGAAGAATTCTTGAAATCTGTAACTCAGCACACTTCTAAACCATGGGTTAATGCCCGAAATTTAGCGGTAATAATGTTGATGTACGGATGCGGTCTAAGAATTTCAGAAGCCTTGTCCCTGAAAAAAAATTTTTCTGTTTTAGATGAGTTTCTCATTGCTAGCGGAAAAGGTGGCAAGGAAAGGCAAATTCCTATACTTCCATTGGTGAGAGAAACAATTGACGACTATTTAAAAAAAAGCAGGGAAATAATTAGCAAGACAGATAGTTTGTTCATTGGAGAAAATGGGGGCAAACTTTCTCCAAGAATTATCCAAAACCTAGTTGCCCAAGTTAGGTTAGAAGTAGGCTTACCGGAATCCGTCACTCCACATGCCCTTAGACACTCATTTGCTTCTCATTTACTTGAAAATGGAGCAAATTTACGTATCATACAAAAGCTATTAGGACATTCTTCATTATCAAGCACCCAGATTTATACAGCCGTAACAACAAAGACACTTTTAGAAACCTATAACAAAGCTCATAGACCGAGAAAACTTATGACATGAGAACATTGCTGCACCTCTGACAAACTTTTTTCTCAAAAGACTGTTCAACTTCAGGAAGAATTTTCCAACAACGCAAACATTTTTCCCCTTTTGCTGGCTTGCAAACAACCTTTATATCTGGAATATCCTTAATCGAAAAAGCATTCTCAGGACCTGTGTCCAAAATCAAAGTAGCACCAGAAGATATGCATATTTCGGCTAAATCCACTCCATTCAACATAGATACCTTTTCCTTAGAATTTACGTATATATAAGGATGAGCCTCTAAGCTAGCACCAATCAATTTCTCTTGCCTACTGATCTCTATAGCGCCACTAACCACTTTCCTAAGGTCTCTAATCAAATTCCATCTCTCCTCAATACAGTCCGCTTTCCACACCTTTTCTGGGTATGGGAAATCTGTTAAGTGAATTGAATCATTACTTCCAGAAAATCGAGAGAGCCATACTTCCTCAGCTGTGAAGACCAATATGGGAGCTATCCAAGAGGAAATATAATAAAATAATATGTCTAGCACTGTTCTAGATGACCGCCGAATTTTATCATCTGGAGCACTGCAATATAGTGAATCTTTCCTAATATCAAAATAAAAAGCAGATAAGTCTGATGAGCAAAATTGAAAAATTTGTTGGGCAACAGACTGAAAAGCATATCCCTCATAACCAACTCTAATTCTTTTATCTAAATCAATTATCCGATTTAGCACCCACTGTTCAATTTCTGGCAATTGATCATATTTTACTTTTTCTTTTTCATTAAACCCATCTAGATTACCTAAAATAAATCGAAGTGTATTTCTAAGCTTTCGATAACTATCAGATACACCCTTTAGGATTTCTTGCCCAATCCGTTGATCTACAGAATAATCAGACTGTGCTACCCATAATCTTAGTATATCAGCACCATACTGCTTTATTACCTTTTCCGGGCTGGTAATATTATTTTGAGATTTTGACATTTTCATACCTTTTTCATCTAAGGTAAATCCGTGCGTTAAAACCCCTTTGTATGGAGCCTGCCCCTTAGTACCACAACTTTGAAGCATTGATGAATGAAACCACCCTCTATGCTGATCAGTGCCTTCAAGATAAAGGTCAGCTGGCCACATACTATCGTCACGGTCTCTTAAAACAAATGCATGCGTTGAACCACTATCGAACCAAACATCCAAAATATCATTTACTTTTTGCCACTCATTATGATCATATTTTGCCCCTAAAAACCTTTCCTTAGCCGCGTCATCAAACCAGCAGTCAGCTCCCTCTTCTTTGAATGCTTTAATTATATTTTCATTTACTTGCTTATCCTGAAGTACAGTTAAGCTCCCATCTTCACTTTTTCCTACGAAGCAAGTCAAAGGGACACCCCATACCCTCTGGCGGGATAAAACCCAATCTGGTCTCTCCTTTATCATAGAAAATAGTCGATTTTTACCTGTATTTGGAGTCCATGTAACCAACTTTTCGATAGAATTTAGTGCCCTTTCCCTAATAGTATTACCTTGCTCATCCATATTATCATCAAGCTTCTTATCTATATTTACAAACCATTGAGGTGTATTTCTAAAAATAATTGGGGATTTAGATCTCCAGCTATGTGGATAACTGTGAATAAATCTACCTGATGACATTAAGTTTCCATTCTCAATTAATCTATTTATTATTTCTTTATTTGCTTCACCTTCCTTGCCCTTGTCATTAATAATTCTCATTGAACGAAAGACTGGAACATGGTTAGCAAAACTACTATCTTCTGTGACATTGTTAGTCATCTTTTCAGTCCAACCCAATTTTACAAAAACTTCATAATCGTCAAGTCCATGGCTGGGGGCCATGTGCACAAAGCCAGTTCCAGAATCTGTAGTTACAAAATCTGCCTCAACCATTGGCACCTCATAATTCCAATAACCGTCAGAACCAGGTAAGTTTCGTAGAGGATGTTCCAATGAAATCTTTGATAAAGTTTCATTATTAATTGACTTCAATCTTAATAGCTCAGTTACTTTTCCATTTTTTAGGTTATAATCATATAGATCATCAGCTATTACTATTTTTTCTCCGGGTTTTAAGAGGCTTTCATCTTCAATAGACAAAACTTCATATAGACCGTAAGAAATGTTTTTCCCATAGGCCACGGCTTTATTCGAAGGTATAGTCCATGGGGTCGTAGTCCAAATTACTATACTAGCACCCATAAACTCATCAATATTAGTCTTGAATTTTACCCAAATCATATAACTTTTTATATCATGGTATTCCACTTCGGCTTCAGCCAAAGCAGTCTGTTCTACTGGCGACCACATTACCGGCTTGGAACCCTGATATAGAGAACCGTTGGTTATGAATTTCATAAATTCTTCAGCTATTATAGCTTCTGAATAATAATCCATGGTCAAATAAGGATTTTCCCAATCCCCAATTACCCCTAGCCTTTTAAATTCATCTTTCTGAATTTGTACCCACTCGCTTGCAAATTTTCGACACTCTTTCCTAAGCTCAATTGTTGAAATTTCATCCTTACTCTTTCCAGAAGATCTATACCGCTCCTCGATCTTCCACTCAATTGGTAGGCCATGGCAGTCCCAGCCCGGTATATAGCTAGCATCTTTTCCAAGCATCTGCTGGCTTCTAGTAACAATATCCTTCAAAATTTTGTTCAGAGCATGTCCTATATGAAGGTTGCCATTTGCGTAAGGAGGGCCATCATGTAGTATAAATTTTTCACGACCCCCTACTTTTGCCCTTAATTTAGAATAGATTTTTAATTTTTCCCAACGGTCCAGCCATTGCGGTTCTCTTGCTGGAAGTCCAGCCCTCATCGGAAAGTCAGTTTTAGGAAGAAACAATGTTTCCTTATAATCAACTTTTTTATCTGGATCCATGATCACCCTCTATTGCCCAAATAAAACGTAAAGGTAAGCTATTTTCTCTGAAACTTATCTAAATTATTCGGTATTAAAATCTCTGCCATAATAGTATATTTTGATTATGGTACAATCACCAAATTCTCAAATATTGGAACGATCTAAAAATATGATGTAATTAATAGTAGGTACTTATGCCACGATACGCTTTTAAAATTGAATATGATGGGTCTTCTTTCAAGGGTTGGCAGATCCAAAAAGAACAACTGACAGTCCAAGGAGTAATTAATACTGCTCTATTAAAATTGGACCAGAGCTCTCAAGGGATAACTGGTGCGGGTAGAACTGATTCAGGCGTACATGCCTTAGGACAAGTAGGACATTCTGAACTTAAATATAACTGGGAATCGAAATCTCTTATTCATGCGCTAAGCTATCATGTTAAACCCTACCCTATCGCTATAACAAAAGCGGCGGAAGTCAGTGAAAATTTCCACGCCAGGTTCTCTGCCAGGAAAAGGTATTACAATTATCTCTTTTTGGTACGAAATGTGCCGCAAATATTTAATAAATATAGATTCTGGAATATAAAAAATACATTAGATATTCCGAAAATGCAGGAGGCATCCGACTATTTAATTGGAACACATGATTTTCAAACCTTTAGATCTTCAATATGCCAAGCTAAAAGCTCTGTGAAAACTATTGATAAGATAGAAATTAATTCGACTTTAGGTCACATGTTTAATGCTGATGAAGAAGTTATCTCTATAAGGATAGAAGCTAGGAGCTTTCTGCATAATCAGGTAAGAAGCATAGTAGGATCACTTTTCAAGATAGGCAATAAAAGTTGGAATGTTAAAAAAATGAAAGAAATATTAGAATTGAAGGATAGGAAAGCATGTGGACCCGTAGCACCACCGGAAGGCCTTTACCTTGAAAAAGTAGATTATGATTCTTGTCCTTTCCAAAAAAAAATATAACCTTTTTAAACATTAAAAAGAAATTTTATTATATCTCCATCTTCCACTAAATAGCCCTTCCCCTCCGAACGTAATTTCCCTTCTTCTTTTGCTCTCTGCTCCCCCAAAAACTCAAGATATTCACTGCAACGAATGACTTCAGCTCTTATAAAACCCTTCTCAAAATCTGTATGAATTACAGATCCTGCTTTTGGTGCAGTAGTACCTGTTCTTACAGTCCAAGCGCGAGCCTCCTTAGGACCAACAGTAAAAAAAGTTAATAAGTCTAACAATTTATAACCTTCTATAATTAGTCTATCTAATCCTGTTCTGTTTAATCCCAGTTCCTTTAGGAAAAAATCTTGTTCTTCCTGGTTCGCAATTTGACTAATCTCTTCCTCTATTGAGGCTGAAATGTTTATGGAAGTTGAATTTTCTTCCATCACATGATCCTTTACTTTCTGAGAATAACTGTTTCCTGTTGCGGCAGAAGCCTCATCTACATTGCAGACATATAATACTGGCTTTAGTGTCAAAAATTGAAAATCACTCAGCAGCAACTGATCTTCTTCAGTTCTATTTGTAGATATGATGGCCTCACCCCTCTCTAATCCACCCTTAGCTTTCATTAATACATCATATAATTTGAGAAGCGACTTATCACCACTTTTAATTTTTTTTGTTAAGCCAACTAATTGCTTGTCAACACTTTGTAAATCAGCAAGAATTAATTCTGTGTTAATTATCTCGAAGTCTCTTATAGGGTCAACGGAACCTGAAACATGAGTTACATCGGTATCATCAAAGCAACGAAGAACATGAATAATCGCATCACATTCTCTTATATTTGCTAAAAACTTATTCCCTAAACCTTCTCCTTCTGAAGCGCCTTTAACTAAGCCAGCAATATCACAAAAAGACATCTTTGCTGGAATTATCGCTTTTGAATCTGCTATTCGTGCCAATTTTTGCAACCTCTCGTCAGGTACTGCGACTTCACCAACATTTGGCTCTATTGTACAAAAGGGAAAATTTTCTGCCTGAGCAATTGCAGTTCTCGTAAGGGCGTTAAATAAAGTTGATTTCCCAACATTAGGGAGCCCTACTATACCCGTTTTAAAACCCATAGACTTTCCTGAAAAAAACTTTTATTTCTATTATCTTTGTTAGCATTCCAAAGATTGATATAGTAAAAAAGATTGAAATGAAAGGCCGCGAGATTATAGCTCTCGCAAATTTATAAAATGGTTAAAAGAATTGCAAAAACTTTTGGAGACTTGAAAAATACCAATCAAAAGGCATTTATTTCTTTTATCATGGCAGGAGATCCTAATTTAGATAAAACATATGATTTAATGGTAGATTTTCCAAAATATGGCGTGGATATTATTGAGCTAGGCATTCCGTTTACAGATCCAATGGCTGATGGACCATCCATCCAAAGAGCTGGAAATAGATCATTGCAAATGGGCACAACTCTAAAAAGTATCTTAGAATTAGTAAAAAAATTTCGAAAAATTAATAGCGAAACTCCAGTAATTCTTATGGGATACTACAATCCGATTTATTCTTTTGGAGTAGAAAATTTCCTAAAGAAAGCTAAATCCTCGGGTGTAGATGGACTAATAATTGTAGACTTGCCTCCAGAAGAAGATAGAGAACTATGTATTCCTGCTCAAAAAAATGGGATAGACTTTATACGATTGAGCACCCCAACAAGTGATGAATCCAGGCTCCCTAAAATTTTAGATAATAGCTCAGGATTTGTTTACCATGTTTCAATAACTGGAACCACTGGAGCTGGCAGAGTAGATCCTAAAAAACTTGACCCCGAGATTAATAGGATCCGTAAATTGACGAATTTGCCTATTTGCGTTGGTTTTGGCATTAAGAACCCAGAAGATGCAGCAGCAGTATCTGGTATAGCAGATGGTGTAGTGGTTGGTTCTGCAATCATAGAAAAAATTGAAAAAAAGGAACCAGATGAAAATATCTTAGAATTTATAAAATCTCTGTCCAACGGAGCAAAAATAGGTAATAGCTTCTATAAAAAAATGTAATTTACTTTTATCTATAATATCCCTATAAACCGCCCTATATGAGATTTGTTTTGACTAATTTATGCAGGGAGAAAAGTTATGTCTGATATGATAAACCTTGAGGCCTCAGTTCGTCCAAATGTGGGAAAAGGTGCAGCACGGGCTGCTCGAAGGCAGCAGCTTGTACCAGGAATAATATATGGGGCTGGAGCATCTCCTCAAGCACTGACAGTCAAGTTTAATGAACTATTTAAACTTCTAAAAGCTGGAAAATTTAAATCAACATTAATTGAACTTAAATTAGGAGACAAATCAGAAAAGGTGATTTGTAGAGATGTGCAAAAAGACACACTAAGAAATTTGCCAACTCATGTTGACTTTTTAAGGCTCTCAGAAACATCTAGAATCAACTTATTTATCCCCGTAGAATTTAAAAATCAAACAACGTCACCTGGCATAAAAAGAGGGGGAGTCCTTACGGTAGTAAGACCTGAAGTTGAACTTATCGTGAATGCAACCGAAATACCGTCTGAATTGGAGGTCGACCTCAATGACTTTGAATTAGGAGATACAATTAATATCTCAAACATAAATTTACCTGAAGGTGCAGAGACAACCATTCAGGGGAGAGATTTTGTTATTGCGAACATCCAAAGTCCGAGTGGACTAAAATCAGCTGAAGATGAGGAAGATTCACCGGAAACTGAAGCTGAAGAAGGTAATGAAGTTGATGTTGAAACCGAAAATAATGAGCCAAATTAATCTACCAGGTTCATCATTAGGACGACGAAATCATGAAGTTGCTCGTAGGCCTAGGTAACCCAGGAAATAACTACTCAAGTAATAGACACAACATTGGCTTCAGGCTTGTTGATTATTTACATGAAAAATATGCGTTCCCCCTATGGACCAACTCAACTAACTATCAATATTCAAAGGGTCCAATTGCGGACGAACAAGTAATATTAATCAAACCTAGTACTTTTATGAATGAATCAGGAAAAGGGGTATTAAGCGCATCAAAATTTTTCAAGATTAACTGTAAAGATATACTCATTTTTCATGATGACTTAAACTTAAGCTGGGGCATCCTTAAAAAAAAAATTGGAGGTGGACATGGTGGTCACAATGGCTTAAGATCTGTTAGTAATTTAGTTGGGCAAGAATATAGCCGTTTAAGAATAGGTATCGGCAGACCAAACAACAAAAAATCTGTAGCTAATTATGTTCTGTCTGGATTCACAACTGGTGAAGAATCCCAAATACCAAATATTTTAGATTATGCAATGTCAAATATTACCGATTTAATTTATGATGAGTCATTTATAATTAATGGTATTAATATACAATCTAAAAATATTTTATGATAAAATATTCATTCCTAAAGCGTCTGCAACGGTAAAAATATCCTTATCTCCTCTTCCACACATGTTCATAACTATAATTTCTTCAGAAGATAGTTTTCCAGCTATTTTCTTTGTATATGCTAAGGCATGGCTAGGCTCTAAAGCAGGAATAATTCCTTCTAACTGGCTACAAAATTGAAAAGCCTCCAAAGCCTCAGTATCAGTAACTGCTACGTATTTTACCCTTTTTGCATCATTTAGGAAGGAATGTTCAGGTCCTATACCAGGATAATCTAGGCCAGCAGATATAGAGTGCCCCTCAATAATTTGGCCATGATCGTCTTGCAAAAGGTAAGTTTTATTACCATGTAGCACACCTGGTCTACCTCCAGTTAAGGATGCGGCATGTTCCATATTATCATCTATCCCTTTTCCTCCAGCCTCAACACCGATAATATCAACAGATTCATCATCTAAAAATGGATGAAACAAACCCATAGCATTTGATCCACCACCGATGCAAGCAATTAGCTTGTCAGGCAATCTACCTTCTATTTTAACAATTTGATCCTTTGTCTCCTTACCTATTATTGATTGAAAATCTCTAACCATTTTTGGATAAGGGTGTGGTCCAGCAACGGTACCTATACAATAAAACGTATCTCTCACATTTGTGACCCAGTCTCTTAAAGCTTCATTCATAGCGTCCTTTAAGGTAGCTCTTCCTGAAGTAACAGGAACTACTTCAGCTCCCAATAATTTCATTCTAAAAACGTTTGGTGCCTGACGTTCTACATCTGTTTTTCCCATAAAAACAACACATTTTAGACCAAATTTTGCACATACCGTTGCCGTAGCAACCCCATGTTGGCCAGCACCTGTTTCAGCAATAATTCTGCTTTTACCCATTCTTCTGGCTAAAATTATCTGTCCCAAAACATTATTTATTTTGTGTGCTCCGGTATGGTTTAATTCATCTCTCTTAAAATAAATCTTAGCACCCCCAAAAAAACCAGTTATTCTTTCAGCAAAATATAAAGGGCTAGGCCTGCCAACATAATTTTTCCATAGCTCATTCATCTCTTCCCAAAAAGAGTCACTTTCCTTTGCAATGTTATATTCTTTTTCTAATTGCAAAATTAGTGGCATAAGAGTTTCCGAAACAAAGCGTCCTCCATATTGGCCAAATTTCCCCTCTTCATTTGGACCATTTTTGAAGGAATTAAATTTTTCATAAGTCATCTCATTTACTCCTAACCTCATCCACGAACGCAGATACTTTTCTGAAATTCTTTTTACCCACATTCTCTTCTACACCAGAAGAAACGTCTACACAATCTGGAGACAACAGCTTAAGAGCATCCGAAATGTTATTACTATCAAGACCACCAGCTAAAATCCAGGGAATGGGAAATTGGATATTCTTTAGAATTTCCCAGCTGAAGGCTTCGCCGTTCCCTCCTGGAAGATTTGCCGGTATTTTTGGCTTTGCATCAAACAAAAGCTTATCAACTACTGAGTAGTACCTAGATGTCGTGGTCATATCCAGTGAATCGGAAACACCTATTGATTTAATAATGGGTTTACCAAGTCGAAAACTTAAGTCTTTAATTTTTTCGACGCTTTCATGGCCATGAAGTTGAATATAATCAAAGTTAACGTGATTCAGCACAACTTCAATATCTTCAAGATATGCATCTACAAATAAAGCGACACTCTTAATCTTTCGGTTCAATCCTGATACAAGGTGCTTAGAAACCTCAGGAGTTATATATCTTTTTGATTTTTTAACAAAAACAAAGCCAGCGTATTCTACTTCTAGCTCATTGACAGTTTTTATATCGTCCTCACAAGTTAATCCGCATATTTTAATTTCTGTCATGCGATCACTATTTTATAAGAGACAATAGTTCTTCTTTTTGGGATTTTTCTTGACTTTTCATCTCTTTCAATTCACTTGAAATTTTTGATAAATCTTTAATTGATTTTCTATGGTCAATTCTGAACTTGTACCCTCTAAAAAATTCTGAAAGAGATCCCAAAATAAATCCAATCGCAATAGCCGATAAAACAACTAAGAATACAGGCAACTGGATTAATATAGTTCCTTTATCAGGAAACACATTCCATCCCAACTTTAAATCAACTAACTCTCTATTATCCAAACAAAATATTATAAGAATAACTAAGAAAAGAAGATATATAGACCCACGAAATATTCGCAATACTCTCTCCAGACCTATTTATTTAAACGCTCCTTTAGCAACTTACCAGTCTTAAAATATGGCACATTCTTCTCAGAAATTTCAACTTTCTGCCCAGTACGAGGGTTTCTTCCCACTCGTCCTGGCCTAGATTTAACCGAAAAAGCTCCAAAACCTCTCAACTCAACTCTGCCACCAGCAGATAATGTATTTGTTATCTCATCAAAAATTGCAGATACCAATCTTTCAACTTCGCGATGCGACAAATGTGAATTTTTCTCAGCTATTTTTTGAACTAACTCTGACTTGATCATTTGCACTCTCTCTCAATCTACTGAAAGTTAAACATCTTTTTCAAAATATTGAAATAGATCAACATATTATCTTCAGAAAATTAGTTATAAAAATGACTTTTTTTTAGGAATTTAAACAAAAAATATTGGCACAAAGAGTTTTCCTATAAAAAGTTGTAAGTTTCCGGACCCAATTTCTTTTCAGTTTAACATTAGTGATTCGAAATTTTTTGATCAAAATGAATTTTCAAAATATTTAATACTCATCATTCTTTGTTTTTTAAAGCAGCTCCTAATATATCACCCAAAGAAGCCCCAGCATCTGATGATCCATATTGCTGAACAGCCTCTTTCTCCTCGGCTATTTCAAGAGCCTTTATTGATAGTGAGATTTTACGATTATTCTTTTCAATATTTGTTACTCTAGCATCTAATTTATTACCTACGGCAAATCTTTCTGACCTCTGCTCCGACCTGTCCCTAGATAAATCTCCCTTTCTGATAAAAGATTTCAGCCCCTCATGCTCAACTTCTATTCCATTTTCCTGAACAGCTGTAACTATAGCTGTTACGATTGAACCTCGCTTTAAAGACTTTACAACTTTGGTAAAAGGATCATCTGCTAAATCTTTTACAGAAAGTGAAACCCTTTCCTTCTCAACATCAATATCTATCACCTTAGCCTCAACAGTTTGACCTTTGGTAAAGTCCTTAATTGCCTCTTCACCAGACTTATCCCAAGATATGTCTGAAAGATGGACCATACCGTCAATATCTCCGTCGAGACCAATAAATAAACCAAACTCTGTTATATTCTTAATTTCACCCTTTAGTTTAGTTCCAACCGGATTACTAGAAGCAAAGTTTTCCCAAGGATTTCCTGTGGTCTGTTTTAGTCCTAAACTGACACGTCTTTTTTCTGTGTCAATTTCAAGTACTGTAACTTGAACTTCTTGACTAGTTGATACAATTTTCCCTGGATGCGCATTCTTCTTCGTCCAAGACATTTCCGAAACGTGAACCAACCCCTCAACACCTGCATCTAATTCCACAAAAGCACCATAATCAGTGATATTGGTTACTACCCCATTATGCTTAGTGCCAATAGCAAACCTATCATGAATATTTGTCCATGGGTCTTCCTCCAATTGTTTCATACCTAAACTTATTCTCTGTGTATCCTGATTTATTTTAATGACCTGCACCTTTACATTATCACCTATTGATAATTTCTCTGAGGGATGACTTATTCTTTTCCATGCCATATCGGTTACGTGTAAGAGTCCATCTACTCCCCCTAAGTCAACAAAAGCACCATAGTCAGTGATATTCTTAATTATACCCTCAACAATTTTACCTTCAGCGAGATTGCCGACCACTTCAGCCCTTTGCTCAGCTCTTGACTCTTCTAAAATGGCTCTCCTTGAAACAACTATATTCCCTCTTCGCCGATCCATTTTCAGAACCTGAAAAGGCTGAACTACATTCATTAATGACGAAGCGTCTCTAATTGGCCTTACATCGACCTGGCTCCCTGGCAAAAAGGCTATTGCACCATCAAGATCAACTGTGAACCCTCCTTTAACTCTCCCAAATATTATCCCTTGCACTTTTTCCTCTGTTTTTGCCGCCTTTTCTAACTTATCCCAAGCTTCTTCACGCCTTGCCTTTTCCCTACTCAAAACCGCTTCGCCCTTGGAATTTTCAACTCTCTCAAGAAACACCTCAACGGTATCTCCTTCACCCAATTCTGGATCTTGTCCAGCTAGAGAAAATTCTTTTAGATCTATTCTTCCTTCCATTTTATAACCAATGTCAATTATAGCTTGCCCTGCTTCCACGGCTATCACTTTCCCCTTTACAACATTACCCTCCTTAGGAGTCTCAAGTTCTAAACTTTCATTTAAAAGGGCTTCAAATTCCGCCATCGATACATTTGTGCTCATATTAATTTCTTTCAATTTCTGGCCATGGGGTTCTACCCCAGGTCTGTTTAAATTTTTATTTTTTATTAACCTATCTAATTATTTAATTTTTCATTCACGGCGTCGATAAAAAGTTTTACTGACGCGTCTATAGTCAATTCTGACGTATCTATCAAGAGCGCATCTTCAGCTTTTATTAAAGGAGCTAAAGAACGACTTCGATCTCTGATATCTCTTTTCATCAAATCAGCTTTAACTTTACTTAGTGTTTCAGAAGGGTTTAACTTAATAGTTTCAATCCACCTCCTTTTTGCTCTAACTTCTAAAGATGCCGTAATATAAAATTTTATGTCAGCATTTGGGCAAACCCTCGCACCTATATCCCTACCATCTAGAATAGCTCCCCTAGGGTCCCTTGAAAATTCAATTTGAAAACTTAAAAGCCTTTCTCGTACCCCAGGTATTATTGCTATCTTACTAGATAAATTAGATACTTCAGGATCTCTTAAGCCAACTTTATTCAAATCTTCTAGTTTCAAGGTCCCTGCAAATTCTATTGCGTGGCTTTCTAGTTTTGTAACATTTTTAGCAACTAATTTTAACGCAACCGCCCTATAAAGTAGACCGGTATCTAAATAAGGATATCCTAGTATTTTTGACGCTATGTGGCAGACTGTTCCTTTCCCGGCACCGCCTGGTCCATCGACAGCTAAAACTAAACCCATTTAACACTACAAATTTTAATCAAATTTTGCTCCAATTTTTTTCATAGAGCTAAGAAACTCTTTAAAACTTGTATTAATTGAACTCAAACTATCAACTCTTACAGGCTCTTTAGCTACTAAATCCAAACACAAAAACGACATTGCAATCCGATGATCATAGTAAGTTTTAACCAAAGAACCCCCGGATATTAAGCCTGGTTTTCCAAAAACTGTTAACGAATCTTCAGTCTCTTCAATTTCTATTCCATTTTGCCTTAAACCATCAGATACCGCCTTTATTCTATCACTCTCCTTTACTCTTAACTCTTTAATACCCTTCATAACAGTCTTCCCTTCAGCCGTAGAGGCTAGAATAGCTAGAATAGGGTATTCATCAATCATTGATGGAGCTCTTTCAGGTGGAACACTTACACCTCTCAGAGGGCCAAAACGAACTGACAAATCCGCAACAGGCTCTCCACCATAAATCCGCTTATTTTCAACAGATATATCCGCGCCCATTTCACATAATGTCTCTTGCAAGCCTATTCTTGTTGGATTTTGGCATATATTAGGTATTGTTATTTCTGACCCATTGACCATTAATGCTGCACACATTGGAAAAGCTGCTGAGGAAGGGTCTCCCGGAATAGAAATCTCTTGAGAACCTAACTGAGCTAAACCCTTTATGTTAATACACTTTGAGTCAGTTAACTGGCTTATTTCTACTTCCGCACCGAAAGTTGAAAGCATTCTTTCCGTATGATCTCTGGTATGAACACTTTCAATATATCGAGTTTCGCCTATAGCATTTAATCCAGCTATCAGTATAGCGGACTTAACTTGAGCAGATGCAACTTTGCCAGTAAAATCTATTCCTACAGGATCATTAGCTCCTAATATGCAAATTGGCAGAAGAGATTTTTCCCTTGCAACAAAATCTGCTCCAAAGTTTGTTAGCGGGTCAATTATTCTATCCATTGGCCTTTTCCTTAAACTATCATCTCCAGTAAAAAAACATTTAATTGGAGAGGTGCATACCGCACCAGATATTAAACGTGCAGATGTGCCAGAATTGCCAAGATCAATAATATTTTCAGGCTCAGAAAAACCTCCTACCCCAACTCCAGAAACCTCCCAGATTCCGTCTTTTCTTTTCGAAATTCGAGCGCCTAATTTCTTCATGCAGCTAATTGTAGAAATTATGTCATCTGACTCCAAGAGACCGTCAATCCTTGAAACCCCTATAGCCATCGAGCTAAAAATTATTGCTCTATGGGAAATTGATTTATCTCCTGGAATACTGATTTTACCAGAAAGCGGTTCATGTGGTTTATTTCTTTGCCTGATATTCATCCCTGATTTTACGAAACCAATTTCAAATGTGTGAATTTACAATAATCTTCTTTAAAACCATGTAATAAGACCGTCGTCCAGCTTTTTTAGCCTTTTCCTCATATTTTGTTGAATACCAATCTTTCCAAGGTTGAGAAAAATCCGGCCCTTTAAAAGAAAAAATTTTAGAAATTTTTTGAGTCAATACTACAGACTTTATATGTGTAAAATATATATCTGAATCCGTTACAACCTTAAGTGCTCCACCATCAATTAACTTAGAAGCCAATAGGCGCAAATTTTGATCACTAATAAATCTACGTTTTAGGTGTCTAAATTTTGGCCAAGGATCTGGATATAGCAAGTATACTTCATAAAGGCTCTTATTTGGTATTTTATTCAAAAGTTTAATCGCGTCCCCATTGAATAACCTGACATTACTGAGCTCTTTTTCAGTAATTTTTATTACAGCGGAAGCTATGCCGTTAAGATAGTAATCGCATCCTATGAATTTTGATTCCTTATGTCTTTCGGCCTTATGACCTAAATGCTCTCCTGATCCAAAACCTATTTCAAGATAAACTTTTTTGTTATCAAAAATATTTTCTTCAGGTCTAAAGGTTTCGTGAAGAAATTCCTCCATTTTTCCATCATCAAAAATCAAATCCTTACCATGATTTCTTAAAAATAATTTTTGTTTTTTACTTAATCTTCGGCCTTTAGTTCTACCATACATAGTGAAAAATTCAGAAAAGATATGCCATTAATTTACCTTGAATTTGATTTAATTTCGTCAATTAAATCCAACTTCTCCCAACTAAAGCCACCGTCAGATTCAGGATCCCTTCCGAAATGTCCATAAGCTGCTGTTCTAGAATAAATTGGCCTTCTCAACCTTAAATGATCTATTATTCCTTTAGGAGAAAGATCCATAGATTCACTTATTGCCTTTTCAATTAATTCACGTGAGACTGTTCCTGTTCCATAAGTTTCAGCAAATATTGATAGAGGCCTATCAATTCCTATGGCATAGGATAACTGGATACAGCATTTTTCCGCAAGCCCCGCTGCTACTACATTCTTTGCAAGGTACCTAGCCGCATAAGCTGCGGATCTATCGACCTTAGTTGGATCCTTTCCAGAAAATGCTCCACCACCATGTGGAGCAGCTCCTCCGTATGTATCAACAATGATCTTCCTCCCTGTCAAGCCTGCGTCACCATCTGGGCCGCCAATTACGAACTTTCCCGTTGGATTAATATGCCACTCTGTTTCTTGACCAATCCATTCCTCTGGTAAGATTTCTCGAATGTAAGGCTCAACAATATTTCTTACATCCTGAGATGAAAGTTTTTCATCTAAATGTTGGGTAGATAATACAATTGACCTAGCCGAAACAGGTTTACCATTTTCATATTTTAAGGTCAGCTGAGATTTTGAATCAGGACCTAATTGCGGCTCTGAGCCATTTTTTCTCACCTCAGATAATCGCTTCAAAATAGCATGAGAATAGTGAAGTGCAGCAGGCATAAACTTGTCATTCTCATTAACAGCATATCCAAACATAATTCCTTGATCACCTGCACCATCACGGTCTACTCCTTGAGCAATGTCCACAGACTGTTTGTGTAACAGGTTGTCAAAAATTAGTTTCTGCCAATGAAACCCATCCTGTGCATATCCTATGTCTTTTACACACATTCTAGCTATACCTTCCATAGATGACATGAGTTTCTCAAGTTTAATTTCATCAGAAACTCCTACTTCACCTCCAACTACAAGTCTGTTTGTTGTAGCAAAAGTCTCACATGCCACTCTGGCACTCTCTTCTTCGCTTAGGAAACTATCTAATATGGCGTCGGAGACGCGATCACAAAGCTTATCTGGGTGTCCTTCCGAAACCGATTCCGAAGTAAAATAAAAACTGCCTGCCATGAAATACCTCTCTAAAATACTTAAGTATACAATGATGAACAAAAAATATGTTAGTTTGTAAAGGTAGTTTTGCCTAGATATTAAATTTTTTGTAATTTATAGCAATTAAACAGAAAAAGCTTACCGCAATTAATAATAGCAGCCAATTGCGAGGGCCAAAAATTGAGTATATTGTTTTTGATGTTCTTGCAGGCAAGGTCACATTTAAGGAGCCTATTTTATTTAAAGGTAAAATGTCAGATAATGATCCATCTGACAGAATAACTGCCGTTATTCCTGTGTTTGCAACACGAATAATTGGTATGCCTAACTCTATAGCTCTCATTTTAGCCTGATTTAGATGTTGCTGGGGACCACTAAAATGACCAAACCAAGCATCATTAGTTAGATTTAATATCCATTCAGCATTTTGAAATCTTTCACCAATTTCCACACTAAATATAATTTCATAGCATATAGCCGGCAGGACAGTTGGCATGTCCAAGAAATCAATCTCTTCAGCCGCATTACCTTTAGAAAACCCATAAATTTTTTGCTCCTTTTCTGAAATGAATAAATTTAAAAATGGGAAATATTCTCCGAAAGGAACTAAATGCTGTTTATCATAAATACTAGTAATTGCACCTGCATTATTAATAAACAAAATAGAATTATACAGCTTTCTTTCCTTATTATTCAGCCTCCGGACACCGATTATTACGTTATTATTTAAATCTCGGCTAAGTTTCTGCGCAAGACTTTGAATTTCTTTGGAATTTGTAGCTAGAACGGTTTCGGGTAATATTACAATATCGCCTGTAGGCATTTTTGTGCCAAGGGCAATGTAACGATTATAAAATTCATCAAACCTCTCCTCATTCCACTTTTCTTTTTGCTCTATATTAGGCTGGATAAGTTTTACATTGTGAAGCCCTTCTGAAGGTTTTAGTTGATAGCCAATCATTGAAAAACTTGTGAAATAAAGTAATAGAATCATGACTAAGCTATAAAAGAATGAACTTTTTGAAATAACCATTGAAAAACAAAATAAATATACGAAAAACACTAGAAAATAAGGACCGAAAACTGAGGCTAGCTGAGCAAATGGTGTGTCAATTAGCGAATGTGATATCAGTCCCCAAGGAAAGCCGCCGAATAATAAAGATCGCCCTAACTCTCCGAGTGTGAGAAAAAAAATTAAATTTAAGATCTTCTTAAATCTACTCTTACCCCCAAAAAAAGTTGCCAGGTAAAATGCAACGGCCCAAAAAAAAGATAAATAAATAGAAACTAAAAAAAGTGCAAAAGGCGCCAACCAAGGAAGGTATTTTGCATCACCAACAAAGAATGGCTCCATTATCCAAAGCATCGTAATAGAAAAATACCCTAATCCGAAAACTCCACCAACCAGGCCTGATTTCAGAGAAGATTCCGAAAATTTTAACCAAAAAAAAGCCATGGTAGGCAAAGCTAGAAGTCCCAAATATGTGAAAGAAAACGGAGCCTGGCTAAGTGCCAGCCAACAACCAACGATTAAGAACAGAAAAAGATGCTTTATTAATTTTTTTTTATTTTTTTCTTCTTTATTACTAAAAAACATTAAGAATATATCGAATTTAGTCTTTTTTAATTTGCATTTTCACAGCAACACGAATTTTTTTAATCCTACGCAAATCTGCCTCAACTACTGTATACTCATTTCCATTTTTATCATGCACTATCTCTCCTCTGATAGGAATCCTATCTATAAGATGAAAAACCAACCCACCTATGGTATCATACTCATCAGAGGTTTCCCCATGCAACAGGTTAACACCAGTCTGAGACAAAAAGTTTTGCAATTCAAGCCTAGAATCAACGAGGAAAACTCCTGGTTTTTGTTCTATACATTTTAGAGCTTCTTCTTCATCATGCTCATCAAATATCTCCCCAACTATTTGTTCTAATAAATCCTCTATTGTCACCATGCCGTCCACGCCACCATATTCATCAATAACCAAAGCCATAAAAATGCGCTCATTTTGCATTTTCTGCAGAAGTTTATCCAACCGCATTGACGGTGGTGCATAAATTAAAGGGCGAAGAATCTTTTTAATTGAAAAAGTCTTAGCGCCTCCAAAACCATGCCGCAGTGCAAAATCTTTAAAATGAACCAATCCTATAGGATTATCTAAAGTATCATTATAAACAGGTATTCTTGTAAAAGTAGTTTCATTAAAGATATTAGCTAATTTATTTTTGGATGTTTTCTCGGATATGGCGGTTATGTCAGATTTTGGTATAGCTATGTCTGCTAACATCAAATCTCTCAAGTTTTTCACGTTAACACCCATGTCTCCAATATTATCAAAGCTAGATACAACTTTTCTCGGTGCTAAATGTCTTTTTACAAGGCTATCTTTAGTTTTTTTTCCTACTCTAAATAGCCTGATTATTTCATGAAATTTTAATTTATTAATTATCAATTTTACACATTACCTTTAATTAAATCTGACATTTCTATTGTGAGAACAATCTGAGAAAATTCGCGAAAGCAAATTCATCTCTAATCCCTCCATTATTTTTGCATCTTTACCTTCCTGATGATCAAATCCCAATAGATGAAGTATTGAATGTGTTGCCAATCTATAACAATGTTCAAAAAATTGGACCCCCAACCTTACGGATTCATCTTTACAATAATCATATGATATAGCTATGTCTCCTAAGAAAATCTCTCTTCTACTACCAAAAAACTCCTCTGGTATATTTGGGAAGTCAGACCCTGATTTTTTCTCATATATTAATTGAGGCCAAGAGAGTACATTTGTAGACTTATCCCTTTTTAAAAATTCTCTATTCAAATTCTTGATCGTATCTAATCCACAGGCAAAGATTGAAGCACTATAAAAATTTACTGGATAATTTAATTCTTCTAAAGCCAACAAAAGGCTTGATTCAAAAATTTTTTTTAAATCGACCTCGTACCATCTCTCTTTTTCAAAACGGATAGAAGTCTTAACATATTTGCTCCTTAGTTTCACAGCTGATTTATAATTTTTTTTCATTATAAGCTAGCACTATCTTTTCAACCAATGCATGCCTAACAATATCAGAGGACTCAAAGATAGCAAAACCTATACCTGGTAGTTTCCTTAATACTTTAAAGGCCTGCAATAGTCCGCTTTCTGAAGGTTTTCCCAAATCTATTTGAGTCAAATCCCCTGTTATAACCATTTGAGAATTCTGCCCCAACCGGGTCAAAAACATTTTCATTTGGATTTTAGTTGTATTTTGAGCTTCATCTAAGATTATAAAAGAATTAGCTAAGGTTCTCCCCCTCATAAAAGCCAACGGAATTACTTGAATTTTCCCAGAATCTATCATTTTTGCCACTTGGCTACTAGGCAGAAAATCATATAATGAA
Organism: uncultured Alphaproteobacteria bacterium; assembly: GCA_902533625.1. GTDB lineage: Bacteria > Pseudomonadota > Alphaproteobacteria > Rhodobacterales > Rhodobacteraceae > CACKLF01. The sequence goes on along the minus strand of CACAMI010000002.1, from coordinate 34,572 downwards.
TCATATAATGGCTGCATATAAGGATCCACTTTATCTTTAATATCTCCAGGCAAAAATCCTAAGTGTTCTCCCGCCTCAACTGCTGGCCTAGTCAAAATAATTCTTTCCACTTTACCCTTTAGAAATTGCGACACACCCGCTGCGATGGAGAGGTATGTTTTACCAGTTCCAGCTGGACCAATACCGAAAATAACTTCTTTACTTAGCAAAAGTTTAAGATAAAATTTTTGCAGGTCAGTTTTAGGTATCAAAGGCTTATTTTTCGTTAAAATTACTACACTTTTTGCAAATTCTTTATCTGCATCTTTTCCATTTAATAAGTCCCCATGCAAGCCTTTTTTGCTCCTTTGAAATCCATTGCTTGAAAAATATTTTATTGCAATATCAACATCAGAAATTTCGATTCTTTTCCCACTCACGATCTCACAATGTAAAAACTTTAATATTTCATTTATAATAGTTTTTTGCTTTGTAGCATTAGAAATAAAAATAGTATTCCCACGCCGAGTTAGTTGTGTATCGAATGCAATCTCTAAATGTGCAATATGAGATTCTAGTGGCCCACAAAGTTTTGCAAGAATGTCATTATCCTCAACCTTGAACTCCAAAGTTTCATCTGTACTAATATTTTGGTGGGGCGTAGGGGCTAATTTTTCTGTTATCAAATTTATAAAGTGTCCATACACATTAAGATATAACTATAATAGAAATTAATAAGAAGATTTCAATAGCTTTATCACTTTTACTTTATTCACAAAAGTTTCCTGATAATGAATTTGACTCAGATCTAGTAATATTAATATCTACTATTTTCCCTATCAAAGCACTTGCAGCAGAAAAGAAAACTGGTTGGAGATATGGAGATTTTCCGATAACCTGACCTTCAATTCTTCCTTTTTTTTCTACTAAAACGGGCAGTGTTTTACCCACCAAATTTTTCTGGAAAGAGGACTGATGCTGCCTAATGACATCCTGAAGGACAGTCAGCCGTTCTTTTTTTATGTATTCCGGCACTTCCTTTTTTTCAAAAGCAGTAGTGCCTGGCCTTGGAGAATATTTAAAACTAAATGCACTTGCGTAACCAACATTGTGGCATACTTCCAGTGTTCTTTCGAAGTCGCGATCCGATTCTCCTGGAAATCCCACGATAAAATCACCAGATACAGCTATATCTGGCCTTGCCTCCCTAACCTTTTTTATAATATTTAAATAGTCAGACACATTGTGACGCCTATTCATTTTTTTTAAAATCTCGTCACTGCCACTCTGAATGGGCAAATGAAGGTAAGGCATTAATTTCTCATTAGATCTAAATGTTTGTATCAAGCTATCTGTCATATCAACTGGATGAGAAGTAACAAATCTTATTCTTTTTAAACCGTCAATCTCAGACAATTTATGTATCAGGTAAGAAAGATCCCTCCTCTTTTTTGAGTCATCCAACCCATTATAAGCGTTGACATTTTGCCCTAAAAGAGTGATTTCGATAGCCCCATACTCAGTTAAGGTTTTAGCCTCGCTTAAAATTTCACTAAGGGGCCTAGAGACTTCAACACCTCTTGTGTAAGGCACCACGCAAAAGGAACAAAATTTATCACAGCCCTCCTGAACAGTTAGAAATTGTGACGGCTTATATTCCTTTCCCTCTGTTAATTTGAGATTCTCAAACTTTTCTTGGGTAGAAAACTCAATATCTACAACCTTTTGCCCGTTAGTAAGCTTTTCAAGAAGGGTAGGAATTGTGTGGTAAGTTTGCGGTCCTACAACAAAGTCTACCAGTGGCTGCCTTTTTATAATTTCATTTCCTTCGGCTTGAGCGACACAGCCCGCCACACCAATCTTTAATTTTGGATTCTTGCTTTTTAAATTACTATATTTCCCAAGCTCAGAATATACCTTCTCAGCGGCTTTTTCCCTTATATGACATGTATTTAGTACAATTAAATCCGCATCAAATTCTCTAGGAGTAGCCTCAAATCCTTTTTGAGCTAATTGTTCAATAATTCTATCGCTGTCATAAACATTCATCTGACAACCATAGGTTTTTAAATAAACTTTCTTTTTCTCTTCCAGCAAACCAACCATCACTTATAAATTCGCATATAGTTAGCTGATGATTTAAATAATAGCAATTGGGAGAATAAATAAATTTTGTTTAACTTTAGAATGGGTTAAATCTTGCCCAATTGATAAAATAATATACCGTTGATAGAAAAATTAAAATTTTCGTTTTAGGAGAAATTAATGAAAAGTCATTATAGAGCAGTAGTCGTTGGCGGAGGTGCAGTCGGTGCTGGTATAGTTTATCATTTGGCTAAAGCTGGTTGGAAAAATGTGGCCCTGTTAGAAAGAGATGAGCTAACTTCCGGATCTACGTGGCATGCCGCAGGATTACTTCCTCTTTTTAATATGTCTTATGCCACCAGTCACATACATGATTATTCAGTAAAGTTTTATAAAGAATTAGAGTCTGAGACGGGATTAAATCCTGGTTTTACGATTGTTGGGAATCTCAGGATGGCACAAACTAAAGAGAGAATGGACGAATACATGCTTTATGCATCAACGGCTGAAACCGTCGGCATACCATATGAATGGCTAAGCCCCAGTGAGATGAAGAACAGGTGGCCTTTACTTAGAACAGAAGATCTTGAAGGAGCAATTTATCACCCAACAGACGGGTATATAAACCCTGCTGACGTTACCCAAGCCATGGCAAAAGGTGCTCGTATACATGGAGCCGATATTCATAGAAGAGTCCAAGTTAATAAATATGAATGGACTGGAAGTGAATGGATTTTAGGCTGCTGCAATATGGTTGAAAAAGGAGGCAACTTAGTGGAAAGCGAGGAGCCATTCGAGATAAGAGCTGAACACGTAATTACAGCTACTGGAAATCACGCTCAAAGGACTGCGCGACTTTTAGGAATAAAAACAACGGCTATACCTGTAGAACATCAATATATTGTTACAGAACCAGATCCAGAACTGGTTAAATTTAGAGAAAATAACCCAGAACATCCCGTCTTAAGAGATGCAGATGCAAAATGGTACGTAAGGGAGGAGCGAGGTGGCTGGATTTTAGGACCTTACGAAAAAAATGCTCCTGCTAGATTCCCTTATGATGTCCCTGAATCTTTTAGAGCTGATTTATTTCCTCTAGATCTAGATAGAATTGAGACTGAATATTTATCAATGATCCATAGATTGCCTTCCTCGGAAAATGTTGGTTTGAAAGACGATTATAATGGCCCAATTTGTTATACTCCTGATGGAAATCCTTTACTAGGACCTGCACCAGGTCTTCATAATATGTGGCTGGCAGAAGGTTTTAGCTTTGGTATAACAGCTGCTGGAGGTACTGGCCATTACCTAGCACAAATGATGACTGAAGGAGAAGCTGAAATCGACATGTCAAGCCTTGATCCCAAAAGGTTTGGAAATTGGATAACTACGGAATATACAATTGGAAAAAATGAAGAAGCATATGAACATGTTTATGTTCTTCATCATCCGGATGAAGAAAGGCCAGCCTGTCGTCCTTTGAGAACGGCGCCATGTTATGATAGAATGAAGGAACTAGGGGCTCATTTTGGACAGGTCAACGGATGGGAAAGACCTAATTACTTTGCTGAAAAAAATTTTAATGATCTAGATTCAAGAAGCTTTAGGAAAGGTGGTTGGTGGAAATATAGTTTTGAAGAAGCACAATCAATACGACGATCTGTTGGGATGCTTGATGTGACAGCCTTCTCAAAACATAAAGTTTCTGGACCTGGAGCTAAACGATTTTTAGACTGGTTTACCTCTAATAAGCTACCTAATGTTGGCCGTATTAATCTATCTTATGCTTTGACAGTAACGGGAACGGTTCGTAGTGAATTCACAATAATTACGTTGTCCGACGAAGAATTCTATCTAGTATCTGCTGGAGGCTGGACACTTTATGACTATGACTACATGAAAAAGCATGCCCAAGAAAAGGAGAAAGATTTCGGTCACATTAATATTCATGACGTAACCAATCAATGGGGTGTATTTGCTATTGCTGGGCCAAAGTCTAGAGATCTTTTAAAATCAATAATTAAGAGTCCCAATGTGGAGACCACACTCAGTAATAAAAATTTCCCTTGGTTATCCTATAGAAATATAGAAATTGGAATGTGTCCAATTATGGCAGTTAGAGTCGCTTATACAGGAGAGCTAGGTTGGGAACTTCATCATCCAATAGAAATGCAAAACTATTTATTTGATCTTATAAAAAATTCTGGAGATACCTTTAACCTTAAATTGGTAGGCGCCAGGGCACAAAATTGGTTAAGATTAGAGAAATCCTATAGGGCTTTTGGAACTGAATTAGGGCGAGATGCTACACCTTTTGAATCTGGAGTTTCCAGATTTGTAGACTTGAGCAAAAACTTCTTGGGAAAAGATGGAGTTGAGAGAGATTCAGACGTTACTTGCGTAACGCTTCTAATAGATGGACCTAAAGATGCTGATCCTTGGGGTAGAGAAGCAATATATAATGATTCTAAGAAAATTGGCCGCCTTACCTCAGGTGGGTTTTCTGTTGTTTTTAATAAAAGTATTGGAATGGGGTATGTTAATAAAAAATATGCTGATATTGGAACAAAGTTAAAGGTAAAAATCCTTAACTCTTTATGGAAATGTGAAATAGTTGAAGATAGCCCATACGACCCATTGAATGCCAATATAAGAGTTGATGGCTAAATTATAGTATTTTATCCTTTAAATTCAGCTTTAGCTTTAACTAACCTTTGCAAAAAGGTTAAACATGTTAAGAAGCAAAAAATATAGCAAAATAGAGAGAATTTTTCAGGGAATAGGCAGAATAATATAAAAAACAATATTGTTTCCGAGCCCTCTATTAAGCCGTCAGAGTAATGGAATGACTTTTCTGTGTTTCTTTGATTTTTGGTATTTGAAGCTTTAATTGCTGCATATGCTAAGAAGCTAGAACCATTTATTAAAAATGATGCCAACAGGAATAAGGCAGGTATTAAATTTTCTTCTTTTTGAAGACCAAAGCTTAAAGGTATAATAGCATAAAAAAAGAAATCAAAAACGATATCTAAAAACCCTCCATAATCCGATACTTCAGTTTCACGAGCCATTTGGCCATCCAAACCATCACAAATTCTATTAATAAGAATAAAAAGAAGACCTAATAGCATGAATGAGTAGTAAATTGAGACTGCCGCACTCACTCCAAAAAAAATTCCACTCCACGAAACGAGGTTTGGAGTTAACCCTATTCTTAAAAGAAACACTCCCAATAAATTAAGAGCTGGGTAAACCAGTTTTTGACTATAACGATCAAACATCCAAGAAAGTTAATGCTTTCCTAAATATTTCTCTGTCTATATTTCCACCGGTTCCCACTACAATCACCTGTTCGGTTTCGATAAGTTGGGGCAGAAATAATGCAGCAGCTAAGGCAACAGCACCACCTGGTTCCAATATTACTTTTAAGTGAAGAAATGCTAAAGCAATCGCCTTTAAAACTTGCTCTTCACTCACTACTAATCCTGCTTTGCATAATTTCTTAATAATTTTAAAGGTATTTTCTCCCGGCTGAGGGGTCAAAATTGCATCACAAATAGATCCGCTAACGTTTTTATTAGTTACTATTTTACCCTGCTCTAAGGATTTTTTTGTATCATCAAAATTTTCAGGTTCTACTGGCCTCGTTTTTAAATTCTGGTTCAATTCACTCAAAGCTAGCGCTATTCCTGAAATTAAACCCCCACCACCGCAGCATACTAAAACATCCGCATTAGTTATGCCTTTATATTGGACTTGCTGCGCAATCTCTAAACCTGTTGTGCCTTGTCCTGCAATTACTAGTGATTCTTCATATGGGTGAATTAGTTTAAGATTCTTTTTTTTGGCAATATCTAATCCAATATCTTCTCTGACTTCTTTATTTCGGTCATAAAGGACAACTTCTGCTCCATAATTGCGTGTGTTATTAATCTTAACTTCTGGTGCATCTTTAGGCATAACAATTATACAAGGGGAACCAAAAGCCTTAGCTGCGGCCGAAACACCTTGAGCATGATTGCCAGAAGAGAAAGCAATCACCCCACCTTTTCTCTCTTCCTCAGTCAGATTTGATATAAATGACCAGGCTCCTCTAAACTTGAAACTTCCTGTCTTTTGAAGGCATTCGGCCTTCAAGTGAATTCTTTTACCAGCAATCTTATCTAAAAAAGGTGAATTAAGAAGAGGTGTATAATTTGAATGCTTTTCTAGCCTTCTTTGTGCCTCTTTTATCATCGCAAAATCAGTCAATAATCAGCCTCAAATTTTTCTGCTCATATGTTTTCAGGTCTAGCCATACCCATTACATGGTATCCGCCATCTACAAAAATTATTTCTCCCGTTGTATGCTTCCCATAATCACTTATCAAATAAAGAGCGGTACCTCCTACAGATTCCAGTGAAGCATTCGTTTGCAATGGGCTATTTTCTTCTGCAAACCTATAAACCTTTCGGGCGCCACCTATGGCAGCACCTGCTAAAGTTTTCATTGGACCCGGACTGATTCCATTCACTCTAATCCCTTGACTTCCCAAATCACTCGATAAATACCGAACCGAAGATTCCAATGCTGCTTTTGCTAATCCCATCACATTATAATTTGGAGTAACACGCTGACTGCCAAGATAAGATAAAGTAATTATTGTACCACCCTTCACCATTAATTCTGAGCTACGCCTAGATAAATCGATCAGGCTATAACAGGATATTTCCATGGATTTTATGAAATTATCCCTTGATGTATTAATAAGCCTTCCAGAAAGCTCGCTCTTTTCAGAAAATGCTACTGCATGAACCAAAAAATCCATACTGCCCCATTCATTTTGTATTTTTGAAAATACTAAGTCTAAAGATTCAGAATTCTGGACGTCTACATTAAATACCAAATTTGACCCTAAACTTTCAGCTAGAGGAATAACCCTTTTTCCAAAGCTATCACCCTGATATGTAAATGCTAAAGAGGCTCCATTTTCAGCCAAAACTTTTGCAATTCCCCAAGCAATTGATTTATCATTCGCAACACCAATTACTAACCCTTTTTTTCCCGCCAATAAATTCGTCATCGCTTCTGCAAATCTATCCCAAATATCTACCAATTGCTAAAGATGCGTTTGTTCCTCCAAACCCAAAGCTATTTGATAATACTGTGTCCAGTTCTATATTTTCAACTAATTTTGTAGCTATTTCATTATCCCTGAGTTCAGGATCAAGGTTGGCAACATTTGCACTACCCGCAATAAAATTATTCTCAATCATTAGTATTGAATAAATTGCCTCGTGTACACCAGCTGCTCCAAGACTATGGCCTGTAAGTGATTTTGTGGAGCTTATTAGGGGGAATTTAGTCTCTGAAAATACCTTTCTAACGGCCTCTACTTCCGTCACATCTCCAGCTGGCGTAGATGTCCCATGAGCATTAATATAATCAACCGTTCTATTATTACAGGATGAAATAGCTAACCTCATAGCCCGCTCTGCTCCTTCTCCCGATGGAGCCACCATATCGAACCCATCTGATGTTGCTCCATAACCCACTACTTCGGCATAAATTTTTGCACCCCTAGACTTAGCATGCTCTAATTCCTCAAGTACCACTACTCCTCCACCTCCAGCTATAACAAAACCATCTCTATCAGAGTCAAAGGCTCGAGAAGCTACTTCTGGATTATCATTGTATTTACTAGACATTGCATTCATAGCATCAAACAAGCAGGAAAGAGTCCAATCCAACTCTTCGCCACCGCCAGCAAAAATTATATCTTGTTTTCCATATTGAATTAATTCCGATGCGTTTCCTATACAATGAGCTGAAGTTGAGCATGCGGAAGTAATTGAATAATTAACACCTTTGATTTTAAAAGGTGTTGCCAAGCATGCTGAGTTAGTTGAGGACATTCCGCGCGTTACCATGAAAGGTCCCATTCTTTTTGGTGAACCTTTTTCTTTAACAATCGTATGCGCATTAAAAAGATTTTTAGTAGATGGCCCACCAGAGCCAACAATTAAACCAGTTCTTTCATTGGAAACCTCTTTTTCCTCCAAACCACTGTCGCCAATGGCTTGTGCCATGGCAATATAATTATAAGCTGCACCATCACCCATAAATCTTAATTGTCTTTTATCTATATGATCCGAAAGAGAAATTTTTGGGTTACCATGTACTTGAGATCTAAATCCATTTTCAGCATAATCGTCAGAGAAAGTTATCCCCGACTTCCCGAGTTTTAGTGAGTTTAAAACCTCTGCTTTATTTTCCCCTATTGAGGATACAATTCCTATACCTGTTATTACTACGCGACGCATTCGAATATTCCTAACTTGTTCTTTGCTTTATTCACTAAATAGCCCAACCCGCATATCAGATACTTTATAAATCTCTTTTCCATCTGCAAGCATAGAACCGTCAGCTATACCCATTTTAAGCCTTCTATCAATTACTCGTGTAAATTCTACAAGATAAGTCACAAGGGACGTTTTTGGAGTGACCATGCCTGAGAACTTTACCTCTCCAACTCCAAGAGCCCTTCCTTTACCTACCATTCCACGCCAACCTAGGTTAAAACCTGTCAACTGCCACAAAGCGTCTAAACCAAGACATCCTGGCATTACTGGATCGCCTTGAAAATGACACTCAAAAAACCAATGTGAGGGTTGTATTTGAAATTCAGCGATAACATGTCCTTTTGAAGCTTTTCCAGCACTATCTGAAATTTCTATTATCCTATCAAACATGAGCATAGGAGGCATTGGCAACTGTGGATTTCCTGGCCCAAACATCTCTCCTTTCGCACAACTTATTAAGCCATCATAGTCTATCTTCGATGGTCGATCAGTCATTTTGTTTCCCTATTTACCAAAACAGCTTTTTCTTGTATATATATGTTAGTAGGTTTTATATTTAGGAAGAAGATGCTTCTACGTTTAAATCGATTTCGTTGCACGGCAATACTAGACTTAATGCATGCAAAATACAAATCTAAAAAAATTTGATGTTATTTGATGCTTAATAAATTTGAAAATAAAAATGTTGACCCAAACAAGTTAGCCAATCAATGGCTAAGTAAAGCGAGCGTTAAACCAACAAAGCAAAGAGTTAAGATAGCTGAATACCTAGTTGGAAATGGTAAACACAAACATATAACCGCAGAACAGTTATTTGATTTGTGCAGAGCGGGTGATATAAATGTGTCTCTTGCTACTGTCTATAATACTTTGCATTGCTTCTGTAGTGCTGGACTTTTAAGCGAAGTCATAGTTGATGCCAATAGAAAATTTTTTTGTACTAGAGTAGATGATCACCCCCATTTCTTTTGGGAAGATACAGGTGAGCTTACTGATGCAAAAATAGATAACTTTCAAATAAAAAATTTACCACAGGCTCCAAAAGGATCAAAAATTTCTAAGGTAGACATAATTATTAGACTGAGCAAAGAAATAGAATAATTTGCTTTCCCTAAAAAATATGACTCGACTCTTGTATAGTTTAATTTTAAAAGAACAAAACATGAACAAAATTATATCCCTCAATGAAAAGACGTTTCTTATTTATATTCTTCCCATTCATGAATGCAGAAAATGTTGTTGTCCAAAGAAAGATCTTTTCAGAAGGGCCAGTAATAGTTTCATATACAAAATCTGGTGTAGATTACGTACACTGTGTAAATAAATCAGCGGCATATTTAGGCATTCACCCAGATATGCCATTAATTGACGCTGTTAATATCCAAAGCGAATGCACCATTACGAAAAGAAATTCACGTGATGAGAACTTTTTAATAAAAAGTTTTATTAAAAGACTCAAAAAATTCTCTCCCTGGATTTCAACAAAAAAAGAAAAGTCCCTACTTCTTAATATAACTGGCTGTAGCCATTTATTTGGTGGAGAAGAGCACTTAGCAAAAAAAATAATATTAGAAGTAAAAAAGATGGGTTTCACCTCTAATGTTGGCATAGGAAGCTCTCCATCGGCAGCTATATTGGCAGCCATTTTTAAAAAGAACTACCACAAATCAATAGAAAAAAGCCATGAGGTATTGCCAGGAAATTATCTAAACCATGAAGCAAAAGCTACTCGCTTCAATTCAAAAATTAGATCCAGTACAGTAAAGTATACTAGAGAGGGTTACTCCCCCCAAATCTTGGGAGAAAAAGCAGAATCTTTCATATCAGAATTGCCTGTCAATATACTTGACCTCAAAAATAAAGAATTAAATGAACTATATTTTTTAGGTCTCAAAAACATTTCTCATCTATCCAAATTAAGGCGCTACGAACTTTTAGAATACTTTGGCAAAGACTTCCTCAATAAATTAGACAGAACTCTAGGAGTTAGAAATGAGCCTATTTCACCTTTGGAGGAAAAATATAACCCGATTTATTGTAAGGATTTCATTCAACCAGTTATCTCAAAAAATAGGTTAGTATTAGAACTTGAAAATATCATTAAAATAGCCCTTAGAAGACTAGGAGAAACTGATACTTTAATAAAAGAAATTGCAGTTACCTTTATTTCATCAAAATTGAAAAAGAAGGAAATAAATTTAATGCTGAAAACAGCAACGAAAGAAGTCGATTTTATAATCTCATTGCTAAAAATTAAAGTTGATAGCATTCAATTTTTTTCAGACGTAAGAGAATTAACTTTATCAATAAAAGAATCAAAAAAAAGTAATCCACTCCAATCTGATATGAAGTATTTTTCCATACCTCTTAAAGGAATAAAGAACATTAATTCAAATGAAAAATATGTGGAATTAATATCAAAAATTTCACTACGTATTGGATATAATAATATCCGAAAAATTTATCTAAAAAATACTCATATACCTGAGAAAGTTGCTTCCATAGTACCAATTGATACTAAAGTTAGCAATAGATCGTGGGAGAAATCGAGATCAACCTTACGCCCAATATATTTATTTTCGCCAAAAAAGATTGAAGTTGAAAAGTTTAAAAATAGCCCATTACCCAAAACCTGTATATTAAGTGGAGTGAAGAAACATATATCTGCAGCTTTTGGCCCAGATATAATAGCTCCAGAATGGTGGTGTCATAACTCAACCTGGGAACTACATACAAGAGATTATTGGACCATAGAACTTTTAGAAGGTGAAAAGTTTTGGATTTTTGAATTAAAGAATGGAAAACTCTCAAATCAATGGTACATACATGGAAATTTTTGCTAGTATAAGAATGAAAACTAGGTTCTATATTATCCTTTCTCTATTTAAGAATTAATATAATGAAAAACGTTAAACAAATTCATACTGATCAAAATGTTTCCCAGTCTATAGGACTGGACATAGCATTAATATTATCAAAATTAATAACTGGAAAATCTAACTTGCACTATGGCATATGGGATGGCTTAGAGGTTACCATGGGAAATTTATGCTTAGCGCAGGAAGCTTACACTAAAAATTTGTTCAATTATCTTCCTAAAAAGAAAAGCATGAAAATACTTGATATTGGAGGAGGAGGAGGAGAAACAGCAAAAAAACTCTTAGATAAAGGGCACGAAGTAGATATAATAGTGCCAAGTGAAGAGCTTGCAAAGGAAGCAAAAGAAACTACCAAAGGAAATGCAGATATATATCAGACAATTTTTGAAGATTATATCCCCAAAAATAAAAAATTATACGACGTCTGTTTGTTTTCTGAAAGCTTCCAATACATACCTATGGATATTTCTTTACCAAAAGCGTCTGCCCTTCTAAACAAAACAGGTATAATATTGATATCTGATTGCTTTAGGTCAGAAGCTTTCAAAAAATCTAAAACCCGTCAGCCTGGAGGTGGTCACAGTATAACTGAAATGGAAGAAAAATTAGTAAAATTTTCATTAAAAATAATAAATAGAAAGGACATAACACAATCTGTAGCACCCTCAATAGACCTAGAGCAGAAAACATTTAATGCCTTTGGAGAAATAATAATACGATTATCAAAATCATTAAAAGAAAAGAAAAATATACTATTTTATCTACTGAAGATGTCCTACAAGCTCTTTTTAAAAGAAAGGCGTAGGAAAGACTTGGAAAGTCGATTATTTAATAAAGGCAGAACTTCTCAACTATTCATGACTTATAATAAATATATAATATTTAAGCTTAAGCCACCAAAAATTTAAGGATGGCATTTAGTGAATTATGTACAACAACAAACTTCACATTTCTCACTGGAGCTAGCCACCCTGAGGAATATGTAAAAAGAGCATTTGAGCTGAACCTAAAATCGATTGCGATTACAGATGTGAATTCAGTAGCAGGAGTTGTTAGAGGTCATAAAGAACTAGTAAAAATAAAAAATACCCTATCAGAAAATCAGCCTATTTCGTCCAGAATGATTCACAATAAAGATGAGAAAAATTCTGTTCCCAAACTTATTCCGGGATCATGCTTAAAAACAAATTCAGGAATTCTTATAACTGCATTGCCAGTTAATAAAAATGGCTGGGCTGAGCTCTGCTCCTTACTATCTAAAGGATACAAATATTCAAAAAAAGGTGAATGTAATATCAGCATGAAAGAAATAGTAACTCTCTCTAAAAACTTAACTCTATTGCTGCACCCACCGAGAAATTTAACCACATCATTTTACAAGAAAATTTGGTTAAAAGATGCAAAATTTTTCTCAAACCAATACAAAAATGGATATATTGTTTTATCCCCTAAATATGATGATATGGATAAATTTTACTTCAACGAAGTAATAGAGATAGGCAAAAAATTGAACCTTCAACCGATAGCCTCCTCCAATCCAATAATGCACGATAGTACTAGGCGCGAACTGGCAGATATTTTAACATGTATAAGGTTGAAAAAAATAATTCATGAGATTGAATATGAGGCCCTTAAAAATTCTGAACTTTGTTTAAAAAGCCCAGAAGAAATTAATAAAATATTTTATCACCACTCTAAGGCCATACAAAATGCTAACTACGTAGGCAGACAGTGTAATTTCTCGTTAGATGAAATAAAATATAACTATCCATCAGAAATTTTCCAAAATGAAACACCTATAAATCGCCTCAAAAGGTTAACAAAAAAGGGTTTAAAAAAGAGATACCCAAATGAAATTCCTAAACAAGTTTCTAAACAATCAAAAAAAGAATTAACCTTAATAGAGAACCTTTCTTATGAGCCATATTTTCTAACAGTATATGATTTAGTGAAGTTTGCTCAAAAAAAGAAAATTTTGTGCCAGGGCAGAGGATCAGCAGCAAATTCTATTGTTTGCTATGCCTTAGGTATAACCTCTGTAAGTCCAGAAGTTGGATCAATGGTTTTTGAAAGATTCGTTTCTGAAGCCAGAAATGAGCCCCCAGACATTGATATAGATTTTGAACATGAAAGAAGAGAAGAAATAATAGAATATATATATAATAAATATGGAAGGGATCGAGCTGGCATTTGTGCAACTGTAATCCATTATAGAAAAAAGCTTGCTGTTAGGGATGTGGGGAAAGCAATGGGGCTTTCAGAAATTCAAAAATCATATATTTCAACATACTTTAATAATTTAAGCACAATAGATCTTAGAAAAGAAAATAATGATATTAAAAATGCAGATATACAAATTTTAAAATCCATTGATCTAATAACTGAAATTATTGGATTTCCCCGTCACCTTGGCCAACACACAGGCGGATTTGTCATAACAGAAGAAAAACTAAATACCTTAGTACCAATAGAAAACACTGCAATCAAAGGTCGCACAATGATATCTTGGGATAAGGAGGATATCGATACATTAGGTATATTGAAAGTTGATATTCTAGCGTTAGGGATGCTTACATGTATTCGAAAAGCATTTGAGTTAATAAAAGAAACGGCAAAGCATGAATATACCTTATATACAGTTCCCCAAGAAGATTTGAAAGTATACGAAATGTTATGCAACGCAGATAGCATAGGTGTTTTTCAAGTAGAAAGCAGAGCACAAATGAATTTCTTGCCTCGTCTTAAACCAAAATGTTTTTATGACTTGGTTATTCAAACTGCAATAGTGAGGCCAGGACCTATCCAGGGAAAAATGATACATCCTTATTTAAGAAGGAGGTCAGGAAAAGAAAAATCTGTCCTTCCAGAAGGAAAGCTTGGAAATGTACTTGGCAAAACCCTTGGCATACCTCTGTTCCAGGAACAAGCCATGCAAATTGCCATTATAGGAGCAAATTTTACGGCTGAGGAAGCTGATAGATTACGAAGAAGCTTAGCAACCTTTAAAAAGACAGGAGAGATCAGTAAATTTAGAAAGAGATTTATAAGAGGAATGACTCAAAATGGATACAACTTAGAATTTAGTAAAAATTGCTTCAATCAGATTGAAGGTTTCGGAGAATATGGGTTTCCAGAAAGTCATGCTGCAAGTTTTGCTTTTCTTGTATATGCATCTGCATGGATAAAATTCCATTATCCAGCTATCTTTACTTGTGCAATTTTAAATTCACAACCAATGGGATTTTATGCTCCGTCACAGATAATTAGAGATGCAAAAGAACATGGGGTAAGCATTCACCAACCATGCATAAATAATAGCGTTTGGGATAATAAGGTAATAAAAAATAAGATTACTGGCAAACTTGATTTGCAGTTGGGTTTCAGGCAAATTAAACAATTTTCAAAAAAATATGCTGAGATCATCATTTCTAAAAGGAAATATAAATATGAGAGTATAAATGACCTATTAGAATTAAAAACTGTTCCACTCTCGGTTTTAAATTTGCTTGCAAAAGCAGATTGTTTCGCGGTTTTAAATTTGAGTAGAAGGGAGGCCAGTTGGAAACTTAAATTTTTAAAAAATAATGATCTTCCACTATTTCAAAAGAATATGAAAATATATGGAAATAATGATGCAAAACTACCAGAAATGACCCTAGGCGAAGAACTTATAGAAGATTATAAATCTTTAAAACTAAGCCTTAAAGCACATCCGGTCTCACTTATAAGACACATAATAACACCTGAGGCCGCCTGAGATATGTAGCAATTAACCACAATAGACTTGAACAATTTTTTCAGAATTATCTAAAATTAAATTCAATCTATTTGCAACAAACCCCTCAGCTTTCTCCTCACCTAAATAAAAAAGCCTTGTATTATATGGGTATTCAATTGCCGCAATCGCACTTTTAGGTTGGCCAATCAAAAATAAAAATGTTTCTGCCAAACATTCATGCTCTGGTTGCCCCAATTTAGGCTTAGGAGCTAACTTCAAAGCTATTAATTCAATATTATCCTCAGCTACTCCCTCAATCGGAATATCCTCAATAATATTCGACATATTTGTTGTTTGAACTGGTGCAGACGAATTACAAGATGCAAATCCAACCAAAAAAATTGAAAGAAATATTATTCTAAATATCATAAATACCCCACGCCAAATAATTTTAATTAAGAACTCAATCTATTCTGTATCAAACTCTCTACTACAGAAGGATCAGCTAAAGTCGAAGTGTCACCGAGTTCATCAAATTGATTTTCTGCTATCTTCCTTAAAATTCTCCTCATTATCTTACCAGAACGTGTCTTCGGCAGTCCTGGCGCCCATTGAATGACCTCAGGCTTTGCTATTGCTCCGATTTCCTTACTGACCCAATTTTTTAATTCATCTTTCAATTCATCTGAGGGCTCCTTACCACTCATCAATGTTACAAAGGCATAAATACCTTGACCTTTAATTTTATGTGGAAACCCAACCACAGCACTTTCCGAAACTGAAGAATGTGCCACTAACGCACTTTCAACTTCTGCTGTTCCCATCCGATGGCCAGAAACATTAAGAACATCGTCTACCCTACCAGTAATCCAATAGTACCCATCTTTATCCCTCCGACAGCCGTCACCAGTAAAATAATATCCAGGATAATCTTTAAAGTAAGTATCAACGAACCTTTCATGATCTTTATATACTGTCCTCATTTGTCCCGGCCAACTATCTTTTATAGCTAATACGCCTTCACATTCTGCCTCTTTAATTTCCTGACCTGTCTTTGGGTCGATAATGACAGGTTTTATTCCAAAAAAAGGTAATGTTGCAGATCCAGGTTTAGTTGTAGTAATACCAGGGATAGGCGAAATTAATATTCCACCTGTTTCTGTTTGCCACCAAGTATCCACAATTGGACAATTACCCTTACCTACAACCCTATTATACCATTCCCAAGCTTCTGGATTAATAGGCTCCCCCACAGATCCAAGCAACCTTAATTTTGATAAATCCGATCTGTCTACGAATTTATCACCAAGTCCCATTAACGCCCTAATAGCTGTAGGTGCAGTATAAAACTGAGAAACCTTATACTTTTCACATATTTGCCAAAATCGTGATGCATCTGGATATGTTGGAACTCCCTCAAACATCACTGTTGTTGCGCCATTAGATAAAGGTCCATAAACAATGTAGCTATGGCCTGTAACCCACCCAACATCTGCAGTACACCAATATATGTCACCATCTTTATAGTCAAAGATATACTTGTGGGTCATGGATGCATAAAGCAAATAACCTGCAGAAGAATGTTGCACCCCTTTTGGTTTCCCGGTTGATCCTGAAGTATAAAGAATAAAAAGGGGATCCTCTGCTTGCATTGGCTCAACAGCACAGCTTTCAGAACTGCTTTTCATAAGATTCTCGTATCGATAATCTCTTCCACTAAGCATTGGTACACTACCACCCGTGCGAGGAACAACAATTGTTTTTACACCCTTTAAATCTTTTAATGCTTGATCTACATTCAACTTAAGAGGTGTTACCTTTCCTCCTCTCGGAGCTTCATCAGCTGTAATGACTAAAGAAGCTTCGCAGTCTTGAATTCGTGCAGACAGAGCATCTGGGCTAAAGCCTGCAAAAACAACCGAATGAATTGCACCTATCCTAGCTGAAGCTAGCATCGCATATGCTGCTTCTGGTATCATAGGCATATAAATAATGATCCTATCACCTTTCCTTACGCCTAAAGCCTTATAGGAATTGGCTAACTTGGAAACATTCTTATGAAGTTCATTATATGTTATAAACTTACTGTCTGTTGGCTCATCTCCTTCCCAAATTATTGCTGTATCGTTACCTTTAGCTTCAAGGTGGCGATCTACACAGTTTTCACAAATATTCAAAACTCCGTCCTCAAACCACTTTATTGATACGTGAGGGAAAGAAAAATCTACGTTCTTAACTTTTGAATAACCTTTTATCCAGTTTAATCTATGCCCTTGCTGTCTCCAAAACTCTTCCGGATCTTCATTAAACTGACCATGCATGGAGTTAAACTCATTCTCTTGCAAAACTGCATTATTGCTAAATTCTTCTGATGGCAAATAAGTTTTTCCAGACATCTTTTTTTCCTATTTATAAATTAATTCTATAAAATTTTTGCAACCGCATTTGCAAGAACATTTACACTTTTCTCATTTAGGCCAGCTATATTTATTCTACTATCGCCTACCATATAAATTGCATGGTCCTTCCTCAGTAAGTCCACCTGGCCTTTCGTTAACCCCAGCCTAGAAAACATTCCTTTATGCTCACCTAGAAATGCAAACCTATCGCTATTTGTTGCCCTCTTCAATGCATCGCGCAAACCTAAGCGCAAATGAGTAATAGAAGACCTTATATCCTGAACCTCTTCATTCCAATCTGCTCTCAAACCTGAGTCATTTAAGATTGTGCTTACAACAGTCGCCCCCCAGTCCGGAGGAAAAGAATAAGTCAACCTATTAACCGATTTAAGGTTATCCGAAGTTAAAGACAGTACTTTCTTATTTTCATTTAGATAGAGTGCAACTCCTACACGATCACGATACAAGCCAAAATTTTTAGAACAGGAAGCAGCTATGATTAATTCTGGAACTAATCCTGCCATTCTTCTTAGCCCTAAAACGTCTTCTTCAAGCCCGTCTCCAAAACCCTGATAAGCTAAATCAACCAAAGGTATGATTTCATTCTTTAGACATAGCTGAGAAATGGAATCCCACTCACCAACACTTAGGTTTGCCCCTGTCGGGTTATGGCAACATCCATGAAGCAAAATAACGTCATTACATTTTGCCTCTGCAAGATCACTCATCATGCCGTCAAAATCAATACTGCCAGTCTCTTCAGAAAAATATCTATAATACCTAAATTCTATTCCCAAATGTCGTAGCATTGAGGGATGGTTCGGCCAAGTTGGACTTGAAATCCAAACTGTTATATTTGGATTAGCTGCTCTCAAAAGCAAAAACATTTGGTGAAGAGAGCCAGTGCCTCCTGGCGCCTGGGCTCCCACAAAATTCTCAGACCGCAAGGAATCAGAAAGTATTAGATTCTTCATTGACTGAACAAAGTCTAAATTTCCTAGCAAGCCAACATAACTTTTGGAAACCTGACTTTCCAGCAGAAGCGCCTGAGCCTTCTTTACAGCACCCATTATAGGTGTCACTCCAGATTGATTTTTGTAGACACCCACACCTAAATCAACCTTTGTTTCCCGATTATCATTAGCAAATTGCCCCATCAAGGCAATAATATTATCAGCAGGTTGTTCTTTTAATAATTCTAACATTTTCACCCAATCTCTTATTTGGCAAGGGAAATTCCTTCAGTGGCTTCCCTGTCATTAAAAAGAATACGCGTATGTTTTTCAACCCTTATGATTTGAAAGCCATATTTTTTATAAAGTGTTAGTGCCCTTTCATGGTCAAGAGTGTTCGTATTCACAAGCATTTTTCTTATATCTCTATTCCATGCAGTAAGGATTGCATATTTTATCATATAAGAGCCGAGTCCATTACCTAGATAATCTGGAATAAGACCAAAGTAGGACAAATCACAAATTTTATTAATTCGAAAATCTAAAACAAAAAATCCTGCTAAAGATCTATCAAAGTATAACTGGAAAACTTTGACACTATCATGCTCTAGAAATGACTCGACTTCCTCTTTGCCCTTTAGAAACTGATCAGTCCATTCATAATTTTTTCCTACTTTTTCATATAATGAAAGAAAAGCCTCTACGGAAATTTCTGGACTTTCTTTGACTTCAATTTCATGGAGTTCATTGAATAATGGCCAGTCAAAATTTGGTGCTGAATCCATTGAAAGATACGAAACATAATACCCTACCTTTTGACCTGCAGATATTTTCATTGCTATTTTTCTACATCAAGGTTTTTCTTACTACCCCATTCACACCAAGACCCATCGTAAAGGGAAACTTTTTTTGCCCCCAATTTTTCCAAAGCAAGGTTTAAAATGGCAGCAGTTACTCCAGAACCACAAGAGGTAATTATGTGTTTATCTAGATCAATACCAGAACTATCAAAGATATTCTTTAAGTCCAAATTCGCTTTTAAAGTCCTGTCTTCATTTAGTAATTCCGAAAAGCATATATTAATTGCACCGGGTATGTGCCCACTTTGCAATCCGGGCCTTGGCTCAGGAGCCGTCCCCAAAAATCTGTCAGCTGCTCTTGCATCTATGATTTGGGCTGTACCTTTAAGTGAAGCTTCCAAAACATCTTTTAAATTGGAAATCATTAAAGAATTTTTGCGCGCAGTGAAATGATAATTCTGAATCGATTTCGTTCTATTGCTAACTTGAAATCCTTCTTCTTTCCACTTAGGCAATCCACCATCTAGAACTGAAATGTCTGCAAATCCGAAAACTCTAAACATCCACCACACCCTTGCTGCTGAGAATAACCCATCCCCATCATAAACAATTACCCTGTGCCCATCTCCAATACCAAGGGCCTTTACTCGTGAAGCAAATTTTTCAGGACTTGGAAGCATATGAGGCAAATCACTATCTAGATCACAAACCTCATCTATATCAAAAAACATTGCTCCCGGAATGTGGCAATTATCAAATTCAATTTCTGGTTTTCTATTCTCTTTTGGGAGATACCAACTTGCATCTAGTATTTTAATATCTGGAGCTTCCAGATGATTTTTTAGCCATTTAGTTGAAACCAGTAAATTATCTTCATCCATATTTTAATTCCTAATTAAGAATTATTTAACACCATTTCTTCAGCATCCTTAAGAGAAACGCTAACCAACTGGCTAACACCCTTTTCAACCATTGTGACACCCATAAGTCTATTCATTTTTGACATAGTGATTGCATTATGGGTGACTACCAAGAATTTTGTATCTGTTTTTTTAACCATTTCGGCAAGAAGGTTACAAAATTTAACAGTATTGGAATCATCAAGCGGAGCATCAACTTCATCAAGAATACAAATAGGACTTGGATTAGCCATAAATACTGCAAAAATTAGAGATAAAGCTGTTAGTGTTTGCTCCCCTCCAGAAAGAAGAGATATCGCTGCCAACTTCTTTCCTGGCGGCTGACAAAAAATTTCTAACCCAGCTTCTAAAGGATCTGCACTTTCAACCAAGGTAAGCATTGCTTCACCACCACCAAACAAATCTTTAAAAAGTACTTTAAAATTTGCGTTCACCTCCTCAAAAGCATTTTTCAACCTTTCTCTTCCCTCTTTATTTAAATCTGCAATGCCAGACGACAGTTTCGATAATGCCCCAGACAAATCATCCCTCTCAACCTTTAAAGAAGAAAATTGATCCAGCAATTCAGTAGAATCCTCATCCGCTCTAAGGTTTACAGCCCCAAGACTTTCCCTTTTCCTCTTAAGTGAAAAAATATCCTCTTCTATAGCCTCTATAGAAGGAAGCGTATCAAAGTTGGAGCCAATTTGTTCTCTGAGCTTATCAGAGGTAAGACCGAGATTTTCATCTATTTCGGTTTCCATCTGTCTTAACTTATCCTTAATATTTTGGCTATTTGCCTCTATTGTGGCCCTTTTCTCTCTCTGGTTTGAAACTTCTCCTTCTAAATTTTTTTCCTGCTCAAAGCAGACCTTTAAATTTTGTTCTGCCTCATACAACTTATTTGAAGCATCAGCATGGGTCCCCCTTATTTCAGAAATACTTTCAATCAAGGATCGCTTTTTATCCTTAATTTCATCAGGTTTTTTCCTCGCATCCAAGAGCTCCTTAGCTAAATTTTCTTCCCTCTTAATTAACTCTACTTTTCTACCCTCAGCTTCAGAAAGTCTATCTACCCAGCCACTATATTCGATAGCAACTTCTGCAACTCTTTCTTCTTGTGATATTCGTTTAAGATTACTTTGGTCAAAATCAGTTTTCTTTTCTCCAAACTCTACCCTTAAGGTTTCTACTTTTTCTCTCTTTTCCTCATACCGAACTCTTATGCTTTCAAGTTCAGAAACTAATGTCTGTCTCAAAGGTAAATCATTTCCGACCTCACCAACTAATTCAAGATCCTTCTCTTTTATAGATATACTCTCCTTCAGAACCTTATTTTTTTCCCCTAAATTGCTTAATTCTGCCTCCTTTTTGCTAATTAAAAGAAGCATATCATCAATCTCATTACTTAACTTTGAAAAATCGTTTTGTGATTGCATTTTCTGTGCAGATGATCGAGTCAAATTTTCATTAGATATCTCATATTCCTGATTAAGAGTGTGTATGGCAGAATTCACCGCTTCGAGTTTTTCTTCTGATATTTTAAGCTTATTCTTGCGATCCAAATTTACTTCAGGACTGGACTTGGAAGTCTGATTATATTTTACGAATCCATCCCATCTCCAGAAATTTCCCTCTCGACTGACAAGGACTTGACCCATTTTTAAGGATTTCTGCAGGCTATTTCCAAGTTCATTTTCAACTAACCCGATAGATTTTAATTTAACTCTTAGAATCTCAGGCGCATCTATCAAATCGGCAAAACTTTTTATACCTTCTGGCAATAGGATCTCATTTTCTAAAGGATCCATTAATTTCCATCCAGACTCTCCGTCGTTTCTTATTTCAGGATATTCTAATTCTTCGTCCAGAATGGAAGAAAGAGCCTTTATATATTCCTGTTTTATTTGAAGTCGGTCAACCAACTGACCGTCACTTCTTATATTCTCTTTTACAGAATTTCTAAGCCCTAAACATTCTGCATTCAAGAAAGACTGGTCGCCCTCTAGTTCAGATATCTTATCCCTTAAATTTTTTACAGTTTCTGTAGCCTTATGACTCTCCAATTCATTAAACTGAAGCCGCTCACTAATGGCCTTAAACTTTTCACGCGCCTTTGAAATTTCTTGATTTGTATCTTCCAGACTCCTTTCTACATTTTTTCTAGTTTCAATATTTTCATCAAGACTTGATTTCAGCTCTTGTAAGTCAAATCGAAGTTTCTCCGAGCGTTCCTTTGTCTGACTTTCTCTATTATCAAAAGCATTGAGTCTTTCCTGTAATCGGGCGAACTCTTCACCCAAAGCTTCAAGATCTTTTTCATCAGTCCTTAGATCTAATTCCAATCTTTCTACAAGACTTCGCAATACTTCTTCTTTTCCAACATCAATGGTAGCGTTTTCTAACTTTTTCTTTTCCTCTTCTAACCTTTGCTTTTCCCTAACAGCATCCTTTAGAAGACTTTCCTCTCTTTCTTCATTCATTTTTAGCTGCCTAATACTTTCTTCCTTGGATTTTATTGATGCCAGAGAGCTTTGCTCCTGTTCATCGAGAGTTGAAAGTTGGGCATTACGCTTAGCCAGTTCTCCTGCAAAACTAGCTTCCGCGGTCCGTAAAGGTTTAATATCATCTTCTGATTTTATTCTTTTCTGAGAAGCTGAAGAAGCTAAAACGACACTTTTTGCCAATTCACCAGTAATCCTAGAAAGCTCTTGGTTCGACTTACCCACCGCCTCCTCTGCCTCCTTAAACTTTAAATAGGAAAGCAATGCCTCTAGCTCTCTAATTTTTAAACCTAGGTCCTTATATCTTTTTGCTTGCCTTGCCTGCCTTTCGAGCGCTTTTATTTGAATTTCCAGCTGGTCGATAACATCTGAAACTCTAGATAAGTTAAGCTCCGTACTATTCAATTTTAATTCTGCCTCATGCCGTCTCTGGTATAAACCGGAAATTCCTGCTGCCTCTTCTAAAATTCTCCTCCGATCTCTCGGCTTTGCATTAATTAACTCGGTAACCTGCCCTTGTTTTACTAAAGAGTTTGACTGAGATCCAGACGAAACATCGGCAAACAAAATTTGCACGTCTCGTGCTCTAAACTCTTTCCCGTTTACCTTAAAATTTGAGCCGAGATCTCTTGCAACCCTTCGCACAATTTCAATTCTTTTTTCTCTATTGAAATCCTCTGGAGCTGAGAAATCTGAATTATCTAAAGTTAAAGCTACTTCTGCATAACTCTTTGCTGGACGTGTGCCGGCTCCAGCAAAAATAATGTCCTCCATACCTCCCCCTCTCATTGAGGTTGGACGACTTTCCCCCATAACCCACTGGATAGCATCAACAACATTTGATTTACCACACCCATTAGGGCCGACTATTCCTGTTAGGCCACTCATAATGGGCAACTCAGTTTTATCCACAAAACTCTTAAACCCGTTTAATCTTAAATTGTTGAATTTCAATTCATTTGCCCAGAAAAATTAAGGTCATAATTTATAATACACTAAACGCATAAAAGCTTGTTATTTACACATAATGCAACCCAAAACAATTTCTTTTTTACACAACTCGCGAATATATGAATAAAATCTTGGTTAAAAAATTATTTCATGTAGAAAAGTCATAAAAGATTTCTTTCTCCCAATTAAATTTCTTTGAAACAAGGAATTAAACATATGAAACTCAATAAGAATGTCAAAAGAAAATAACTTAAAACTCGGCATTCCTTTAATGCTCCTAACTACTCTAACTTTTGCGACGCAAGATAGCTTTTCCAGACTTTTGGCATCTGAGTACAATGTAATAGTTGTAGTAGCTATTAGATATCTTTTCTTTTCTTTTTGCATTCTTTTAGTTTGTTTGCGATATCCAGAAAAGATGAAGAAAGCTCTAAAAACAAGACACCTTTACTTGCAAATTTTAAGAGGCCTATTATTGGCAATGGAAGTCTGTGTAATGGTATTTTCTTTTACTCAGCTCGGCCTAGCAAAAAGTCATGCCTTTTTCTCATGTTATCCTTTGATGGTATGTGTTTTATCTGTGCCCATTCTACATGAAAAGATTGGCGTCTTTAGATCTATTTCAGTTTTTTTTGGGTTTGTAGGTACAATAATCATATTACGACCCGGTACTACATCTTTCTCCATCGAATACTTTATACCCTTACTTTCAGCATTTCTTTTTGCATTCTACACCGTTATAACACGTTATGTTTCTGATGAAGACTCAACCGAAACAAGTTTATTCTGGGTAGGAATAGTAGGGGCGATTTTCATGACAACGTTAATACCATTTTACTGGGAGCCTATTAAAGGTTTTGATATTTTATGGCTAGCAATGCTTTGCTTTATCGCAATTCTGGGTCATTTCCTGTTAATTAAAACACTTGAAATATCCGAGGCCTCTAAAGTTCAACCTTTTGCATATTTTCAAGTTGTATTTGCAACACTCTTTGGCATTCTACTATTTTCCGAAAGCATAGATTTATTAACGGTCGTAGGAACGGCAGTCATAATTTCCAGTGGCATATTAATGTACTTGAAAGAATTAAGCCAAAGTCCGACCGGCTAGTCTGCACTATACAAAAATTCTTGGTCAAGGGAGTCAAGCTTGAGACTTCCTCCCCTTAGTATTCCTTCATACATAGTTATTGCCGCCAGTACTCTTGAAACATAACCTCTGGTCTCATCAAAAGGGATGCATTGAATCCAGTTCAACATATCAATTTCATTTTCTCTTGGATCCCCATATATCTTCAACCATTCATTTACGCGACCTGGTCCTGCATTATAACCTGCTAGAGCCAGAGGAAGACTATAATCATATCTCTTCATCAGTTTTTTTATATAATTGGCACCAAGTTTCACATTATATTTCCAATCCACCCTTAAACGGCTGGGCAAATAGGGCAAACCCAACTCAATTGCCATCATCTCAGCAGTTTTTGGCATCAATTGCATTAACCCTTCAGCACCTGTAGAGCTTCTTGAACCTATATAGAATTTACTCTCTTCTCTAGCTATTGCTAAATATAAAGGCTCTATAGTACTATCTGAAACATCCCAAAAACTTGGTATAGGATAATTTTCATTAACAGCATTTTCTCTTAAGGTTTTCGACTTACTAACTATTGAGATTACTGACATATGATGACCAGTGCTATTTAATGATTTTATCAAATCAGCTTTTTCCTGAGCGTTTAGAAATTTAGCTGAATTTTGAAAGAACCAGTCACCCAAAACTGTCCTACTTGCATAGCTCAATAATAATCCCAATCTAACCGTATCCAGTGTTAAAATAGGACCAAAAATAGGAGGATCTTTAGGCTCAATTACCAAAAGTACATCATCTCCTGTATTTAAGATTTCATAAGATACTTGGCCATGAATAGTATCAATATATTCAGATGCCTCTAAAAAAGCAGATTTTGATTCTTCATCCCTATTCATCGCTTCAAAAGTTTTACCAAGAAAATACTTTACTTTGGCTTTAGACTCTGAAGAGCCAGCCACTTGATATGAGTTCTGAAAATGTGAAAGAGCCAGCTCATATTTATTGAGATAATAGTAAGCTATAAACCCTGCCATCCACTCTAACTGATAATATTTTCTTTCCGTTTGTTGCAAATAATGGTTCCTTGCTATCTCATATGCATCCAGAGTTTTTGACTTCGCTAAATTGTGCTTCACCAGTCGGGATCTATAATGGGACCATTTATTAGCTCTGCCAAGAATTCCTAAACCTTGCTTAGAGTTAGCTAAAATATATTCACTTGCTGAATCCAAAAAATTCTTACTTATTCTATATCTGAATCTATCAAAAATAACGCCAGGATGGTTTGCTTCTTTTATAGTTAAATTAGACAAATATTTCGTCACGTTTTTTTCCTGCTTTTGAAGTTTCAATCGAACTATATCTGTATTAGACATTTTGTATTTGCTAATTTTAAGTAGCTGTTCAACGGATGAAGTTTTTCTATTCCACAAGAGTTCCTCAACTCTTTTAGAATATTTTAGATCATATTTTTTCAAAAATTTTTCTGTGAACTCCTTAAAGCTAACATCGGAAAATTCAACAATAAGCCATTGCTCGAATAAAGACTGTAATGTCTCTTCAGTTTCTCCAATTCGGGAAATGATTTCAGCAAATAAGAATAATCCCTCACCTGTTTGAGGTCGGTTTTCAGGGAAAAGCACCAAAATACTTTCGTCTATATTAATTCTTTTTTTCCTATAATCCTCATAAATTCTTCTTTCAGCCTTTAGCCTCAATAAACGCATTCCTGGCCAATGAGGGTTTTCTTTTATAAAATTAATGTAGTCTAATTTTGATCCCTCCCCTTCTCGCAACTTCAGCCACTGTATTAAATCTTGAACCGAATCATCAGGTATTCCTTCAACAAGATCAAAAGAATTATTCCACATACCAGCATCAGAATATACCATAGCATCAGACAGTTTTTTTGAATCAATTTTGATATTTGCAGCATCCAAAGTTAGCGTTGAAATGAACAAAAATAGTATAGCTTTAATACTAATCATTTCGTTTATTTTTTTGCTTTTCGTGTGGTTACAGGCAATCAGAACTAGAGCTAAAAAAAATTTCGTCAAAAAAAACATTTAATCATTCAAAAGATTTGGATAAAAGGAATAGGTTATGTAGAATATATCATTTATTTTGGAGCTGTAGCAAGAATGTTTAAAGGATCTATCCCAGCATTAATAACCCCATTCAAAGATAACAAAGTGGATCTAGAAACCTTAGAAAAGCTGGTAGAGTGGCATATATCTGAAGGAAGTCATGGACTAGTTGCTGTAGGGACAACTGGAGAGAGCCCGACCCTTTCACACGAAGAGCATAAAATTGTTGTGGAATCCGTAGTGAAAACAAGTGCAGGTCGGATACCAGTTATAGCTGGAGCGGGATCCAATAACACTGCAGAATCAACTGATCTAATGAGATTTGCAGAAAAAATTGGCGCCGATGGCGCCTTGGTTGTCACACCTTATTATAATAAACCAAACCAAAAAGGTCTGATTAACCATTACCAGCTGCTACACGATTCCTGCAACCTCCCTATTATCATATACAATATACCTGGCCGCTCAGTTATTGATATGTCCCTTGAAACAATGGCTACACTTTCAAAAATGCCCAGAATCGTTGGCGTAAAGGATGCGACGGGTGACGTAGGTAGAGTTTCTGACACTAGAATTTCTTGCGGGAAGGATTTTATACAGCTTTCTGGAAATGATGAGATTGCTCTCGGATTCAATGCGCATGGCGGCGTAGGTTGTATATCAGTGATAGCAAATGTTGCGCCAAAACTTTCTGCTGATTTTCAAAACGTGATGCTTAAAGGTGATTATAAACAGGCCCTAGAAATGCAAGACAAGCTGATAAAACTTCATAGGGCAGCATTTTTGGAACCAAATCCTTGCCCAATCAAATATTCACTTTCAAAACTTGGTCTTGTAAATAATGAAGTAAGATCTCCTCTCGTTACAGTTGACAAAGAAACTGAAAAATTAATGGATGATGCCTTGAGGTTTGCTGGCATTATATAATTGGATATGCCCAAGAAACACCAAAATTCTGTATCTTCCCCAACAATAGAAAACCGAAAAGCTAGGTATAATTTTTTTATTGAAGATAATATAGAATGTGGGATTGTACTCGAAGGTTCAGAAGTGAAATCTTTAAGAGGTGGCAAAAGCAGCATAAGTGAAAGTTATGCTTCAGTTGAGCATGGAGAACTTTGGTTGATAAATAGTTTCATTCCAAATTATTCCCATGCAAAGACGTTCACACATGAAGAAAAAAAACCTAGGAAACTCCTTGTCAGTAAGAAGGAACTTTCAAGGTTGTGGCAGGCGATTGGCAGGGATGGTATGACCTTAGTTCCCTTAAAAATGTATTTTAATAAGAAAGGTCGAGTAAAACTTCTTTTGGGATTAGCCAAAGGAAAACGAGCTCCAGACAAACGCGAAGTAGAGAAAGCAAGAGACTGGAAAAAACAAAAGGCCAGACTTTTGAAAGAAAGGAGTTAAAGTAAGCTATACTTTTACATTTTCAGTATACACGACCTTGTTCAGGATTAACCTGAATGGCACTAGTGAAACAAAAACTATCCCTAACTTAATAATGAAATCAGCAACTGATAGACTCAACCAGAACGGCACTTCTGGGCCCCAACCGAGAAGCGGACTAGTAGTATTTGCCCATGATACATCATTTGAAGGTTCCAAAAATGAAAAGTTTGAATCAAATGCAACGGAAAAAAATAGCAATGTATCAATAGAGCCGCCTATAATAGAAGAAAATAAGGGTGCCCTCCACCACTGGGTTTTGGAAAAAAATAAAGAAAATAACTTAATATCCAGTAATTGAGAAAGCAAAAATGCAGCACCTGAAGCAATCGCAACTCTTAAAGTTACAAGTGGCCCAAACTCTCCATAAATTTGTGTTCCTATTAAGGAACCCAAAATACCTGTAAAAAATCCTATTAAAACGATTAATCGTGCAACCTTAGATCCATATAATCTGTTAGACAGATCAGTAATTAAAAAAGCGAAAGGATATGTGAAAGCAGCATATGTAAGCCATTCACCTAGCAAAAAATGCACTAAAATGTTAGACAATATAACTATTGCCGCCATCGATAAAACTGCCAGATATATCCCTGCTCTAAAAGTCACGATGAATCCCAAATTATTTTTTTAAAGGTGTATCGAAGTAACCTTAGCTTTTCAACCTTATTCCTAAAGAATTCAAATGGTCCCTGAGTCTTTGAGGGTTTGTGAACCTATGAGCTATCCATCCTCGTTCTGACGCTACTCTGCAATTGTCAATTCGATCATCTACAAAAAATAATTCACCAGACCGAAAGCCGGATTTTTCTTCCACAATCTCATAAATCTTTTCATTTGGTTTCACTAATCCAAGATAACCAGAAATAAAGCAAAAATTAAAAGATTTAAGTTCTGGGTAAAAATGGCATGCAAGTTCAAAAGTCTCCTTCCCGAAATTTGACAAAGCATAAACTGGACTGCCCATTTGCTTGAGTTCCTCAAGCACTAACCATGTGCCGGTAATTTTAGGTTGAAACATCTGTATCCAATTATCTCTCCAATCTAATAATACTTCCTCAAATTTAGGGTACTTATTTATATACTCTTTTATGACCTCCTGAAAAGGTTCACCCTTATCTATCCTTAAATTCATCTCCTCGGTTACCTGATTTAAGTTATGACTATTTGAAGTGCTCCCATCAAAATACTTTTTTGTAATATTGGAAGGCGACCAACTCACTAAAACGTTTCCTATATCAAAAACATAGCCTTTAATTTTTTTTCCCACTTACTACCTTTTTTTCCAATAATTTCCACATTGTTCCAGCCATATTAACACCATCGAAACGCTCTATTTCTTGGATTCCTGTTGGGGAGGTAAGATTTATTTCGGTTAAATTGTTTCCTATAACATCAATTCCAACAAGAAATTGCCCATTTTCCTTAAGAGTAGGGCCTATCTCTTTGCAAATTTCGAGATCAGATGTCGAAATGACACTTTTCTCAGGAGTACCTCCTACATGCATATTTGATCTGACTTCCCCCAGTTTTGGCACCCTATTAATTGCTCCAACTGGCTCACCATCAATTAAAATTATTCGCTTATCACCGCTCTTAACTTGAGGTAAATATTTTTGACATATCAGAGGCTCTCTAGAGTTCTTAATGAATAGCTCAAAAATTACTGATAGGTTTGGGTCCCCTTTACTTAGCTTAAATATTCCCTCCCCACCATTTCCATAAAGTGGCTTAACTATTATTTCGCCGATATCATTGTGAAATTTTTTCATGGCATCCAAATCTCTCGAAATCAGCGTTGGAGGTATTAATTTGGGAAATTGCAAAACTAGTAACTTTTCTGGAAAATTTCTTACCCAAAATGGGTTATTAACTACTAATACATTTGGAGAAATCAAATCTAGAATATGCGTGGTAGTAATATAAAGCATATCGAAGGGCGGATCTTGCCTTAGCCAAATTATGTCGAAACTATTTAGTAATAATTCTGTTTGCTCTTCTAAGCAAACCACGGTATCGGCCTCTCTGTCTACCTTAACCAGTGAACCAGATGCCTTAATTGCACCCTGATCAAATTTTAAGGTCTCCGGATTGTAGACATAATTTGAATGACCTCTTTTTTGTGCCTCTTCTATCAATCGAAAAGTAGTATCAGCGTTAATATCCACTTCACTTAATGGATCCATTTGAAATGCAATTCTTAATGACATTAATTTAACCTACACACTTATTTTTTTAATTTATTTTTAATTACTAAAGCCCGATCATAAAGTACTCTCTTTGAAAGAGATAGTGTCTTAGAAAGGATTTCAACAGTATCTTTAACACTTCTTGTCTGAAGTTCATAATGCAAGTACTTGTCTATCTGAACACTATCCATTTTATGGAAAGTTTTCGCTCCAATAACCAAGACCACCTCTCCCTTCACTTTTTCTCTACTGTCAAACTCTTCTAATAACTCCTCTACAGTGCCTCTTCGGATCTCTTCGAATTTTTTTGTCATCTCACGACAAACTGACACCAAGTGCTTCTGACCAAATGTTCTCCCGATATATTTTAGAGTCTTAATTAAACGTCTTGATGACTCAAAAACTATTGCTGTGCAGGAATAATCCCTAAGTCTCTCTAATTCTTCTAGTATTTTCTTCTCTCTGCTGGACAAAAACCCATGAAAATAAAATTTATCACACGGCAAACCAGACAAGGAAAGAGCGGATATTACTGAACTTGGTCCCGGTATGCTATGCACATCAGCTCCACTGCTTATGACCTCACAAACCAATTTATAACCAGGGTCAGAAATTAGCGGTGACCCTGCATCAGAAATTAGAGCAACAGATTTACTATTATGAATTGATTCAACTATTTTTCTACGCGCATAAGAATTACTATTATCTGAATAAGAAACAAGATTTCTTCCATCTAGAGAAATCTGATACATTGATAATAACTTCCTTGCCACACGAGTATCTTCTGACACAATCAGATCACATTCCTTTAAAATTTCCAGTGTCCGTATTGTTATGTCACCTCTATTACCTATAGGCGTCGAGAGCAAATATAATCCAGCTTTTAGATTCGTTTCCATTGACACATTTTATAGAATTTTTACTTTCCTTTAAACATAGTTTAGTCTTTCATATAGATAAAAAGTGGCACCCAACTGATAAAATGAAAACAACCTGGAAAGTATACTGCAAGAAGAGGCAAAATCTTGACCCTTTCCACGTCGAATATATTAGACGAAGGTTAACTGCTTTTTTTGGTCTTTTGATAATTTTAATAATGACTTCTGCTTGTAATACTCAGCCTGCCAATAATAATAAACTAGAAATAGAGATAACCCAAGCAATACGGATTGGTTTATTTCTGCCTACTAAGCATAAAAATCAAATTGTGGTGGATAAGGCTAAAAATTATTATAATTCTGCTAAATTAGCCGCTGAAGACCTACGCCCCATGCCTTTAGAAATAATTTTATATGAAACAGATGGCACTCTAGAAACAATCCAAAAAAAAGCCGAAGAAGCTGTAAATGATAATATTCAAATTGCCATAGGAACTCTAGATAATGCGGAAGCACTTTCACTAGCAACTATTTTAAAAGTTTCAGGAAAAAAGTTATTAAGTTTTTCAGCACACGAGAAAACTTTAGGCCGCAATATTTTTAATATGGGAATTGGGAAGATAAACCTAGCTGATCAAGTTTTAGAATATTCAATAAATGAAGGTTACGATAATTTTTTAGTCTTAGAAGGCATTAATCAAGAAGATGATATAGAATTAGCTGACTTGAAAAGGCTGATTATGAGAAAAAATGGCACTATATTAAAATATGTGAGGGTATCAGATACTTCAAAATATCTTACAGAAGTGAAAAGTATTATTGAAAAATTTCACTCCGACTCTCGTAAGGAAGCAGTAATAATATTAGGGACGCCAGATCAAAATATGGTCTTTGTATTAGCTTCTCTTAAAGAATTAATGGCTGAAAGTAAAGGCTCAAGAATTCAAGTCATTGGATTGTCTAGATGGTCAACAAAAAGTAATCTTTTAACGGAACCTGCCTTAAAAAATGCCTGGTTTCCTTTAATAAATAAAAAAAGGATCAACGAATTTCTCAAGCGATACCACTCATTATATGGTTCAAAGCCATCACTGGAATCGGCAATTGCTTACGATACTATTGCCGCTATTGGAGCCTTGATAAAAAATTCTAAAGAAACTTATATTACCGACCCATTTACAATTTCAGCTTTGACAAACTCTTCTGGATTCTTAGGTGTCTTAGGAGCTTTCCGTTTACTTCCAAATGGCTCCCTGGAAAGATTATTGGGTATTGGTGAAAGTCAGGCTGGAAGAGTTAAAATTATAAAAAACCCTACAGAAACATTCTATTAATATTATGAGAACAATCACTTAAAAATGGCGAATAATGCACCCAAAAAAGAAATCATCTTCCCTAAATTGGATCTTCCTAAATTAAAATCCAAAATTACTAACGTTTTAGGTTCAAAAAATGTTTGTGACAAACCCAGGAAAGCTGCATTAAAAGTAATCAGAGACGCTTATGATGATGCTAGGTTCTCCATGGAATCAAAATTTTTTGAAAACCCTAAGCTAGTTAGAAAGGTATTAAAAACGTATACCAAAATAACTGATGATGTAATAAACCTTGCCACAGAAATTGCAAAAAGTGAATACAGACAAAAATTTAAAAAGGAGCCTATATTAATAACCATAATGGCAGTTGGAGGCTATGGAAGAGCCGAAATGGCACCTTATTCTGACATTGATCTACTTTTTTTATTACCTAAAAAAAGTTCTATAGAATACCAACGAGTAATTGAAACTGTTCTTTATGCTTTATGGGATATGAAGTTAAAGATTGGATACGCTGTTCGCTCTATTGAAGAGTGTTTAGCTCTTGGAAGGAAAGATTTTACCATCCGTACTGCGTTACTTGAACACAGGCACTTAATTGGCGATTTTGAACTTTCAAAAGAATTAAAGAAAAGGCTTTGGAGCAACCTCTTCCAAAACTCAGGAGCAGAATTTATTGAAGCGAAATTGAAAGAACGGCAGATAAGGCATGCAAAAAATGGTGAAGCAAGATATGTCGTTGAACCGAATGTAAAAGAAGGCAAAGGTGGATTGCGCGATCTCCAAACCTTATATTGGATTTTAAAATATATTTATAAGGCAGAAACTCCTGAGGAGTTGATAAAATATGACGTTTTTACTAACAGTGAATTCAAAGCTTTTAAGCAAGCCGAAGAATTCTTATGGATTGTTCGATGCTTGCTTCATTTAATTGCAGGAAGAAACGAGGAAATACTTTATTTTAATTATCAGGTTGAAATTTCTAATTTATTAAACTTTAGAAAGAAAGGAGGAAGAGAAAGCGTTGAACTTTTTATGCAAACATATTTTTTACGCGCAAAGCAAGTTGGAGAGCTAACTAGGATATTTTTGACAGCAATGGAAGCTAGGCATGTTTTAAATAAACCCAACATAAGAAACTCTATTAGGAATGCGTTTAAATTTGCCCAGGAGAATGCTCCAAAAGGTTTTATTTTTGAGCACGGAAGGCTTAATATCTCTGATCCCAAAACATTCTTAAAGGATCCGAAAAATCTTATCCTTCTTTTTAAGCATGGATTAGAAATTGAAATGTTAATTCATCCTGATGCTTTAAGATTAGTTGCTGGAAATCTTGCATGTGTGAATGAAAAATATAGAAAAGACCCCGAAACTGTAAAAATTTTCTTAGAACTTTTACTCGACTACAATAACCCTGAACGCGCCCTTCGTCGGATGAATGAAGTAGGTTTTTTAGGAGCTTTTATTCCTGAATTTGGACGCATAGTCGCGATGATGCAATTTAATATGTATCATTCATATACCGTTGATGAACATACAATCCAATGTATTATCAATCTAGCTCTTATCGAAAATAAAAAACTCACTGAAGATCTACCAATCGCTTCCGAAATACTTGAAAAAGGGGTAAATAGAAAAGTAATATATCTTGCATTACTTCTCCACGATATTGGGAAAGGCCTACCAGAAGATCACTCAATAGCTGGTTCTCGGATAGCTAGTAAAGTTTCTAAAAGACTGGGTTTAGATGCAGCAGAAACTGAATTAATTGTTTGGCTGGTGAAAAATCATTTACTGATGTCGGATGTTGCCCAGAAGAGAGATATTTCAGATCCCAAAACAGTCAAAGAGTTTGTTAATATTGTTCAAAGTAAGAACAGATTGAATTTACTTACTGTACTTACTGTATGTGATATTAGAGGGGTTGGTCCACAAGCGTGGAATAACTGGAAGGCCGTATTAATTAGACAACTTTACCGTGACTCTATTGTCGCTTTAGAAGATGGAAATTTATTGAGCTCTATTGAATCAATAAAAACAGCAAAGGATAA
>CACAMI010000001.1:197500-225365 GCA_902533625.1 uncultured Alphaproteobacteria bacterium | reverse complement strand
AATTCAGCAATACAAATAGGGAACCTGAAAGAATTGCTGCGGCTGGTACTGTAATAACCCAGGCCGCAATTATTGTTAAAAAATGTGAACGCCTAACAAGTTTACGATGGACTCTTTTCTTTGTATCTGCCTTTACAATTTCTTTTTCCTTTAGAGCTATTACATCTTTTTTATTAGCAGTCATTCGCCAGTGAAATTCTCTAAAGAACCCAACTCCAAATACAGCTCCTACTGCAATGTGTGTTGAACTGACAGGAAGAGCTAACCAAGAAGCAATTATAACCGTAATTGCAGCAGAAAGCGCAACACAGTAGGCCCTAAGAGGATTAAGTTTTGTTATTTTCTCCCCAACCATCCGGATTAATTTAGGGCCAAATAAAAGTAAACCAAATGACAATCCAAAAGCACCTATACCCATAACCCATAGAGGTATCGATACCTTAGCAACAACTTCGCCCGCTTCTACAGTATGAACGATCGCCGCTAATGGTCCAACGGCGTTGGCTACATCATTTGCGCCATGAGCAAATGAAAGCAAGGCTGCTGCACATATTAAAGGAATTTTAAAAAGTTCTCTGATAGATTTTTTTGTATTCTCCATTCCTTCCGACTGCCGTCGAATCAAAGGCTTTACAATTAAATAGCAAAAGCCAAGTGCTACCAGACCAATAATTAAAGCCGTTTGCAGGTCGATCTTAATAATTTTCTTTATGCCTTTTATAGAAAGGTAAGTGGCAAATGCACCCGCCATAATAGCTACTAGCAAAGGAACCCATCTGTTTGCAGCACCTATCTTATCATCCTTATCCGAAACCTGAGATTTGATAAGCCACAGAAATAAAGCAGCGATTATCCCTCCGAGCAAAGGTGATATCACCCAGCTTGCTGCAATTTGAGCCATTTTTGGCCAGTTTACAGCCGTTAGACCCGCTGCCATTATTCCAGCCCCCATGACTCCACCTACAATAGAGTGCGTAGTAGAAACTGGAGCACCAACCAAAGTTGCTAAGTTGACCCACAGAGCTGCAGCTAGTAAAGCCGCAAACATAGCCCATATGAATGTGGGAGGATGAGAAACAAGCTTTGGGTCAATAATGCCCTTGGAAATTGTGCCCACCACATCACCTCCAGCAATTAGAGCACCTGCAGTCTCAAAGATTGCTGCTATTATCAAAGCACCCAGCATAGTTACTGCATTTGCTCCAACAGCTGGCCCTACATTATTTGCAACATCATTGGCTCCAATATTTAAAGCCATATAAGCTCCAATAGCGGCAGCAAAAATGATAATAATACTTTGCGCATTCCATCCAAGAACAGCTGTAACTACTAAGCCAGAAATCAGGATAAAAGCGAATGCTAAGGAAGGAGCTAACAGCTGTCTCTTTTGCTCATTCGCAGCTCCTTCAAAAAACGTTCTTGATTTTAAATCCCTATCAAGGGCCTTATTTGCACGGACTTTTTTTGACACCTTTAATTCTCACAAAACAAAATTTAAATTAAGATTAAGATTAAGATTTAATTAATTATTTCCATTTTATTGAACAACCCATGGAGGCTATTTGGTCAGTCGGACCTTTGCCAGTTTCAGCAACAAGTTTCATACCTTCAAACAGATCTCTACCCAAATCTGAAGGCCCTGACTCTTTTCTAGAAGCATCTAATCTTCCTCGATACTGCAGCTCATTTTTTGAGTTAAATCCGAAAAAATCTGGTGTACAAACGGCATCAAAAGACTTGGCAACATTCTGATCTTCATCGTACAAATATGGAAAACTAAAGTTATTATCTTTAGACAGTTTGATCATATTTTCAAAACTATCCTCAGGATATGCAATTACATCATTTGAGGAAATGGCGGCGACTCCGACCCCTAAGCCCTGTAATGCTTCGGCATCTCTAACAATCCTATCTAGGACAGCTAAGACATACGGACAGTGGTTACATATGAACATGATCAGCATACCATTATTACCTCTTACATTATCTAAGGAATAATGCTTTCCATCCACTCCAGACAATTTAAAGTTCTTTGCTTGCCAACCAAAATCACAAACCGGAGGTATTGCAACCATATTGTCTTCCTTTCAAAATTATTCCAAAACCCTATTAGCAGAATCACGAATTTCTTTAATGTTTTTTCCATAAACTGAGGAATTGTCAACAGAGCCACCACCAAAAACTCCCGAACCAGCAACCAAAACATCCGCTCCTGCTTTCGATACAAGAGGTGCTGTTTCAGGAGTTACACCTCCATCTATTTCAATATGAATTTCTCTATCGCCTATCATCTCTCTTAAAATTCTAACTTTTTCAACCTGAGAATGAATAAACTTTTGTCCACCGAAACCTGGGTTTACTGTCATGACACAAACTAAATCAACCATATCAAGGATATATTCAATGCTAGAAAGTGATGTCCCGGGATTTATTGCAACACCTGCCTTAACACCTAAAGATTTAATTTTCTGGATGGTTCGATGAATATGAGGACCAGCCTCAACATGAGCAGTAATAATGTCTGCACCCGAATCTGCAAACGCTTCTATAAAATCATCAACCGGAGATATCATGAGATGGACATCCATCACTGTCTTTATGTGTGGTCTAATAGCCTTACACGTCTGAGGGCCAAAGGTTATGTTGGGAACAAAATGACCGTCCATTACATCTATATGAACCCAGTCACATCCTTCTTTTTCGATCGCCTCACATTCAGCGCCAAAATTAGCAAAGTCTGCAGATAAAATTGAAGGAGCTATTTTTAAGGATCTATCAAAATTCATTTCATCAGTTCATTAAAAATAATTTTCACGTGCCTTTTAACCGATCATGTATTTGGTTGGCAAGCGTTTTTATTTTTTTCTTATCGGATGCTATTAATTCCTTCGCCTTGGTAAAACAAATAGCTACTTTATCCTTATTAAATAAATTTAATACTTCTTGGAAAAGTTGTTCGGAATTAATTATTTTCTTTCCAAAATTTCCTTCATCAAACTTTTGGTAAATTTCTTCAAAATTAAATGTCTCTGGCCCATGAATAATAAATGTATCTGCCAATATTGCTTCGTATGGATTATGACCGCCATTCTTCGTTATTGAACCCCCAATAAAGGAAACGCGTGTCAGTTCATACCATAGCCCAAGCTCTCCTAGGGTGTCTGCGATATGCATCTGATCAGTTGAGTTTATTTTTTTTGATTGAGAGCGAAGGGAACCTTTAAGATCCAAAGATAAAGCCAATTTCATTAATTCTTTACCTCTTTCCGGATGACGGGGAACCAAAACTAAAAAAATATTTTTGTCCACCTTTAATAAATCTTTGTGAGCCTTTAAAACAATTTCCTCCTCTCCAGGGTGAGTTGAGGAAGCTACCCATACCCTCTTTTCCTTCAAACCTTTTTTTAATTCTTTAAGGTCACTTTTTCGAAATTCTAATTTTTCCTGATCTGCCTTTAAACTGCCATAAACATTAAAGTTCTCACTTGATAAGCCTAACTGATTTAGGAAACCCGCTGACCTCTCATCTCTCAAGTATACCTTCTCAAATTTATTATACAGATACTGCATAGATAAAGGAGCATATCTCCATTTTTTATATGACCTAAGGGACATTGAACCGTTTACCAACCACATAGGTATTTTTGTCTTAGAGGTTTCGATTAACAAGCGGGGCCAAACTTCACTTTCAATCCAAATTGCAAAATCTGGTCTCCAATGCTTTAGAAATAATTTTACAGCTCCGGGAGTATCTATAGGAACAAATTGATGCACTGCGTTTTTTGGCATCCTCATTGAAAGAATCTGTGAGGATGTCTTAGTCCCAGACGTGATTAAGAATTCAAATTTATCATTTATCTTAGTAATTTCTTTTATTAGTCCAATTATTGATAATGTTTCACCCACGCTAGCACCATGGAACCAAATTAGTTTTGAGTTTGATCTATCCCGTTCATA
Source organism: uncultured Alphaproteobacteria bacterium (assembly GCA_902533625.1). Taxonomy (GTDB): domain Bacteria; phylum Pseudomonadota; class Alphaproteobacteria; order Rhodobacterales; family Rhodobacteraceae; genus CACKLF01. The sequence continues at coordinate 221,408 of CACAMI010000001.1, read as the reverse complement.
TTGTCCTAGCTTTTCCTTAAACCTATCTTGATCCTCCTTGCCGCTCCAAAGCCTTAAATAGATTATAAGGTAGGACAAGGCGCTAAATATAAACGTAAAAAAAAGATAAGTTCTAATTAAGAGTGGCAAGTGTGAACCTTCATAAACATAATAGATTAGATACTCTATACTAAGTAAACTAGAAGCTTCGCAACACGATTATGCCCGAAACCGCAAGAATTGTCCCTATTGTCTTTGCCATAGTCATTTTTTCCTTAAGAAATAATATTCCAATTACAAAAGCGAAAATAATCGAAGTTTCTCTGATAGCCATTACAACGGGTATAGGTGCCTTTGAAAATGCCCACATTACCATGCAATAGGCTGCAAATGATGACAGCCCACCACCAAAAAAAACCCACTTAGCATTTCCAAAAAAATTAACCAATGACGGTGGAGATACCTTTGCACAATAGAGCCACATAATTGGGCCATTTATTAGGGACAACCAACAATAGTATGCTACAGGACTCCCACCAAGTCGTCCTCCATAACCGTCTACAAGAGAATAAGAGGCTATAAAGCAACCCGTAATAACTGCAGAAATTGCTGCTGCTTTTGGTACGTTTTGTATCCGCATACCAACTGTAGAAATGAGCCCCAAAATTATCAAAGCAATAGCCAATATTTCAGTTAATCCGAAATCTACACCTAAAAATATAAAGCTAACCAACGTTGCGATTAAAGGTGCTGAAGCTCTTGCAATTGGATAGACCTGTGATAAATCACCTTTTTTATATGACTCAACTAAATATACCTGATAGCCAAAATGGAAAATGGCTCCAAGCATTAGGTTAGGCCAACAAGCAAAATCAAGTGCCGGCACAAAAAATAAAGTTACGACAGCAAACGGAATATGGCCTGACATTACTGCAGTCATTTGCAATAACTTGTCCTCACCACCTTTTACAACTGCATTCCACCCAGCATGTAAAATTGCAGCTAAAATAATGATAAAAAAAGTAGTAGAGGCCATACTGTTAATGTTTAAAATAAAATACTTTTATGAAACATACTATATACGAAGTATTTAAACTATGTAGATTTTTAAGAATTTGACCAAACCAATAAATCGTATGAGATTTATTTTCTAGTTATTGGAATAAGCCAAGTAAAAAAAGTAGCAACCAAAAGAAAAATTGCAGAAACTATCAGGCAAGAACTTAATCCCCCAAACTGAAAACTCAACCCCGATAGTAACGTTCCCAAAAGGCGCCCAGCGGCGTTTGCCATATAATAAAATCCTACATCTAGTGAAGCTCTTTCCAACGTTGTGAACTTGAGTATTAGGAATGAATGAAGGCTAGAGTTTACAGCAAATATTGATCCAAAAATCAATAGCCCCACTATTAAAAGGATCGTAAGAATAATTGAATGCTGCTCAATAATATATGTGGCGAATGCCAAAAAAAGAGGAACCAAAGGCAACGGAAAAATCCAAAACATCGCACCAGACTTAAGTTTGTAGTCATTGAAGCCTACAAAAATTCTATGGGCGTAAGCTTGCACTAATCCATAAAAAATAATCCAAATGGCCATATAACCCCCAACGAGAAAAAATGCTGATCGATCACCAAAAATCTCTGATGCTTCAAAGGCCTCTAAAAAATAGATTGGAATACCAACAACAAACCAAGTATCTCTAGCACCAAATAAAAATAACCGCGCTAGTGAAAGAAAATTTATTTTATGATTTGAGGAGATTACATTGATAAGCTTTACTGACTTTACACTACCTGCACTGACAGAGGGATTGGAGAAAAAAATTGCTACAAAAATAGTTACTAGTATTGCAATCAAAATCGCTAGTGAAACTTTATAACCAAAAAGCGCTAGAAAAATACCTCCAAGTAAAAAGCCAAAACCTTTCATGGCATTTTTAGATCCAGTTAAGGTAGCCACCCACTTAAAAAGAATTTTATCAGATGAATCAGGAGCCAAAATTTTTACTGCAGATTTCGAACTGACTTTTGTTAAGTCCTTGGCAATACCAGAAAAACCTTGAGCAGCCATCACAAAAACTACCGACATTACAATGCCGATATCATTGGGCACTAAAACTAAACCAAGCAAACTCAAAACCTGGATAGTTAAACCAGAGTACAGAACTGGAATTAACCCGAATCTATTTACTAACCACCCACCAAAAAAATTTGTTAATATTCCCATAAATTCGTAAATAAGGAACAAATAGGCTAACTGAATGGGGCTAAACCCTAGCAAATGAAAATTTAAGAGCACCAACATTCTGAGTGCCCCGTCTGTTAGCATAAACGTCCAATAACCTGCTGTTATAGATATAAAGCTTTTTATATTTGAATCAGGTTTCAAGAATTAGTTCATCTAACTTAGTTTAACATCATCTTAACAATATCAACCATTCTACACACATAACCCCATTCATTATCATACCAAGCATAAACTTTTACCTGAGTTTCATTAATCACCATGGTTGAGGGCCCATCAATAATTGCCGAGCGAGAATCATGGGTGAAATCTGCTGATACAAGAGGTCGATCCTCATAACCCAAAATACCATTTAAGTACGAATCAGCAGCTCTCCTAAATTTTTCGTTTATTTCTTCTCTAGTAGTGGGCTTCTTCAGTTCAAAAACACAGTCAGTAAGTGATGCATTTAAAAGCGGCACACGAACCGCATGACCGTCCAGCTTACCTCTCAAATCTGGAAAAATGTGAGATATTGCGGTAGCAGAACCTGTTGTGGTTGGTATCAATGAATTTAAGGCCGATCGCGCTCGTCTTAAATCCTTTGCGGGCCTATCAACTATAGTTTGCGTATTTGTAACATCGTGTATGGTTGTAATGCTTCCATGAATAATCCCGACTTCCTCATGCAATACTTTTATAACTGGAGCAATACAATTTGTCGTACAACTAGCAGCAGTAAATACAACATTATCCTGGGCCTTATATAACTCATGGTTAACACCATAAACAATATTTAATGCACCCTCATCCTTGACCGGTGCAGAGACTAATACTTGCTTTATTTGACTTTCAAAATATTCATGAGCGTCAACACTGCTAATGATTGAACCTGTACAGTCGATTACTAGGTCAATATTTTTGCCACTATTAAGAAGTTTTTTTTCTTCATATCCTGTAAGTTCAATATCAAAATTATTTATTCTTATTTTTCCTCTTGATGACTCAATTTTATTTTTCCATCTCCCATGGACGGTATCGAATTCAAGAAGGTGTGCATGTATTTTATTATCACTATTTAAATCATTAATTAATACTACATTTTCCCCTAACCCAACGTCAAATAGGCGCCTAAGCAAAAGCTTTCCTATTCTCCCTAATCCGTTAATTGCAATTTTTTTCATATTTATCCAGTTTCTTTAGGTAGGCTTTATGCGTTAAATCTAACATAGCATACATAGTATTTATAATATTTTTGTGACAGCCCAGCTAGAGGACCCCAAATTATATAAAAATTTTAACTCTCTCTAAAAGTCTAAAAAGTTTTTGTGTTTAGCTTAAAAAAGTTGCCTATTTTCACCTCTTATGTCATTCTTGTTTCCAATAAATTAGGGAAGTTAAGATATGCCTAGATCATTGTCAAAAAAATCATTTATGATAATTTTAAGTATAGCTATGACAGCTCCAATTTATGGCTGTGTTGGATCTTTGGGTTCAAGCAATAAACCCGAATTTGTATATGAAAACGGAATTAAAAGAAAATGTCTGAGGTGGGGTGCTAATGAAAAATGTCTTCATGCAGTTCCAACAGAAGACAGTCCCTTTTATTTCAAAACTAATTAAGCCCTAACAGTGATGAATAGCCTTAATCTAAAAAGAATAGATGACGTTTCTATAATTAAAATGGATGATGGAAAAGTTAATGTATTTTCCATTGAAATGCTAGAAAAGTTCAGATCTATTCTTTCTGAAATACCTCGAAATAAGGGCTCCCTTATAATTACTGGAAGGGACGGCATTTTTTCTGGTGGCTTTAACCTAAAGACATTTCAAGCTGGAGAACCTGAACAAATTACAAAAATGTTGAACTTAGGATTTGAAACCCTTTATGACATCTATACTTTTCCTAGACCCGTAATTGCTTCAGTTTCAGGTCACGCTATAGCATTAGGTATATTTCTTGTGTCATGTTGTGATTATAGGATAGGAGTAAATGGCAATTACATATTACAGGCTAATGAGGTTAGAAATAAAATGTCCATTCCTACACAGCTCATAGAAATTGCTGCGAGCAGGCTTGATAAATCTCATGTTTATAGGGCCCTTTTTCATGCCGAACCGTACCCAATTAATTCTGGTGTAAAAGCTGGCTGGCTCGATGAAATAGCTGAATCTGGTGACTTAGAAAAAAAAGTTCTGGAAAAGGCAAAAGATTTAGCAACTCTAGGTCACCCATATTATAAAGAAACTAAAGAAATATTGTTAGGGGACACATTTAAGAAAATAAAGGCGGCAATAAATTAAAACAACTACCAAGAGGAGTTAGGGCCTTTTAAAAACTCAAGTTCTTCCCTGGTGCTGTCCCTACCCAAAATTTCATTTCTATGAGGATACCTACCAAATCTAATTATCGGTAACTGGTGATTATCCCAGGACTTTTTAACTAAATCGTGCCTAGGGTGATCAGATAAAAATTTTATTCTTAAATCTTCAGCAAGTTTATGATCCGATAGCTGCTCAGAATGAACCAACGGCATAAGGCAAAACTGAATTTCTTCATGATTATACGTCTCAAGATAAGTTTGATCTATTGATAACTTTGTCCACTTAATTGCTAGCTCATCATTTTGAAAAGCTTTTGGTGTTCCTCTGAACAAGTTTCTCGTAAATTGATCCAAAATGATAATCAAAGATAAACAGCTTTTGGAATCATTAGCCCAATGAGCGAGCTCCCCACTAGATGCCTGCTGGTTAGCATCCAAAAAACGCTCTCTTAGGCGCTCATCAAATTCTGAATTTGTCATAAACCAATCCTCATTAGAACATTCTTGAAACCAGAACGTTAATATTTCATCTGATAAAGAGGTCATTTCATCTACCTAAACCAATGCCTATTTTTGCGCTTAATACACCATTTGTAAGAGGCACCAAATCTTTCGGTGCGATAGGAAAAACAAAAAATTGATTCCCAGCTGCACACCAAACTTTTTCAAATCTAAAAAGCGCCTCATCTATCGCTATGGGTATTTCGGGAGGCAGCCCAACTGGTGAAACGCCTCCAATAGTGTAACCAGTAATTCTTTTAACTTCTTCGGCACCTATCCGGAAGTGTTTCCCTTCGATTGTCATCTCTTTTTGCAACTGTTCCACATCACAAATTTTATCGCCTGAAATTAGAGCTATAGCAGGCTGTTTGCACTCCTGCTGCTTAAAGCAAAATACTAATGTCTTAACTATTGCACCAAGCTCAACATTCAAGGATTCAGCAGCGTCTTTTGCACTTCTTGCGGTCTGATCTAACTCTTTAACTATAAATTTATAGCCTTCCTTTAACAAAGCTTCCTCAACTCTTAAGACTGATAAACTTTTTTCTGATCTTGCCATAAAACCACTTTATTATTTTTAACTAGGTATATAAAGAAATTGCTTTTGACCGTAACTGAAAAAGTGTCTAGGCTTCAATTAAAATATCTTTTTATTTTGAGGTGGTATTATGAAAGACTCTTATAGGGTAGCTATTATTGGAGGAGGCGTAGTTGGGGCTTCCGTTTTATATCATTTAGCAAAAAATGGCTGGACTGACTGTGCCATTATTGAACGATCAGTTCTTGCTGCTGGATCTAGCTGGCATGCAGCTGGCGGTGTACATGCATTAAATGCTGATCCTAACATGTCAGCACTTCAAGGATATACTCTCAATTTGCTTTCTCAAATTCAGGAAGAAAGTGGCCAAGACATAGGTTTACATATGACTGGTGGAATTACTATAGCTAGTACGCCAGACAGATGGGAATGGCTACAAAGTGCTTATCGTACCTACCAAACTATTGGAATTGAAGACGTACACCTCATGAATCCTCAAGAAATTAAAGATAAATGTCCTATTATGGACGTAAAAGGTGTTCTCGGTGGCATGTGGGCAGACAGAGAAGGATACGTTGATACTACGGGCACAGTTTGGGCTTATGCGAAAGCAGCAAAAAAACTTGGTGCTGAAGTTATTGAAAATAATAAAGTAGAAGAACTTGTACAAAACTCTGATGGAAGCTGGAAAGTAGTCACCGAAAAAGGAACAGTTCATGCGGAGCACGTTGTTAATGCTGCTGGCTTATGGGCCAAGAGAGTTGGGCGGATGGCAGGACTTGAGCTTCCAGTTTCACCTTTGAAACATCACTACCTAGTAACAGAATCAATTCCATCAGTTGAAAAAATGGATTTCGAAGTACCTATGTGTGTTGATCTGGAAGGATTCACTTATATGAGACAGTGGGATAAGGGTATTCTTGTTGGCATTTATGAAATTGAACATGAGCATTGGGCTATGGATGGTGCTCCATGGGATTACGGGATGGAACTTTTTAAAGAAGATTTTGATAGGATAGAAAATGAACTTGCACTTTCATTTGTAAGATATCCAGATCTAAATCACGTTGGGGTAAAAAACTGGGTTAATGGGGCTTTCACTTTCTCTCCTGATGGAAATCCTTTAGTTGGGCCAGTAAGGGGTCTTAGAAATTACTGGCTTGCTTGTGGCGTTATGGCTGGTTTTCTCCAAGGAGGAGGCGTAGGAAAGACTCTTTCAGAGTGGATGATACATGGCGAAACAGAAGCTGACGCATGGTCGATGGACATAGCACGCTACGGCAAGTTTACCGAAAACAGAGAATATATAAAGCAAACAACTGGTCAGTTTTATAGCCGAAGATTTGTAATGAGTTATCCCAATGAACAATTACCTGCAGGACGTGATCTGAAAAGAACACCCGTTTGGAGAGATCAGAAAGAAGATGGTGCAATATTTGGAAACAGCTGGGGATTAGAAGTTCCACTCATGTTTGGCCCAAATAATTTTAAAGAAGTTCCAAGCCTACGAAGGTCAAATGCATTTGAACATGTTAAAGCTGAACACTTAAATGTCAGAGAAAACGTAGGAATGTTAGATATATCTGGCTTTAGCAGATTTGTAGTTTCCGGACCTGGTGCAAGAGAATGGTTAAACCATTTATTTTCTACAAATATACCAGGAAAAAATAAGTCTAAATTAGCTGTCATGCTAGGTCATGATGGACGATTAAAAGGGGACTTAACTTGCTTCAATTGGGATGATGAAACCTTCTGGATAATGGGCAGTTATTATTTGAGAGAGTGGCATATGAGATGGTTTCACGACCATTTGCCTGGCGGATTAAGAGACCTCAAAATCAGTGGTCATGTGGAAGTTAAAGATATAAGTGATAATATTTGTGGCTACTCGATATCAGGGCCAAATGCCAGAAAAGTTCTTGAAAAACTTACTTCAAAAGACATCTCAAATGAAAACTTCAAATTTATGAGTTGCCAAGAGATGGATGTAGGATTGATAAGAGCAAAAGTTGGGCGACTGTCCGTAGCTGGAGAGCTAGGATATGAAATTAATTGCCACGCACTAGAGTTAAGCGTCCTAAGAGAACTATTAATAGAAGCAGGTTCAGAGTATAGCATCAAAGAATACGGCTATTATACTCTTAATACTTTAAGATTGGAAAAAAGCTTTGGAATTTGGAATGCAGAATTCATGCAAGCATATACACCGGGGGAAACGGGGATGGACCGTTGGATTTCTTGGAAGAAAAACGTGAATTATGTTGGAAAGATTCCAGCTACCAAGGAACTTGAAGTAGGGAAGGATAAATTAAAACAAAGTCTGGTAACTCTCGAAATTGAAAATGCTGAAGCTGAGGCTGCCGGCTATGAGCCTTTATGGAATGGAAATAAAAGAGTCGGCATGACCACATCAGGCGGATACGGCCATTCAATTGATAAATCCCTTGCAATGGCACTTGTGGAACCTGAATTTGCCGAGCCAGGGACAAGTCTAAAAACTCATATTGTAGGTGTAGAAAGAAATTGTAAGGTCATTAGCTCAAGCCCATGGGATCCGAAGGGAGAGCGAATAAGAATGTAGTAAAGTAAGATAAGTTAATTAAGGTTTAGATAATGATGAAAGATTTTTATAGCAATGGGAGAAAAATTGATCCTGCCAAGGGTGAAAAATTAGGTGACAATACTCCTAACGAAAAAAATAGAATAGAGATTGGACCAACTCAGATAGCTTTTAAAGAGTGGGAAAAAGAAGCTCTAAATTTACCTGACATCCAGAAAATGCGTGCCTTTAGGTGGGAAAGGTTAACAAAACATATAGTTGAACGAGATTACGGGGGGCTTTTGGTTTTCGACCCTCTGAATATCAGATATGCAACAGACAGTACTAATATGCAACTCTGGAACACCCACAACCCATTTAGAGCAGTCCTTCTATGTGCTGACGGCTATATGGTAATTTGGGATTATAAAAATTCACCATTTCTCTCTTCATTTAATCCTTTGGTTAAGGAAAGTAGATCAGGTGCAGATCTCTTTTATTTCAATCGCGGGGATAAAATTGATATTGCAGCAGACCAATTTGCCAACGAAGTAAGATTACTTATACGAGATCACGGTGGTGCAAATAATAGATTAGCAGTCGATAAAATCCAGGTTCATGGCCTTAAGGCCCTTGAAGCACAAAATTTTGAAATCATGGAAGGCGAAGAAGTCACTGAAAAATGTAGATCTATAAAGGGTGAAGATGAGATATTAGCAATGAGATGCGCATCGGTTGCATGTGAAAATGCCCTTTATAAAATGGAAGGATTTGCAAGAGACATGGTTCCTTTAGGCAATGTTTCTGAAGACGATATATGGTCTGTGCTGCATGCTGAAAATATTAAAAGAGGTGGAGAATGGATTGAAACCAGACTATTATCCTCGGGTCCTAGAACAAACCCATGGTTTCAGGAATGTGGACCAAGAATTGTCCAAAATAACGAGATTGTTGCTTATGACACTGACTTAATTGGAAGTTATGGGATTTGTGTTGATATAAGTCGAACTATGTGGATAGGAGATAAAAAGCCCAGACCTGATATGATTTATGCGATGCAGCATGCACATGAGCACATACAAAAAAATATGGAAATGTTAAAACCTGGAGTTCACATGAAAGATCTCACTTTTAACAGCCATGTGCTTGATAAAAAATATCAAAAAGGAAAATATGGCTGCTTAATGCACGGTGTTGGATTATGCGATGAATGGCCTATGATTGCCTATAACGATAATTTTGTTGATGGGTCGTATGATTATCATCTGGAGCCAGGAATGGCACTATGTGTTGAAGCTTTGGTAAGTCCAGAAGGCGGTGATTTCTCTATCAAATTAGAAGATCAGGTAATAATTACAGAAACAGGTTTTGAAAATCTTACCCGCTTTCCTTTTGACAGCGCACTGATGGGAAACCAATGAGTTATATTAGTTTAATGATATTTCTGTCGCAGTCAGTTCTGAGTCATAGTTATAAATATAAACTCCAGAGAAATTGCTTTCTTTAAATACAAAAGTGTTTTTGAGATCTGAAAAAAATTCTTTTGATTCTTCTTCAAATTTTTTAAGATCTTCACCTGTTTCAAACTTTAAATTTATAGAGACACTACCGCATTGACCTATAGAAATATTTAACGACCTAATATTATACGGTACAATTTTCTTCCCTAAACTGTCAGAACAAAAAGTAGCCGCTACTTTAGCTTCACTTAGCCCCGAAAATTTGTAACTGTATATCTTTGCATACATATTAATTTAAACTAGCAAACATCTCATCAATAAGACTCTCTGCTGCATCTCCTTTAATTTTAACCTTTTTCATGGGCTTAGATTCTAACTTCATATCCATGAGCAACTGTCGCCCCATTGAAGATAAGATAACTTTCTCGGTTTCTGATATCTCGCAGAGGCCATTTTGTATCAGATTTCCAGATGACACTCTATCTACTGGTAAGTCAGCTGACATCGATAGAAAGAGTTTAAAGTCATCCAAGTCTAGCTCCCTATTACCTTTTTGAAACACTCCTAAAGCTTCTAAAATTTTCTGGGAAGTCAATTCTTTCTGATCAATCTGACTGTCCAATAAAAGAGCAATATTAGCTGTGACTTTCTTAATAAGTTCTATTTGAGGTTTTAAAATAGCCTTTGGTTCTTTATTAAACATGCAAAGGGTTCCCAGAGCAAAATTATCCTTATTAATGACAGGAAAACCAGCATAGCCAAGAGTAGCGGTTCCATCCAAAACATGAGGGTGACTTTTCCAAATTGGATCTTTACTTATATCTTCCATAATTAGTGGCTCAGTTTCCAATAGAACGTATGCACATATACTATTCTCGTGTCTCAAAGATTTTTCACCTGGTTCAAAATTCGCGCTACCTGCTGCAGCAATACCACACTGCATTTCACCGTCATACAAGCTAAAACTGGACTCCTCATACCCGGATATATCTTTGGCTAAATCGCAGTATACCTGAAAAATTTCTGGATTAGGGGCATCAATAAGCCCGGTTTTTACTACTGCCTGAGCTCTTCTCTCTTCATTAGCTGGCCTTGGGGCCAATCCAACCGACATTATATTCTCCAAAAACTGTTTGCGGAAACCGTATTATTTTCAATACTTACTTGTCAAGATTAATGCTTCCTATCTATAAAAAAGTCTAAATGACCGAGGTCATAATATCCAACCAGATACTATATAAAGTTCATGACTTTTCATTATTTGCCTTTAAGGTATTCCTCTTATACTTTTAATAAAAATTAATTTTTTAAGGCCAAAAAATGAGCAGAGACCACCCCGAAAATCATAATCTCTTATTGGAATCTCTTGGCTCAGCTAGTGGCCGTTTTATTGCTAATAATCCAAAAAGTTTAGCTCAGTGGGAAAAGGCTTCTAAAGTATTACCTGGAGGCAATACTAGAACCGTACTTCATTATGACCCTTTCCCAATTACCATTAAATCTGGCAATGATAGAGAAAGACACCAATGAATTTTTAAGTACATTTGAGGAGGTAATAACTTCTCATAAAGAAATTTTCTTGATGTAAGACATCCAAAATTACTGCAAGAGTTTAAATTGATTTTGCAAAATGTAGAACTTGCTGAAGACTAAAAAATTGAGCAAATAGAAACTATCCGTTCTTTTGTTTTTGTTGACACAAGATAGATTGTCATGATCTGATTTGATGAACAATATTTCAGTTCGTGATTCCATGGAGTTAAAATGGTTACCTATATTTTAAAAAGGATAGTAACCCTTTTCCTTGTATTTCTAGGATTAGCAATCTTAATTTTTGTAATAGCGCGAATAGTTCCTGGCGACCCGGCTCGAATTGCTCTTGGACCACTTGCCTCAGCCCAACAAGTAGAAGAAATGCGCCAAGAGATGGGTTTGAATGACCCCTTTTTTATTCAATTGTGGAATTATTTGACAGGCTTAGCTCAGGGAGATTTAGGTAAATCTCTACTCACTAGCCGCCCCGTAATTGATGACATTCTGGGAGCTCTTCCTGCAACTTTTGAGCTTGTATTGTTTACTATTTTCTTACAAATCACTCTCTCAATCCCTCTTGGGGTTCTCGCAGCTGTTTATAGAGATAGTTGGGTAGACAACCTTACCAGAATTATATCGTTAATCGGTGTTGTTACTCCTGGTTTTGTATTAGCAATCATACTTCAGTTATTGGCCAGTTACCAATTTTCATTTTTTCCGGTGACCGGTAGAATAGATCCCGGATTGAATTTTGATGCAGACATAACCCGCTTGATTCTAATCGACTCACTAATAAAAGGTCGGTCAGATGTGTTTGTAGACGCTTTTAGTCATATCTTTCTTCCTTCAATTGCTCTTGCCGCAGCAGGTATTGGTCAAGTTATGAGAATTACACGGTCTGCTATGATAGAAGTTAGCAGATTTGATTTTATTGAAGCCTCGCGAGCATATGGAATTCCTGAAAGAATAGTTACTTTTGCTTACATGTTAAGAATAGCTTCGGTCGCTCCTTTAACAATTTTAGGTTTAGAGTTTGCTTCTCTTATCGGCAATGCGTTTGTCGTAGAATTTGTTTTTAGCTGGCCAGGTATTGCCAGTTATGGAGTACGAACGATTCTACAAAAGGACCTTAACGCCGTTATCGGGGTTGTATTAGTGTCTGGAGTATTTTTCGTGTTTGCAAATCTCTTTATAGATATTTTGCTTGGAATAATCGACCCTCGACATCGACTTCGTGAAGGAGGTTCCAAATGAACCATCCTTTAGGAACAAATATTAGTGGTGAAGACGATATGGGGCAACATAGGTCCCTAACTTCTAGTCAAATGGCTTGGTTTAGGTTTAGGAGTAATCCATCTTCTATTATTGGTGCCTTTATAGTTTTTTCCGTAATCTTCGTTGCTATCTTTGCTCCCTTAATTGCCCCTTCACCTCAATCAGCAGGTTCTTTCGTTGATTTTATGAACCGGCATTCACCACCAAGTAGAGATTTTTGGTTTGGTACTGACAATGTTGGCAGAGATATTTTTACTCGAGTTGTTTTTGGGTATAGAGTTTCATTAGGGCTAGTTGTTGGTGTATTAGGATTTGCTGTTCCGTTTGGTGTTTTTCTTGGTTTACTTGCCGGATATTTTGGAAATTGGACAGAATTCGTAATCATGCGTTTCACAGATATAATGTTGGCTATACCACCACTTGCCATGGCGCTGGCAATTACAGCTGTTCTGTCTCCAAATTTAATAAATGCGATGATTGCTATCACAATGCTTTGGTGGACATGGCATACAAGACTAATCTACCGAATAGTGAAAGCTCAAATGAATGAAGATTATGTAGAGGCCGCCAGAGTTGCTGGTGCAAGTCATTTCCATATTATGTTTCGAGAGCTATTGCCAAACTGTATCTCAGCAATCTCGGTAAAAATTTCGCTTGATGCTGGGTTTGTAATTCTTTTTGGAGCTGCACTTTCCTTCCTAGGTCTAGGAGTCCAACCTCCTACCCCTGATCTTGGAACAATGGTAAGTACTGGATCCGAATACTTACCTGAATACTGGTGGGAGGCACTTATGCCCGGTCTAGCAATTTTATATGCCATCTTGGGCTTCAATTTATTAGGAGATGGTTTACGCGATATGATGGATGTGGAGGTCTAATTGGAAGATAATATTCTAGATGTCCGCAACCTTAATATTTCGTTTTCCAATTATGGGAAAACTTCTAAGGTCTTAAGAGGTGTAAGCATAAATGTCTCCAGAGGTGAAAGGGTATCCTTAATTGGACAATCAGGTTCTGGTAAAACCGTTACTATGAGAGCGATAATTGGAACCTTACCCACACCGCCAGCTATAATTGAAAGCGGAGAAATATTATATGAAAATCAAAATCTTTTAGCTTTAAGTCGTCTTGAAAGAAATAAAATAAAAGGTTCAGGCATATCTATAATTCTTCAAGACCCCTTGCTTTCCTTTAACCCGGTTTTAACAATTTTGAGACAAATGGAAGATATAGTTAAGTATTCTGATGTTAGGATAGGTATATCACGTGGCCATGAAGAGCGTAAGAAACTAATCACTGAAACCTTGAGAAAAGTCCAACTGTCTGATCATGAGAGACTCCTTAATTCATATCCTATAATGCTGTCAGGAGGTATGAGGCAAAGAGTTCTAATTGGAATGTCTTTATTAAATAATCCTAAACTTCTAATTGCAGACGAACCAGGCACAGCGTTAGACGTCACCACCCAGAAAGAGATACTTGACCTCTTAAATTCCTTAGTGAAAGACGAAGGATTGTCTCTATTATTCATCACCCATAACCTTGGCGTTGTCAGAGAAATGGCAGACCGAATATATGTAATGCAAAATGGAGAAATCGTAGAAACAAACAGCCGAGAAAATATTTTTAAAAAACCTGAACACCAATACACAATTAAACTAATGGAAAGTGTACCACCTCTTTTTGGTGATAAAGTGACAGATGTTAAAAACACAAATTCAGAAGTTGATGGAATTATAAGTGTGTCAAATCTTAGTAAATCTTTTCCTATTAGAACTGGATTCTTCAATCGGATTACTTCCCAAAATCACGCAGTAAAATCGGTTAATTTGGTTATAAATTCTGGTGATATTTATGGATTAGCTGGCGAGTCTGGGTCAGGCAAAACAACCATAGCCAAAATCTTACTAGGCCTCTATGGAGCAACTTCTGGAACTATTAAAATAGACAAATTAAACCTTGACGAACAAGTTGAACTTAAGAGTTATAGAAAACTGATTCAGATAGTTTACCAAAACCCAGGTTCATCACTTAATAGGAAGCGAACCGTGGCACAAATATTATCTGTACCGCTAAAATTTTCTGGTTATAGTAATGAGATGATAAAGGATAGAGTGAGTGAACTCCTGCAGATGGTAGATTTGCCGGTTTCATATAGTGCGATGTATCCACATGAATTGTCAGGTGGACAAAAGCAGCGAGTAGCAATAGCCAGAGCCCTTTCCTTGGAACCAAAAATATTAGTCTTAGATGAACCCACCTCTGCTCTTGATGTTTTAATTCAAGGAACTGTCATTAATTTACTGCATAGGTTGAAAAAGCAACTTGGTTTGACTTATATTTTTATTTCCCATGACCTAAGTTTGATGAGAAATTTCTGCAATAAGATTGCAATTATGTTTAAGGGAGAGATTTGTGAAGCAGGTAATACAAAGGATATATTCTCAAACCCACAACACCTTTACACGAAGGCCCTTATAAGCTCAATACCAGTCATAAGTGATAAGGAAGAAAACCTTAAACCTAAAGTAACATACGAAGAGAGAAGTGCAGTTCTGCAAAATACACGAAAAATTTAGATAGGAGCTAATGATGTATAGAATTGGAATAGACGTTGGAGGAACTAACACCGATGCAGTGGTCATGCAAGACGAAAAAGTTTTACTAGGAGTAAAAAAGCCTACAACAGAAGATGTTATGACTGGTGTAATAAATAGTCTCGAAGAAGTGATTAAGGAAACAGAAATTTCAAAAAGCAATATAAGTTCAGTAATGATTGGAACGACGCATTTCACCAATGCCGTCGTTGAACGCCAAAGACTTTCTAAAACTGCATCTGTAAGACTTTGTTTGCCAGCGGCACAATGTTTACCTCCAATGGTTGACTGGCCCGAAGATATGACATCTGCGGTCGGTGGCAATTTTTGGATGGCAAAAGGAGGAAATGAATTTGACGGAAGAGAAATTTCTTCTATTGACGAAGAAGAACTCTTAGCAATAGCAATGGAAATTGGAAAGGAGAAGATTGAATCAATAGCCATATGTTCGGTTTTCAGTCCGGTTAATGATGAAATGGAAAAAAAAGCGTTACAAATCTTAAAAACCAAACTTCCAAACGCTGACTTTACACTTTCTAGTGAAATAGGAAGGTTAGGTATACTCGAGAGGGAAAATGCTGCTATAATGAATGCCTCCCTTAGAAATTTAGGTAAAAAAACTGTAGACGCATTTGGGCAAGCATTGAAAACTTTGGGTATTACGTGCCCATATTTTATTACCCAGAACGATGGTACTCTAATGAGTGCAGATTTTGCAAAAGCCTATCCAGTTTTAACTTTCGCAAGCGGTCCTACAAATTCTATGAGAGGCGCTTCTTTTTTGACTGGTGAACAAGATGCAATTGTTGTCGACGTAGGAGGAACATCTACTGATGTTGGGGCTTTAATTAAAGGTTTTCCAAGGCCTGCAAGTACATCAGTGGACGTTGGAGGGGTAAGGACGAACTTTCGGATGCCTGATGTCTATTCAATAGCACTGGGCGGAGGGTCAATAATTGATACTGAGAAAGATATTAAAATTGGTCCAAAATCTGTAGGATTTAATATTCATACTCAAGGGCTTCTTTTTGGAGGTCCCACTTTAACAGCCACCGACATCGCAGTGGGGCTGGGGATAGCTGAAATAGGTGACCCCGAACCAGCAAAAAAGTTAGGTGATGGACTTTTAAGATCTGTTAAAGGCAAAATAGATGAGATGATTATTAATGCAGTTGAAAGAATGCGCGTTTCTTCTGAAAAAATTCCCGTATTAGCCGTAGGTGGAGGCAGTATCTTAATTCCAGAAAAAGTTGGTGACCTACCCGTAGTAAAACCAGAGAATTTTGCAGTTGCAAATGCTGTAGGTGCAGCAATAGGTCAGATTAGCGGTGAAGTAGACCGAATATTCAGCTTGAGTGATAAATCCCGTGACGAAGTTCTCGAGGAAGCTAGAGATGAAGCAACAAAAAAGGCTATCTCCGCCGGAGCAAAACCTGATACAATAGAACTTTTGGATCAAGAAGATGTTCCCTTAGCCTACCTTCCAGGCAATGCTACACGTGTCAGATTAAAAGTTGTGGGAGATCTTAATGGATAAACTTAGATCCGTTAACTATGATGAATTAGATGCGATAGAGATTGGGGCTGCTATTCTTGGTACAGGTGGTGGTGGGAACCCCTACATTGGAAAATTGCGGTGCAGGGAAGAATTAAAAAAAGGTAACAAAATCGATGTAATCCCACTAAATGAGCTCAAAGATGATTCCTTGGTGGTATCTCTAGGAGGAATTGGTGCCCCCGTAGTTGGAATAGAAAAAATGGAAGAAGGCCAAGAGTGTCTGAGAGCAATGAGGGCCCTTGAGAAAGAATTTGGTTGTAAAATCGATGCCTTAATATCTAGCGAAATTGGTGGCTCAAATTCTATGGAACCAATGCTGACAGCTGCCCAGGCAGGTATACCTGTTGTCGATGGAGATGGAATGGGACGAGCTTTCCCAGAAATGCAGATGTGCACTTGGTCCATATATGGTCACAAATCTGCTCCAGCAGCCATGGCGGATGAAAAGGGAAATATTTTAGTTATAAGGGATACCATAGACGAAGTATGGGTCGAAAAATTAGCCCGCTCTGGTGTAGTTACAATGGGTGCAGCTGCAGGCATTGCAATGGCTCCTATGAAGGGTAGTTTTGTAAAGAATTATGCAATTCCTTACACTATCACTCAAGCCTTATCCTTAGGACAAAATGTAATTAATGCTAATAAAGAAAATAAAGACCCAATCGAAACAGTTTTAAAACATGAAGACGGAAAACTTTTAATGACGGGCAAGATTGTCGATCTTGAAAGACATTTAAAGGGTGGCTTTGCTGTGGGTCAGATTATACTCGAAGGCTTTGGAGAGTACCAAAATGATAAAGGAAGTATTGACCTTCAAAATGAATTTCTGGTCTTTCGGAGGAATAATAAAATGGAAGTATGTGTGCCAGACTTAATAGTTGTTCTGGACTCTGAAACTGGGTTTCCAATCGGGACAGAACTTTTGAGATATGGCCAACGTATAGCGGTTCTTGGCTTGCCTTGCCATAAATTATTAAGAACCGAAAAAGCCCTGGAAGTAATAGGTCCTAAAGCTTTTGGCTATCACGACTTAGATTATAAACCTATGTAATAAAAGTAATGCGGAGCAAAAAATGGCAGATGATATATTAAAGAAAATATCTATAGACGACATGGAAAATATAGCACTAGGAGGGGCCTTTTTGGGAACAGGGGGTGGAGGTGATCCATATATTGGCAAACTGATGGCTGAGGAAGCTATCCAAAAAAATGGACCGGTTCATGTATTAAATGTGGATGAAATTCCTGATGATGGATTAGTTGTACCAGTAGCCATGATGGGGGCTCCCACTGTCATGTTGGAAAAACTCCCACAAGGTGAGGAAGCAATATCCGCACTAGAAGCTCTTCAAAGTTATCTTGGAAAAAAAACAGATGCTGTGTTTTGTATTGAGGCTGGCGGATTAAACTCTACAATTCCTATTGCTGTGGCTGCGCAAGCTAAGCTTCCAATCATTGATGGAGACGGAATGGGCAGAGCATTTCCCGAACTTCAAATGGTTTCAATGACGATGCACAATATTAAGGCTTGTCCAATGGTGATGGCTGATGAAAAAGGAAATTCTCTTGTCCTAAACACCGTGGATAACCTTTCAACTGAAAAATTTGCACGAGTAATTACGGTTGAAATGGGTGGAGTTGGGCTTATTGCACTTTATCCTATGACAGGGGCTGAGGCAAAAAAATCAATTTTGAGAGGCTCGCTATCGTTAATAAACAATATAGGTAGAATTATTCATTCAGAGCAAAAAGAAAACCGAAACCCAGCCAACTTCCTGAGAGAAAAGCTTTCTGGGACAATTCTTTTTGAAGGTAGAGTAATGGATGTTGATCGAAGAACAGAAGGTGGTTTTGCCAAGGGATCTTGTAAAATTATTGGCCTCGATGAATACAACAGCCGAGAAATTAGTCTGGAATTTCAAAATGAATTCTTACTCGCAAAGTCAAAAGAAGGTAAGCCAATCGCAATGACACCCGATTTAATTTGTCTTTTGGACCTTGAAACCGGCCAGCCTATAACAACAGAGCAAATTCGTTACGGATTTCGAGTATTGGTTTTTGGACTATCATGTGACCCACAATGGAGAACTAAGCATGGCCTTGAACTGGTCGGTCCTAAGTACTTCGGATATGATTACGAATACACACCTATTGAAAATTTAAATTAGAATATGGAATTTTAAACATACATAGCTGCTATGAATGTTTTTGTTTTTGTTGACTCGTGATGGATTGTCATGATCTGATTTAATGCGACAACTTGTCAATTAATGATTCTATGGAGAAAATGATGAAAAAACTAACCTCAATATTTTCCGGATTTCTTATTCTTATTGCAACGAGCGCAATATCGTATGCTAATGTTGCCACAGTAAATGTGGTACAGATATTCGGAACAGTCGACCCTTCCAAAATAAATGACTATACGGAGTATATGGCAGGAGTAAATATGTATGATGCTCTTACTACACTAGATGATAGGGGCACCATTCTTCCCAACCTAGCTGAAAGTTGGGATGTGTCAGACGATACATTAACTTATACATTTAAATTAAAATCAGGAGCCACCTTTCAGGACGGAAGCCCTGTAGAAGCGAAAGATGTGGTTTATTCTGTGAACAGACTATTAACAATTAATGAAGGCCCAGCGTATCTTTTTGAAGGAGTACTTGGACCAGATTCTGTAAAGGCGATAAACTCATCAACCGTCGAATTTAAGTTGAGCAAGGTATATACACCTTTTCTTACAAACACGCCAATCCTTTTCGTGATTAATAGTGATGTTGCCAATGCAAATAAAACCGATTCTGATCCATGGGCCCAAGATTTTATTGCGAACAACAGCATAGGTGCTGGTGCATACAAGTTAGATAGTTGGGACAGAGGTGCCACCATGACAATGAAGGCCTATGAGGGTTATCATTTAGGTTGGTCTGACCAGCCTGTAATGGAAGTTAGATTTATTGTAACAAATGAAGAAGCAACAGTGAAAGCTCTTGCTGCTTCTGGTGAGCTGTCAATGTCTAGTGACGCACAGGCTCAAGAAACGTATGACTCTATTGGAAAAATGGATGGTTATAGGGTTATCCAATACCCAACTGCTACCAATTTTTACCTTAAGCTAAATCATCAGGTTGCACCTACAGATGACGTCAATATTCGAAAAGCTGTAGCTTTAGCAACAGATTATAACACCATCCTTAGTGCTATTTTACCTGGAGAACCTCTGGCTGGACCGATGCCTAACGTATTCGCAGATGCCTACTTGGATAGTTTGACCAACCCCGTATTTGACTTATCTAAAGCGAAGGAACATGTTTCTAAAAGTAAGTATGCCGGTTCCCAACCTATAGATATAGAGATAATGTTTGTTGCTGGATTGGCATTTGAGGAAGAAATTGCTCTCCTAATGAAAGCAAATCTTGATCAAATCGGTTTTAACACCATTTTGAAGCCGGAGCCTTGGAACAGAATGACCGAATTGGCAAGTAACCCAGAGACTACACCTGCAATTAATGAGGTTTTTTATGGAGCAACTTATCCATCTCCTGACACATTCTTCTTCGCCCAATACCATTCCAAAGCAAAGGGCACATGGGCCTCTATGGAATGGGTTTTGGATGACGAGATTGATGCATGGATAGACGAAGCCAGAAGTACAGGCGATGTAGCTGTGCAAAATGCAATCTACAAGAAGATTCAGAAAAAACTAGTAGACAATCAGTCTGATGTTTACCTTCTTACCCAAAGAAGTCAGCAGGCTTTTTCCGATTGTTTACAAGGTTTTTCATGGGTTCCAATGATGAGTTTTGAATTTAATTTTCATAACATGCGTTGGGTGTGTAATTAAACTCTTATTTCCCAGGCCTTCAGGCCTGGGAAACCACTTTAAATTAGAATTGAACCTTTAAAGAAAATACCGACACACTACACTGATTTATTTGTAGCCACGCTCTATCATAAAATTTACTATTCTTTCGATACCATCCTTAATTTCATTTGTGGATCGCGCGTAAGAAAAGCGAATCGTGGTATTTCCTCTTTCTGAATCAAAGTCCAAACCCGGTGTAATTGCCACTCCAGCCGTTTTAAGCATGTCCTTTGAAAACTCCAAGCTATCATTTGAAAATTTACTTATATCAGCATAAATATAGAATGCCCCGTCTGGTGGCGCTATATCTGTAAACCCGGCCTCAGATAACCCACGGATCATTAAGTCTCTATTAGTCTTATAAACCTTTAAATTTTCTTCTAGCTCTGAAAAAGATTCCAAAGCTCCCGCCGCTGCAATCTGACTAGCATGCGGTGCACAAATAAACATATTTTGAGCTAATCGCTCCACTTGTCTAACATGCGATTCAGGCACCACCATCCAGCCTATACGCCATCCTGTCATAGAAAAATATTTTGAAAAGGAATTGATTACATAACAATCATCTGTAACCTGCAGAGCAGAAACTGCCTTCTCTTTGTATTCTACTCCATGATAAATCTCATCACTTATGAAGCTTATTCCGTTATTATTACATTTCTCAATTAAAGCCTTTAAGGAGTCAAAATTTAACATTGATCCGGTAGGATTGGCTGGTGATGCAACGAGTACACCGTCCAATTTTCTACCAAAAATACTATTTGAAGTTATCTGAAATTTTTCCTCAGATGTTGTCTGAATAATTATTGGATCTATTTCCAAAGCCTTTAAGATTTGTCGATAGCTGGGATAACCGGGAGCCCCTATACCTACCTTAGACCCTTTATCAAATAACGAAGTAAAAGCTAGAAGAAATGCACCTGAAGAGCCAGAAGTAACAATTACTCTATCTGGATTAAGCTCTAGATTATACCATTTTTTATACAGCTCTGATATCTTAAGTCGCAAAAAAGGCAACCCTAGAGCGACCGTATAACCCAAAGGTTCAGTATTCATTTTTTTTGAAAGCGCTTTTATAGCTCCCTTGGGAGCAGGAGTTCCTGGCTGGCCAACTTCCATATGAACAATTTTTCGCCCAGCTTGTTCTTCGAGGCGCGCCCGCTCCATAACGTCCATAACTATAAAGGAATCAACATTACTTCGGTTCGAAATTTTCATAATAAGAGTTTAATAAATTGACTCATTAATTCTGTCAATCTTATCACTCTAGACATAAGAAAAAGAAACTATTTAACATCCTTTTATAAGCCAAACAACCTATTGGCCAACTGAAGTCGGTCCGCAATCTTAAAAGTTTAGAGAGATGAAATTATTGTTTGGTTGCGGGGGTAGGATTTGAACCTACGACCTTCAGGTTATGAGCCTGACGAGCTACCGGGCTGCTCCACCCCGCGCCATTGAAGCTTGTTAAAGAAAGCTGGCTGTCCTCTTTAGGTTTGGCGGCGACCTACTCTCCCACGTCTTAAGACGCAGTACCATCGGCGCAGCGGTGCTTAACGGACGAGTTCGGAATGGGATCGGGTGTTTCACTCGCGCCATGACCACCAAACCAAAACAAGACAGCACACGAGAATCTTTCTAATTATAAAATGCGACTCCAAATTAACTTTTTCTGGATCGTATCAAGCCTATCGGGCGATTAGTACTGGTCAACTGAACACATTACTGTGCTTACATCTCCAGCCTATCGATGTGGTAGTCTTCCACAGCCCTCAAGGGAGACCTTGTTTTGAGGGGGGCTTCCCGCTTAGATGCCTTCAGCGGTTATCCTGTCCGCACATAGCTACCCTACACTGCCGTTGGCACGACAATAGGTCCACCAGTGGTGCGTCCACCCCGGTCCTCTCGTACTAGGGGCAGCTCCTCTCAAGTCTCCAACACCCACGGCAGATAGGGACCGAACTGTCTCACGACGTTCTAAACCCAGCTCACGTACCACTTTAATCGGCGAACAGCCGAACCCTTGGGACCTGCTCCAGCCCCAGGATGTGATGAGCCGACATCGAGGTGCCAAACACTGCCGTCGATATGGACTCTTGGGCAGTATCAGCCTGTTATCCCCGGCGTACCTTTTATCCGTTGAGCGATGGCCCTTCCACGCGGGACCACCGGATCACTATGACCGACTTTCGTCTCTGCTCGACTTGTCAGTCTCGCAGTCAGGCGGGCTTCTGCCATTGCACTCTACGGTTGATTTCCGACCAACCTGAGCCCACCATCGCGCGCCTCCGTTACTCTTTAGGAGGCGACCGCCCCAGTCAAACTACCCACCACACACGGTCCCGGATCCGGATAACGGACCGCGGTTAGACATCAAACAAGTCAGGAGTGGTATCTCAAGGGCGGCTCCATGGAGACTGGCGTCCCCACTTCAAAGCCTACCACCTATCCTGCACATGACGTATCTAATGCCAGTGTGAAGCTATAGTAAAGGTGCACGGGGTCTTTCCGTCTGACCGCGGGTACCCCGCATCTTCACGGGGAATTCAATTTCGCTGAGTCTGCATTGGAGACAGCGGGGAAGTCGTTACGCCATTCGTGCAGGTCGGAACTTACCCGACAAGGAATTTCGCTACCTTAGGACCGTTATAGTTACGGCCGCCGTTTACCGGGGCTTCAATTCGATGCTTGCACACCTCCTCTTAACCTTCCGGCACCGGGCAGGCGTCAGACCCTATACTTCGCCTTGCGGCTTCGCAGAGCCCTGTGTTTTTAGTAAACAGTCGCCACCCCCTAGTCTGTGCCCCCCACCCATAGTTGCCTACGGATGGGGCCTCCTTCTCGCGAACTTACGGAGGCATTTTGCCGAGTTCCTTCAATGCAGTTCTCTCAAGCGCCTTGGTATACTCTACCAGTCCACCTGTGTTGGTTTAGGGTACGATCATATGGAGGGCTATTTCCAGGAACCACTCAGCAGCAAGCCCAATCCAATAAGGACTTACTACACTTGTGATCCGTCACTTCCTCCTGGCCCAGGAATATTAACCTGGTTCCCATCGACTACGCCTTTCGGCCTCGCCTTAGGGGTCGGCTTACCCTGCTCAGATTAACTTTAAGCAGGAACCCTTGGACTTTCGGCGACAGGGTCTCTCACCCTGTTTATCGCTACTCATGTCAACATTCTCACTTCCGATCTCTCCACCGGATGCCTTACAGCCCGGCTTCACAGAAAAACTCTTTCCGACTAATGCACACTAAGTGTGCTAAAATCGGAGGAGTTTAATCACGGAACGCTCCGCTACCACATCTTACGATGTCCTCAGCTTCGGCTCATGGCTTGAGCCCCGTTACATCTTCGCCGCAAGATAACTTATCTAGACCAGTGAGCTGTTACGCTTTCTTTAAATGATGGCTGCTTCTAAGCCAACATCCTGGTTGTTTTGGTCGTCTCACATGCTTTCCCACTTAGCCATGAATTAGGGGCCTTAGCTGGAGGTCAGGGTTGTT
>CACAMI010000001.1:0-192500 GCA_902533625.1 uncultured Alphaproteobacteria bacterium | reverse complement strand
ATCTCTAGCTAAAACTTCCAACCTCTCAAACGATTCCCTGTCAGTTTCCTTTCGCAAGGCGGAAGCCTCTATCTCCTTTTGCATTATTTCTCTATCGACTGCGTCTAGTTCCTCAGGCTTACTATCCACTTCCATCTTAAGTCGACTCGCCGCCTCATCAATTAAATCAATAGCTTTATCAGGAAGAAATCTATCCGATATATATCTTGTTGATAGCTTAACAGCAGACACTATTGCCGAATCAGAGATTCGTACACCATGATGCAGTTCATATTTCTCTTTAAGACCCCTCAGTATTGAAATTGCATCATCAGTGCTTGGTTCATGAATAAAAAGCGGTTGAAACCTTCTTGCTAAAGCTGCATCCTTTTCTATATATTTCTTATATTCATTCAAAGTTGTAGCCCCGATACAATGCAATAAACCTCTTGCCAATGCTGGCTTAAGAAGATTTGAGGCATCCATTGAACCTTCTGAACTTCCTGTACCTACAATGGTATGCAGTTCATCGATAAAAAGTAATATCTCACCAGAACTATTTTCAACTTCCGTTAGGATATTTTTGAGCCTTTCTTCAAACTCACCTCTGAACTTTGCTCCTGCAACTAGTAAGCCCATATCTAAAGACAAAACTTTTTTCTTTAAAAGAGTTTCTGGAACATCTCCGTTTACTATTCTTAAAGCAAGACCTTCGGCAATTGCGGTTTTACCCACACCGGGCATGCCTATTAAAACTGGGTTATTCTTTGTTCTTCTGCTTAATACCTGAATAGAACGCCGTATTTCTTCATCTCTGCCAATAATTGGATCAATATTTCCATTACGTGCCAATTCGTTGAGGTCATGAGTAAATCGCTTTAAAGAGTCAAAATTAATGTCTGCTGTCGAACTGTCTACATTTTGACCATTTCTTTTTTCATAAACTAAATCCCTAAAATTACCTTTATTTATTCCAAAACTATTCAATAGATCAGAAACATTAGATTTCACCTCCAATAAAGCTAAGAATAAAACCTCAGAAGAGACGTAGGAATCATTAAATTCTTTAGCTAACCTCTCCGCAGTTGAAATTATAGCTATTACTATCTTGTCCACTAAAATATCGCTTATACCTTTAATTTTAGGAATTTTCGCTAAGGCTTTGTTATTCCTTTCAGTCAAAAAAGTAAGTTTTTCAGTTATACCCTCTAAATACGAGTGTATATGAGCGTCCTTATCATCAAGAAAAGAAGCTAAGAGATGTTCTGGGATAAGCCTCTGATGATCTAGCTTTTCTGCAATCTCATTAGAGCTTGCAATAATTTGCCTTGCCTTTTCTGTTAGCTTTTCAATTTGCAACTTTAAAACCTCTTACTTTCTGTGTAACCTACATTATGTGACTATTATCTCTCAAAAATTCAAGATACACAGGAAAAATTACTTGATTCGATGAAAACAAAATGAACGAAAATTTAAGAAATAAAATTATTGTTGCGCTCGATAGTTCAAATGTTCTTCACCAGATTTCAATAGTTAAACAGCTTGGTGATGGTATTAATTTTTATAAAATCGGTTTAAGTTCTATTGCATCCGGCGGACTTGGTTTAGCAAATGAATTAAAGGCTCAAGGTAAACGGGTATTTATAGATCTTAAGTTATTTGACATTGGCAACACGATCGAAAAGGCCGTATATGGATTATCCCAATTTGATATTGATTTTCTTACTGTCCACGGAGACCCCCATGTAATAAAAGCCGCTATGAAAGGAAAGAGAAATAGCAAACTAAAAATTCTAGCCGTAACTTTACTAACGAGTTTAAATAGAGAAGATCTAGATAAATCTTTAATAATAAACGGTACAGTAGAAAATCTAGTAACGAAGAGGGCAAAGATAGCTTTTGATTCAGGAGCTGATGGAATCATCTGCTCTCCAAATGAAGTTAAAAGAGTCCGTTCTCTAAAAAATTCTACTGGTAAAATAATAGTAACTCCTGGAATAAGATTAGCCGGCAATAAATTACATGATCAAAAGAGAGTAGGGGACCCAGCCAGTACTCTCAATAGTGGAGCGGACTACCTGGTAATCGGAAGACCAATTGCAGAAGCCAAAAACCCACTTAAAGAAGTAAAAGCAATAATTTCCCAAATGACAGAGAATTTAAAAGTTTAGTTATTAGATTTCGGCAATACTAATGAAAAAAATATCTTTTTGCAGAGACTGTCTTAGTGACCTTGATGAGAATGATATTACGCGATGTAAATTTTGTCGCTCTCCCAGAGTTATTTGCCATCAAGAGCTTGATAAATTGTCAATTGCTCACATCGATTGTGATTCATTCTTTGCTGCGGTTGAGAAAAAAGATAATCCAGAACTTGCCAATCTTCCTGTAATAGTCGGGGGCACAAAAAGGGGCGTTGTTTCAACCTGTTGCTATATCGCTAGATCATATGGAATTAAGTCAGCGATGCCTATATTTCAAGCAAAAAAGTTATGCCCAAATGCTATATATTTAACGCCGAGACACGAAAGATACCGCTCGGTTTCTAAAGAACTAAGGCATTTTTTGGAAAAATTAACTCCAGAAATTGAATTTATTTCAATAGATGAAGGATATTTAAATTTAAGAGGGACGGATAAGCTTCATGGAATGACCCCTGCCAAAGCAATAGCAAAAATAATCTTAGAGATAGAAAAAAGAATAGGTATTACTGTTTCAATAGGCTTAAGTTATAATAAAACTTTAGCAAAAATAGCCTCTACTCAATCTAAACCCAGAGGATTTTCTATCATTGGGAAAAATGACTCGGATGAATTTCTTGCAAACTTATCAGTGGGAAAAATAAGTGGCATAGGGGAGAAATTATCTAAAAAACTAAATAGTGTAGGAATATTCACACTGGGGGATATCTTAAAAAAAAACCAAAAAGAATTGTTTGCGAATTTTGGGGATACGATGATTTTTCTCTACAGCCTCCTTGAGAAAAAAAATACAACTTCCTTTGGAATTGAAACCGCAAGAAAATCAATTTCTACTGAGAAAACATTTTTAGAGAGCATGAAAAAACATCGGGATATGAAAAAATTCTTATGGGCGGCATCTTTAAAAATATCTGACACCGCAAAAGATCTGGGAGTTTGTGGCAAAACTATTCATCTAAAACTAAAAAAGGATAACTTTAAAACATTAAATAGATCATTAACGCTTAACTCTGCTACACAGCTGACAAGTGAAATATACTCAGCAGCTCTTACATTGTTGGAGAAGGATATTTCTAAAGCCCCTTTTAGGCTAATTGGCTTGGGGCTTGAAAATTTTGAGCTAAATAATGGTTTTCACACCTTAAATAATCTTTTTAGTGATCATAGTAAGAAATTAGAGGATGCCACAGACAGTATAAGAAAAAAGTACGGTGGTGACTCAATTTTTCCTGGTATCGTTATAAATGACCAATAATCCTTATTCAGCAGCAATTGCAAACTCTGGTAAGCATTTGTCTATCTCGGTTATCTTAAAAATAACATTTTTCATTGACTCACAAAATTTATTGAAGTCTGGATTTTTTCTAATCAATTTCTCATCCATATACAAAGCTCGACTTATTTCAACTTGTACTGCATGAATATTTTTTGAAGGCTGCCCATACAATTGAGTTATGTACCCTCCTGAAAAAGGAATATTTCTGCAAACCTTAAAACCTTCTTCCACAAAGGCAGCTTCTAAGAAATCAATTATTTTCATGTCACACGACATCCCAAACCTATCTCCTAATATAATATCTGGAATATTATCATTATTACGCCTATTATATTTTATAGCTTCCGTTGGCATTGAATGGCAGTCTAATAGAACCGCCCGACCAAAAAGCGCTTTCAGTTTCGTTAGGAGCAAGTCTAAACTTTTATGGTAGGGATCATAAAATTCTTCAATTCTGTATTTGACATCTTCTAGAGTTAATTTTTTCTCGTAAATATTTTTTCCATTCCCTACTACCCTTGGTATAACCCCTAAACCTGAAGCTACTCTGGAATTTATGGCTTGCGAATTATAACCCTCTATTATTTTAGGATCTAAATCATTTCGCGATCTATTTAAATCTAAGATTGTTCTTGGAATCAGGGATTCTAATAGGAAAGAACCAAAAAATGGCGCAGATTGAAATATTTCTCCAACGAAAGCGTCTTCTGATGACCTGATGCTAAGCATGTCTAAGGATGTTTTATTCAGAAACCAATCAAAATATTTGTCCCCACTATGGGGTGAACTAAAAGCAATACAGTTTGACTTTCCAAGAGGTTCAGATAGTCTCAATTTCTCAAATTGGTCTAATTTATTCATTCACAAGTCCTTACCATTAAACGCAGCATATGAAACATAAGTAATAAACCCCTTGAACCTAACTTCAAATACATTTATAGAAATTCTCACGAAAATCAATTTGCAAACTTTGCGCCAAAAAAAATAAGTTGTGAAATAAAAATGTTGGGCGTATAGCTCAGTGGGAGAGCACTTCGTTGACATCGAAGGGGTCACTGGTTCAATCCCAGTTACGCCCACCACCGGATGATAAAAATTTAATGCTTAATGGAGAAAAATTATGAAGGTAAGAAATTCATTGAGATCGCTTAAGCAGCGGCATAGAGATTGTAGGGTGGTAAAGAGAAAAGGACGGGTTTACGTTATTAATAAAACCCAAAGACGGTTTAAAGCTCGGCAGGGGTAAAAATTTTCCCATAAAGCAGAAAATTTTTCTAGGGTAATTTATCCTGTAGAAATTCGGTACCTTAAGTTTTTTCTATTTAATTGATCTATAGAAGTACATCCCATCAATTTCATGTCCCGTTCAAGCTCTTGCTTCAATAAATCTAAAGATCTTTCTACACCCGCTTGACCGGCTGCAGCCAATGCGTACAAATACAATCTGCCGCCTGAACAAGCTTTTGCACCAAGAGATAAAGCCTTAAGTATGTGGGTTCCACGCTGAATTCCTCCCTCACAAACTACATCTAACTTATCTCCAACTGCATCTATAATTTCTGCTAACTGGTCAAAAGGAGCCCTTGATCCATCGAGCTGTCTACCACCATGGTTAGAAACAATAATTCCCGTACATCCAATATCAATTGCCCTCTTAGCATCTTCAACGCTCATCACGCCTTTTAATGCGAAGTGCCCACCCCACTTACTGCACAAATTTTCTGCGTCTTTCCAATTCATGGACTGATCTAGCATATTTGAAAAATAAGAGCCTATTGAAGTTACAGCGCTAGTACCTTCCTGGACATAGTTCTTCAAATGAGGTAATTCAAACTTTGGGTGAGTCATATAATTAATTCCCCATTGTGGCTTTGATATGAAACTCAATATACTGGCCATATTTAGCTTTGGAGGTATTGCAAACCCACTTCTTAAATCTCTTTCCCTGTTACCTCCGGTTATTGTATCCACCGTCAAAGCTAATACATCGAATTTTGCATTTTTTGCCCTCTCGATCATATCAGAATTCAGACCTCTATCTTTATGAAAATAGAACTGAAACATCTTTGGCCCAGAACTAATTTTTGAGATATCTTCCACACTAACAGTAGATAAAGAAGATACCCCAAACATTGTTCCATACTTATGTGCTGCCTTAGCAACCGCACGTTCACCCTCGTGATGAAACAATCTTTGTACCGCGGTTGGAGCACAATAAACTGGTAAAGAAATTTGTTTACCAAAAATTGTTGTAGAAAGGTCGACATCCTCGACACCTTTTAATACGCTTGGAACTAAATCTACTTCGTTATAGGCCTCAGTATTTCTTTTATATGTCTCCTCATCGTCAGCAGCCCCATCTATGTAATTAAAAATTGGGCTAGGTAATCGCTTTGATGCTAGCCTCCTGAAATCCTGAAAATTAAAACAATTTGATAATTTCATGTTATGCTCCTGAAACACTATATATTTACATTTATTACTAAAATATCTAAATATAAAGCGTATTAGGTAAAAAAAATTAACTAACTAAAAATGGATGTTTCTAAATTTTCTTTAACTATAAAAAAGTATATCAAGGAAAGTGAGCCTGCGCCAGTTCACTTGTGGAACCCTCCTTATTGCGGAGAACTAGATATCAGAATTACCCGTGATGGTAACTGGCATTATAATAAGTCACCGATAGGTCGAAAACGGCTAGTAAAATTATTTTCTAACATACTTAAAAAAGAGGGTGATTTCTATTATTTAGTAACACCAGTTGAAAAAATTAAAATTCAAGTAGACGATGCACCATTTTTAATAGTAGATGCAGAATCAAAAATAGTAAACGGGACCCAAGAGATAACCTTTTTAACAAACACTGAAACTGAGTTCTCGCTTGGTTCAAAAAATCCTCTCCGAATTTTATTTAAAAACCATACTCAAGAGCCATCCCCCTATGTTGTTGTTAGGAAAAATCTTGAGGGTCTTATAGATAGGAAAACATTTTATAGGCTTATTGAAAAATCTGAATTCCACTCGCACAAGGGAGCTTCATGGCTGGGAATATGGTCACAAAATGTATTTTTCCCTATTTTAGAAGAAAATAAGCTAAATATATTAGACTAGCCTATCTCTAAACGTTTTTACAACTTGCTTATATATCTCCCTTTTAAAGGGAACAATTGATGATACAAGGCTGTCCACGTCGGTCCATTTCCAATTACAAAATTCTGGTTCTTCAGTTTCTATATTTATGTCACTATCCTTACCAATAAATCTAAACAACAACCATTTTTGCTTTTGCCCCTTATATTTGCCATTCCAAAAATTAGATATCATCTTTTTAGGAATCTCATAGTAAAGCCACTCATCCATTTCCTCTACAAATTCGACATTTTCATATGTAATGCCTGTTTCTTCTGACAGCTCTCTAAAGGCTGCATCTTTAATATTTTCACCAGGCTCAATTCCTCCCTGAGGCATTTGCCATGCAGAGGTTTTGTAGTCCAGCCGCTTACCAGTAAAAACATTGCCATAAGAATTAAACAACATAATACCTACACATAACCTGTAAGCTTCTTCTTCGATCCTAAGCTTATTCATTTATGCTCATTTTTGATAAACCCTTTATCAAATCCAAAGCATGGGCTAATTGAAAATCATTCCTTCGTCTTTCAGCCATAATTTCTCGCCGCTCTCTCTCTGTCTCTATTAGATTTTTTTCATCATCTGTAAGGTTTCCGTTTGACAGTGCTCCCCGTAGATCTATTTCTTTTAATCTTTCCCTACCCTGTTTCATTTCCTCCAAATCTTCCTTGGAAACTGGAGGTTGCTGCTCAACGATTATGTCTGGAGAAACCCCCATAGCTTGTATTGACCTGCCGGAAGGGGTAAAATATCGGGCCGTAGTCAAACGCATTGCAACATCACCAACAAGAGGAACGACGGTTTGGACAGAGCCTTTGCCAAAAGTTTTTGTGCCAACCAATATTGCCCTACTGTGGTCCTGGAGTGCTCCAGCCACAATTTCTGAAGCCGAAGCTGAACCTCCATTTATTAGTACTATTAAAGGAAGCCCCTCAGCTAAATCTCCTTTTGATGCGGTAAATCGATCCATGTCAGAATCTGCTCGACCTCTAGTGGAAACTATCTCTCCCTCATTCAAAAATAAATCACTAACAGACACAGCTTCACTTAATAGACCACCAGGATTATTTCTTAAATCCAAAATAAACCCGTTCACGTTTCTCATCCCATTATTTTCTTGTAGAACCTTTTTAACTCCGTCCTTTAAATTTGGGATAGTTTGTTCATTAAACGTTGAAACACGCATGATTACTACATTATCTTCATATCTTACTCTGGCGGCCACCAACTTGATTGTGTCTCTAACAATTGTGACATCAAATGGTTCATCTTCCGATACACGAACTATGGTAATCACGATTTTTTCCCCTACAGGACCTCTCATTTTTTCTACCGCTTCACTAAGAGATAGTCCTAGAATCGGTTCTCCATCAATGTGCGTAATAAAATCACCAGCCTCTACCCCTGCCCTAAAAGCGGGAGTGTCATCCATTGGCGAAACAACTTTTACAAAACCCTCTTCCTGAGTAACTTCAATACCAAGACCTCCAAAAGATCCTTTAGTATCAATTTGCATATCTTCATAACTTCTAGGCGGTAAAAATCCAGAATGAGGATCTAAAGAGCTAAGCATGCCATTAATTGCTGACTGTATTAACCTCTCAACATCTACCTCTTCAACATACATTTCATTTATTCTATCAAATGCCTCTCCAAAAACATTTAGCTGCTCATATACCTTGTTATCATTTTCTGCAGAGAAAATTGTAGTGGCAGAAAATAATAAACAAATTAATATTTTAGTCAGCGATTTATTTAAATAATTCAGCATATTTTCAATTTTGACTTTTTCAAGATTATTATACTACGGCTACTCATACATCCATTTTTAGCAACTTACAACTAAACTCAGAGATTCAAAACTGATACCCTAATACTGCCTTAACAAAGACATACCACTCATTTCTCTTGGCTTTTCAATATCTAAGAGTTCTAAAACAGTTGGTGCTATATCACACAATCTACCAGAACTTTGAAGCTTCAATTTACTATCTGAATTTATTAGATGGAACGGAACAGGATTAAGTGTGTGCCTAGTATGAGGCATTTTTAATTTTTCATCATACATCAGTTCTGCATTACCATGATCAGCTGTCAGCAGCATAACAGAGTTAGTTTGCTTTATTGCTTTAAGCACCCTTCCCAAACAAATATCTAAGGCCTCACACGCTTCCTTAGTTGCTTCAAAACTCCCAGTATGGCCCACCATATCAGGATTTGCAAAATTAACCAAAATAAATCTATGCTTCTCCCCTAGAATGGCTTCGATTAGAGAGTCACAAACCTCAACACATGACATCTTTGGCTGCTTATCATAAGTCTCAACTAAAGGGCTTTTAATCAATATTCTGTCTTCATTTTCAGACAAATCCTCTGTGCCACCATTAAAAAAATAAGTTACGTGAGCATACTTCTCAGTCTCTGCTAACCTTAACTGTTTAATATTATTTTTCTCTAAACAGGAGCCTAAAGTATTTTTGATTTCTGCTTGTGGAAACATTACATCCATTAGGGTGTCGAGCTCATTCGAATATGAAACCAAACCTAAGGCTTTTTCAAATCCAAATGATTCATTTTTTTTAAAATATTGAAAATCTGTTTTTAATATTGATGTCAGTATCTGCCTAAACCTATCAGCTCGAAAATTCAAAGCTATAAGGCTATTGCCTTTTCCATTTAATCCACCGTAATCTCCAACCAATGCAGGACATATAAATTCATCAAAAATTCCATCTTCATAAGACCTTTTTACAGCTTCAGTTGCTGAATTAAACCTTTTACCATTTCCTTCAATTATTGCTCTATATGCCGCCTCTGTTCTGTTCCAGCGCTTATCCCTATCCATAGCATAATACCTTCCCATCAATGTTGCGATATTCGCATTCTTGGGAAGTCTCTGTTCAAAATCCTTAATAAAACGTAATCCAGTTTCTGGCCCTACATCCCTGCCATCAGTTATTGCATGCACATTTACTTTTATTCCAAATTTCGAAATGTGGTCTATTATTTCAATAATCTGCTTTTGATGTGAATGAACCCCACCAGAGGATATCAGGCCAATCAAATGAATTGATCCCTCCTTATTTATTGATCCCTCAAGTAACCTTTTCAGGCTTTTGTTTCTAGTTAAGCCACCATTCAAGAAATACTCATTTATCCTTGGTAAATCTGAATAAACAATTCTACCAGCTCCAATATTGGTATGGCCTACTTCAGAGTTGCCCATTTGGCCTTCTGGCAAACCAACATCCTCTCCAGATGTTCTAAGAAACGTTTTTGGGTAGTAAATATTTATTTTATCATAATGCTCTGTATTCGCTTGTTTGATAGCGTTGTACTTCTTTTTTGAGGACTCTCCCCATCCATCCAGGATACACAAAACTAATTTCTGGGATCTTTGCTTTTCCATACTTAAATTACTAGGATCTGTGGTAAGGATGTCTTGAAATTATTGTTGTTGCCCTATAGATTTGCTCTAAAAGCATAGCCCTCAATAATTGATGCGGGTAAGTCATTCGGCCAAAAGATACTGAAAGATTAACATTTTGTAAAATATCGGTCGGAAGCCCATCTGGCCCACCTATAAAAAAGCATATTTCATTCACCTTTTCATTCGCATAACTCGAAAACAATTCTGCAAAAGACTCCGAGGTTAATAATTTTCCCCTAACGTCAAGAGAAATCATCTTTTTAAGTGTCTCTCGTTTTTTCAACAGAAACTTTCCTAGTTCATTAAAAGACTTCTGTTTTCTATCATCTATTTCTATTATTTCTATTTTATTGACCCCTATGCCTTTACCAGTAATTGTTGCACGTCTCATATAATCCGTAGTTAAATCATATTCCGGTCCGCTACCATTTCTGCCCACTGCAAATATTCTTATTTTCAACTCAAACAACCCTCAAAAACTTGACCCCCAAAACTTCTCAAGATCATAAAAATTCCTAACTTCTTTTTTAAAAAGGTTTAATATTACATCTCCAGCATCTATTAATACCCAATCACAATTATCTATTCCTTCAATTTTTGAAAGAACTTTTTCTTTCTTTAATTTTATCATTACTTTTTGAGAAATAGCACTTATTTGGGTTTTAGAAGATCCTGTCGCTATTAGCATAAAATCTGCTTCTTCAGTTTTCCCCTTCAAATCAATTTCGATTATATCAAAAGCTTTATTATCCTCTAAACAATGGCGAATAGTTGATAATGTTTTTTGGGATTTTTCTTTCAGCTCTTTACCCTCGCTTGCTAGCACATAAAAATAATTTTTAACTTCTTACAAGATTCTCATATTCCTTAGATACTTCCCTTGTAAGAGCACCTACTTCAAAATTATACTGTTCTACTTTGCCGACTGGGGTAACCTCTGCTGCTGTACCAGTCAACCAGCATTGCTCAAATTCTTCCATCTCATTAGGAAGTATATGCCTTTCAACAACCTCTATCCCCTTATCCTTAAGGATTTGAATTACCGTTTGCCGTGTAATACCATTAAGAAAGCAATCCGGCTTGGGAGTATGAACAACATTATTTTTCACAAAGAAGACATTTGCCCCTGTTGCCTCAGCTACGTGACCTCTATAATCCATCATTAAGGAGTCTGAGCAGCCTTTTTGCTGTGCTTCGTGTTTTGACTGAGTGCAGATCATATAAAGGCCAGCCGCCTTTGCAAAGCATGGTATTGTTTCTGGGCTTGGCCGCTTCCATCTAGATATGTTTAGTTTAGCACCTTTGAATTTTGCATCGCCATAATATGCACCCCATTCCCAAGCCGCAACTGCCATCCTTACCCTATTATTTTCCGATGCCACTCCCATGTCGGTTCCCGATCCCCTCCACGCAATAGCCCGTACATATAAATCGGAGAGCTTTGATTTTTCTATCACTTTTTCTTTTATATCTTCAATCTGATCTACCGTGTATGTTATGGGTATGTCCATTAATTTTCCTGAATTTATAAGCCTCTTAGAGTGATCAATGCTCTTGAATATCTTCCCACCATAGCATCTCTCTCCCTCAAAGACTGAAGAGCCATAGTGTAAAGCGTGGGTAAGTATATGTACTTTGGCGTTTCGCCACTCTATGAATTCACCATCCATCCAAATATAACCATCTCGGTCATCGTAAGAAATCATGTTAACTCACCTTTAAAAGTTTATTGTCTAAATTTTTTCTTTCTAAATTAACTGTATTTTCTATAATTGATTACACAAGTAGTCAACAAGTCAAGAACTGTTATGATGTCTCAAAGAAATTATGTGTCCACGCCAACTCAAAAAATTTCGGTGTTGATAGTAGATGATGACTTCCGAATAAGGAACCTCTTAAAACGTTTCTTAAAGAAAAATAATTACATTGCAATTTCTGCCAAGAACTCTGAAGTCGCGATCGAGCATCTTAAAAACTTTAGGTTTGAAATAGTGATAGTAGATGTAATGATGCCTGGCACAGATGGGTTTGAATTAACAAAAATAATCTCTGAGAACTTTAATGTTCCAGTTTTTATGCTTACAGCCCGCACCGAAATGACTGACAAGTTACAAGGTTTCAAAAACGGAGCAGATGATTATTTAACCAAACCGTTTGAGCCAGA
Source organism: uncultured Alphaproteobacteria bacterium (assembly GCA_902533625.1). Classification (GTDB taxonomy): domain Bacteria; phylum Pseudomonadota; class Alphaproteobacteria; order Rhodobacterales; family Rhodobacteraceae; genus CACKLF01. The sequence goes on along the minus strand of CACAMI010000001.1, from coordinate 180,318 downwards.
AGAGTTATTAGTTCGGATTAGGGCAATTATTAGACGCAATCAGTTAACCGTATCAGAGAAACAAACTAAGGCTCTTACCGATCAGGGTTTTAATTTAGATTTTAATAAACAAATATTAAACGTTAATGGTAATAAGATAAATCTTACTGCAAATGAAATGGCTCTTTTACATGTTTTTGATATCCACAAAAATAAGGTCCTCTCGCGGGAAAAAATTGTAAAGGAGCTGAATTCTAAAAAAGAGTTCTCAGTTTCAAACAAAAAGATCATAAATAACAGGTTAATAGATCTTCAAATTACACGATTGAGAAAGAAAATAGAACCAAACCCAACCCACCCAACCTTTCTTAAAACTGTTCGAGGGCTTGGTTACAAACTATTTATAGAAAATACCTTGTCTTAAAAGTCTCCCCAGACTAACTCTCTATCCAACCAACCACTATAGCTATTAATCTCAACTTTACACCATGCTTTTTTACACAATTCAGGGAAAACTAAAACATGCCTTTGAAGATAAGCTATAGAAGAAGCATCTTTTACTGGTCTTTCTCTTAATGGAACATTGTCACCAATAATTATTAATGACTTTTTCCCTGAAAGCAAAGAAGCATGCACCCAGCCCGTGTAACCCTCAAAATCCTCGATTTTTCTCCATCGTAAATATTCAAAAATAATTTTCACTGGCAGGTTCTTCCTGTAATAAACCCAATCTATCCTAAACTCCTTTCCAGGACCTCTTCTCATATTTACCTTTGAGCTTTTCAAACTAACAAACCTTGGTAAAGACCTGCCAGTCTCCGAACCTTTTTTTTCAGCATTGATTTGTTTCTTATCTCCCTTTGCGCTTGTTGTGAGTTCAATCGAAAATGAGGGCACCACACAGATGGTTGTCAAAATTATACAGCCCAAAATAAAGTTTATGGTATTTTTCAACATTTGCTCAATTATTAGAAATTTTCATTTCATAAATTAATATTACCAGTAGAATGGTTTTAAATTCTGGATCTAGAATAGCCAGGTTTATTAGAATAATAAATAACGAATCTAAAGTAAGAAAGATAAAGCAAATGCAAAACCGTAAACCTAGAGTAGTGGTAACTAGAAAACTTCCTGAAATAGTTCAAGTGCGATTAAATGAATTGTTCGATACTAGTTTAAATAATACGGATGAACCATTTTCTAGAGATCAATTAGTCAATGCAGTTAGAGAATCTGATATTCTGGTCCCGACGGTTGGAGACAAAATAGACAGCTCGCTTTTAGCCTTGGCAGGGAAAAATTTCAAACTAATTGCAAATTACGGAGCTGGATATGATCACATTGATGTTAAAACTGCTATGGCTAGAGGTATAATGGTTACGAATACCCCGGGTGTATCCGCTTCAGATACTGCAGATATTGCTATGGCGCTAATCCTCGCCTTACCAAGAAGGATGAAAGAGGGTGCTGATAGGATAACAGATGACACTTGGGAGGGCTGGAAACCCACTGCATTATTGGGAAACCGTATTAGCGGTAAAAGGCTAGGTATTTTAGGGATGGGAAGAATTGGAAGAAAAGTCGCAGCCAGAGCTTCAGCTTTTGGTATGGAAATAATTTATCATAACAGAAGACAAATTCATCCAGAAATTGAAACAGAATTAAATGCCGCTTTCTACGACAATCTAGACGTTATGCTACCTGATTTGGATATACTGTCAATTCATACCCCCCATACACCAGATACTTTTCATCTAATAGATTCTAATAGACTTAATCTGCTAAATAGTAGTGCTTTCATTATAAATACAGCAAGAGGAGAAGTCATTGATCAAAAAGCACTGATAAGGAGCTTGCGAGCAAAAAAAATAGCGGGCGCAGGCTTGGACGTTTATGAAGGGGGAACAAATGTTTCTCCAGAGCTGAAAACCTTTAAGAATGTCTTGTTACTTCCGCACATGAGTTCGGCAACAGTTGAAGGCAGAATAGAGATGGGTGAAAAGGTTATAGTGAATATTAAAACTTTAGCAGATGGCCATAGGCCACCAGATCAAGTTCTACCAAGCATGTTATAAATTGTAATTGCAAGATCTACAGGTCGTATTCTTAGGAACAAATATTTTTCTAAACTCATTGAAAAGGCCATCATAAATCAAAAGATTGTTTGTTAAGGACGACGAAAGTCCTACAATATTTTTGATAGTTTCAGAAGCCATCATTGACCCTATCATGCCTGTCACTGTTCCTACAATTCCTAGATGAGAACAATCATTGTCATTGTTATTCGATTGGTTTCCGTAAATACATGAGTAACATGAAACACTATTATTAGGATCATAAATGAAAAGTTGACCCTCCCAAGTAGATGCTGACCCTGTGACTAGAGTTTTGGATACCTTTACGCACTTTCGCGCAATTAAGTTTTTTAGTTTTATAGAATCTGAACCATCTATTATAATGTCATATTCTGACAAAATGTTAGTATCTGCATCTGTTATAATCTTTTTGTTATATGTATTAACTTTAACATCAGGGTTTAAAGTTTTAATTGTATTCTTAGCGGCTTTAACCTTAATCTGCCCTATATCCTTAGTCTTATATAGAATTTGCCTTTGTAAATTTGACATTTCGACGGTGTCATAATCAACAACACCCAATGTTCCTACACCCGAAGCTGCAAGATAAAACAAAACTGGCGCTCCAAGGCCTCCAGCTCCAATAACCAATACTTTTGATTTTTTCAACTTTTGCTGGCCTTGACCGCCTATTTCTTTTACTAGAACTTGTCTATAGTAACGATCATATCCGGTAATTAAAGTATTTTTCATCAGAAATTACATAACAAGTAAAACATTAATTTATATTGCCTTAGAAATTCTTTCGGCTAACCGAATTCCAACTTCATATTTAGATAGCTTTGGCCACCTCTCAACACCTTCTGAAGTTACTAAAGTTATAACATTAAAATCGCCACCCATAGAACTGTCGGACCTACTTACATCATTTGCCAAAATCCAATCACACTTTTTATTAACTCTTTTTTCCTTTGCATGCTCAATAACTTTTTGGGTCTCTGCCGAAAAGCCTATTACCAATCTAGGCCTATTCTTTGATTGAGAAATTTTTTTAAGAATGTCCTTATTTTGGACTAACTGAAGGTTCAACTCACTCTCAAGACCTTTCTTTAGTTTATTTTTGCTTAGCCGCTTTACTCTCCAGTCTCCAACAGCAGCGACACAAATAGCTACATCAATATTTTTCTGGGAAAGCGCTACTTCAAACATCTGCTCCGCCGTTTCAACTTTAATCAAATTAACACCTTCAGGTGAACTCTCTGTTGAAGGCCCGGAAATAAAAATCACCTCAGCTCCTAATTCACTAAGAGCGGAAGCGATGCTGCTACCTTGCTTGCCAGAAGATCGGTTGGATATAAAACGTATTGGGTCAATAGGCTCGTAAGTTGATCCAGATGTAATTAGAATTCTTTTTCCAAATAGTTTTTTTGAACCAAAAAAATTTTTTATAGATGTTTCTATTACATCTAAGTCCTCAAACCGCCCTTCCCCAAAATCACCACAAGCCATCTCTCCATATGCTGGTCCTATAAAATGTACCCCATCGCCTTTAAGAGTTTCTACCGCTCTTTGGTTGGTTTTTCTTTCCCACATTTTTACGTTCATTGCAGGAATCATAATTACCCTACAATTAGCTGCGGCTACTATCGTCTCTGCCAGATTCGAACAAATACCAGAAGCAACTTTGGCTAAAAAATTTGCTGTAGCTGGAGCCACTATTATTAAATCAGCACTTCGTGCCAAATTAATATGCCCTATTTCTGACTCATCCTGCAAATCAAATAATTCAGAATAAACTTTGCTTTCAGCTAACACTCCTACACTCATCTCTGTGACAAAGTTTTTTGCAGCTGGTGTCATTACTGGAAATATCTGGGCATTCAAATTCTTTAACCTACGTATTAGCTCCAAAGCTTTGTAAGCAGCAATACCACCACAAATGATTACCAGAACCTTTTTGCCACTAAGCAAAGGGAGTTAACCTTCGAAAAGGTAAGATCCGACTAAATCAAAATCAGAACCCATTCCCCTAAGAGCACCCCCAACTGTTCCACATCCAACAAGAGTACTAAATAATAGAATAAAAATAATTAATCTCACTTGTTTCTCCCTTCAAATTTAATCACTTCCAAGTAACTAGAGTTATAGTTTCTCGAACTCATTCACCTGCAACTGCCCCAAAACTTCTTACTCTACTTTTATAACTCTCCAAAGCCTTAAAAAATTCTGTCTTATTAAATTCTGGCCACTCTAATCCTGAAAAATAAAACTCGGAGTATGCACTTTGCCATGAAAGAAAGTTCGAAAGTCGCTGCTCTCCAGCAGTTCTGATAATTAAATCTGGATCCTTTTGAGACGATGTATCTAACATAGATGTTATGGTTTTTTCATCTATATCATCTATATCAATCAAACCATTTTTTACGTTTTTTGCTATCTTTCTTACGGCTCGGACAATCTCATCTCGGCCACCATAATTTATTGCAATATTAAGGAAAAATTTGTCATTGTACGCGGATTTTTCCGTAGCATTATTGATTAAATTAACTATTTTATCTTGCAATCCATCCTTACTGCCCAAAAATTTTATCCTTATTCCATTAGATATCATTTCTGTGAGGTGTCTTGAAATATAGTAATTAAAAAGATCCATTAAGCCCTTAATTTCACCCTTGTCCCTTGACCAATTTTCTGTCGAAAATGCATACAGGGTTAATGTTTTTACACCAGCTTGAGAGCAAGATCTTATGATTTCCTCGACAACTTTTGCACCACTCTTGTGACCTTCTATTCGGTCAAATCCCTTCCGAGTAGCCCAACGGCCGTTCCCATCCATTATCAACCCAACGTGCATTTAAATCCTTATATATTTGCAATATTTATACTAAATTGCTCTAACTTTACAACCAAAAGTTTTAGGAAAAATATAGGCACTGCTGTTTATGGTATTGCTATTCTTTTTCAATATCTAATTCATTTTTTACATGGTCAAACTCTATTTGCTCAAACCTAGTTGATCTTTTTGAAATTTTAGATGATGAAATCTTTATCTCTTCTAAATCTTTAGAAGCTAAGTTAAAATGCTTATTCAAGTTTGTTGCACGTACTTCTAACCTATGTGCATCTTTTTGAATATGCTCTAATTCTATTCTAATTCTTTCAGCATGTTCTTTAAGGCGGGCATCCTTAAGTATAGCCCGAACCGTATTCAAAGTGGCCATACATGTAGTAGGAGAAACCACCCAAACCTTTAAAGAAAAACTTTCACTGATTAGATCAGTAAAGTTAGCATGCAATTCCGCATAAATTGCCTCCGATGGTAAAAACATTAATGCTCCATCTGCAGTCTCACCTGGTATTATATATTTCTCAGCTATATCCTTTATATGGTTCCTGACATTAATTTTAAAACTCTTTTCAGCATCTTTTTTTTCTCTATCAGTTGTCGATTTTGTCAATGAATTATATGCCTCTAATGGGAACTTACTATCTATAACTATGGGGCCTGGAGGGTTGGGCAATTTAATTAAGAAATCTGCTCTCTTATTATTTGAAAGTACAGGCTGGGTTTCAAAAGAGTCTGGTGGAAGTGATTTTTTTATTATATCAAATAATTGAATTTCTCCAAAAGCACCCCTGGCTTGCTTATTTGAAAGTATTTCCTGAAGCCCCAAGACATTACCAGAAAGTTTTTCTATATTAGTCTGAGCTTTATCAATAACTGATAATCGTTCCTGAATTTCAGAAAGATATCGACCTGTCTTTAATAGATTCATATTGAGCGATTCAGATACAGATTTTTCTACTTTATTAAGCCTTTCAGATACAAGGCTATTAGTATTACTTTGTCCGGTTTGATTCATTTCTCCAGAAGTCTTAATTTGACCTTGAATCTGCTGTTGAGTATTAGACATTTTGTCAATATCTACCTGAATACTTAAAAGCCTTTCTTCTAACCGCCGACCCCCAACACTCTGAGTGTTATTCCTTCTCAAGTATAAGAACAAAATAAAAACGAAAATCAAATTTATAATTAGCAAGATTTCGGGTTTAATAATAATTTTAAATTCTCCCAAAAAGCTTTTCGATATCTTTTAATGACAATGTAATGTAAGTTGGACGCCCATGGTTGCATTGTGCAGAATAAGGAACAACCTCAATTTTTCTTAGAAGAGCGTTCATTTCTTCTAATACTAATCTTCTCCCACTACGGATCGATGAATGACATGCCATTCTTGACAATATTTGATCAATTTTTGTTTTAAGAGCAATTTCTCTTCCTAAATCTCCAATTTCTAATAAAAGATCCTTTATTAACTCTTCGATATTAATGTCTCCTAGGGCAGCTGGAATTGCTAGGACCGAAATTGCTCCGGGTCCAAAAGAATCAACATCTAGTCCAAAAGCTACAAGTTCATCCTTAGACCTCAATATGGAATTCGTATCTTGATCCCCTAATTCTATTATTTCAGGTATAAGTAAGTTTTGCGCTTTCTTTACGTGCCCTTCATAATATTCTTTTTTTAATTTCTCGTACGTTATCCGCTCATGTGCCGCATGCTGATCAATCAGGGCCATTCCATCTTTTGTTCTAGCTATTATATAATTTTCATGAATTTGGGCAATAGCATACCCAAGAGGAGGAAAATCTTCCCCCATCACATTATCCCTTACCTTTAAACTTTCCCTTGGATTGAATTTTTTTTCTTCTAAATGACCTTCAAAAAATTTTGTGGAATTCATATTCAAGTCTGGATATAAATTTTGATTTAAAACCATTTGATCAACTGATAAATTATCTACATTTTTATTTTTTTGTGAAAAAGAGCCGCCATCTGATCCCATAGAAAAAAATTCTCTCGCGGAATAATTTAAGCGAGTAGATGCCTTAATCCCCATAGATCCAATCCCCTCTCGAACAGAGCCAATTAATAGTTCCTTTATCTTTTTTGGAAAAGCAAATCTGACCTCTTCTTTGGTAGGGTGAACATTAACATCCAAATCTTTAGGATCACAATAAATATTGATCAAAGCTGAACAAAATCTTCCACTGGGTAAAAAATCTCCGTAGGCCACCTTAAGGGCATAAGAAATTTCTTTATCATATATAGGTCTTGAGTTGACTGAAAAAAATTGCTGGCTGGTATTTCCACGTGCATAGGTTGGTATACTAGCGTATCCATGAACCCGTATACCTTCTTTCTCCCCTGATATCTCAAAGCTATTATCTGAAAATTCAGAGCCCAATATTGCGGCTGTTCTCAAATTAAAGTCACTAGGGCCATGGGACGGTAATTCTAAAATTTTTTTCTCTCCTATCTTATCTAAATGAGAGTAAGTTAATGCCAGATCGGGTCTTGAAAGAGCCAAGCGCTTTATAACACTTAGGATTAGAGAATTTTCAGACCTATCTGACTTTAAAAATTTAAAGCGAGCCGGCACGTTAGAAAATAAATCATTTACTAAAACGGTGGTTCCATTGTTTCCACTGGCAGGTTTAAAATCGATTATGTCTCCAAAACTCATAGATAATTCAAAAGCCGTCTCCTGACTTTGTGTTTTTGATACTATTTTTAATTTAGACACTGCCGCAATAGATGGAAGGGCCTCGCCCCTGAAACCGAAACTATTTATGCTAGAGAGATCATTTTTTTCCATCTTAGATGTTGCGTGCCTTAAAACAGATAATTTTATTTCCTCTTTATCTATGCCAAAGCCATTGTCGGAAACTTTGATTAACCCTTTTCCACCCCAAGAAACTACTATATCTATAATTGTCGCCCCTGCATCTAAGGAATTCTCTAAAAGCTCCTTAACTACTGCTGCCGGCCTTTCAATTACTTCACCAGCAGCTATCTTATTTGCCAATTCACGATCTAGTATTCTGATTCTTCTATTATTATTCATTAATTACATAATATGAGATATTAAATTACTAATCTTCATCCACATGTTTGTATCTATCTAAATTTAATATTATTCCGAAAACACCAACAAAAATAGCAGTATCAGCTAAATTAAACGAGTATGGATTTTCTAAACCGCAGCAAGAAATATTAATAAAATCAGCTACTGCCCCATACAATAATCTGTCAAAAACATTTCCAACTGCACCTCCAATTATTAATCCTCCAAATATTTGGTGGACTATTTTAGTCTCATTTCTCATCCACACTAAAAAATAAAGGCAAATAACTAAAGCAATAAAAATTAGAAACCATTTAACCGCATTAGATCTAGATGCAAACAAGCCAAAATTTATCCCCTCATTCCAAGCCATCTTAAAATTCATAATAGGGGGCAAAAATTTTATATATAATAGACCTGATAGGTCCATGTAATGAATTACAACTAGTTTAGTTACCTGATCGATCATAAATACAAAAAATGCTATTATTAATATATTTTTGACTGGTATCATAAATTAAAACCTAAATCCTTTAACAGGTTTTTAGCTTACCAAATTAATTCATACAATATTAATAATTTTTTCGTTAACAAAGTGAATTAATCAACTTTAATATAAAAAACGCCTTGAATGAACCTAGCTCAGCATATAAACCTTTCGGTGGACAGGTGGCCGAGCGGTCGAAGGCGCTCCCCTGCTAAGGGAGTAGGCGGGAAACTGCCTCGAGGGTTCGAATCCCTTCCTGTCCGCCACAACACCTCTTAAAATATTGAATATGGAATAAGACCTATGAGATATATAATTTCTATCCACAATAATGTTCCCTAAAAATACTATGTTCAGCTAGAATTAAAAAGAAATGCAATCATAATTCAAAAAAATAGCATTCAGTATTAACTGTGATTAAAAAATTATAATGTAAAAAATATACCAAGGGAGTCCCCAAAAGTGGAAAAAATACTATCAATTTTTAGGTGATGTACTTGATAGTTTGGCAGAATTACATTTTTTAGAGAGACCAAAGTTGAAGTAGAAAAAATATTTGTAAAACGCGAAGGGTTTTTTTGTTTCAATAAGTAAAAATATTTAACTATACTGTTATCTATTGGCAATAAATAATGGACTGAGCAAACTTTCTAACATGCCTCAATAATAAAATGATTGGCCAAAAAACTCTAAAAGGACTAACAATTTTTAATGACAAAGCTATCAATTGAACGAGATTTTCTAAAAGCTTCCTCATTATTAAGAAAGGGCAATATACTTGATGCTGAAAATATTTATAGAAACATACTTAAGCAGTTCCCAAAGAATAATAGAGCTAGGCTTGCATTAATAAAAATAGGCAAATCAAAACCAGATCTAGAATTAGATCAGGGCCTTCTTGACCGATCAATGAATGAACTTTCTGAACTTTATAGAAAGGGGGATATAAAAAATGCTTTGAATAAAGCACAAGATTTAGGCCAAAAGTTTCAAACATCTTATAAGATTCAAAACTTTTTGGGAATTCTTGCAGCACAAACAGGGAATCTGGCACTTAGCGAAAATGCTTTTAGAAATACAATAGCTCTAAGAAAAGACTCTGCCGAAGGTCATAATAATCTAGGGAATATACTAAACGCTCAAGGCAAACTCAAAAAAGCTGTTGAACACTTTACTTCGGCATTAAGTATTAATCCTCTTTTTCCTCAAGCACATAATAATTTAGCAAATGCATTAATGCAGCAATCTAAGATCTCAGACGCAGAAAAATATTATAGAAAAGCTGTTGAGATTAACCCTAACTACAGTGAAGCACTAAATAATTTAGGTTATACTGTCCAACGCCTTGGAAATGTAAGAGAAGCAGAAAAATATTATAAGAAAGCTATCGAGATCAACCCAAACTATGCTGAGGCATACAATAACTTGGGTACTGCTTTGGTAGCGCTAGGTGAACTAAAATTGGCAATTTTCAATTTTGAAAAGGCGTTAAGCTTAAATTCAAAATATTATAAAGCTTTGATAAATCTTGCTAAAGCAAGTCATCAAAGTTTGGAGAGCTCCAAAGCCCTAGTTATTCTAAAGGATGCTATGAAGCTTGATCAAAAAAGATATGAGGCCTATGAAACAATGGGGCTAATACTTCGGAAACTTGACAAACCTAAAGAGGCCTTAGAATTTTTTAAAACTGCTAGAACATTGAAAGTGGATGGAACAGATAATCTTATGAACATATCAATCTGTTTCCAGAATTTAGGTAAAAATGAAGAAGCTTTAAAGTATCTAAAAGAAATGATTAAAGAAAAGCCTGATTGTGCTAAGGCTTACAGATTAATGTCCATTTTAAAAAATTATTTACCCAAAGACCAAGACATACCTCGAATGCAAAGTCTGTATGACAAGAACTTAAATGAAAAAGAGCATATCCAAATCTGTTTTGCATTGGCGAAAGTTTTTAAAGATCTCGGTCAAATAAAGAAATCCTTTGATTTTCTAAAGGAGGGAAATGCATATCAAAAGAGGTTATTAAATTACGAAATTAGCCAAGACCAAAAATTGTTTTCACGCATTAAACAGTCAGCGAGGCATATTCAAGAAAACGCCTTAAAACTGTCAAAAAAAACTTCTTGCCCTACACCAATATTTATCCTCGGTATGCCACGATCAGGAACTTCACTAATTGAGCAAATTATATCTTCCCATACTCAAGTTATGGGTGCGGGTGAACTATGGGATATAAATTTTCATGGCGCTTCACTTTCGATTGGAGACAAAAAATGTAGCGAAAAGGCAATCAAGAAGTTCAGGGACATTTATTTGAAAAAAATTTCTAAGATTTCTGAAGGGGTCTCATATGTTACAGATAAAATGCCACAAAATTTCCTTTATATTGCGCTGATATGTAGTGCGTTTCCCGAAGCAAAAATTGTTCACACGAGAAGGCAGCCTGCTGCTACGTGCTGGTCTAATTTTAAAGAATATTTCCCAAATGGAATAAATTACTCTTTTAACCTTGATGATATAATTCATTACCATCTCCTCTACGAAGATCTTATGATGTTTTGGAATCAATATTACAAAGAACGTATTTACCATCTTGATTATGAATTTTTTACTCATAATCAAAACTCTGCAACAAGAGACCTAATAAACTACCTTGGGCTAAATTGGGAGGACAGGTGCCTATACCCTGAAAGAAACAAACGTAGTGTTCGCACAGCGTCCAAGACGCAAGTACGTAGTAAGGTTTACAGAGGAAGTTCTGACGACTGGAAAAAATATAAACCATTTTTAGAAGGTAAGTTTGATAGGCTTGAAAATTATAAAGATTATAAATAGGATAACAAGATTTCTTGAACTCGTTTTAGATGCTTAGAATATACTAATAACTATTTATAAAATACATTATTATTTTGAAATATAAAGTTGAGAAAAAGATTAAATTGAATGGAATTACATATTTTCAGACATGGAGAAACAAACTGGAATGCCGAAGGTCGAGCACAAAGCCATATGGGTTCTATTTTAACAAAACTAGGTCAAAATCAAGCTAGAATTTTAGCAGAAAAAGTTAAGGGTTATGCTTATGAGAAAATCTATTCTAGTTCTAGCTTAAGAGCACGCCAAACAAGTGAGATCATATGGCCAAACCGTCATAAGGAAATTATTTACCTTGATGACCTCAAGGAAATATATTTGGGACCTTGGGAAGGCCAGCTATATTCAGAGATTGCCAAAAAAGATCCAGAGTCACATAATCACTTCTTTAAAGAACCACACTTATTTTCGCTTAAGGGTGCGGAAAGTTTCAGCGACCTTACTACCAGAGCTTTGAAAATTGTTGAAGAGATCTACAGTGAAAATAAGGGGCGCTTAGTTGCTTTAGTAGGGCATGGTGCATTTATAAAAGCCTTGCTTACAAAAATAGAACATAAGAACTTATCCCAAATATGGCATCCGCCCTTCATGAATAACTGCGCTCATAATATAATTAAATTTAGTGAAAAAAAACCACCTCAGGTAACTCTATATGCAAAATAACTTTTTAACCTGCAGCCTTTTATCTTTTAAAGGAATATCATTTCTTAATAAATATTCAATATCTGAAAAACAGTTAGCTATGAAAGATTTATAATAGCAGGTAAAAAATGAACCCACCAGCCGAAGTGGCAGTTAAATTAGTTCAACTATTTTCAAACCAGAAATTCAATAATTTGATTCATGAAGTGGGTAATCTTTTAGATGATTATCATAACTCCTGTCAATTATGTAATCTTCTTGGCTCTTCACATTTAGCCTTCGAAAACTTTGATGATAAAATTTGCAATTATGACATATCAATTGATATAAACCCAAAATATGCACCAACTTATAATAATAAAGAAAATTCTATGCGTATTTAAGGAAAAAACAAAAAGATGTTGACCTACTGCTGCGAAGCAATTGTCATTGAACCAAATTTTGCGAGATAATATGAAACATCAGATCACAAACCATTCTAGTGTTAATGAAAATCCAAAACAGCCTATCTTAGAGAATTTGATTACAAATTTTTCTAATGAAAGGTTTGATCATGTTTTTGAAGAAGTAAATAAATTACTCTCGGATTATCCAAAATCATTTAAACTTTGGAATATTTTAGGCGCTATCAATACTCAAATGAATAAAATTCAGGATGCCATGCAATGTTATGAAAAAACTATAGAACTTCGACCTGATTATGCTGAAGCTCATAATAACTTGGGAAACCTACTTAAAACTGAAGGCCAGAATGAAAAGGCAATTATTTCATACGAAAAAGCTCTAGAAATTAAACCTGAACTTTATGAAGCCACATATAACCTTGGTGTTATATTCCAAGAAAGAGAAAATTATGTTTTAGCCATAAAAAATTATTTGAAAGTGCTAGATATTAACCCTATTCATCGCGATACTCTCGTTAACTTAGGAGATGTATTTAGACAACAGCAAATGTTTGATGAATCCCTTGGAGTTTTGGAAAAAGCAGAGAAATTATATCCTGATTATGCTGAGATAAAAAATAATCTTGGTTTAACCTTTAGAGATCAAGGTGATTTAGTTAAGGCAATTGGGTCTTATAAAGAAGCGATATTACTAAACATAAATTACGCTGAAGCATATAATAATTTAGGTATTGTATTTAGAGATCAAGGTGATTTAAAAAAAGCTGTTATTAATTACGAAAAGGCCATTGAAATAAATCCAAAATTTGCGGAAGCATATGCAAATATTAGTAAAATTAAAAAATACGAAAAAAATGATATACAATTTGACCAGATGGAAAAAATATATTCCACTGGCATACTGAAAGAAAAAGAAGTATCCGTATTAGCTTTCGCTTTAGGAAAAGCATATGGGGATATTGGAGATAATAAAAAGGCCTTTTCTTTTCTAAAGGAAGGCAATGCATTACGCAAAAAGTTGCTCAACTATAATATATCCGAGGATCAGCTTCTATTTTCTCAAATAAAAACTAGTTTTGAACTAATAAATGAATTCCAAATAAATATTACAGGTAAAGAACTCACAACTGTTCCCATTTTTATTTTAGGAATGCCAAGATCGGGAACAACTCTCGTGGAACAAATTATATCATGTCATTCTAAAGTTTCAGGTGCTGGCGAACTTGAGTTTTGCAGTCAATATGGTCTACCTTTAATTAGGGGCAATATTAAATTGAACGAGGAATCCTTAAAAAGATTTAGAGTCCAATATTTAGATGAACTCAAAAAACTTTCCGATGGCAAACCTTTTGTTACTGATAAAATGCCCAGTAACTTCAGGCACATTGGTCTAATTAAAACCGCATTTCCGGAAGCCAAAATAATACATGTTAATAGAGATCCTAAGGCAGTATGTTGGTCAAATTTTAAGTTGAATTTTGTATCAAGAGGACTTGGTTTTACTTTTGATCTTAAGGACTTGGTTGAGTACCATAGGTTATATAACGATCTAATGAATTTTTGGAAAGAGCAATATGGGAATTTCATATACCAATTGGATTATGAAGAATTAACTAATAACCAGGAAGAAGAAACAAGAAAATTAATTGAATATACCGGTCTGCCTTGGGAAGATGCATGTCTTAGTCCAGAGAAAAATAAAAGATCCGTAATGACAGCTTCAACTCAACAAGTAAGAAAAAAAGTGTACAAGGGGAGTTCAGAAGAATGGAAAAAGTTCGAAAAACTCTTAAATGGAGCATTTAATGAACTTACCAGATAGAATTTGGACTTAACATGAGAAAAAAACAAGATAAACGTGAGTTGATAAACAAGTTTGTTGCCAATGCAAAGCAGGATGATTTGACTGATAAGCTGGCTACTGTCAAAGCAGTGAGAAAATTTGACAAAGTTAGGTTTGAAAATGCTTTCAACAAATTAAGATTAAAAGGATAATTTACTTTATTTTGACTTATAAATAACAATTTTTTTTCTAATCCGTTATTAAATGTGAACAAATTCATGAGAGGATAAGAAAATGGCGGAAGGTGAAGAAGCAGACCTCAGTGAAAAGCTAAGTGGCCTGCTTGAAGAAATAAAATCTGTTATGGAAAGTAGAAAAACTAGAATCGATGAATTACGTTCAGAAATTGAGCAGATTGAACAGCAAAATAGTGACTTAGAAACAACTATAGCTGACATTTTATCCTCATTCGATGATAAATAAATAGAACTGTACTTGAAAAAATCGAAATAATTGCCATTTAATTATTGTGAGGTGCCAAAATGGGCCCACAATTTAAACCTCTGGCAGCCGTATCGGTGCCAAACTTTTTTAAACTTGCTTAATAAAGGAGCTTATTTATGACTTTTATTACAACACCTTTCATGAGATCTTTTGTTGGTTTTGACCAGCTGTTCAATGAACTTGAAAATACAGCAACAATAAAAGATTCAACCTATCCAGCTTACAATATTGAAAAAATTGGTGATGAAAATTACCTTATAACTATGGCTGTTTCAGGATTTTCAGAAAAAGATATTCATATAGAACTTCTCAATGGTGTATTAACGATTGAAGGAAATATAAAAGAAAAGAATGAGGGTGGAAATTTTCTTCACCGTGGCATAGCTACAAGAGCATTCAATAAAAAATTTAGGATAGCTGATAATGTTAAAGTCACTAATGCAACATTACTAGATGGTTTGCTAAATGTATCCTTACATAGGGAAATACCAGAAGCAGAAATTCCAAAAAAAATACCCATTAATTTAGTTCAAAAAACAATAAATAAGAAGGCTTCCTAAGAGGCAAAAATGAAAATCTTTTTTTGTCCAGACTTTTCCAAAAAAGGCTTGATCAGTTGGACTTAGCCTGGGGACTTTTTCTTTATTCACTAGTCAATGGAATGGGGTTTGATGTATCCCATTCCATTACAAATATGGGAGTTTCTTTTTATACAAAGGACAAGTGTTTTTCTACAGCACAGAACCTAAATGCACTATCCTTGAAGGAGAAGCAAATAGGTCTAGACCGAGGAGTAAAGCTAAGATATATATGCCTAGTTGTTCCTCAAAATGGCACATCTATATAATGATAAAATGAATATTGAAATTTCCGGAATATGTAGACATCCAATAAAAAGCATTGGTGCAGAAGAGATAACTTCAACAATTGTAAAAAGAAATGCTACTATGCCTTTCGACAGGGTCTGGGCACTAACTCATGAAAAAACAAAATTTAATTTTTCACATCCTGATTGGGTGCCCTGCTCATCGTTTATTCGCGTCTCTATCGCTCCAAAACTTATGGCTATAACGGCTAGTGTAGATGAAACAAATAGTTTAATTGAATTATTTCATCCGGAACTTCCCTCTCTAAAAATAAAAATTGAATCACCGCAGTTTTCAGAAAAAATAATAAATTGGGTTTCTGGTTTGTGTCCAGAAAATGGTCCACAGAGTTTTAAGATTTGCAAAGTTCCAAACCGCGGAATGACCGATACCGATTATCCATCTATTTCTCTACTTTCCTTTAGCTCTCTTGATCTCTTGTCCAGTAAAGCTGGTCTGAATCTTGACATGCGTCGATTTAGAGGAAATCTTTGGATGAAACACTCAGTTCCTTTTGAGGAATTTAATTGGGTCGGAAGCAGCATAAAAATAGGAGAGGTGGAATTGGAAGTAATTGAACCAATTGAAAGATGTAATGCAACCAAAACCAATCCACAAAATGGAATTAGAGATGTGGATACTTTGAAGATATTAAGAGATAATTTTCAACACCAAAATTTTGGAGTTTATTGTAAAGTACTCTCAGATGGTGAAATTAAACTAGGAGACAGAGTTAAAGTTAACTGAGGCTAAAATTAATAAGAAGCTTTGGCCCTTGAAAAAAATAGAAAACGCCACATCTATTCTTAAAACTTAATTTTGAAATGAGGTTAACATGAAGAAACAGTTCGAGGCAGATACAGGTCGTGTATTAAATATTGTCATAAACTCTCTTTATTCTGACAAAGATATATTTTTGCGAGAGCTTATATCAAATAGCTCGGATGCTATAGATAAAAGACGTTTTATGGAGACATCTGGAGCAGTAGAAAAAACTGATGCCAAGGAGCATCAAATTAAAATTTCTACAGATAAATCTGAAGGCTCAATGGTTATATCCGACACAGGGATAGGCATGTCAGTCGAAGAATTAGACGGTGCCCTCGGTACAATAGCAAAATCGGGAACCTCAGAGTTCCTAGAAAAACTTGAAGCCCAAAAAACTGACGATAAGACCAAATCCATTAATCTAATAGGTCAGTTCGGAGTTGGCTTTTATTCGGCTTTTATGGTTGCTGATAGAGTAGAAGTTTTAACCAGAAAGATTGGAGAAGAAAAAGCTAACAAATGGATGTCTGACGGATTAACCGGTTACGAAATTGAAAAATTTGACAAAAGCAAATCTGGTACTGAGATTAAACTATTTCTTAACAAAGTTGGTAAAGAATATTTAAAGAAAGAAAAAATTCAGGAAATAATAAAGAAATATTCAGATCACGTGCAATACCCTATTAAGTGGATTGACACAAAAAGTGAAGATTTGGAAACATTAAATGATGCTTCCGCAATTTGGACTAAAGCAAAGAGTGACATTACTAAAGAACAGCATGCTGAATTTTTTCGCCAAACAGGTGGTGGCTTTGGCGATCCTATGCTAACTATTCATAATAAAGCTGAAGGAGTTATTAGTTATACAAGCTTAGTTTATATTCCAGAAAATAAGCCTTTTGATCTTTTTCATGTGGAAAGAGCTCCTAAAGTAAAACTCTATTCCAATCGCGTTTTTATCACTGACACCTTAGAAACTGTTTTGCCTAGATGGCTAAGGTTTGTATCAGGAATTTTAGATACTTCAGATATTAATCTAAATGTGAGCCGAGAACTATTACAAAACAGCCCCACTCTCAGAAAAATATCCAAAACATTAAAAAAACGCATCTTGACTGAGTTGGGAAAATTAAAGGGGAAAGATCCAGAGAAATTTGAGAAATTTTGGGAAAATTTTGGATCTGTTATTAAAGAAGGTATTTATGAAGATGCAGATAGTAAGATTGATATACTGGAGTTATCCAAATTCAAATCCGTAAATAATCAAAGTTCTATATTTTTGTCAGAATACTTAGATAAAATGCATAAGAAACAGGACGCTATATACTATTTAGCTTCTGAGAATATTGAACAGGCAGAAAATAGTCCTCACTTGGAGGCTTTCAGAAAGAAAAAACTAGATGTTCTAATTTTAACAGATCCTATCGACACTTTCTGGCTGTCTGTCGTAAATGAATTCAAGGATAAGAAATTTATGTCAATTACTCATGGGGAAGTTAATTTAGATAAATTTGATGAAACTAAAGATAAGAGTGATAAGAAAGATGATAAGAAATTTGAAAAACTTATAGCAAAGGTTAAAGAAGTGCTGGGTGAAAAAGTTGCAGACGTGAGAATTTCCAATAAACTGGTAGATAGCACATGCTGTCTGGTAGCTTCTGATAGTGGAATGGATGTTCATATGGAAAGAATGATGATGCTACAAAATAAGGATTTCAAAGGTATGCCTAGGGTATTGGAACTCAACCCAGATCATAAATTAATTAAGAAATTAACTTCTTTGATTGGTAAAAAAGATAATGAGACCAAGCAGATTGCTCTCACTTTATACGATCAAGCTAGATTAATGGAGGGTCAACTTCCAGAGGATATAGGAGATTACTGCTCTAGGGTGTCTGATTATATGCAATCCAGCCTTTAGTACCTAATAGTGTCTGTAAAAAAAGATAGGAAAGTTTGCCTTGTAACGGGTGCTAGGACTGGTATTGGAAAAAACATAAGCGAGCTATTAGCTAAAAACGGCTATAGGGTGATTTTATCTCCTAAGAGATCGGGAGACTGTCGAGATTCTATAAACGAATTAACCCAAAAAGGGTTTGAAGTCGCGGAACTTGTTTTAGACTTATCTAAACCAGAAGAATTAAAAAAAACCCTAGAAGAAGCAATCTCTATTTGGGGTACTATAGATATTTTAATTAACAATGGTGCAGTGGTACACCCTATTTCGAAATTAGGAAATTTACCACTAGAACACCTAGTGAATTCAAATGAGATAAATTTTATCTCTCCATTAATGATAATAAATCATTGTTGGGATTACCTTAAGAAAAGCAAAGGCAGGATATTAAATATCTTGTCTGCCGCAGCAATCCATCCAGTAGAGGGCTGGGCCGCTTACTGTGCCACAAAAGCAGCTTTACATATGGTTAATCAACAGGCACATCTCGAAGGGATAGAGCATAACATAACTTCAATTGGTATTTCACCAGGTATGGTTGATACATCAATGCAAGAAAGGATACGGAAAAGTGGAATAAATCATATATCAAAAGTTAAGAAATCTGATTTACTTTCAACCGAAGTACCAGCAAACTTAGCCCTATGGTGTCTTTCGCCTGAAGTTAAAGATTTATCTGGAAAAATGATTTCATTAAATGATCCACTCATAGAAAAAAGATTTAAAAAGTGGCAATTACAACGTTCCTAATAAATAATTGCTTTTACCAGCCAACCAAATGAAATAATATCAACAGAGAAATTTTTTTAGGTTTTGAATGATTAGTAAGACCCAACTAAGAACTGGTGGTCAAATTTTAATAGACCAACTAATTCGTAATAATACTGAATTGGCCTTTTGTGTCCCCGGAGAAAGTTATTTGGACGCTTTGGATGCTATGTATGATAAGAAGAAAATTTTGAAATTAATTAATGCTCGCCATGAAGCTGGTGCCGCAAATATGGCTGAGGCTTATGGAAAATTAACAGGAAAGCCTGGTATAGCTTTTGTTACCAGAGGTCCTGGGGCTTGCCATGCTGCAATAGGAGTACATATTGCCTTTCAGGATAGCACTCCAATGATTCTTTTTATTGGTCAGGTTTCTAGGCAAGCTGAAGGGCGAGAAGCTTTTCAAGAAATCGATTATAAACAGATGTTTAATCCTATTGCTAAGTGGGTAACCCAAATTGATAATGCTGAAAGAATTCCTGAAACGGTTTCTAGAGCCTTTCGAACTGCGTTATCTGGAAGACCGGGTCCAGTAGTGGTAGCCCTTCCAGAGGATATGCTCAAAGATAAAACAAACGCCCAGTTAGTTCCAAATTTCACAAAAGAAAAGTCAGACGTTAGAACGGCCAGTGTTGAGAAGTTAAAAGAATTATTTTCAAAGAGTAAGAGACCATTACTTCTTTTGGGAGGGGGATCCTGGTCTGATAAATCAGTTAATTCAATCTGTAAATTTGCAAAAAGTAACAACCTTCCGATTGCAACAACATTTAGACGACTTGATTGCGTTACTCTAAAAAATGAGAATTTTGTGGGTGACTTTGGCACTTCAGGCCCTACTTCATTAATTAATAACATGAAAGATGTTGACACTCTTCTTGTAGTAGGGGCCAGACTTGGGGAAATGACAACTCAAGGATATGAGATGCTAAAACCTCCTACCTTGTCTCAGAATTTAATTCATGTTCATATCTCTAGTGAAGAGTTAGGAAAAGTCTACACCCCGATTTTAGGGATAACAGCTAGCCCAGAAGAATTTACAGAAAAAATAGAGAATGAGATAATCTCTAACTGTTCAAACTTTATTGAATGGTTGCGGAAACTACGAAAAGAGTATCAAAAAGATAAGCAACCTAAACCATATAAAACTAAACTTGATTTGGGTAAAGCTTTTTTAGATCTAAGAAACATTGTACCTAAGGATTGTATTTATACTCTAGATGCTGGAAATCATTCTGGCTGGCCTCAAAGGTTTCTTAACTTTGGAAGACCTTCCAGACTTATTGGAAGTACCTGTGGTTCCATGGGTTATGGGGTGCCTGCAGCCGTCGCTGCATCAATTTTGTTTCCAAAAAGATTAGTCATAGGTTTTGTAGGAGATGGGGGATTTATGATGTCAGGCTTAGAACTGGGAACTGCTATGCAATATAACGCAAAACCTATCATAATAATTTTTAATAATGAAAATTATGGAACTATCAGAATGCACCAAGAGAGAGAGTACCCAGGTAGAGTTTATGGAACAAACTTAAAGAACCCTGATTTTTGTGCTTTAGGGGAGTCTTTTGATGCTTTTACGCAACAGGTGAATAATACGAAAAATTTCATACCTGCTATAAAAAAGGCAATGGATTCAAAAAAAATGTCGCTAATTGAACTTTCAGTCGAAAAAAATCAACTATCAACTAGATTCTACTTAGATGATATTTAGAAAAGGGCTTCAAATGGAAAAGAAAAAACTTCGAAACTCACTAGAGATATTAGAGAAACTGGTATCTTTTAAGACAGTTTCTAAGGATTCAAACTTGGAGCTAATCGAATTTGTAGAAGAATATTTTAAATCTTATGGCTTAGAATCTTATAGGGTTTATGACAAAACTGGGAAAAAGGCAGCGATATACACTCATATTGGCCCCAAGAACAAAGGAGGAATTATACTTTCAGGACATTCTGATGTGGTTCCAGTTGAAGGGCAAGAATGGGACACAAATCCATTTAAACTGACAGAAAAGGGGGATAAGTTTTATGGCAGAGGTGCCTGTGATATGAAAGGTTTCATTGCATGTGCCTTATCTGCTGTGCCTGAAATGGTTGAAGCTGATCTCCTAAAGCCCATACAAATTGCAATAAGTTATGATGAAGAAGTTGGATGCTTAGGAGCTCCCCATATGATTAAAGATATGCAACAAAATATTCCGCCAGCAGATCTTGTTATCGTTGGAGAACCAACAATGATGAAAGTAGTAAATTCTCACAAGGGAATATCTTTGCTTGAAACTGAAATTAGAGGCTTTGAAGTGCACTCAAGTTTAGTAAACAAAGGTGTATCGGCGGTGATGACTGCAGCTAAGCTTATTAACTGGCTTGAGGTTGAAATGAGAAAAAATTCAGATAATAGCAAAAAAAATTCTAATGCTTTAGCTGCGCCTTTTAATCCTCCTTATACCACACTTCATGTAGGTAAAATATCAGGAGGAACAGCTTCAAATATTACTGCAAAAAATTGTACATTTTCAACCGATATAAGAGTGGTACCAGGTGAGTCTCTGCAGGAATGGATAAGAAAATATAAAGATGAAGTTGAGCGGGTGGAGAAAATAATAAAGTCTATTAATCAAGATAGCTTTATAAATGTTAACATAAAGTCTGCCACACCTGGATGTAGACCTGAATCTGAAGGGATGGCAGAACAGCTTGCCCGATCAATCACCGGCGACAATACCGTAAATGTTGTTTCCTACGGAACAGAAGGTGGCCAATTTCAAGAAGCTGGTTATTCCGCAATTATCTGTGGTCCTGGGAATATTGAACAAGCTCATCAACCAAACGAATTTATAAGTTTATCACAAATAAAAAAGGGAGAAGCCTTTATAAAAGAAATATTGAGTAGACAATCTAACTAGGCGCTCAAGTTTTTGTGAATTCATTCTTTATAGATTCGGTATTCTCACCGAGAAGCGGTGCCCTTGGGGTTTGTTTTTCTTCTACTTTATCCAAAAAAGATCTTTTCAAGGGATTTGATGGAAAAAAAACTTCCTGATCCGAAGACGTACGCATTAACTGTCGGTTCATGGCAAAATGATTCGCTAAGCCCTCCAAATCATTGACCTCCCCAAATGCTATTGATGACATTTCAAGTTTTTCTTTTAGGTATTTAGACCTCTCTTCGGAAAATTGACTTTGAATTAGCCTATCAAGTTGAATTCTATTCTTTACTCTCATGTTATTTGTTGAGAACTTTTTATCAAAAGCTATTTTTCTATTTTCTAAAATGTTTTTACAAAAAATTTTCCACTCTCTTTCATTTTGAACTGAAATAATTATTAAATCTTCATCTTTAGTAGAAAATGCTCCGTATGGGGCTATTGAGGGATGCTTTAATCCAGCTGGCTTAATATTTCTTCCACCATATTCATGCTGTGCAAGAGGGACAGTCATCCATTCAGAGGCAACTCCAAAAAGTGAAGTCTTAAAACTTGAACCGCCGAAACCTCTATATTTTCTAATCAATCCTTCCAAAACCGCTGTGTAGCTTGTGATACCTGCTCCAATATCACAAATTGATATGCCTATTCTGCCAGGTTCCTCAGGCACACCAGAAACTCCTAGCAACCCACTTTCAGCTTGAACTATCAAGTCGTATGCTTTGTAAGTCTTTGATTTTTTGTCTTCTCCAAAACCAGAAATATCACAAGTTATTAAATTTGAATTTCTTTTTCTTAAACTGACAGAGTCTAGCTTGAATTTTTCTAAAGAATCCGGCTTCAAGTTTTGCACAAAGACGTCTGCTTGGTCTATCATTGCAAGTAATAATTCACGATCTTCCGTTCTATCGAAATCAAGTACAATGCTTTCCTTCCCTTGATTTAGCCAGGTGAAATAAGAACTTTCTCCCTTAATTGTACTATCGTAATTCCTCGCAAAATCACCTTCTCTACGCTCTACTTTTATAACTCTTGCTCCCGCATTAGCTAAACGAGCAGTGCAAAGTGGAGCTGCGACAGCTTGCTCTATCGATACGACAAGAATACCAGAGAGACTTTGCATTATTATAATTTCCAATATCAAGAATTTCTTTGTTTGCACTTATATCATTTATATGCTCCATATTTAAGTCCCTAGATTATTCTCCAAAAATATATACACATATAGAATTTAAGGAATTTAACCACTTGACTTACTATCATAAATTACCTGGCATCCTAGCTGCTATTTCCGTTCTTTTTATTTGGTCCGGTTGGTTGATAGTGAGTAAAGTTGGCATAAATTCTTCTTTAACTACTTTTGATGTTATGGCCATTCGCTATGGGATTTCATCGATCGTAGCCTTACCGATTTTATTATATTATAAGCCATGGCAACATATGAAACTTAAGCGGATAGTTATATTAACTTTTCTGTTAGGCCCTTTTTATACTTTTTGTGTCTTTAATGCATTTAATTATGCGCCAGCTTCTCATGGGGGGATATTCATGAACGGCTCATTCCCTGCTCTTACTATTATAATTGGCGTTTATTTTTTTAAGGAATTTCCCGTAAAGCTTCAGCTCTTAGGAATTTTTTTAATCCTTTGTGGAGCCCTTCTTTCAATGATAGATGGCTCAATCATATATACCAAAGAAAGTTGGATTGGAGATCTTTTATTTTTTATTGCCGCAATATATTTTACATTTTATCTGACTTTATGTAGGCTTTGGAATGTATCTCTATTACAGGTTGTAATGTGTAGCTCTATTTTTAATGGTGCTATGTATATACCTATTTGGTTTTTCTTTTTTAAACCTATCTCCTTTGACCAAAATCTTGCTAACTTATATTTACAACTTGTTTATCAGGGCTTAGTTCCTAATCTTCTTGGTCTATTACTATTAGCAATTTCAGTGCGCTACATTGGCCCAAATCCTACAGCCGCAATTTTAGCTGGTGTGCCATCTATGGGAATCTTTCTTAGCTTTTTTCTTTTAGGGGAAAGTATCGGTTTTTTTGGCACCTTAGGGTTAATTGTAATTACACCAGGAATATTGCTCGTTGCATTAACAAAAAGTAAGGTTGCAGAAAGCTAAGCCGAACTAGAGAAGAAAGTTAGTATATTAGATACTTCATCATCCTTTATATTTTTATCTTCATCAGTTTTTCTGTCACTATAAATTAGTTCCTCAAAAATTTTTACATTATAAATCTTTCCAGTAGACTCCAATAATTTTATTTCCTCATCAAAATTTTTACTTAAATAATGAGCTTTGTTTATTCCTATTACTCCAAGCCCTCCTTCATTGAGCATTTGGATTACTCTAACTAAATATTCTGGACCTAGATGGCCAAAAGTAAACGTACCACAACTAATTACTCCACCATACTCCGAGGTTGGCAAAACATTTTCCTCAGTTATGTCGCATTCAAATAAATTTCTGTAAACTTTCTTCTTTTTTGCTTCAGCTAGCATTCCAATTGAAATATCATAGCCATCTAGCACCATGTCCATATCTATAAATTCTTCCCCCAAAACGCCGGTACCACAACCTATATCAGCAATAGGAGAATGTCTGAATTCTGCTAAATTCATAAATATCTTTGAAATTTTTTCTGGATACTTATAATTCTCTGATTCAACAAATTCTTCATCATATTTTCCTGACCACTTATCATAATATTTCTTATGTTCGCCTGGAGAGGAGAGCTTATATGCTTCTTCTTTATTATGCATAGTCACTAATCCTTTAATTGAAATCAATGAGGAGACTTTAAATTCTAAACCAAAAATTTGTCATTTTTTTTCATTGAGCCTTAAGTTGTAAGCGATAGTAATTCTATCATCATCAGTTTCATTTGGGTACACACTATGTAGCAAGTACGATGGGAAAAATACTATTTCACCAGGATTAGGGCGAAATCTTAGAAATGGTGACAGCCCTGCATTCATAAACCCCTTCTTCGCTAAACCACTACTTTGCTGACAAGGGTTTATAAATTCTATCATTCCAGATCGCCCGCCTTCATCACTTATCTTTGGTTGTTTAACATAAAAAACCCCAGACCAATCCCATGGTTGATGATGGTGAGTAGCATTGGCGCCACCCCTCGGGTTAATATTTATCCAACCTCCAAATTCACCATCATATTTTTTTGGGTCAAAATCTGGTGACATCGACATCAACTGTCTAGTACTTTCTGTCATTAATAAACCGCAAAGTGTCTTGATACTGGTTTCCTCACGCGTAAACAGATCCGTCTCTGAATGCCATCCATTTATATTAGAAACCTGTATTGATGGGGAGTCAGATTGTATTTTGTATATATCTGTTTCTAATTCATCCAGTAAACTTTCACTGAAATTTGGCCTGATAACATACACTGGGGTTTTAAATGATACTTCCAATTTTCTCCTCCAATAATTTTACCTCTATGGATAGTATACTTTTTATTTTATTAAAAAAAAAGGGCGGCCCAAGCCGCCCTTTTTCTCGAAATTTCGTTCCTTTAGAATGCGAAAGAAAGCTTCATGTTTGTTCCCAAAGCATAGTCGTCTGTTTTACTAGCAGCGAACTCTGAATGGGATAACAAGAATGTTGCTCCACCACCTAGATCGTATGATACTCCATACTCACTTGAATCTGCAGCTGTGCTATAATCAGCTACGAATGTTGCTCCACCTGCGATAGGTGCGGACACGTCTACTGTTGTTGTTCCAGCATCGTTTGTTCCAACTGTTACACTTGCACCATTAACTGTTGTCGCAACACTTGCTGACCATCCGTCTTCACCGGAAGTATCGTCTGCATTCAATGTAAGTGTAGACCCACTTACAGGAATTGCAATTGAAACACCGCTGTTGCTAGCTGTTCCAATTTCTTCCATCGCTACCTTTATAGTTCCACCAAGAGCGGCTCCTGACAATGAAATACCCATATCTTCATTCTCTGAACCGAATGTGAAGGCCAATCCGCCCAAGCTACCTGAAGCACCAAATGATGCGCTAGCACTACTCATGGTTAGGTCAGATGAAAAAGAAGCGGAGATGTCTCCAAGTGACGCTGAAATACTAACATCGGTGTCCTCGTTCTCAGTTGAACCCATTCCTGTCATTCCAGATACTTCTGCATATGTAGATGAAGCATCAGCTAAATCGCCACCCTCAGCGACAGTTATAGTAGCCATTGGAGTAGTTACAGTTACTGCAGCTCCTGGGGCGTTTGCTGCTTCACCAACACCAATACCAACAGATGCTGAGTAAGCGCCGCCATTTGACATTGTAGCAGTTAGATTTGAGTCTGAACTGAAAGCTGCGTCTGCGCTGCCAGTTGCTGTTTTGTAGTTTATGTGCGCGCCTCCTGAAAATGACACGTCAGCAAAAGCTACCCCAGTCATACCAGCAAGTGCTGTAGTTGTTAATAATAGTTTTTTCATAATTTTAGCCTCTCTGTTACTAAAAAATTTGTATTAAGGTGCACCCCATAATGACAATATCATCACGAGTGCAGATAGTTTTTAGTAATAATGCCTGTTTCGTCAAGGATTTGGAGGTAAAAACACATACTTTTTTTTGTGTGATGTATTTTTGCAACACAAGGAATATATATCAAAAATTCCGTAACGAAACATTTTGATCCGCTTAGGAGATAAAAAAATTTATTCAGACTTTACGCCAAGGTATAAAATCGTATTCTAACTGTAGTCATTACATTAGGCAGAGAGAGAAGGTATATGGATCGCTATAATTCAAAAGAAATTGAACCAAAATGGCAGAAATTTTGGGACGAAAATGATGTATTTCATGCCAAAATAGATCCTAAAAAGCCAAAATATTACGTACTTGAGATGTTTCCGTATCCCTCTGGAAAAATACATATGGGACATGTAAGGAATTATGCAATGGGAGATGTAATTGCTAGGTACAAAAAATCAAAAGGTTTTAACGTATTACATCCCATGGGTTGGGATGCATTTGGAATGCCTGCAGAAAACGCAGCCATGGAAAAAAAAGTACATCCGAGAACTTGGACAGAGTCTAATATTAAAGATATGAAAGAACAACTTAGGCCAATGGGGCTATCAATTGATTGGTCAAAGGAATTAGCCACTTGCGATCCTGATTATTATGCGAAGCAACAAAGCCTATTCATTGATATGGAAAAATCGGGGCTGGTTAGCAGGAAAATCTCCAAGGTAAATTGGGATCCTGTAGACATGACTGTGCTAGCAAATGAACAGGTGGTAGATGGTAGAGGCTGGAGATCAGGAGCTCTTGTAGAAAAAAAAGAACTAACCCAATGGTTCTTTAATATTTCAAATTATTCTGAAGAGCTTTTAAAGGGTTTAGATGCCTTAAAAGGATGGCCAGAAAAAGTCAGAATAATGCAAAACAACTGGATAGGAAAAAGCTCTGGCGCCGAGATAACATTTTCAATAAAAAATTCTATTACTGAATTTAAGAATATAAAAGTCTATACCACTAGACCAGATACTATTTTTGGCATGAGCTTTCTAGCCATTTCGCCCAACCACCCAATCGCAGTGAAACTATCAAAGACAAATAAAAGGCTAAATGATTTCGGCATTGAATGTCAAAATAACTTGACTAGCGAAGAGGCATTAGAAACGGCTGAAAAAAAAGGAATTGATACTGGTATTAAAGTTGAACACCCTTTTATAAGAGATAAGAAAATTCCAGTATTTATAGCAAATTTCATAGTGATGGATTATGGAACTGGAGCTGTATTTGGATGCCCTGCTCATGATCAAAGAGATTTTGATTTTGCAAAGAAATATAATTTGGAAATTCTTCAAGTATTTGAGCCCGAAAACGTGGAAATAAACGACGTCAGTGTAAAAAATTCAGCAATTTTAGGGGAGGGAAGAATGATAAATTCGGAATTCCTTAATGGTAAAACTACTTTGGAAGCTAGAAAAATAGTTTGCAACCAATTAGAGAAAAAAGGGACAGGAATAGAGAAAACAAATTATCGCCTGAGGGACTGGGGGATTTCAAGGCAAAGGTATTGGGGATGTCCAATACCAATGATTCATTGTGAAAAATGTGGATTGGTTGCAGAAAAGAAGGAAAACCTTCCTATTCTTCTTCCAGAGGATATAGAATTTGACAGACCTGGAAACCCATTGGAGAGACACCAGGATTGGATGAAAACAATCTGCCCAAAGTGTGATTCCGTAGCAAAAAGAGAAACTGACACAATGGATACCTTCGTCGATAGTTCTTGGTATTTTTTACGTTTTACGTCACCAAAAGACCCAAAACCAATAAATAAAGAAGCAATTGACTACTGGATGAACGTTGACCAGTACATTGGAGGCATAGAGCATGCTATTTTACACCTCTTATATTCTAGATTTTTCTCACGGGCAATGGTTAAAACAGGTCACTTGCCTGAAAAATTTAAAGAGCCATTTAATGCACTCTTTACCCAAGGAATGGTATGCCACGAGACTTATATGGACGGTCTAGGACAATGGTTATCTCCAGAGGAAGTATGCCATGAAAAAAGTGGGGAAATCAGGAAAATATCTGATAACTCTAAAGTAACAAAAGGGGCATCTACTAAAATGTCTAAATCAAAGAGAAATGTTGTGGACCCCAAGGATATAATTGAGCAATATGGAGCTGATACTGCAAGATGGTTTGTGCTTTCTGATAGCCCTCCAGAGCGGGATATTGAGTGGACGGAGTCGGGTGTTGAAGCTGCGTGGCGCCATATTCAAAGGGTTTGGCGTCTTGCACATGAGATAATAAATTCCGAAGACCTAAAATCAAGTAATTCAGAAGATGAAAAAATTGAGAAAATACGCAACCAAACGATAGAAAAAGTTTCAAAAGGTATAGAAACTTTTGCATTTAACAAATCTATTGCTAATTTATATGAATTTACTAATTTCATTTCAAAATCAAAGAGTTCTAAACCATCGAAAATTAGATCTATTAAGACGTTGGCAATACTTATGAACCCTATGACGCCCCATCTTTCAGAAGAAATATGGGAAATGACAGGGGAAAAATCACAACTCTCTTCATCCATGTGGCCAAGAGCTGAAGAAGAATACTTGCGGGAAGATTTAGTTACTCTCCCTATCCAGATTAATGGAAAACGAAAAACAGAAATACAAATAAACAGTGGTACCCCGGAGGATCAAATAAAACTTGAAGCATTAAACAACGAATTAATCAAAAAAAACCTAAAGGGTGTGTCACCGAAAAAAGTTATTGTTGTTCCTGATCGTATTGTTAACATTGTAATTTGATTACGTAGTAATATTCATATAGAAAGATTTGGGTCTTGCGTCTTATTTTTACATTGATATTTTTTGGAGTGCTTTCTAATTGCGGCTTTCAACCAATAGTTGAAAAAAATTTGAACGCGCCAAGATTTCAGCAATACATTAAAATAGATCAACCTAAAGATAGAAACGAATTTATAGTTAGAGAGCACTTATTTAGACTTTTAGATCCACCAATTGAGGAAAAATACTTGCTAAGTTTTTCAACAAATATTTCATCTAATACAGGAATAGTAACAAAAGAAAATCAAACAACACGATATATTTTGAATTCCACAACTGACTACTCAATAAGAAATATAGAAACAGGTGATATAGTGTATGTAGGTACTGTATTTGGAACATCGTCCTATAGTTCAAATATAAATACGACGACCTACTCTTCAAATGTTTCCAAACAAAACTCTATGCAAAGGCTGTCAAGGTTTACTGCGGAGAAGATTATTACTGAAATAGAAATAAATGGTAGTGACTGGTTAAAAAAAGATGCGATTAAAAAACAATCAAACTGAAAATTTTGTTAATAATCCAAACTCTCAGTTCAACCTTATATTGATACATGGAAATGCTCCAGATAAAATTGTTCAATATAGCAATACTCTAATCAGTAAGCTAGGTGGAAAAAATTTAAACGAAGAAATGAGATTGATAAAACTAAGCGAAAGACAAGTCCTCAATGATAGCGAGATATTATTTAAGGAGCTAAAAACCAAGTCTTTCTTTAGTGGCCCTAAGCTTGTTCTTGTCGAGGCCACAAGCGATAAAAGCAAAAATATTGTGGAAGAGATAATAAAACTCAAATTAACTAACCCTGAAACATTTTTATTATTGCTTGGTGAAAATATGTCTTCAAATTCACCACTGAAAAAGCTAATTGAAGGTCAGCCTGACTTTGCTATCACAGTTGGAGCTTATCAGAGGGATTTAAACACGCTTGAAATCAAAGATATGCTTAACAATAGAGGTCTTAAAGTAATCGATCATTCTTGCTTGACTATTCTTAAGGAAATTTCGGAGACTAGCGGGATTATGAATTTGAACCAAGCTTTAGATAAGCTTCAACTTGCTTTTTTGGAAGATGAAAGATCTTTGAGCAAAGAGGACATTGAATCAGTAGTGCTTGAGGAAACAGTCCAAAATTATTTTTTGATTGTTGAAAATGTAGCTAATGGCCAAATAACTGATACAATAAAAGAATTTCGAAAATATGCAGCAGGTAGACAAAATTTTAGCAGTCTAATAAGCTTTTTATTAAGATATTTTAAAAATATTCAGGCTACAAAGGTAAAGACATATACCAGAATACCTTATTTTGGAAAGGCAAAGGAGAAGTTTGAAAGCCATCTAAAGATTTGGTCAGTAGAAAAAACTGATAAAGTAATCAACCTAATATTCGATACAAATATACAACTTCGAGAAAAAAGCTATATTCAGCATAAAATTAAAGTGGAAAGAATGTTGATGAATATTTGTTCCTTTATTAACTAAAATGTTGAAGAGCTCTATGAAAATGAATAAAGCCATAGAATGTACACTGTAATTGGTAGCCCTAATACAAGAGCCTTAAGAGTATATTGGGCTTTAGAAGAACTTCAGTTAGATTATGAATTTATTCCTGCAGAGCCCCATTCTACATGGGCCAAAGCTACTAATTTAAGTGGTAAAGTACCTTCACTAAGAACCTCAGAAGGTTTTAACATTTCCGATTCTGTTGCAATTTTAAATTACCTGTCAGGAAAGCATGGAAATGAGCACAGCGTTTTTTCTTTTCCAATGGGCACTACCGAAAGGGCTGAACAAGATAGTATCACCCAATTTTGCTGTGATGACATCGATGGCCCTCTATCAATGTATCAAAAAAATTCTGTATTCCATCCATCTTCATTAAAACTACCTGAAATTCGCTCAATAGCAAATTATGAATTCTCTAAAGGTCTTGCTGTTCTTGAGAAAAGAATTTCTGGTAAAGAATTCTTGCTGGGTGACTTTTTTTCTGTACCAGACATTATATGTGGTCATTGCGCCGGATGGGCAATTTCCTTGGGGTTTAGCATTCCCCAGTCTAATGAAGTATCAGATTATTTAAAACGAGTTAGGCGACGAAAAGCACTAAAAATTGCAATGGAAAAAACTAGGGCTAAATAAATAGTTCAAGAATTAAATATCTTTCAATATAAGTCACAATATATTATGAGAAAAAATGCACTAAGAGGATCCACTATAATCTAAGTTAAATTTCATAATATCGATTGGAAAAAGTAATTTTAGAGAGTTTTGTGGTGAGTAAAAATTTTTTGTTGAGAATTTTATCTTTTTTTAAGTTTCCATTTTTCTCAGAAAAAAAGAATTCAAATTTATTTAATTTAAATGAATTCAGAAGTTCAAAAAAACCAAAAATAGTCAGCATTGTAAAGGAAGAAAAAAATTTGAGAACTGCAATATCTCTTTGCAGTCGTATTTCATTATCCTATCCAAAATTTAGTCATCTTCTTTTTTCAAAAAGACTTACGGATAGTTACGCGTTTGTTAGGTTGCCAAATAACCTCAAAGTTAAAAAATTTGAGAACGGATCATATCCACAGATAATACGATTTTTAGCCGAACTAAAGCCAAAAGTTGTTATATTGATAGATTCAATTGGCTGCTCTGAATTATTTGCAGAATGTAAGAAATTAAAATTAAAGGTCTTTTGGATTAATGCCAGCCGGATAAGCACTTATAATCGTCTTATAATTTCATCAGGGATTTCCCATATCTTTTCTAAATTTTATAATGAATTATATAATAATGTTTCCGTTTACTCTAGCGACAACTCTACAAGACAAGTTCTTTTGAAATGTAACGCAGGATATAATTTAAAAACAACCGTTGCAGAATTTAATGATGAACCTGTGACCCTGCCAAGAAATAATAACTCACAATTGGTAAAGAAATTCTCTTCTAAGAACCGGGTTATTTGGTTTGCTGCCGGCGTATATGAAGATGAAATTGATATAGTCATAGAGTGCCAAAAAGAATTATCCGAATGGTTGCCGAATGTTTATCTTTTCCTTTTATTTGGGAAAACAGCAGATGCAGAAATTAGTACTTATGACAAGATTAATGGCCGCAAATTGAAAAATAATAACCTGATTGAAAATAATATAGTTTTAGTTAAATGGAACAACAATGAGATAGTTGAAAGTTTGAAAAATGCTCAAATTACACTTCTGGGAGGCAGCCTGAGACGGAAAAGTTATGACAGGGAGATTTTTGATCCTATTATTCCAATTTCCTATAGTTCCTGCATTATAACGGGACCAAATTATGGATGCCATTTAAATTTAATTTCTGATTTGATTTCGTGCAATGGTATAAAAGCAATAGACCAATCTTTAGGATCAAATAAACTTTCTCATAAAGATTTGCTTAATGCTGTATTTGAAGGCTTAAAATCTAATACTTTAGCTGATAGAATAAGTAATGCATGGCTAATGACCACTCAATCCTCTACAACTTCGGATGAATTCATCTCTGAATTAGGAGCTTTTCTTGACGACTAATACCTTATATATAAAATTTCAATAAAATGCTGAAAGCTCCTAAATTTTGGTTTTCGGAAAAAAATTTGGCAGTTTTTTTTTCCAAGATACTGTTTCCTCTGTCTGTAATATGGAAATTTTTCAGTAAACGAAGAATTGTAAATGGAAAATATGAAGAATTCACTATACCTATAATTTGTGTTGGAAATATTAATATAGGGGGGTCGGGAAAAACTCCAACAACAATTTCATTAGCAAAAATATTTTTAGAGTATAAAACTAAAGTGCACATCATATCTAAGGGCTATAAGGGTATAATTAAAGGCCCAAAAAAAGTTACTGAAACTGACGACGCTTACGGGGTAGGAGATGAGCCAATCCTGATGTCCAAATTTGCTCCCGTCTGGGTAGCCAAACAAAGGAGAAGTGCTATAATTGCAGCCATTGAAGATGGAGCCGAATTGCTAATTCTGGATGATGGCTTTCAAGACCCTAGCATTAAAAAAACGCTTTCCATAATAACGGTAGATGCAGAAATAGCATTTGGAAATAGAAAAATCTTGCCTTCTGGGCCACTTCGTGAACCTATAGCTGACGCGCTCAGCAGAGCTGATATCCTTTTAGTTATAGGGAGAAAACATCAGAGAGAAAGATTCATAAAAAGCATTGACCTTCCCAATGAATTGAATGTTTTTGGTGCAGAGATGAAGGTAGTGAAATCTGATATTCATTTGGATAAAGCTAAATTTGTCGCTGTGGCCGGCATTGGTCATCCGGAAAAATTTTTTAATTCTATCGAAAAGTTTGGGGGAGAAATTACAAAGAAGTTTTCTTTACCAGATCATGAAAATTATACTCCCCACTTACTTCGGAAGTTGAAGAAAGCAAGCTTAAGCAACAATGCACAGCTAATTACAACAGAAAAAGATTTTGTTCGTATTCCTAAAAATGAAAGGCATAACTTCATTTTTTTGCCAATCAAGCTAAAATTTTCAGAAGAATTAGAATTAATTAACTCTATAAAATCAGTGATAAATCAATCTTTTAAATAAACTTCAATTGCTTCCTTTAATGAGGGATAAGATCTATTAGACAATTTTTCTCCATTAACAATAATAGTCGGGGTGCTATCAATGGAGTCATTGGCACTATTATTCTTATACCATGCTACTAAATCTTTTGCCTTATCTCTATCTTTTAGGCAGTCTAGGACTTCTTTATCTGACAACCCCACTTGTTTTCCTATAGATGTTAAGCCATTAACAATGTCTATTTGGGAACTACTACTGGACCAAAAATCTTGTTTTCTAAAAAGCAGATCAATAGTAGGGAAAAATGCATCCTTATCTCTGCATCTTGCAACCATTGAAGCCCAAAGCCCTGGACCATCAAAATATACTTCCCTAAATATTAAGTTTACTTTTCCTGTATCAATATATTCCTCTTTTAGTTTAGGAAAAATTTCTGCATGGAAAGTTGCACAATGGGGACAAGTTAATGAAGAATAATCCACAACAGTAACTTGAGA
Source organism: uncultured Alphaproteobacteria bacterium (assembly GCA_902533625.1). Lineage (GTDB taxonomy): Bacteria > Pseudomonadota > Alphaproteobacteria > Rhodobacterales > Rhodobacteraceae > CACKLF01. Next base: position 145,968 of record CACAMI010000001.1, on the reverse strand, counting down.
TTCTGGATTTCCAATGGCCATATCTAGGTCATGAACCAAAGGAGTGCTTTGCTCAGCAAAACTTTTCAGACTTATCAATATTAATACTAGACCAGCTAAGAATAGAGAAGTTATATGCCTTTGATCAACCATCTTTTTTTTTTCTACCATCAAACTTTTACCTTTCTCAAATTTGAGCTTTTGATTTTACTGATGTTAAATCTCAACTTCTATTAATGCAATCTACAATCATATCTAATTTTAGATGACATTTTTTAAGGTTACTTTTTTGTGAAATTATTTTCTTTATTCATTTCTTTAAAACTATAAGGCCCTCTCTGCTGCAAAACTATTTCTGAAATTGCCCTATATCCAAAAAATTGATTAACCTTAGCTTTAATTTGATCCAGACTTAGGGAGATTTGAGGGGCATATGCCCTATTTACTTGTATTTTTAAAGTTGTAAGTTTGTTTTCTTTGGAGACATTTAATTTTAATGGTCGCGTTACTTCAGAAATTTCCTTACCGACAATGTCTCTCCAACGAAACACAAGACTACTATCTTCAAAACCTTTTTTGCTAAAATTTTTTTGAATTACGCTTTCTAAAATATGTGAGGCCCTTATGAACCTATCCCTACTTGCATTTCTTTTTCTGTATTGCTTCATTGAATATTCAGATCACTAGATTATGCTCATAGGTAAAGGCAATTATTAATTCACATAATTTTATAACATATGAAAAAACTAATTTCAAAGTCTGTGGCAGAGCAGAAAAATATTCCTAATATTCTTCTGAATTGGTACAAGGACAATGGTAGGACGCTGCCTTGGAGATCCAAAAACGAAGCAGATCTTGTTTTCAGAAATAATTATCCATACTTAATTTGGGTCTCTGAAATTATGCTTCAGCAGACTACAGTAAAAGCAGTTATACCCTATTTCAATTTATTTATCGACACATGGCCAACCGTTTTTGATTTGGCTAATGCAAAAGAAGAAGATGTGTATTCTATGTGGGCAGGGCTAGGTTACTATTCTCGTGCTAGAAATCTAATTAAATGCGCAAGAATAATTTCTCAGGATTATAAAGGACACTTTCCGAATTCCATAGGAGAGCTATTGAAGCTTCCTGGTATAGGGCCATACACTTCAGCTGCAATAGTTGCTATAGCTTTTGACAAAAAAGCTACCGTGGTTGATGCAAATGTTGAAAGAGTTATGGCTCGTATCTTTTCTTTAAGGAAGCCAATTATTGAGGTGAAGAAACAAATTTATTCACTTTCTGATAAGCTTACCCCCACTGAGAGATCTGGTGATTATGCCCAAGCAGTTATGGATCTAGGAGCTACTATCTGCAGACCCATCAATCCACTTTGTTATCGGTGTCCTTTGAACAAAGTGTGCCTTTCTAGGATAAAAAATATTGTTCACCTAGTTCCCAAAAAAAGCCGTCGCAAGGAAAAACCTATTAGGTATGGGACAATATATGTTGCAACTCAAGGCAGGTATGTTGTACTAGTCCGAAGACCGTCAATTGGCCTTTTACCTAATATGCTTTGTCCACCCACCTTTGGATGGCTGGATGACAAGGCTTTATTGGGTCCACCTTTTGCAGCTTCCTGGAAAATATCTTCCAATAAAATTTATCACGCCTTTACTCATTTCAAACTCGTCCTTTCCGTTTATAAAGCGGAAATAAGTAAAATCCCTTCGGGATCCGAGGCTCACCTTTTTGACCAAAATTTAATTGACTCACTTCCCGGTCTTGCAAAAAAGGTTTTAACTTCTAGCATAAAGTTTTAATCTTTTCACCAACCCTGATAAATTTATAAGGCCACCTGAGACCTTATTTTCTGGCGAAGAATATCAATTGGAAAATTTTTCCCATCTTTCTTGTACTGCCAGTAAGTCCAACCATTGCATGAAGGTAATCCCTCTAGGACAGCTCCAACTTGGTGAATTGATCCTTTAGTATCGTGAGCAATCAAAGTGCCATCTGCTCTTATTTTTGCAACGTGCCGGCCATTAAGTGATCGAAGTTTCTGCCCTGGAGTTAGAAAGCCCATCTCTACCAATGTTCCGAAAGGTATACGAGGCTCTTGTCTTTTACTTTGAGTTATTTGCAAGCTATCCTTATCATATGCTTTTGTATTACCCAATCGAATTGACGCTGATTTTGTGTACTTTTCTTCTTTTTCTATTCCTATAAAATGTCTTCCAAGCTTTTTTGCTACTACACCAGAGGTTCCGGTTCCGAAAAAGGGGTCTAGAACGGTATCGCCCTCATTTGTTGTAGATATTATAATTCTATTTAACAACGATTCCGGTTTTTGAGTAGGGTGAACCTTTTTCCCGTCCTGGTCTTTAATTCTCTCACCCCCAGAACATATTGATAACAACCAGTCAGACCTCATTTGAAGTCCTTCATTTAACTGCTTAAGAGCCTCATAGTTGAATGTGTATTTAGCTGTTTCTGATTTTGCCGCCCAAATTAGTGTTTCATGTGCATTGGTAAACCTCATTCCTCTAAAGTTAGGCATAGGATTAGATTTACGCCATATGACATCATTTAGAATCCAAAACCCTTGGTCTTGGACAACCTTTCCAACGCGAAAAATATTATGGTAGGAGCCTATTACCCATAGACTTCCATTTGGCTTTAACACTCTGCGTGCAGCTTTAATCCATTCTGTGGAAAATTTATCGTAATGCTCAAAGCTCTTGAATTTATCCCAAGCATCGGTAACTGCACTAACCTGAGAATTGTTTGGTCGAAACAATTCTCCACCTAACTGTAAATTATACGGTGGATCTGCAAAAACCATATCGATGGAGTTCTCAGGTATTTTGTTCATTAAGGCTATGCAGTCGCCTAATAGTATTTTATTTTTATTTTTTTCTAAAACTAACTGCTCTTCTTGTTTTCTCATATTTCCCCACTTTCGGGGACAACATGAGTCATTACAGAGTCTGCGTCAATTTCTTTTTTAGATCAAAAGGTTATTTTATTTCTTTAACACAACATATTGTGTATGGGTGCAAAGGAACACCTATGCTCTGAAGTCAAGCCGTGTTTTTTTAAACCCTCTAAGTGATACTTTGTACCATACCCTACATTATTTTCCCACCCGTATTCCGTGTGAACTTTGGACAGATTTCTCATTAAATTATCACGATAAACCTTAGCAAAAATGGAAGCCGCCGCAATTGCGGGAATTAGGGAATCCCCAGAAACAACTGACTGAGTAAAAGCATCAATGTTTTTTGGAACATACTTTCCATCTATCAAAACAATTTCTGGGCTTATTCTTAAATTTACCAATGCCCTTCTCATTGCCAAGAGAGAGGCATGATGTACATTCACTCTATCCACCTCTTTTGGAGTCGCTAGCCCTATACCAAACTGTACCTTTTCCTGCATAAATGCGTAAAGGTCTTCCCGTTTAGATTTTGACAGTTTTTTAGAATCATCCAAACCTACCGGATAATACCCCCTTGGTAAAATTACCGCAGCTGAAACCACTGGACCCGCTATGGCACCTCGGCCTACTTCATCTACACCGCAACAAAATCCATTACGTACTGGAAATAATATCCTTTTACTCTGTCTAACCATTTAAATCTTATTCTCACTCTTAAGCTTCCCGATAAGTCTTAAAAAATGGGAAAATACATACGTAAGCACTTTTTACATCTAGATCCTATTAGTACACTTTATTTACTTTTTTAAAATACCAAAAAATAGAATATTAAGCTAGACATCAACTATATATTTTAGTATTTTTACTATTAGAGTTAAATATTACATACACCTTAAATATGAAATTTGGTTACCGAAAAATTTTTTTAGGAGACAATACAGCCCACGAGCAGGTTTTAGAGCCAGTTGATCAAATTTTTGAAGATCGCATTTTGGGTTCTCGCTCAAACAGGCCGGAGCTTGAAGAATTAATTAAATTTGCCAGTGAAGGCGATCAGGTCATTGCACAAAGTATGGACTGCCTTGGTAAAGACGTACGTGATCTTTACAGAATTATTGCAGCTCTTTGGGAAAAGGGTACCTCTATCCGCTTTGTTAGAGAAGATATAAATTTCAAACCCACAAAGGCTAACACCGATGGACATTCTTCAATGGCTTTATTACAAAGTTTAGCTGATTTTGAACACATGATAATAAAGCGGCGTCAAAAAGAAGGAATATATAGAGCAAAGAAAATGAAAAAATATAAAGGTAGAAAAGCAACACTGAATCCAGATTTGATCAGAGAAGAATTTTCTCGAACTGGCAAGGTTTCCTTAACTGCAAAAAATCTTGGTATTAGTCGAATGAGTGTTTACAGGCTAATAAGAGGCAAAAATGTGCAACTACGATGATTAATACCCAGTAAAATTTAATGCTCAATGCCCAGTGAATTTTACTAGTTAATGTCCAGTAAAATTTCATTTCAGATTACCAAAATATTAATTTCATTTCACATACGTGAGTCTTTAAAACCCCCCTGTCGGTGTTTCAACTTAATTTATCCCTTTTTTAACAAGTATTTATCAAGGCATTTTTATTTACGTGCTTAAATGGGCTTATTTTTGTATTAATTTTTGAGAACTACGTGTATTATCTATATGTTGAAATGGCCTAACTTATGAAAACTAGAGTCAGTAATTTTGGAAATAGAATCTATGACTTGGATGGGGATGGGTTAATAGTTCTATTTACAAGAGGAGATTCTAACCGAAAAAATTATCATGCTCGACTTAGGATATCAGGCTTAAATGGATGCAAAAGGGTGTCGACGGGAAGTAGTGACTTCAGGGAAGCAGAGGGAATTGCCAGGAAATATCATTCTATACTAAGGGGCAGTTCTATTGGCGAAAGTAGCTTATATACAAAAAAGTTTTCTGAGGTGTTTCATTTATTTCTTAAAACTAGCATCAACGAATCTCGTGAGGGAGCCAACCGCAGCATTTACGCCTTAAAGCGCTACGCCTTGGATTTTTTTGGAAGATACAATATGTCAAAAATCACCGCAAAAGAGGTGAATGATTTTGTTATTTGGAGAAGGTTAAATTATGTCAGGCTAATTCCCTCTGATGCCACAATTAAACGCGAACTCTCATACCTAAGAAAGGTTTTCAGGTACGCCTATAAAAAGGGCTTTATTAAAATGCTTCCTGACTTTAGATTTGAGAACAAAGGAAGAGATCTGCCCACACTTCCTTTTTTTTCCACCGATGAGCACAATAGAATGCAAGATGTTATCTTATCGTGGATCCGGGAAGGCAGGCATGGGTGGCGAGACAGATATATATTTTCTAATCTAATTGGTTTAAGTGCATTTTCAGGCTTAAAATCTGTAGAGTTAGGCCAATTAAGCTACGAAGATTTTTTCCTTAGGGACGAAATTTTGTGTTGCAATATTGAATCCCGAGTAGGCTATAGGGTAGTGGAGTTTGATAGTGAGGCAAAAACCTATATAAAAAATCTACGAAATCTCCGTACTGAAGAACTTGGAGGTCAGCCACCAGATAATGAAAAAATTCTGTACAACGTAAGAATAAACAGGGCACCCTTAAATACCAGCCGAAGCCTTATTTCCCTATTGGGCTTTGCAAAAATAAATATTTTTAAAAATGGACTTAAGCGTAATGTTTCTAGCTTTAGAAATCTTTACGCTTACAAAGCTATCAAAAAGGGGCTTCCTGATCATTTTATAGCAAACCAATTGAATGTGTCTTTGAGGACCGTGCATGACTACCGAATGTCATTTGCCAACTTTACAAAAGATGAAATAAATCTTGAGGAAAACAAATCTAAGAAAAGTAACCATTCTCAGATCAATTGGAGAGAATTTTAATTAGGCAAATTTTTCTCTAAGGCATTCACGGATGTGCCTCCATTTAAATCATATTTTTTAACAATGAGTATATAAAATCTATTGGATTGATTGCCGAAAAATAATAGATTGAAGACACAATCGAAACCAAATCATAGAGAGTTGGAGAATTGCATGACAAAAGAACCTCAAAAGGAATTTATTTTTTTAGGGATGAACATGAGGGATATTTCTATAAATTATGGAGTAATTCTCATATTATGGGCAATGATCGTTAGCATCCTTTCCAATAGCCAATCTGTCACCTCTTGGATTCCTGCTATGCTCGGCATTCCCATTTGTTTGCTAGGGTTCCTTTCTAAATGGTATCCTAGCAAGCAAAAATTATTTATGCACATCGTTGTAATCTTTGGCCTCCTATGCTTTCTCGGCGGTTTGGATTTTTTGAGAAGTTTAGTGACAGGCTCAGACCCATTTGGAAATATTTACGTAAGCAGTTCAAAGTTAATGCTGCTATTAACTGGATTTGGGTTTTCCTTACTTTGTATTCAATCTTTTAGATATCTACGAAGACTGAAGTCATAGGCTACCAGGAAGGTTTTGTTAAAGTATTGATATTTTCTTATTAAATTTTCAAGGAGTAAACCAAAGTGCTTATAGATCCTTTTGGCATAGAAATGTGGATGAATGAATTTGAGGACCATTGCGATTACAATTTGGCTGAAACTTGTATAAAGCCAATGTCTATAAACGATTTGCTTAAACTCTCAGGAACAAACACCAACTTTTATCAAGAAATCTCTACAATGACGATGACTTATGGAGCTATAGAGGGGACAGATAGGCTAAGAACACTAATTGCATCACTTTTTCAGAAAAAGGAAAAGCAGAACGTAATTATTTCTCACGGAGCTATTGGAGCTAACTCTCTTGTTTATAATGCTTTGATATCGCCAGGAGATTCTGTTACCTCGATAATGCCTACCTATCAACAACACTATTCCGTACCGGAAAGCTTAGGAGCTGAAATAAAAATAGTACAGTTGAAGGCAGAAAATAATTTTTTGCCAGACCTGAATGAACTTAAAAACTCATTAAGTTCAAAGACTAAATTAATTTCCTTAACTAATCCAAACAACCCTACGGGTTCAGTGATTAATGAAGATTTACTAGCTAGAATTGTTGAATTAGCAATCTCTCATGACGCCTACATATTATGTGATGAAGTTTATCGTGGGACCAATCAAAGTGGACCCGAATATACTACTTCCATTGCTGACCTTTATGATAAAGGTATCAGCACTGGTAGCATGTCAAAAACATACTCATTGGCAGGATTAAGATTAGGGTGGATAGTTTCATCTCATGAAATTTTAAAAATGATTTTTCGCCACAGGGATTATAATACAATCAGCGTTGGTATGATTAATGATTACTGCGCCTCTATCGCCTTAGAGAATAGAGAACGCATTTCCGAAAGAAATATCCCCATTATTAGAGGTAACCTCAGAGTACTCGATGATTGGGTAAAAAAAGAGAAAAGGTTCTCCTACATCAAACCAAAAGGAGGCACAACAGCGTTACTAAAATATGATTATGATATACCATCAAGAATTTTTTGTATCGATATTTTAAAAAACACTGGTGTTCTGTTTGCTCCTGGAAGCACTCTGAATATGGAAGGCTGGATACGTATTGGATACGCAAATGATCCTGAAATATTAAAAACGGGGTTAGAGGCAGTGTCCAAATACCTTCCTTCATTAGAAAGTAATTAGAATAATATCGAGCTTAAATAGTAAAATTTCATAGAATATCGATTATAACCTATATTTTATTGGCGATCCCGACAGGATTCGAACCTGTAACCTGCCCCTTAGGAGGGGGCCGCTCTATCCAGTTGAGCCACGGGACCACTAGACGCATTATAAATAAACCAATTCTTCAAAAAATCTATATTTATCTATGGATTAATTATTGTAGCCATAAAATTCCGAGACCGATTGAAAGTATTGAAATAACAATCCCAATCGTTATCCCTCCTAATAGGGCTGGCAGCCGCCTCTTCTTTTCTTTTTTTGGCGGAGGTTCTAATATTTTCCGTAAAGATTTTTCTAAGAAAAATGGGATGTGAGGACCAAACCTTGAAAGTGTATATATCGCCTTAGAAAGATCTCTTAAGATCGCTTTGGGTCCAAGATTTTCCTTTATATAATCCTCAACTACTGGCTTTGCAGTTTCCCATATATTTAGGTTGGGATCTAAAGAACGCGCAACCCCTTCCACTACAACCATAGTCCTTTGTAAAAGTAATAGTTCCGTTCTAGTTTCCATTCCAAACCGTTCAGTAACATCAAATAGATGTTTAAGAAGTCGGGCCATGGATATATTATTAGCCTCCATACCAAAAATAGGTTCTGCTACAGCCCTTAGCGATTGAGCAAAAACATTTACATCTTGGTCGATTGGAACATAACCTGCTTCAAAATGAACCTCTGCAACCCGAAAATAATCTTTATTTAAAAAGCCCATTAGTATTTCTGCATAAACTCTTCGGGTATAAGGATCTATTCTGCCCATAATACCAAAATCCATCGCTATTAAGTTATCTTTGGCACCCCTCATAAGATTTCCTTGATGCATATCCGCATGGAAAAATCCGTCATGCAAAGCGTGAGTTAAAAATTTCTGCACTATGCGCTTTGCCAGCTCTTCTAAATCAGTATTTGCTTTTTTAAGCTCATCCCTCTTACTTAAAGGTATACCGTTAACCCATTCAGTAATCATCACTCTTCTAGTTGAAAGCTCCCATAACACTGAAGGAACAGTGAATTCGTCATCGTTTTCGGTGTTTGACTTAAACTCTGCTGCTGCTGCCAGCTCCATTCTCAAATCCAGCTCTTCCAGCACTATACCTTTAAAATGTTCAATAACTTTTAATGGTTTTAGTCTTCTTATGGAAGGCGCCAAAACTTCTGAAAGTCTTGCTATAAAAAAAAAGGAATCAATGTCTTTTAAGAAAGCTTTCTCAATACCTGGTCTCAAAACTTTTACGGCCACTTCCCTTCCATCTGACTTTAAAACAGCTTTGTGAACTTGTGCCAATGATGCGGCGGCCTTAGGTTCTGATAGTGATACAAAAGTTTCACTGATTTTGGCACCTAATTCAGCTTCAATAATATCAATAGCAGTCTTTTTTTTAAATGCAGGTAAAGAATCTTGTAAGACCAATAGTTCACTTGCTATTTCATCACCAACTATGTCAGGTCTAGTAGACAGGAGTTGTCCAAACTTAATGTAAGCAGGTCCTAAAGCTGTTATTGCCCTTAATAATGGAGGTTGGAGAGGGTCTCCCCTATGTCCTAGAGGTTTAAAAGGCAATCCAAGAATTCGCGCAATGATTCTTAATGAAAAGGGAACATTTAACCTCTTAAGTAAAAACTTCATCGCACCTGTACGTTCGAAGGTGGATCCGACCCTTATTACTCGCCAAATGTTGTGTGGGCCACGCACTTTATAATTTCCACCCAGAGTGTAAGGCAACTATTCCCATAGATAAATTTCTATATTTTACCTCTTTAAACCCTGCGGAAATCATTAGATCAACTAACTCATTTTGTTTTGGAAAATTTCTTATGCTCTCGACAAGATATTGGTAACTTTCTTTATCTTTCGCAATAACCTTTCCTAACCATGGAATAACTCCAAAAGAGTATTTATCGTATAAGCGCTGAAGATTTTTATCTATTAAAGTGCTAAATTCTAAAATTAGGATTCTTCCACCAGGTCGGAGAACTCTATATGCTTCTTCTAGAGCTTTATTAATATCCAAAACATTTCTAAGACCAAAAGAGATCGTATATGAGTGAAAATTATTATTCGAAAATGGCAATCGCATCGCGTCAGCACAAAACCAAGCTAGCTGATTCTTATATCTATAATCTTCAGTCTTTCTCTTTCCGAAGGAAATCATTTCTTGAGTAAAGTCAACTATTTTGACTTCCGCATTTCCTTTACACCTATCTAAAAAACGCTTCCCAATATCTCCCGTGCCACCAGCTACGTCAATTAAATTTTGACCAGGTCTAGGAGCCAACCAATCCATCATTAAATTTTTCCAGATTCTGTGGATTCCTAAGCTCATGACATCATTCATAATATCATAGTTATTAGCAACGCCTGAGAACACATCGTTAACAAGCCTTGGCTTCTCAGACATCTTAACTTTTTTAAATCCGAAATTTACTTCATTATCTGCCAAAATTTTTTTCCGCCTTAAATAGTCTAATTAGATATATTCTTTTATTCTTAACCTATATCATTACCTCAACAAATGATAAAACCGTTTCTCCATATTTTCTCGTCTCAAGAATGTTACCACCTTCTATATTTGATATTTCTGCTCCCTCTTCCCAAACAATTAAACTATGCTTCTTAACCCAATTACCCCTCAAAACATTTTTGAACGACTTTTCTCCTAAGCCTTCACCATACGGAGGATCCATGAATATTAACTCGAAAGGATCTGCTTTATTTAAACCTATTTTTTGGCACTCCCCCACATTTAATGATATTTTAGATTCAACCCCTAGCGTTTTTGCATTTTCCATTATTAATTTGCATGCATATTTGTCACTTTCAACAAAAGTTGCGCTTTTTGCACCTCTTGAAATAGCCTCAAAACCAAGTGATCCAGTTCCTGCAAATAAATCCAAAATTTTTATTTCATGTAAATTTAAATGAAACTTGTGACGTAATATATTGAATATACTTTCCTTTACTTTGGCAGATGTTGGCCGAAGAGAAGTATTTTCAGATGAAGCAATCGACTTAAGTTTTCTTCCTTTGTAAACACCTCCAATAATTCTCATAATTGCCCCAAAAAACTGTTCTCTTTTATGTCAGTCCTGTATATAACGGCCTTATGGTGAGATTAAAATGAAAATTTCTGAAGGCTCAGAATTACCTAGGTTTAGCCTTCTAACAAAGGTAAATGACGAAATCCTGGAGATAAAGTATGAGGATTTATTTATCAGCAAAACGGTTGCTTTGTTTGGAATGCCTGGTGCATTCACTCCCACTTGCTCCAGACAACACCTTCCAAGCATTATAGAATCTGAAAAAGACTTAAAGAAAAAAGGTGTTGATATTATTGGCATTCTTACTACGAATGACCCACATGTCTTGAACGCCTGGGGAAAAGCTAACAATGTAGACCTTAAAAAAATTATTCTCTTATGTGATCCAGATGCTAAATTTACGGAAGCATCCGGGTTGATGTTTAGCGTACCTAAAATTGGTTTAATAAGAAGATCTATGAGGTATGCGATGATAGCTAAAAATGGGATAATTTTGTCTCTACAAATTGAGGAATCTAGAAGTTACTGCAAAACCTCTTCTGGTCAAGCCTTAATAAAAAATACAAATTGGCAGGATTAATTTTTTGGTCTAAAAGTACTCTCAATCATCTCACCTAGCTTTATGTCAAACTTAGTCAATCCTCCCTTGTCATGAGTCGTAAGTACTATTTCCACCCTATTATAAGTATTTTTCCATTCCGGGTGATGATTTATCTTCTCGGCCATTAGAGCTATCTTGGTCATAAATCCAAAAGCTTCAACAAAGTTATCAAACTTAAATTCCTTTTTTATTTCTTTTCCAGAGGAAGATACTAACCAGCCACAGTTAATTAATTCGGCAAAACTTTTATTATCATTTTCGTCTTCAAATATTTTTTCCATCATTAATTTATCTCCTTAAATGGACTTAAATTCCTTATATAACCTGTATCAAAATCAATGGATTCCTTCTCGCCAACCAAATAATTCTGAATCGCCTCATGCATTCCACTATGTAAAAACCAGTGTAGTGAATGAGTTTTGTGTGGCAAGTATCCTCTCGAGATTTTATGATCTCCTTGCGCACCTGCTTCAACTTTTTCAAGTCCATTATTTATTGCATAATCAATAGCCTGATAATAACATAACTCGTAATGCAGAAATTTATGATATTCTGTTGCCCCCCAATACCTACCGAAAAGTGTTTTACTTCCAACGAAATTTAAAGCACCCGCTATTGCCTCTCCCTTATTAAGAGCTAAGACAAGTAAAATATCGTTTCTCATCGTTTTATGAATTTCTTTGAAGAATTCCCAAGTCAAATATGGTGCCCCCCACTTTCGCTTTCCAGTATCTTGATAGAATTTCCAAAAATAATGCCAATGTTCCATAGTTATATTATCGCCAGAATATTGTACTATTTTTCCACCAAAATTATTTGCAACTTTTCTTTCTTTTTTTATTGCCTTTCTCTTTCTAGAAGAGAGCTTGCCAAGAAATTCTTCGAAGTCTTTAAAGTTGTAATTTTTCCAGTGGAATTGGTAGGTCTCTCTGCTTAGAAAGCCTTCTTGAATTGGGATTAGTTTTTCATCTATCTCACAAAAAGTAATATGGACTGAAGATAATTTATTATTTGTAGCAAGAGACTTTATATATTTTAAAATCTCTAAGGATGTATCTTTATCATTTTCGTATTTTAACAGGAACCGCCTTCCTGTAGCAGGTGTAAAAGGAACACTAATCTGAAGCTTTGGGTAATAAGACCCTCCAGCATTTTGATAAGCATGTGCCCAATTATGATCAAAAATGTATTCCCCTTGTGAGTTGCTTTTTAAATACATAGGGACAACTCCTACCACCTCCTTTTTCCTTAAAGCTAGAAGATGCTGAGGATACCATCCCGTGCCCTCTCCCACAGATTTACTTTTTTCTAACGCTCGTAAAAACCTATAGGTAGTAAAGGGGTCATAGGGCTTTCCTTTGCTACTTATGGAGTTTGAGCAGGAATCCCAGATATCTTCATCAATTTTATCCAGACTGTTTATTATTTTTATTTGTAAGGTCATAAGTTTCTTTTCTTTAAACCAAATTTGGAAAATAATTTTCAAAAGTAATATTATCAAAAATTTTTTTAGCTTCCCTCTCTTGAATACTGGAACGAACAGTCCAACAGAGAATGGGAAGATTTTCTTTCCTGGCTAGATTTATCTGTGGGCTTCTGATCTTTGTCACGTTATGAGAAATGAAATCCAACTGGCTTGTCTTTGAAAACAACATTTTGTTAAGAGACTCTTTTTGTTCCAAACTAAGAAAACCCCATTCTTTTGAAAAAAAATCGTCCGTAACCAAACCTCTTGGAATTTTAGGAGATAAATTTTCCAAAGCTTTAACTACAAAGGGATTAAAGGACATGGCGGCCAAAGGACCTCTGTAGGCGTTAATTAAATTTGCTGTTTTTTGAACTAATTGTCCAATATTTTTCCCCAACATTCCGTCTTGATCTTTTACTTCCAAAAGAATTGGAACTTTTCCATTAACTAAATTTAATATCTCTTCAAGAGTTGGTATAGATTCTCCATTACTTAAGTAAATTTTTTCCAAATTCTTAACTTTCAGATGACTCACTTGACCCTGCGCATTGGTAAGCCTTTCTAAAAAATCATCATGAAAAACTACAGGAGAGGAGTCCGCTAGTCCCTGAACATCCAACTCAATACCGAACCCTTTACAAATGGCCGCTTGAAATGCTGCTCTCGAATTCTCGGTAATTTCTTTTCCATGTAAACCTCTATGCGAAAAAGGCCTGGAAAGGAATATTGAGTTTAAAGCCATGGTTTTTCAGTGGTTAAACACCCTATTATGAAAGTTCAAATATTCCCTCTACCTCCACCGCTACTCCTAACGGCAAGGATACTGTTCCAACAGCTGAACGAGCGTGCTTTCCTTTGGATTCAAATACTTCAAACATTAAATCTGACGCGCCATTAACAACTTTTGGTTGAGCCGAGAAGTCTGCTGTACAATTTACGAAACCCGTTAACTTAACAACTTTTTTAACTCTTTCAAGATCTCCTGAGCAAGCTACCTTTAACTGAGAAAGCAATGCTAACCCGCAGCTTCTTGCTGCCTCATATCCATCTTCAATTGATATGTCAGAACCAAGTTTTCCACATATAAAACCATTTTGATCTGCTGACACCTGGCCAGAAATATAGACATGGTTTCCCGTAATTACGAAGGGCACATAATTTGCAGCTGGGGACGGGGCTTCAGGTAAATTAATTCCTAAAGTCTTCATTTTTTCTTCAATAGAATTACTCACAATAAATTCCTTTCCATTATTAATTTTTTTTTATATTAAAATAATCAAAGCCTGTAAATTTAAACTATATATTATTCCTATGTTTTAAATAGTTCATAATATATAATCATTAGTGTTACTTTTTTTTGGGAACCTTGCACTATGACAATTGAGATAAAACCCTTCTTCCATTTAAAGAGTAATACCTTTTGTTACGTTGTCTTTGACAAAAGCTCAAATAAAGGCGCCGTTATTGATAGTTGCCTTGATTTTGATGTGGACACTGGGAAGACTAATAGTGAACATGTAGATCTAGTTATAAGCTATATCAAAGAGAACAATATTAGTATTGAATGGATTCTGGAGACCCATGTTCATGCGGACCATCTATCAGCAGCCCCTTATATTAGAGATAATTTAGGAGGCCAGATTGGTATAGGAAGTAGAGTGAAGGAAATCCAACATACCTTTGGCGAAATATATAACGCCGAAAAAGGCTTCAAAAGAGATGGGTCACAATTTGACAAACTTTTTAATGACGGGGAGTCTTTTTATATAGGCGAGGTTTTATCTTCATATATTTCCACACCTGGACATACGCCCGCTTGTGGTTGCTATAAAATTGAAGACAACATTTTTGTCGGGGACACCTTATTTATGCCAGATTTTGGAACAGCAAGATGTGATTTTCCCGGAGGCGATGCCAGAACCATGTATAAATCAATACGGCGAATACTTGAGCACCAGTCACAAACGGTTTTATGGATGTGCCACGACTATCTTCCCAATGGTAGGTCTGAATACCAATATAGAACTACAGTTGGCGCACAAAGAGAAAACAACCCTCACGTAAATGATAACATTAGTGAAGATGCGTTTGTCCAGCTTAGGGAAAAGAAAGATTCTCTACTTGGATTTCCAAAACTCCTAATCCCATCAATCCAAGTTAATATGAGAGCTGGGGATCTACCTCCTAAAGAAGAAAATGGGACATCTTACATAAAGATTCCAATAAATAAGATCTAATTTTTCAAAAAACCATGTTAGCTACAGATAATTTAAAAAGACAAATAATATTGTGTGCCTCAGTTATTTTTTTGTACACGATAGGAAGTAATTATCTTTATTCTGAAAGCAATACAGAAAGACTAGACCCAAAGAATTTTGTCGAAACCATCTATAAGAAAATTAACAAAGTTGCTTCAAAGGAGTCCAGCGAATTGGAAAAAATATCGAACATGTTATCTCTCTTTGATGAGAGTGTTGATGTTTTGTTTATATCAAGGGCTGTGCTTGGCCCAAGCTGGAAAACCTCTACTAAAGCAGAAAGAAAACATTTTTCTTCAGCACTAAAATATTATATGGCCAAAAAGTACGGCAAACAATTTGGAGATTTTAATTCTGGAAATCTACGGATAGCAAATGTTAAGAATCAGGGTTCAAAAGGATATCTGATCGAAAGTAAGATCATAACTGAGAATTCAAAGTCTTTCGACATTTCTTGGCAGGTTGTTATACATAAGAATGACCTAAAATTGATTAATATTAAATTTGAAGGAATTTCGATGATTCATACCGAGAGGACTGAAATTCGTAACTTGTTAAGGTCTCTGTCTGGTTCCGTGCCGACATTAATTAAGGAACTAGAAAATTATTAATATTTTCAGTTAGAAAAAGATTTAATTATCCTTTCAAAAAAACTCTCATTTCTATAGTCTTTTAGATTGATATTTTTGGGCACTTCTTCCAATCCTTTTTTAATTTCATCTGTGTTTACTATTACTGGAAGAGACATTTCTTGAGATTCCTTTGAATGTAATGGCTTTAAGCTTAGCATAATGCTCCTCCAAATTTCAGCAGGAAGTGTCCCCCCAGTTACTCCCTCAAGCGGAGTATTGTCATCTTTCCCCATCCATACTCCAACAACATATTCAGAAGAGAACCCTAAAAACCAAGCATCTCTGGCATTCTGTGTAGTTCCTGTTTTACCTGCCAATCCCCAATCTTTAATTTTTGCCCTTACACCAGTTCCTTTTTCAATAACTTGATTTAACATATAAACTAATGCCTCAGATGCTCCTTCACTTATTGCTTGATTCCCCAAATAAACTTTATGCTCGATGATAGGAAAGTTGTCTCCTTTCAAGGATAATTCCTTCAAACCAAAAGGCTTAATGCTTACACCCTTATTTAAAATACCCGCATAAGCACTTGTTAATTCAATTAGAGAAACTTCAGAAGTACCTAAGGACATAGAAGGGTTTAAAGATATCTGAGAATCTATTCCAAGCTTCTTAGCTGTATCTTTAATCCTACCATACCCAATTGAGTTGCCTATTTCTACGGCGATTGTATTTATAGAATTTGAAAGTGCCGTAATTAAAGTAGTAGAACCAATATATTCATCGTTATAATTTTTTGGTGAGTATTCCTTGAACCCAGGAACCTTTACACTTAGCCGCCTATCATTTGCTATTGAAAAAGGAGAATATCCCAAATCAAGGGCAGTTGCGTATACAAAAGGTTTAAATGCTGAGCCAGGCTGTCTTTTGGCTTGAGTGGCTCTATTAAAATAATTCTTGCTTTCCTTTAGCTCACGTCCACCGACTATAGCTCTTACTGCACCATTTTTTTCCATTACAACTATCGCTATCTGTGCGTTTGAATTTGCCTTAAGACGATTAGATAGGATATTTTTATATGCTTCCTCTACAACAGTTTGAATTTTTGGATCAAAGGTAGTGTTAATTACGATATCTTCCGTAGTATCATTAGAAAGGATATCTGGTGCATTTCTTATTATCCAATTGGCAAAATCCTCTCCAACTTTTGTCTTAGCTTGTGGATGCAATTTTGCAGGTTGAGAAATAGCACTTTGATATTCACTTTCAGAAATATAACCTTGTTGTCTCATTAATCTAAGGACAATTGAACCTCTCTCACGTGCTAAATCTATCCTATTAAGAGGAGAATATTTTGAAGGTGCAGTTAAGAGACCTGACAGCATGGCTGCCTCGGACAAATTCAAGTTGTGTGATTTTTTTCTAAAATACCGGTAAGCTGCAGCCTCAAAACCATTTGCTCCACCTCCCAAATAGGCGCGGTTGACGTAAATGCTTAATATTTCTTTCTTTGTGAATTTCAACTCAAGAGCAAAAGAAAAAGGTATCTCAATAATTTTACGACCTAAAGTTTGTCTCCTACAATCTAAATCATTTTTGTTCTCTGTTTTACCCAGACAAATCAACTTAGAAATCTGCTGAGTAATAGTTGACCCGCCGTGGCCTTTAAATGGTGAGCGTCCTTCTTTTAAATTAATACGAATTGCGGATAAAATTCCACGAGGAGAAACCCCAAGGTGAGAATAAAACCTTTTATCCTCTACAGCTATGATAGAATCATGAATTAACTTAGGAATGTTGAGTGGCGTTAAATCATTAGAAAACTGCCTTCCTCTTGAAGCAAAATTTACTCCATTAAGATCTGTTATTTCAACGGAACCTCTATCTCTTCCATCTAGAAGTTCTGAAATGTCTGGGATTATTAAGTAAAAATATAAAACAAGGAAACTAAATATAAAGCAACCAATCAAAAAGAATCTAAGAAGTAGCCAATTGAAAGCTTTCAGTGCAAACTGTAAGAAAACCTTTGGTAGATAGTAAAGTTTTTTAAAAAAAGATTGTTCCTTGGGCAACTTTATTTTCTCAGATACACATTTGGTAGCATTTTAGCAGTTTTTAACAGATAAGTCCCGTTTAGAAAATACCTTTGGACCTAAGATGCTCCGAAAAAGAAACCATAGGCTTAGATATAGCTCTATTAGGTATAAAATCCTACCTAGACTTTAATATCTCAAAATATTACCTCTCTACCAGAAAGCTATAAAAAGCTGGGTCTTGATGATTTTTTCCATACTGATGTAACAATATTCGATTATTTATTAGGATTTTTTCAAATTTTTTCCCATTTTCTTCAAACTACCATTGTTTTTACAAGAAAATTTTGGTTAAGTTCTTACTATACTATCTTAAATAGCACTGTTAATAACAGTGTTTCAATAAAACATAAGTGGAATTTAATATGACACAAAAGCCAATGACAAAATCACAGCTCGTTGCATCTCTAGCAGAAACAATGGGTTCTGATAAAGCTTCAGCTAATAGAATGGTTGATGCACTATGCGGAATAATTACTAAAGAGGTAGCCGGAGGAGGTGCAGTTACTCTCCCTGGAGTTGGAAAAATATATTGCCGAGCACGTCCAGAAAGAATGGTAAGAAATCCTCAAACAAATGAACAAATTAAAAAACCAGCTGATAGAGTGGCCAAGGTATCAATAGCCAAAGCTCTTAAAGACGCTATTAATTCTTAAATAACCGTTGAGACCGCACGATCAAATCGTGCGGTCTAACATTTTGACAGTTAATCTAAAAAAAATTGACTATAAGTCTGCTCTTCTAGGAATAGCATTTGTAATAATGTGGTCCAGTGCTTTTACATCTGCAAAAGTATTAGTACAGTACTCTCCTCCCTTATTTATTTTAGCTATAAGATTCCTAATCTCAGGCAGTATCGGAATTTTATTAGCATATCTAATGGGCCAGAGAATAAACTTCTCCAAAAATGAATGGAAAGTTATCATCGTTTTTGGCATTTGCCAAAATTCCATTTATCTCGGCCTTAATTTTATAGCAATGAAATGGGTCGATGCGGGTATTGGAGCCGTAATTGCAAGCACTCTGCCAATCATGGTAGCTACATTTTCTATAATCATGAGGAGAGAAAATTTAAATATTTTGAGATTATTTGGACTTTGCATTGGTTTTTCTGGTGTCTTACTAATCATGATTCAACGCATAGAGGATCCTACAAGTATTCTTGGATTGTTTTTTTGTTCAGTTGGAGCAATCGCACTCGCTATTGCCACTATAGTAGTAAATAAAACTGCCACTAAGGGTGAAAATATTCTTATGATTGTAGGGCTCCAAATGTTAATCGGAAGCTTGACTCTTTTTCCATTCGCCCTACTAATTGAAGATTGGTTTCTGAAGCCAACATTACCTTTCTTCATATCTTTTTCCTACACGACCATATTTCCAGGATTAGTAGCAACAGTAATATGGTTAAAACTGGTTGGAAGGATAGGTGCAACCCAAGCATCAAGTTATCATTTTTTAAATCCATTTTTTGGTGTAGTTACTGCCGCAGCATTATTATCAGAAAATTTGACGCTTTTCGATTATTCTGCGGTCATAATAATTACTTTAGGTATAATAATAACACAAAGAAAAATTAAGCACTAGCAATCAAGGTTCACCACATTAAGCGCATTCTCCTGAATAAACTCTCGCCTAGACTCAACCACATCACCCATCAGTTTTGAAAAAACTTCATCTGCTTCTACGCTTTCCTCTATTTTCACCCTTAGTAAGCTTCTTGCTTCTCTATCTAGTGTAGTCTCCCAAAGCTGGTCTGCATTCATTTCACCTAGACCCTTATATCTTTGCAGGTTAGTGCCAGAATTCCCCTCTTTTAAAATAGCCTTAACCAAATCACGCGGAGAAAAAATATCATATCGGTTCTCTTTTCTAGACAGTACTGCTTTATCAGAATAAATTTCCCCTAAATCTTTTCCAAATTCAGACAATTTTTTTGCTTCAATTGATTCTAATACCCTAGTGTCCAATGAAAATTTCTCCTGAATACCCCTTAGGGACCGCATTAACACCAAACTGGAATCTTCACCTACCTCACCAAGCCAACCTCGGTCGTACTCTCCTGAAACATGGTTAAGTCTTCCAGCAATTTTTTGGGCATATTCACGCCTTTGCTCTGTACCGAGTCCATTACGAAGTGCTTCCACTATCGCAGCATGCTCTATTAACTCACTATTATAATTTTTAGGAAAGTTTAATAATAAGCTTGATACGTTTCGGGCCACCAAAAGAACCTGGGCAAGATCATTCCCAGATAAAGCTGACCCATCAGATAGCGTGAGAATAGAACCCTCTAAACCTGATGCAATAAGAAAGTCATCCAAAGCATTTTGATCTTTCAAGTATACTTCTGATTTTCCTCTAGCTATCTTAAAAAGTGGAGGTTGAGCAATATATAAGTAACCCCCTTCTATTATTTCACGCATCTGCCTATAAAAAAATGTAAGTAAGAGCGTTCTAATGTGAGCCCCATCAACATCAGCATCCGTCATAATAATAATTTTGTGATATCTAAGTTTAGATATATCAAAATCATCTCTTATCCCTGTCCCTAAAGCATTAATTAAGGTTCCAATTTCCTGACTTGAAAGCATCTTATCAAACCTAGCTCTTTCTACGTTTAATATTTTTCCTCGCAAAGGAAGTACAGCTTGATTTAATCTGGAACGTCCTTGCTTTGCGCTGCCTCCAGCACTATCTCCCTCAACCAAGAACAGCTCAGCCTTTTCTGGATTTTTTTCTTGGCAATCTGCTAACTTACCAGGCAAACTAGCGATATCCAAAGCAGTCTTCCTTCTAGTTAATTCTCTTGCTTTTCTAGCAGCCTCCCTAGCAAGAGCTGCCTCAATTATTTTCCCAATAATAACCTTCGCTTCAGAAGGGTTTTCTTCAAACCAGTCATTAAGTTTTTCGTTTACCAAACCTTCAACAACAGGTCTCACTTCCGAAGAAACCAATTTATCTTTTGTTTGGCTTGAAAACTTTGGATCAGGCACCTTAACCGATAATACACATGTTAAGCCTTCTCTAGCATCATCACCTACCAAATTTATTTTTTCTTTTTTTCCTAATCCAGATTTCAAGGCATAGGAATTTATGGTCCTAGTAAGTGCTCCCCTAAATCCAGCCAAATGAGAACCTCCATCCCTCTGGGGGATATTATTTGTAAATGGAAGAACATTTTCATGAAAGCTATCATTCCACCACATTGAAATTTCCAGCTCTATTCCATCACGCTCACCCATGATAAATATTGGGTCTTCTATAAGAGCAGTTTTTGATCTGTCGAGGTATTTAACAAATTCTTTTACACCGCCCTCATAGCACATCTCCTTTGAGATTCGATCTACAGGCCTCTCATCAATTAAAACAATTCTTATCCCAGAATTCAAAAATGCCAATTCTCTAAGACGCCGCTCTAGAGTTTTGAATGAATAGTTTGTATCAGAGAAGGTTTTTGTAGAAGCCAAGAAGGTAATTTTAGTACCTTGCTTTTCATGCGCAGATCCTATTTCTCTCAAAGGCGCTATAGTATCTCCATGCCCAAATTCAGCATAATATTCTTTTCCACCTCTCCAAATGGTAAGTTTAAGTTGTTCTGATAGCGCATTTACAACAGAAATCCCAACTCCATGTAATCCACCAGATACTTTATAGGAATTTTGATCAAATTTCCCCCCTGCATGTAACTGAGTCATTATAACTTCTGCTGCTGATATTCCCTCACTTTCATGAAAATCAACAGGAATACCCCTACCGTTATCAGTAACCGTTACTGTATTATCTCTTTCCAAAGTAACAGAAATCACATCGCAAAATCCCGCTAATGCTTCATCAATGCAATTATCAACAACTTCATAAACCATATGGTGAAGTCCCGAACCATCGTCCGTATCTCCAATATACATTCCAGGCCTTTTTCGGACAGCTTCAAGTCCCTTTAAAACCTTAATGGAATCTGCATCGTATGATTTGTCTGCTAGATCGTCTTTTGTCATAATTTGCCTCAATTAACGATAATATAATTAGATTTATTTGTCACTAAAAGGAATAAAATTTGTTAACTTTATTTTATATAAGAATTTCCGCCTTTATTAAGGATTTCTACATAATTCAAGTCATCATAATCATACTTAAAAAAACTTTGATCAGTCGCAGTAATAAAGAACTGGGCCTTAAGCGCAAAAAGTTGCAATATCAGTTCATTTCTTCTTTCATGATCGAGATGTGCTCCAATTTCATCCAACAGTAGAATAGGTGGCACTCCAAAAAGTTTTACTATTTCTCTAGACATAGACAAAATAATAGATACTAAAAGAGCTTTTTGTTCTCCAGTGGAGCAATCTTTAGCATCTATACCTTTATCAATATAAATCAAATTTAAATCAGATTTATGCGGTCCGACTGATGTTCTGCCAGAAAAATTATCTAGATTACGATTATCTCTCAGCTTCATTAGATATGTGTCTTTATTGATGAAATTTTCACCCAGAATTTCAAGTTTTGGCTTAGGAAAATTTTCTTGCACCTTTGCAGACTTGTTTAGAGTTTGTATTGTGTCAGATCTATTACGAAAAATTTCAATTCCATAATTAACAATTTGAACCTCCAGAGAATCCATCCAGCTTTTTTCATAGTTTCCTAGCCGAAAAAGTTCGTTTCTTTCTCTAACTAGTTTTTCGTAATATAGTAGAAATTTCCCGTGGTTGGGATAAAACCCATATGTAATTCTATCTATAAAATTTCTTCTTTCCAATGCCCCAGATGTCCAAAGTCTATCCATTTGAGGAGTAATCCAAAGAATTTTCACTAAATCATTCATCTTTGATTGTGTAGTTTTTTTGCCGTCTAGGCTCGTTTTTTTGTCACCTGATTCTTGAAAAGATACTTCAAGTTCATATACTTCTTCTAACCCTTCAAAAGTTCCTTGTATCTTCCAGCCATAATTCTCGGGCTTACGAGAGTTTTCATAATTTTTGGATTTTCGCAAACCTCTACCTGGAGAAAAAAGGGAAATTGCTTCCAGTATATTAGTCTTACCGCTGCCATTAGGTCCAGTGAAAACAGTCCCAATTGAAGAGAAATTAAGTGTTTCCTTTTTATAACTTCTGAAATGATTTAAGATTAATGACTTTAAAAAAATACCGGCCATATAAAGCGCAACTTCCTAGGTTAAACCCTCATTGGCATTACTACGTATATGGCACTATCATCTTTTCCTTCTTGCATTAGGGCTGGATCACCAGAAGACTTGAAGAAAAAAACCGCGTTTTCCTTCTCGACTTGCGATGCTAACTCCTGCAAGTATTTTGCGTTAAACCCAATCTCAATTTTTTCATCTGAATAGGCAACTATCAGCTCTTCATTTGCAGCACCACTTTCGGGTGAATTAACCGATAACAATAATTTATCTTCAGATAAAATTAACTTAACTGCTCTAGCCTTATCCAAAGAGACAGTTGAAACCCTATCTACAGCCTTAGAGAATTCATCTGCATCAACTTCCATTCTGTTTTTATTCTCTTTTGGTATTACTCTCGAGTAATCTGGAAATGTTCCATCTATTACCTTGGAAGTTATCGTGGTTCCAGAGTTGGAAAATCTGATTTTATTTGGAGACACTGACACTGCAATTCTTTCCTCTATTCCGTCCAAAATCGATCGAACTTCTCCAACTGTTTTCCTTGGGATTATTACCCCAGGGATTTGATCTGCGGTATCTGGAAGGTCACAATCAATTCTTGCTAATCGATGCCCATCTGTAGCTACAGCACGCAAGACTTTTTTTCCATCTTCCTCACTGCAATGGAGGTAAACGCCGTTCAAATAATAACGCGTCTCTTCTGATGACATTGCAAACTTTGATTTCTCAAGCAACCTCCTTAAATTATTAGAAGGGATAGAAAAATTACACTCATATTCAGACGATGCCATCATGGGAAAATCATCTTTTGACAAAGTGGCCAGAGAAAAACTTGACCTACCAGACCTTAGTTCAAGTCGACCTTTTTGTTGATCATAATGTAAATTAAGGCGTGCTCCCTCTTTCAATTTTCTAACAATTTCATAAAGGGTATTAGCATTTACTGTTACTGCTCCACTTCCTTCTATAGTTGCCTCAAGTATATCAATAATTTCAATATCAAGGTCTGTAGTCCTACAACTTACCTTATTATCATGTGCTTCTATTAAAATATTGCTCAATATAGGAATAGTTGTTCTTCTTTCCACTATTGATTGCGCTCTGCTCATCACCCTAAGCAAATCATTGCGCTCTACGTCAATTTTCATACTGTTCCCAATTTAAATATAAGCTATAAGCGAAAAACAATTTCTAGTGTATATTGTTAAAAAAAACGGGTCAAATTAATTTAATTATTAAGCTTCTAACATTCTTCTTAAAATTTCTACCTCTTCTGAAAGCTGAGCATCTACAAACTTAAGCTCCTCAATTTTTCTTACTGCATGAATTACGGTAGTATGGTCCCTACCCCCAAACCTTCTACCTATCTCTGGTAAAGATTTTGAAGTAAGCATTTTAGAAAGAAACATTGCTACTTGTCGAGGCCTTGCTATTGATCTAGACCTCCTTGCAGACATTAAATCTGTCATT
This sequence comes from uncultured Alphaproteobacteria bacterium, assembly GCA_902533625.1. Taxonomy (GTDB): domain Bacteria; phylum Pseudomonadota; class Alphaproteobacteria; order Rhodobacterales; family Rhodobacteraceae; genus CACKLF01. The sequence continues at coordinate 121,689 of CACAMI010000001.1, read as the reverse complement.
CTAAGATTGTAATGCTCCGCTACTTTTCTAATGATTTCTTCTATTGTTACCTTTCGATCTGATACCCTTAATATGTCAGCAAGGCATTCTTGCACCATATCCATATCTATCTCTTTACCGACCAAAGATGCAAAGGCAAATAATCTGGTTAAAGCACCCTCCAATACCCTAACATTAGACGAGATCCTATGCGCCAGAAACTCAAGAATTCCATCAGAAATTACGACTTCAGGATGATAAACCGAATGAGTTTCAATCTTTGCCTGCAATATTCCCAATCTAAGTTCGTAATCGGTTGGGTGCAAATCGACTACTAAGCCCCAGGCCAAACGAGATTTAATTCTTTCTTCTAAGCCATCTATTTCTCCAGGTGCTCTATCTGCAGAAATAACTATATGTTTACCCTGATCTATCAAAGCATTAAATGTGTGGAAAAACTCATCCTGAGTGGATTCCTTTCCTGCTATAAACTGCACATCATCAACCATTAACATATCAACAGATCTAAATAACTGCTTAAAACCGTGCATATCTTTAAATCTCAAAGCTTGTACAAATCTATACATAAATTGTTCGGCAGAAAGATATAAGATTTTGGATTGCTTTTTTTGCGCTCTAACTTTCCACGCAATTGCATGCATCAAATGGGTCTTCCCCAAGCCTACTCCACCATAAAGAAATAGTGGGTTAAATGATACTGAATCTGACTCAGCCACCCTTCTGGCTGCAGCATGAGCAAGCTCGTTAGGTTTTCCAACCACAAAGCTTTCAAAAGTAAAACGTTTGTCTAAAGGAGATCCTGGAAGCTCAGAATCGGATTCTACTAGCCCTCTTTTTGGTTCGGTTTTTTTTATAAAATCAACCTTGGTATGAGTTTTCTTTGAGTCACTTCTAGGTTGAATTATTGACATAAACTCTAAACGGTCAATCTGAAAACCGTCAGACTGAAAAGCACCAACGATTTTTTCACCATAATTACGATTAACCCAATCCCCAATAAATCCAGTTGGAGACCTAAATTTTGCACTTTTATCTGATATTTCTATGAATTTAAGAGGCTTCAACCAGTTTTCAAAAGCACTTTGACCAATTTCTCTTTTTAATCTTTCCGAGATGCTTTCCCAGATATCTTTATCTATTTCCTGATATGACATTAACCATCCAAAATTACGTAATCATCTTTAGTAAATAGAAACTAAACTTTTATAGGGAATCTATTAATAAAATTAATTTTATGACGGTCTTCTGATTCTATCAATAGGACTGAAATAGGAACATAGAAATTTTTTAATTTATTTTCTATGAAAGTGCTTTTATTTTCCCCGATAGCTGAGATATTTTCCTAGCTGCAGTATTCTTTTTTAATATGCCCTTTGAAACACCTCTTTGTATCTCTGGTTCCGCAAATGCAAATTGCTCTTTAGCATTTTTCTTGTCACCTTTTAGCACATTTTCTTCAACAAGCCTTATAAAAGTCTTGATCCTTGATCTGCGAGATTTTTTAATCTCTGTTTTCTTTTGAATCTGCCGAGCTCTCTTCTTAGATTGTGGCGTGTTAGCCATTTATTTTTCTCCATATTTCAAAGTTCTTCGATACACACAGAACTTTTCTTTGTCAATCACTGTTGTCTCTTATTGATTTCTAAAGTGAGGTTTTCTTTTTTCAATAAAGGCGGTCATACCTTCTTCTTTGTCATCAGTTCCAAATAGAGAATGAAAGCTTTTTCTTTCAAACCTTAACCCTTCGCTCAGGCCCGTTTCGTATGACCTATTGACCGACTCTTTAATATACCTAACGGACAGAGATGATTTCTCCGCTATTTTCCCAGCTACTTCAACAACCTCCTGCCTTAATTCGCTTGTTGGCACAATCCTACTTACCAAACCACTTCTTTCTGCTTCTTCCGCATTCATAAAACGCCCAGTCAAGTGCATTTCCATAGATTTTGATTTTCCCACAAATTTTGTTAACCTTTGCGTTCCACCTATACCTGCCATTACCCCCAAGTTAATCTCGGGCTGACCAAATTGAGCTGATTCTGAACAGATAATAAAATCACACATCATTGCCAACTCGCAGCCACCACCTAAAGCATATCCTGAAACAGCTGCTATAAGGGGTTTTTCAAGGTTTTCTATGGCTTCTATAGCTGGTCTAAAAAAATCACTTTCCACTATATCTACAAAACCCTTGTCATGCATGTCTTTTATATCTGCACCGGCAGCAAAAACTTTTTCTGTCCCAGTAAGCACCACTGCTCTAACACTCTTATCCCTTTGGCATTCAATTATCAAAGCTGCAAGTTCCGACAGAAGCTCTGCATTAAGAGCATTAAGGGCATCCGGCCTATTAATTTGTATAATTCTTACGTGATTATCATTTTCTACTTCAAAAAATTTATAAGCCATCTAAGTATAATATGCCTTTTCTAATTCTGAATCATTAATAAAAATTTATTACTAGCTATTAATATTAGAGGTCAATGTCAATGCTGACAATTGTTACAAAAAAATGACGATCTTCCACTTTGGATAATTCTCTGAATCTTATTCGAACATTTTTTATTCTTGCAACTTTCTTTCTCTCTATCATATACGCTAAAGTGCATTTGAAAATAACCTATGCCTCCAGACGTATTTCTAAAATCCTTTAATGAAGAACCTCCCTTGAGGATTGCATTATTTAATACATTTTTTGTCTCTTTTATTATTCTATTTATTTCTATTCTTCTTAAAGTGTCGGAAAGCCTCAATGGTGAAACCCGAGATTTCCATAAAATTTCTGAAGCATAAATATTTCCAATTCCTGCCACTACCTCTTGACTCATTAATGCTGATTTAATGGTATTTTTTTTTCTTGTAAGTCTCTTCTCGAGATATTTCAAAGAGAACTCACTGCTTAGAGGCTCAGGACCCAAATTTCTCAACCATTTATGAGATAAAACCGCCTCGGATTTAACCAAATCCATTGCTCCAAATCTCCTGGTGTCATTGTAGATCAAATTTTGCTCCTTTCCTTTCATATTAACAAACTTAAAAACAACGTGATCATGCTTTTCCCATACCTTAGTCAAAGTTTTACTGTTTCTGGCAGTGTTATGATAAAAAGCGCCCACATCTTCCTGAGATAACTCGTCTTTAATAATTATAATTCGTCCGGTCATTCCTAGATGAATAATCAAAGTATTTAAATTATCCATCTCAATAAGAATATATTTTCCACGCCTACTCACTTTTTTTACTAGAGAAAATTTTAGCCTTTTTGGCATATCGCTAGGTAATGGCCACCTCAAATTTGAACGATTAAGTATGACATCTAGAAATTTTGATCCCACCAATGCTGGCTTAATTCCTTGACACACCGTTTCAACTTCTGGCAATTCTGGCATTATAATTTAATTAATTCTAAATATTTTGAGAAAGATTGAGTGAAATGAAATGAAAACAGTATTTATTTCTAACCCAGAATGCAATAAGCACATAAACCCTATAGGGCACCCTGAGCAGGTTTTACGATTAAAAACTATAATTAGCACCCTAAATTCTGATTCGTTTAGCAACCTACATAAAAAAAAGGCTGAAATAGGGAGCTTCCAAGATGTACTTAGTCTTCACTCAAAAGACCATTTGGATTTAATAATAGAAAAATCCACCCATTTGGAGCAGAGTAATTTGGATGCCGACACCATTGTTAACAGAGACAGTCTCCCCGCAGCACTTTACGGTATTGGATCTGTAAAACAAGCGATTGATCTTGTTATGGGTGGTGAAGCAAAAAATGCCTTCTGTGCAACTCGTCCACCGGGTCACCATGCTGAGAGAAATAAAGCTATGGGTTTTTGTATATTTGGAAATGTTGCGATTGGAGCCAAATATGCTTTAAGCCATAAATCAATAAGTAAAGTTGCTATTCTTGATTTTGATGTGCACCACGGTAATGGCACACAAAATCTCATTTGGAACGAAAAAAACATCCTTTTTATTTCCTCACATCAGATGCCTTTATTTCCAGGAAGCGGCTATTCGGACGAAACTGGAGCATTTAACAATATTTTGAATGTACCCTTAAGATCTGGAACTGACGGATCTCATTACCTTAAGGTCATGGACGAGACAATTCTTCCTAAAATTGAAAATTTTAGTCCAGATATTATATTGCTGTCAGCAGGTTTCGATGCCCACAAGAATGATCCCTTAGCTAATCTTAATTGGCTTTCCGAAGACTACTATAAAATCACTCAAAAGATGTGCTTTGTGGCCGAAAAACTTTGCAAAAAAAGAATGGTATCTTCGTTAGAAGGTGGCTACAATCTTTCTGCATTGGGAGAGTCTGTGGCTTTTCATGTAAAGGCGCTTATGGAGGGCTAAAATGGAAGAAAATGAAATATCCAAACTTTCGTTTGAAGAAGCAATGAAAGATCTACAAAGGATTGTAGAAGAGTTAGAGAATGGTAATGTTGAGTTGGAAAAATCCATAGAATTATTTGAACAGGGCGCGAAACTTAGGATACATTGTGAAAACAAATTGAAAGTTGCAGAAAAAAAAATATCCAAAATTTCTCTTGAAAAAGATGGAGAAGTTTCCGTTATAGATTCTGAATAGAGAACCGGAATTGGAACTGGAAAATTTTAACTCAGATGAATTCGAAAAACATCTAAAGGTCAGAGCCTTTGAAATTGAAGTACATTTGAAAAAGCTATTACCTTCCAAAGAAAATACAATAGAGGAAAAAATTACGTCATCGATGCGATACGCTTTGCTTAACGGCGGAAAGCGAATAAGAGCATATCTTTCTATGGAAAGTTGTAAATTATATGAGATAGACACCCAGTGTGCCCTGCAATCTGGAGCTGCCATTGAGTGCATGCATGCGTATTCCCTAGTTCATGATGATTTACCGTCAATGGACAACGACGACTTAAGGCGTGGGCAGCCTACAGTTCATGTTAAATGGGATGAAGCCACGGCTATTTTAACTGGAGATGCTCTACAGTGTAAGGCTTTTGAAATATTGGCTATGCCCGAAACACATCCTGACGGGGAAAAGCGAAGTAATTTAATTTACCAAATGAGTCTTTCAGCTGGGGTTGGGGGAATGGTCTCTGGTCAAGAAGCTGACATTTCTGCAGAAGTTAATTACGCCATTTTAAGTCTTGAAGATATTATCAAATTACAGGATTTTAAAACCGGAGCATTAATAAGGTGGTCAGCAATAACTGGACCTCTGTTAGCAGGCCAATCTCTATCCAAAATGGAAAATTATGCTAACTCACTTGGTTTAGCATTCCAAATTCAGGATGATATTTTAGATATAGAGGGCATTGAATCCAAAGTAGGGAAAAAAACGCAAAAAGACAAAGATGCTGGAAAAGTTACTTTCATATCACTTTTGGGGCTAAATGAAGCCAAAAAGAAAGCTAAGTTATTGATTGAGGATGCATGCGAGACTATATCAGATTTTGGTCCCAAAAGTTCTAACCTAATTAAATTGGCAAAATTTGTAATTAGTAGGAGCAATTAATTAAGGTAATTCTTTTTCTTACTTGCAATAAGTTCAACTAATTCAACTAATGCAGGTAATGTCTGAGCCTTGGCTCCCTTTGCAAAAATCTTAGTTTCTTTTTGATTCCATGCATACAAATCAAAGTGAACTAATCTAGTTGTTTTATTTACAAATTGTTTTAAGAAAAGTGCTGCCGTTATTGAACCCGCCATTGCACCCGAAGGGGCATTGTCTAAATCTGCTATATTCGATTTAATATAGCTTTCATATGGCTTATAAAACGGCATTCTCCACAAAGGATCTTTAGAATCTTTAGATATTGCCGAAAGCAAATCAGATAAATTATCATCATCACAATAAAATGGGACTATCTCTTTACCTAGTGCTACCCTTGCTGCACCCGTTAAGGTTGCCAAACTCACTATGAGAGAAGGTTTTGTCTCATCAGCATATGTCAAAGCATCGGCAAGAATTAATCGGCCTTCCGCATCGGTATTATTAACTTCAATTGTCTTTCCTTTGCGGCTAGTCAATATATCTCCTGGCCTAAAAGAATCTCCAGAAACTGAATTCTCTACTGCTGGCACAATAAGCCTTAGATAAATGTTGAGATTTCTACTCATAATAAAAGATGCTAAAGCAATAGCAACTGCACTACCTCCCATATCTTTTTTCATTAAACCCATTGAGTTTGATGGCTTTAAATTTAAACCTCCAGTATCAAAACATACACCCTTTCCTACCAGAGTAATTGATGGAGAGCTTTTTCTGCCCCAGACTAACTCTATCATCCTTGGTTCGGAATTAGCTGCCCTGCCTACTGCATGGATTAAAGGGAATCCTTTATCTAATAATTGGTTTCCTCTGATCACCTTAGTTTTGGCTTTATAGGTTCTTGAGATAGTCTTTATCACCTTTTCCAATTTTTCTGGATTTAAATGAGATGCAGGTGTGTTAATTAAATCTCTAGCCAAAAAATCAGAATTTACCAATTTGATCACTTTTGTTACATCGATATTCCGGGGAACATATAACTTCGCATAATCTTTATCATCCTCCGCCCTATTGCTTAAATAATAGTTAAAATAATATCCACTAATCAAAAACCCAAAAATAAGCTCACTATATTCTTTTTGTGGTAACGGATTTACAATGGAATATTTTCTCACTGTTAATGATTTAATCAATGCACCCGTTTCTCTGAAATCTGAGTTTTTCCCGATTAAGACAAGTGCAATTTTACCCTTATCGTCGGGCAAATAAACTATCTCATCTTTCTTGGCTGAAAAACCAGTTTCCTTCAAAAAGTTCTTTTGTAAATTTGACAGTTTAAATCCAAAAAGATTTTGGTTTTTTGTACCTTCAACTAAAATTATTGGGGTACATTTTTTGGGTATTGAGGATATAATGATATTCTTACTTACCCTCTGTGAAAACCAATCTTTTTCAAACATTTGTCTTTTTATTTTTTTGTTGAATTCTTATTAAATTCACTAACTTTTTATCCTTTTTTTAAGACTTCTCTACCTAATAATTCCGCGATCTGAACAGCATTTAATGCGGCACCTTTTCGCAAATTATCCGACACACACCACAAATTTATGCCGTTGTCGATTGTTGGATCATGTCTTATTCTACTAACAAAAGTCGCATATTCACCTACACATTCAATTGGTGTGGTATAACCCCCGTCGTCTCTTTTATCTACCACAAGAATACCCGGCGATTCTCTGAGAATTTGCCGAACCTCATCTTCATCTATAAATTCTTCAAATTCTATATTGATAGCCTCTGAATGACCCACAAAAACTGGAACTCTTACACAAGTTGCTGTGAGTTTAATTTTTGGATCTAGAATCTTTTTCGTCTCAGCAACCATTTTCCACTCTTCTTTTGTTTGCCCGTCTTCCATAAAAACGTCTATATGTGGAATAACATTAAAGGCAATCTGTTTTGGATAAACTTTAGGATCAACCTCTTGTCCAGGAACAAATATACCTTTTGTTTGATTCCAAAGCTCATCCATAGCATCCTTACCGGAGCCAGAAACTGATTGGTATGTTGCCACCACCACTCGTTTAATGGTGGCCCTATCATGTAAAGGTTTTAGAGCAACTACCAATTGTGCTGTAGAGCAGTTAGGGTTAGAAATGATTTTATCACTGCAGTTTTCAATAGCTTTAGGGTTTACTTCAGGTACTATTAGCGGAACTCTTTGGTCATAACGATATAAAGAAGAGTTATCTATGACATAGCATCCCGCTTTGGCAGCCTTAGGCGCGTGAATCTTAGTTGCCTCTGCACCAATTGCAAAAAGTGCCAAGTCCCAACCTTCAAAATTAAAAGTCTCCAAATCTTCAGCTTTTAAATCAGTTGAACCAAAGCTACACTCAGTTCCTAAAGAACGCCTACTGGCAACAGCTGCAATTTCGGAAATTGGAAATTCTCGCTCGCTTAGTATGTTAAGCATTTCGCGACCAACATTTCCTGTTGCTCCTACCACTGCTACCTTATAGCCCATTTTCTCTCCTTTAATTTTCGACACCTAAGCATTAATTGAGATTATGCTATATAAAGTCAATTATTTGTATACACTTTGTTATAAAATATTATCTTTTATTTAATTCATATTAAAGAATTGTGGAAATCTGAATGAATGTTTTAATTTCGGGAGGTGGAATTGCAGGTCTATCAGCGGGAATACTTCTTTCAAGAGAAGGCTTTAAAGTCACCGTTTTTGAACGCTCTTCAGCATTAGACGATTTGGGCACTGGGGTTCAAATAAGTCCTAATGGGTACAAAATATTACAGCTTCTTGGAGTAGACAAAAAAATTGTTCCGGATATCTTTGAACCTGAGAATATTCATCTTAGGGATGGTTTCAGTGGAAAAATAAAACTATCTGTACCAGTAAAAAAATTATCGCGAAATGGATGGGGTGGAAAGTATTTTAATGTTAAAAGATTTGATCTTTTAAGCACTCTTCTCGATGAACTACGCAAGTATAAATCATCTAAGATTCACTTCGGAAAAAGCCTTATTCAATACGAACAAAGAAAGAAAAATGTTATTGCGATCCTAGAAGATGGTTCTAAAATTTCAGGAGACATTTTAATTGGAGCAGACGGAGTGTTCTCAAAAATAAGGCAACAAATATTCTCCAAAGCGGAACTTAATTATAGTGGAAATTTTGCTTGGCGCGGTTTAGCAGATGCTAGTAAAATTAATTGTCCCCTAATCCTTAAAAATAATCTTATCTGGATTGGCCCTAAAAAACACGCTGTAACAACAATATTGAAAAATGGATCCTTGATTAATTTTGTAGGCATAGTAGAAAAACCGGCCGAAAATAAAAAAGGGACGTCATCTGACAATCAACTCTCTGCTTTGGAAGACTTCAAAGGTTGGCATAAGGACCTAATAACTATTCTTAATAGTTTAAAATCCATACATAGATGGCCAATATATTCTGCTCGACCGTTCAAAAAGTGGTCTGATGGAAAGGTTATTCTTATTGGAGATGCAGCACATCCAATGGTACCATCTATGGCCCAAGGGGCAGTTCAAGCACTCGAGGATGCTGCGATATTGTCTAATCTTTTAGCTAAGTCATCAGATGTCACAAGATCCTTATCCACATTTCATAAAACCAGACTAAATAGAACAAGTAGGATTCAATCTTTATCAAAAAGAAATCTCCAAACCTTTCATTTGTCTAATTCTATTTTCCGAAATGTTATGTATTTTTTTGCCTTTTTATTATCTAAAATCATGCCGAACTTAATCAGAAAAAGGTTTGATTGGGTTTATGCTTATGAAACAAATTCCAAAACTTAAGTTTAGAAAGTGCATTAACACCTACGAAAAACCTTACTTTTCACCCCACTAAGCCTAATTAGTTTATAAAAACCCATTAATTATATTGTAGAAACTTTTTATTCATGCTTAGAATTTCGATCTGTTTAGGAGATTCTCCTAAGCTTAACGTTTTTAAATAATTTAAATTATATGAGAATAAATAAACTTAGAATTTTGAGGCAGATAAAATAACTATTGAGTATAATTTTTTAAGGAGAAAACTATGATTTCAAAACTAATTGTTGGCATCGTAACCGCTGGGCTCTTGTTTACGCAAGCTGCTTTTGCGGGACGTGCTACCGATGGAACTGTTAAGATTATTTACTGGCAAGCTCCATCAACACTTAATCCGTTTTTGTCAGGCGGTACTAAGGACGTAGAATCTGCTTCTATGATTATTGAGCCATTAGCGCGTTACAATCAAGATGGTGAAATGCTTCCTTTTCTAGCAAAAGAAGTTCCTACTGTGGCAAATGGTGGTGTATCTTCTGACCTAACATCAATTACTTGGACTTTAAGAGATGATATTCTTTGGTCTGATGGAACACCATTCACATCTGCGGATGTTAAGTTTACTGCAGATTATTGTATGCATCCAGAAGGTGGCTGTGCTCAAATGTCAAAATTTGGTGGAGTTACCAGCGTCGAAACTATGGGTGATTATAAGGTAAAAGTTACATTTGATGGCCCTACGCCATTTCCTTATGGACCATTCGTCGGCGGGGAAAGCCCAATTATCCAAAAGGCTCAATTTGAGAGTTGTATAGGTGCTGGGGCACAAGAGTGTACAGAAGCAAACTTTGGACCTATCGGAACAGGACCATTTGTCGTAACCATGTTCAAAACAAACGACGTTATTGAAATGAAGGCCAACGACAACTATCGAGATCCTAACAAACCAGCTTTTGCAAAAGTTGTTTTTAAAGGGGGTGGAGATGCTACTGCTGCAGGTAGAGCTGTCATGGAAACAGGTGAGTTTGACTACGCCTGGAATCTTCAGCTTGCGCCAGACGTTATAGCAAGAATGGAAGAAGGTGGAAAAGGAACCCCGATTTCTGGCTTTGGTCCACTTGTTGAGCGTTTCATGGTGAATTCAACAGACCCTAGTCCAAGTTTACCAGAAGGTGAGCGGTCTACAGTTAAGCACCCGCATCCATTTTTATCTGATATAAACGTTAGAAAGGCACTTTCAATGGCAATTGACAGAGCACTTCTAGTGGAAATCGGATACGGAAAAGCTGGAAAGCTAACCTGTAACGTAGTTCCTGCTCCTGCAGCCTACGCCTCAGATGCTAATGACAGCTGCTTGGTTCAAGACATTGCAGGTGCAAATGCAGTTCTAGATGCAGCTGGATGGGAGCGCGGAAGCGATGGTGTTAGAGCTAAAGATGGTGTTAGAATTTCAATTCTTTACCAAACTTCAACAAACGCTGTAAGACAGGACTTTCAAGCTCTTATCAAGCAGTGGTGGTCTGAAATTGGTGTTGAAACTGAGTTGAAGAATATTAACGCGTCTGTTTTCTTTGGTGGAGACCCAGGTAGCCCTGATACTTACCAGAAGTTCTATGCCGATGTTGAAATGTATGCAAATACCTTCAACGGAACAGACCCACAGTCTTACCTAGGAAACTGGGTATGCTCTGAAATCCCTGGACCTGACACTCAGTGGCAGGGATCAAATGTTCAGAGATTCTGTGATCCAGCATATGACGCTCTTCATAAGAAGCTAACACAAACTGGAGACCTGGCTGAACGTGCAACAATTGCAAAAGCTTTGAACGACATGCTTATGCAAGCCTATTCAATCATTCCTCTTGTTCACAGAGGAAGAATGTCAGCTCATGCAAATTCTTTGGGTGGTGTTGTTCTAAATACTTGGGACAGCGAACTTTGGAATGTTGCAGATTGGTACAGAAAGTAATTTAAAAAATAATTAGGCTGCCCGGAAAACTGGGCGGCCTTTTCTTCATCTTAAGGCGGGGAATATGCTTACCTACACAATAAGAAGATTGATGTTTGCTATCCCTACACTTATTTTTATCAGTCTTATAATTTTTTTGCTTCTCGAACTTGCTCCTGGAGATCCAATGGCAGAGGTTCCTTTAACCGTACCTCCAGAAGTTAAACAAAAAATGAGAGAAGCTCTTGGATTGGGGCAACCTCTACATATAAGATATTTCAAATGGTTAATTCAGTTCTTCGTTTCAGAACCGTTACATATTTTAAGCAATATGACAGGATTTAATTTGGCAGGAGATGCCGCTCGTTTGATTTCTTGGCAAAGCAGAAGTCCTATTGCAGATATTATCGCTGAAAGAATTCCTCAAACCCTTTGGGTGGTCGGTATGTCATATGTAGTTGGCGTCTTAATGGCTTTACCTCTAGGAATCATTTCTGCCTATAAGCAGTATTCTTGGTTTGACCAGCTAGGTACTTTTATTGCTATGGTCGGTTACTCGGTACCTACCTTTTTCACAGGCGTGTTTTTAATTGTTATCTTCTCTGTGGAACTTGAGTGGTTTCCATCTATCTATGACACGACACTCAGGGTTGTAGATTGGGATACGTTTGTTCTTCAATTCAAACAGATGGTAATGCCTGTCTTTGTATTGGCCCTTTACAATGCTGCGCAAATAAGTCGTTTTATGAGGGCATCTATGTTAGATAATTTAAATCAGGACTACGTTAGAACAGCTCGTGCAAAGGGATTAAAAGAACAAACTGTCGTATTAATCCATGTCCTAAGAAATTCTATGATTCCAGTAGTAACAGTTATTGCCTTAGGTGTCCCAACCATCTTTGGAGGAGCAATCATCACCGAGCAAGTCTTTAAAGTAAATGGCTTGGGTCAAATGCTTATAACTGCCATTTATGCAAATGACCTGCCCATGGTACAAACTCTAACGTTTATTTTTGCTATTTTGATTGTGCTCTTTAATTTAATAGCGGACATTCTATACGGAATATTAGACCCGAGAATACGTTATGAATGAAACTGTAGCTAAAAATGAAATCTCTAGTAGCCAGTGGCAAGATGTCTGGGATCAGTTTAAAACCCATAGAGGAGCTCTTATTGGTAGCATTGTGTTTGTTATAATAGTTTTTGGAGTAATTGTCGGTCCTTTCCTATGGACTATTGATGCTACATATATTGATATTCGTGCTAGAAACTCAGGTCCGAGCCTTGCACATCCCTTAGGCACAGATCAACTTGGTAGAGATATGTTAGCAAGAATGATTGCCGGTGGAAAAGTTTCGATATCTGTCGGCTTTACAGCCATGTTTTTATCTTTAGTTTTGGGGACTTTTATAGGGGTATTGGCTGGTCAATTTAAAAAACTTGACGGGCCTTTGATGAGATTTACAGATCTTTTTCTCGCACTACCACTTTTACCTCTTCTTTTGGTAATGGTTATGCTCTTCCGAGAAACATTGTCTATGAGATTTGGGCCCGAAACAGGTACATTTATTTTAATAGTTACTGCGATTGGTGTGACAAGCTGGATGAATACCGCACGAATAGTTAGAGCAGATGTACTGGCATTAAAAGAATTAGAATTTGTAACTGCAGCTAGATCAATAGGAACAAAACCATCAAATATAATCTCAAGGCATATACTGCCTAATGTTCTATCACCTATTATGGTTTCCGCAACATTAGGTATAGCTAATGCCATAATCACAGAAAGTGCATTATCATTCTTGGGACTAGGATTTCCACCAGACTTCCCAACATGGGGTAGACTTTTATTTGATGCAGTAGATTACCTTCAACAATATCCCGAAAGAGTTTTTTGGCCCGGTCTGTTTATTTCTTTAACTGTTTTATCAGTAAATTACCTTGGTGATGGATTACGTGATGCCCTCGACCCTAGAATAAGAGGAAGATAGCAGCAATTTACTTTTTTCCTAAAACCTGATCCGCTAAAGTTTCCAAAAAGCTTTTACTATCTTCTTTATATACTTCTAATTTATTTTTTATTATTTCAGATGGAAAAGACACAACCGTTCCTGAAGAAACACATATGGCTTTGGTCGAGTGTTCGAATTTTCCTTTAACCAATTCTGTAAACCCAAACATAGTGTTAGGCCCAATGCCTCCAACTTTCTCCTCCTTACTATTCATAATATGAATAGAGCCCTTTTGAAGGATAAAGCATTTATCAATATTTTGACCTATATCAAATATTACCTGACCCTGAACTATAGGTTCTATACTTCCACTCACTTTATATTACCTCAGTTATAGATTGATCATAATTCTCAAAAAAACTATTGCTCATTTCATTTTTAGATAAAACCAAAAATACAAAACCATCTTTCGATTCAGCACCAGTACTAGTTAGAATTACACCATTTTCTGTAATTTTTTCAATAAAATCTGGCTTATCATTAAGCATTTCCTCTGAGAAAGATATTAGAAATAACTTGTCTTCCAATAAATTTTGTGGGGTCAGGTCTTTTAAAGACTCTTTTGTAATTAAATTAACAAAGCTCTCCTTAACACCCCTGTCTAATAATATTCTCCTTTCCTCACCGGTAATAAAACCTCTGTCTTCATCTGAAAGCAGTTTTTTTAGGAGTGCCTCTAATCCTGCCAAAGAATTTTTATTTTCTAACAAATCTCTAACTTCCGAAATAATACCCATATCCGAAACCTCCAAATCAAGTATGCGCGTTAAAATCGTCGCTAAATCACTTTCCGATTCAAGAAACTCATGAATCTGAGAAATTACCCAGATGTCATCTTTATCCATTATTCTAATGTAAAAATCACTCAAATTTTCTTTCAATTTTTGTTTTGTCCCCAGTATTTCTGCATCTGCCTCACCGTTATCATTTAGTGTTTTAATCATTAAATTAAGATGGGGGAAAGCTCGTAGAATGGAATCTTTATTATCTAATTTCAAATTCAGAATCACATCAAAAAAACCCGAAAAGCTTTTAGAAATTGGATCTTCTAAGATATTATCCCTTATGAGAGAAATGTCTTTTTGACTTTTTTTTGGATTACATAAGCACTGGAAAAGCTTTATACAATTTATCTTAAGTATTACCTGATTTTTTAGATCTAAAAAATTTCCAAAATCGAAATCAGACGACATTAATGGATTCCTTGAGAAATTAATGATTTTAATAATGCGCTTAGATTTTTATCAGTTCCACCTAAAACCTTCTCTAACTCGTTATATTTAACCATTGTTAATTCAACCATCGTATCTGCCAAAGCGGAATTGACCTTATCCTCTGGGTTAATAATAGACTTCAGACTAAAAAATTGTCCTGCTTCAGCTTTAAATTTAGCTGGTCTCTTCACACCGATGCTTCCAGAAACTACTCCGGAATTAACAAAATAGAAATGATCGCCCAAAGGTATTGAATTTCCTGCGTCAACCTTTATCACGTCTGAAACAAATAAGTTTTTTACAAAGCTACTATCAATTGTCATTCTAATTTAACTTGGAAAAAAAAGTTCAAAATTCATCCACTGAAATATACCAATGATATGAAAGGATTATTGTAATTAAGTTTAGATTTCAATTAGTATTTTAAATTTAGTATAATTTATATACCTTAGACTAAGAAATTGAAAAGGCGTTAGAAAAGAAAAAATGGTTGCTAACAAAAAAAAACTAAAATACCTGGATTGTGATGTTCTCATTACAAAATGTTGTGATAAGTTAATAGCCTTACCAAAAACTTTTCTCTCTGCAGTAAAGGATTTTGATGAAATTGTTTTACTAGAAAATTTAGAAAAGCCATTAATTGGTGTGGCTCAAAATGCTGGCAAAGCTGTCCTTTTGGCAGACCCAAAATTTATAATTGAAACAAAAAGGCGTAGCTCTAATATTCCAAAGTTTTTAATTTTCTTGGAGGAATCAGATAGAAATATATGCTTACAAATCGATGAAATTATTGGCTTAAAAACTATTAAAATTGAACCCGAATCATCTAAAGTGGGCTTTGGGAAAAAACTAACCCCTCTTCTTAGAACTAAATTAGGCAGGCAAAATTTAATTTATGTCAAAGTAGAGGAGTTATTTAACTCCCTCATGGGGGATCAGAATACAATTAAAAAAGAGAAGCCCGTTGATTTTCTAAAAGAAAATACATCTATAGAAGAAAATAGAACTTTTCTTTCATTTGTCACCGAAAATGAAAAGTTTGCTGTAGATATTGAGGACTTAAATAGGGTCATACCTATGAAGGATATCGAAATTATTGATTCGTTTTCTGGCTGTTCCGTGCCAATGGCAAATTTTAGTGATTCACTTTGTCCTTTTATAGGTGGTGGCAATTCTAAATATGCTTTTCAAGCCTTCTTTTCTTCCCCATTAGAAAATGAAGAGGGTAGGCATACAATTGCAATAGGTAGTGAAAAAAAATGTGAACTTCACAACGTCCCAAAAAATAATTTAGTCCGCACAAATAAACATGATAAAATTAAACAGAAAAAATCTGATTTGAGTGATTTAAAAAATCTTTTTGAAGGATCCTCGGTATTTGGTTTTGATTCCAAAAACAATGAACACTTAAGGGTCATTAATTTGGAGGGAATTGATGCATTGAAATCATTGTATCCTTTTTCTCCTACGCTTAAGAATGTGGCTTCAGGAGAAATTTATGAGACTATTAGCTTTTTAACTATTCATAGTGATACTTATAATTACCTCTTACCATTAGAACTGCTTAAAAAAGTATCCCATTCATCGGAAATAAAAATTTCCAAAAATCAGCAGCAAAATATGCTGGGGTACACGGAATTGGAAAATAGGGTTACAGCTGTCTTTGATTTAAGCGTTGTATTGGGCGGAAGTGATGTTTCTCAACGCAATTTCATTATTTTTTTTGAAATTAGTGAAATACAGGCTGCTTTGGCGGTGCCTGATATTAATAGAATCTCAATTTCAAGAAACCTTACCCATAAAGACATCAGGGGTGACCACGCCGCCAAGTTCCAAAATGTGTCCGCTGCGAAGATTGTTTACTCTGACAAAATTTATTATCAAATAGATACAGAAGATCTAAAGGAACGTTTTTTAGAGCTTTCCAAATGAAAGTCGCTATTGTTGATGACTCTAAATTCATTCGGATGGTGATCAAGCAAATAGTTCAATCGAATCCTAGTTTTGAAGTCATTTGGGAGGCAGAAAACGGAAAGGACGCTTTTCTGGAAAATGAAAATTATATGGCCGACCTGATAATTTCAGATGTGGAAATGCCAATCATGGACGGCGTGGAACTTTTGAAAAACCTTCGAGAAAAAAGCCATAGATCTGAATGTTTGATAGTAAGTGGCTTCCATAGATCTGATGGCAAAAAGATAATTGAAGCGTTTCGCTTGGGTGCAATTGGATTTATTTCGAAAAATAAAATAGGAAAAGGGATCAATTTAAATGAATTTAGAGAAGATATTCTTGATTATTTGGGTGCCATAGAAAAACAAATAAAAAGAAATATTTTATCTCCTAAATCAATAAACAATAGCCAAGTCATACAAATTTCTTCAAAAGCTGACATGCTTTTAATTGCAGGATCAGCAGGTTCCTTAGAACCCCTTGAAGAAATATTGAGGAGAATTGATTATTTTCACATCCCAATTATTGCCGCCATTCACATGCCAGAGGGGGTCGATGAATTTTTTGTAAATCGACTAAATAAGTTTTATTGTGACAATGGCTTTAAAATTCGCATATCAAATGACGGCAGTATAGTTGAAAACAGTGTTTCAATGTTAAAAGGAGGATTCGAGGCCGAGCTAAGAGAAAAATCAAATGATTTTTTCATATCTTATATCCCTCCAAAAATTGGGAAACTTTTTACACCTAACATAGATTCCTTTCTTAAAGGAGTTTCGGAAAAAAATAAACTTTGTGATGTTGTAATATTGAGTGGTCTATGCTCAGATGCTTGTGAAGGCTCTAAGATTCACAAAGAAAATGGAGGACTCATTTTTGTGCAAGACCCTAGTACCGCAGTTGCCAAAACTATGCCGCTTTCCGTTATTGCAAAAGGGTATCAGGATATCATTGCGGAACCCAAAAAAATTGGCGATCTCCTAACAGAAAAGTATAGTTTATCTCACGGTGGGTGAAAAAATGAATTTAGATGCAAATAGAAACGTCTTAATTGTTGATGATAGTAAATTGATGCGGATGATGCTAAAGAAAATAGTTGAAGAGTTGAATATGTTTGATCTCATAGAAGAAGCGGAAAATGGAAAAATTGCTCTTGAAAAGCTCGATAATTCAAAATTTGAGATTATTCTTTTAGATATTGAAATGCCGATTATGAACGGAGTGGAGGCTTTAAGGGAAATTCGTTTGCATCATAAAGCAAAAGTAATAATTGTATCATCTCTAGCTCAAATTGGCAGTACTTACTCGGCCGAAGTAAAGAAATTAGGGGCAGATGGAATAATTGATAAGCCTGGTGGAGCATTAGATCCTACATTAGCTCAAAAAAAGGGGGAGGATCTAAAGAACTTAATTAATCAATTGGTTAAAAATTAAAGGTGTATAATTGAATGATGAATTCTTAGACGAGATTTGGGCCCAGTTCGAGTCAGAAGCCTTGGAACACTGCAAGAATTCCGAAGATCTGCTTTTGGATAGCGTAAACAAAGATCTTTCAAAGGCAGAAATAGACTCTATTTTCAGAAGTTTTCATTCCTTAAAAGGGTTGACTGGTAGCATCGGATTGTCTGAAACTGTAACTTTAACCCATCTTGCTGAAGATTTAATATCAGAATCAAGAAAGGGCAAAATTATATTAGATGACAATCTACGTACTGCATTATTAAATTTTACAGATGTGCTAAAAGCAATTTTACAAAAATCTATAAAAGAGCGTAAAGAAGTAATTACCAAGAATTTTGGATCGTGCAAGTCAGTGCTTGAAGAAATTCTTCAAGGAAAACCCTCGAAAATTAAACAAAAAAATAGAAATGAAACTTTTGATGATTCCCTAGTAAGTGAACCTTTAAGTAATCTGGATTCATTAGAAGAAGAAAGGTTCACCCAAGTAAGTTCTGCTTCTCTTGATGATCTTTTTCAAAAATCTGGAACTTTAATCTCTAGAGCAAATGCCTTAAAGAGGGCTTTCGAGCAAGTTAACACAATGGCTGAAAATGACTATGCGAATGTTATTTTAGAGAAATTAGTCAATGACATACAAATTGTGAACGGAAGAATTACTGACTTAAGACTCATATCTGTAAATGACTTAGTTAGAAGATTGAAGAGAGCAGCTATAGATACCTCAAAGAGCCTTAAAAAGAAAATTCAATTCAATGTAAAAGGAGATAACGAAAGAGCTGATCGTAGTATAATTAGGGCCTTAGCTGACCCTTTGATGCATATGATAAGAAATTCAATTGATCATGGAATTGAAGAGGATAAGGATAGACCTAAAAAAGGAATAGGCAAAATTAATTTGTCATTCCAAAAGGAAGGGGACAATCTGGTAATAAAACTCTCTGATGATGGTCGTGGTTTAGATAAAGATAAAATACTTAAGAAAGCAATAGAAAAGAAATTCATTTCTAAGTCGAACCCAAAAGAATTAGAAGAACGAGATATTTATTCTTTGATTTTTAAGCCTGGTTTTTCTACTGCCGAGAATGTGAGCTCCACTTCAGGCAGAGGAGTAGGCATGGATGTTGTGGAAAAAAATATTGCGATGCTAGGCGGCAAAATAGAGATTTTTTCTGAAAAAAATAAAGGTACCAATATTTCTGTACTTATCCCCGGAGCAGTCAGTACTGAGGAATGCATAATTTTGAAAGATTTGCCCACATTTTATGCTGTTCCATCGAGATCAATTCAATGGGTAAAGAATAAATCTGACTTGGAAACAGATATTGTGACGGGGACTGAGCACATTAGATATAATAAAAGTCAGATCCCTATTCAAGATTTAAGTAAGTTACTATCTTTGCCTACTAATAATTCTAAAGGATTTGTTGAAAAAATAATACTACTTTCCTTATCAGATAAAGCTATAGCCATTAATTACTTTGGTGATTTCGTATATGATGAAATCGTTTTTGACCAACCGGATAAGTTGATTTCAAATCTCCCTTTTGTATCAGGAACCACTGTCGACGACGATCGGAACATAATTTTTCGATTAAATGTTGAACGGTTATTTGATTATGACAATCAGGCAGCTTAGAAAGGTTAAGAATTGGAGACTTACGTATTAGCTACTTGGGACGATAAAAATTTAGTGTTTCGTCTTAATAATGTTAAAGAAGTGATTTCCGGTAAAGGAAAAGGTAAAGTCATGCACAAACTTTACAATAATAGTCCTTCAAGAAATTCTGCATTTAAAATTCTTACAAATGAGAACTACCTAATACCCAGTGAAACTAAGCCTACCCAGGTTCAAGGAAGACCATTAAAACTGGACACACCATCTTCCAAGGTTTTAGGGAATACATATGGATTTGTGAGCTACAATAATGGTCTGATCGCGGTTGAAATTGGCAATATCTAGATTAAAATAGTAAATGAAAGATTTCAGTCATTACATAATGGAAAAAACGGGGCTAAAGCTTACTGAAAAAAAATTGTCCTCTTTGTCAAAAATGTACACTTCTGCGGACTTCATGGGAGATAAAATTTTTGGAGCTGCCAAAAATTTTGTTAATCCAGAAACATCATTTTTTAGAAATGCGGAAGTTTCAGAGCTTCTTAGAAATTTAATAAACCAGAAAAATTCCAGGGTGTGGTTTGCCGGCTGTTCAACAGGACAGGAGGTGTATTCTGCATATCTAATGAGTAAGAAAAATCTGAACCTGAAACTAGTTGGAACAGACCTAAATATTGATGCAATCCATCATGCAAAAAAGGGAAAATATTTTTTATACAGAAGTAAAGAAATTGAAAAGATACATTTATTCAAGAAAGATACCTTTATGAATATTTGTCCTGATGAAAATCTGAATTCTACATATGTTGAATTCAAAAAAAGTCTCAGTAAAATTATTCTTTTTGATATTCATAATTTGGTTACGGGCCCTTACAACTTTGAATTTGATATTGTCATATGTCGAAATGTTCTTCTCCACATGACAGAAAATGGCAAAGCTAAGGTTTTAAGAAGCCTAGCAAAATCGGTGAAGACAGGCGGTTTTTTAATACTTGGGGATACAGATCCAAAAATGACTGGGACCGAATGGAAAAGAATTAATAAGGGTAATATAGTTCTATGGCAAAAATCCTAATATGAATTTTTATTCAGAACTTGAAAGAATAACAAAAATCCAACCCAATAGAAGCGCTATTTTTTGGGATGGCGGCAGTCTAAGTTATATGGATTTCTGCAATGTGGCAAGTAGCATAGGCTCAGCTCTGTCTAAAACTTTTAACCTTAAAAAAGGCGAACATGTGGCTTTAGTGATGGAAAATGATCACCTTTTCCTTCCAATTCTTTTTGGGATATGGAAGGCTGGATTAACAGCAGTTCCTATAAACTCCAAACTCCACAAGAAAGAACTCGCTTGGATATTTGAAAATTCAGACACAAAATTGATTTTCTGCTCAAAAGATAAAATATCTGATATCCATTCAAATATGCCTGTAATTGTGAATTATTCAAAAGAATTTATAAAAACTTCCAAATTTGAGCACCTACCCCATTTAAAAAATGACGTGACAGATCCTGCTTGGATTTTTTATACGTCAGGTACCACAGGAAAACCTAAAGGAGCGGTCTTAACTCATAGAAATCTTCTTTTTATGAGTTTATCATATTTTGCAGACGTGGATTCCATTGATGAAAAAGATATTAGACTTCATGCCGCACCCATGACCCACGGTTCTGGAATTTATGCGCTTCCATTTATTTTAAAGGGTGCAAAAAACTATATATGCCAATCAAACTTTGAGCCAGAAGAAATTTTTGGGTTACTTTCTACGGAGGAAAACATCTCATTCTTTGCAGCACCAACAATGGTAAAGCGCCTCTCATCTCACACGATGGCATCAGCTAATCTCAAGGGATTAAAAACACTAGAGTTTGGTGGCGCCCCAATGTACCTGTCTGATACCAAAATTGCTTTGGAGATATTTGGGAATACCCTATACCAACTTTATGGCCAGGGGGAAGCACCCATGACAATAACTAATATTACAAAAGCTATGTATTCTGATAAAAGAAAACCATATTATAATGAGCTTTTAATATCAGCAGGAATATCACGAACAGCATGTAGCGTAGAAGTTGTTGACTCTAACTGGAACCCTGTTCCCTTGGGTGAAGTTGGAGAAATAATAACTAAGTCTGATTGCGTTATGAAAGAATATTATAAAAATGAGGAAGCAACAAAAAAAGCATTGCGAAATGGCTGGTTACTTACTGGAGACCTAGGCTCTATTGATCAGTACGGCATACTGACCATAAAAGACAGATCTAAGGACATGGTCATAACTGGAGGAATGAATGTTTACCCAAGGGAAATCGAAGACGTTCTATTATTGCATCCTGATGTTAAAGAGGTTGCAGTTGTCGGATTAGAAGACAAAAAATGGGGTGAAATAGTAGTAGCCATTGTAGTCTTAAAAAAAATAAATGATAATATTGAGAAAATTTTGGACGACTTGTGTCTCCAGAATTTAGCCCGATTTAAGAGGCCAAAAAAATACTTTTTTAGTAAACAGCTTCCAAAAAATAACTATGGAAAAATATTGAAAACTCACATCCGCAAAGAGATTAACATCTTGTCATCCTAATAATTCTTTCAATTTATGTCTATTTATTTTAGTCTAAAATCTAAACTTAAATAACAAAAATTATTCGTTGAAAAAAAATGAGAGTAATTTACAAATCACTGTTAGATCTTATACCACTTACTTTGGTGGCAATAGCAATATCTTATATTGCTGGGTACACTCTTAGAGAAATCTCAACAAGTTACCGTCAAATTATTTCTGAAGATGTGTCGGTGATTTCAGAGTTGCGAATTGCTAATAATGCCCTTGACTCTTGGAAAGCGCTTGTAAGCGAAGGTATTTCTTATGCCAATGACACAAGCGACGGAGGTTACACATTTTTTGAGAAAACTGAGGAGGAGGAAAAGCTTTTTTCTGAGGCCATCAGTAAAGCAATGATTATATATGCACCTAATGAAACCTCAAATGAAAACCCGGCAAGCAGTGAATTAGACCCAGAAGAAGAAATAATCCCCTCTCAGACAGAAACAGAAAAGAGAGAACTCTTTTTAATTTTGCAGACGCTTTACTCAAGAATCAGTTCATTATCAGACAAGACAGATGAAATAAAATTCAGCACAACAGCCTCCACTATTAATAATACCATGGTTATTGAAGATTTAAATGCTGTTTCTTCCAAGGCGGTTGAACTTGCTGATGAAGGTATTAGATTAGCTAACAAGGTCTATCAAAATGGTTTATTGTTCAAGCGCAGCTCTACAATAAAAAAAGAGGACGCCCTTGTGTTTGATAATACCCCAATAAAGTTCCAAATGCTTCTAATAGATTTAAGTAGTAATTTAAAAGAATTAAAAAATGATCAAATAAAGTTAGAGGCGTACTTTGGTAGATATCTGGATCAAGCAGAGGAAATAAAGAAACAAAATAATCTTCTAACCAAAGTACAGAAAACTCTTAATGCCTGCAAGAATACAGCTCTCCAATTAATTGCGGCAGAAAATACTTTTAAAGATAAATATACCGCAGACACTAATGTTGGGGCCCAGTTTGATATTTATATTAGTAAATTTTTTGCCAGTTCGATTGAAAAATCTATTTTTGAATATGAGAGAAAACTTGGTGCCTTTAAAAAAGCCCTCGTCGAAGATGGCACAAGGTTAAGAAAATTAAAGCTACAAAAAACAATGACTTTTTCGGAATTTAGGAATGTATCGGATACTATTGGTAGGATCTTAAAGCAGTTGGAACTTGGTATAGAAGATAAGACAGCAAATAATGATTTTCTAACAGAGCAGCGAATTCTTAGTACATGGGGCTTATCTGGTGGAGGTATACTTATTGCCCTCTTAATTGGTTATTTAGTTGCTAGAAGAACTATTCTTTTTCCGATGAATGAATTCACACGGGTAACAAAAAGCATTGCCAACAATGGTGATTTTTCTCTTAGACTAAAAACACAGGGGAATGACGAAATCAGTGCGGCTGGTCAATCAATGAATAATATGCTTGAAAAAACGGAAAAGGCTTTCAAAGAAATTCAAGATTTATTTACAAGTGTTTCGAGTGGCAACTTGACTGCAAGACTTCCAGATGGCTACCAGGGAGATATAGGAAGATGCGCCTCTCATATTGACGAATCATTAGAAAAGCTATCACTTGCGCTAAAAGAAATACTAGATGATGTTCAACAAATAGCTTCTGCAGCTTCACAAGCCGGAGAAGCAGTAGGCCAAGTTTCTGATGGGGCAAGGGCACAAGTAGCCGCTACTCAAGATATTCAAGCCAAAGTAAAAGAATCTGGAAATTTAGCATCTTCTGTCGATCAAAGTGCAAAAAATACAAGTGATGCGGCTGAAGATGCCTCAACTTTGGCAAGTAAGGGCTCTGAAGAAGCTCAAAATATGGTAGGTGTTGTGAATGAAATTCTGAGCAATAGTTCTAGAATTGGGGATATTTCTTCCCTTATAGAGGATATAGCACAACAAACAACCATGTTGGCACTAAATGCATCCATTGAAGCATCGAGAGCCGGTGAGGCTGGAAGAGGCTTTTCTGTGGTTGCTACGGAAGTTGGAAAGCTTGCTGATAAATCTTCAGCTTCTGTAAAAGATATAAGCACCCTTACAACAGAAGCTCAGGAAAAGGCAGATGATGGAGTTAATAGGATGAATGAGCTTCAGGAAGAAATGAAACATATTGGTGAAACAATCATAAAAATTGAAACAATGATGTCAGACATTACAAAGCAAACAAGTCAGCAAAGTGATGTCCTGCAAGAAGTAACAAAATCAGCAGATAATTTAGAAAGAATTGGGGAAGCAAATGCGGTTTCTTCTGAAGAAATCACGGCATCCATGTTAGAGTTATCAAAAATTGCAGGTGGGACAAAAGATAAAATTAACACCTTTAAACTTAAATAAGAGCATCCTCAGCTTATTGTAGATCAAGCCTCATTCTATAAATACTTTTGAATCCTAGAATTAAGCCCATAGGTCCTATTTTTTCTTTTGAAACTATATAAAAATCTAAATTTTTGTAAAATTTTATTGCAGGTTCGTTGTTACTCACCACATCTAATTCAATGGCAACTATGGATCTAGATTTAGCAAATCTTCCAGAAAAATCTATTATCTTACGACCTATACCTTTTCCTCGACTTTTCTGCTCTACACATACAGCGTCTAAGTGTAAAATTTCAGAATTATCTTTTCTTTCTAAGAAGCTCAAAAAAGTAGCTCTCCAAATAGCCCCAAGGAAACCGTATACATCTACGAGATCTCCGAAGGTGCCCCCTATTACTCCCCCATTTACATCACGAAACCCCGCAAGGCCTACTATGTTATTTTTAGTATCTCTAACAGCAAAAACATTATCCTTATTCAAAACCTTTGAAATGTAAGCCTCAGCTTTTTTCCTAGGACCAAGCAAAAAACTTAGTTTCTTGGAAAATGCTTGCCAGTAAAGTGATGCAGCCAAATCTCGTTCCGTTTCTCTTAATCCAATGACGAGGGAAATTTCATTAGATTCAGGCATTTATTTTTATTGGTGCCCATCCAAATGATTTATAATCGCTGTTCCCATTTCTTCGGTACTCGCAGGTTTTACATCTTTTTCCTGCATCAGATCTGCTGTTCTAATTCCCTTGGCCAGAACTTTTTCAATTGCCCTTTCTAAAAGCAAAGCTTCATCTCCCAAATCAAAAGAATACCGTAATGCCATAGCAAAACTCAAAATGCACGCTGTTGGGTTAGCCATCCCTTTTCCAGCTATATCAGGGGCAGAACCATGGACTGGCTCATACATCGCATAAGGCCGCCCATTCTCCCTTATCTTTCCAAGAGTAGCGGAAGGTAACATACCCAAACTACCCGTCAACATAGCTGCACAATCTGACAACAAATCTCCAAAAAGGTTGTCTGTAACAATAACGTCGAACTGTTTTGGAAGTCTTACTAATTCCATAGCTCCAGCGTCGGCATACATGTGGCTCAATTCGACATCAGGATATTCTTGTTGATGCAACAGTGTAACTTCTTCTCTCCAAAGTACTCCACTTTCCATAACATTGGCTTTTTCCATAGAACAAACCCTATTTTGCCGCTTTCTTGCTAATTCAAATGCAGATCTAGTAACCCTCCTAATTTCCTCCGTCGTGTATCTATTAGTATTTATGCCTATTCGGCCGCCATTATTATCTTCAATGATGCCCCTAGGTTCGCCAAAATATATCCCTGAAGTGGCCTCCCTAACAATCATGATGTCAAGTCCTGAAATTATTTCAGGCCTAAGAGAGGAAAAATGTGTTAAGGCATCAAAGCATTGTGCGGGTCTCAAATTCGCGAAAAGATCTAATTCCTTCCTTAACCTCAGCAAGCCTCGTTCTGGTTTCAATGAAAAATCAAGCCCGTCGTATTTTGGCCCACCTACGGCTCCCAAAAGTACAGCATCACAGTTTTTTGCTTTCTCCAAGGTTTTGTCACTTAGTGGCTGGCCATGGCTATCATAGGCAACTCCTCCAACCAGATCTTCCTCTATTGTAAAATTAAGTTTTTTATTATTATTAAACCAATCTATTACCCTGACCACCTGATCCATTACTTCAGGTCCAATACCGTCACCAGCTAATATTAATAAATTTTTTTCCATTCTTATTCTATACCCATGGTTTCTGAGATTTATTTTTCTTTTCGAAGTCAGAAATAGATTTTTCCTTCTCTAAGGATAGAGCTATATCATCAAGACCATGCAATAAACAATGTTTCTTAAAATCATCAATTTCGAATGAAACAGTAGTACCGTCAGGCCTTATAATCTCTTGTGCTTCCAGATCCACCGAAATTCGAGCATTTGATCCTTTTTCTGCATCCCCCATTAACGCATCTCTCTCTTCCGGTGAAACAACTACCGGCAAGATTCCATTCTTAAAACAGTTATTATAAAAAATATCTGCGAAGCTTGATGATATTACAACCTTGATTCCAAAATCTAAAAGAGCCCATGGTGCATGTTCCCTTGAGGAACCACACCCAAAATTGTCCCCGGCAACTATGATTTTACTACTTCTATAGGCTTCCTTATTCAGAATAAATGAAGGTATTTCTGTTCCATCTTCGTTGAATCTCATCTCATCAAAAAGGTTCTTTCCCAAACCAGACCTTTTAATTGTTTTTAGAAACTGTTTAGGAATTATCATATCAGTATCAATATTAATAAGTGGCATGGGTGCTGCTACACCTTCAACTACAGTAAATTTATCCATTTATTATTTTATACCTTCCAAAATTATAAATTTCTTACATCAGAAAGACGACCCGTAACTGCCGCAGCCGCAGCCATTGCAGGACTCATAAGATGGGTTCTTCCACCGCGGCCTTGTCTTCCCTCAAAATTTCTATTTGAAGTAGCTGCACATCTTTCCCCGGGAGCAAGTTGATCTGGGTTCATAGCTAAACACATTGAGCACCCCGCAAACCTCCATTCAAATCCAGCTTGTTTTAGTTGTTCTGCTATCCCTTCTTCTTCTGCTTGAACCTTAACCAAACCAGAACCCGGAACTATCATTGCCCTAATACCATCCTTAACCTTTCTCCCCTTCATTACCTTTGCTACTTCTCGCAGATCTTCAATTCTACCATTAGTACAAGATCCGATAAAAACAGTGTCAATATTTATGTCCTCAAGTCTTTGCCCAGGGTTGAGACCCATATATTCTAAAGACCTCTTCACGGCTTCGATTTTTCCTCCTTCAAACTCCTTTGGGTCAGGAACTTTACCATCTATAGGCAAAACATCTTCAGGGCTTGTGCCCCAGGTAACAACTGGCGCTATTTCACTGCCATCCAAATTTAGGATCTGATCAAAATGGGCTCCTGGATCTGAATAAAGGGTCTTCCAATAAGTCAAAGCCTTTTCCCATTGAGAATTTTTTGGGGACATGGCTCGACCCCTTACATATTCAAAAGTTTTATGATCGGGTGCAATTAAGCCAGCTCTTGCACCTCCCTCTATGGCCATATTGCAAACTGTCATTCGGCCCTCCATAGAGAGCCCCTCAATTACAGAGCCAGCATATTCTATTACATGTCCTGTACCTCCGGCCGTACCAGTTTTCCCAATTACTGATAACGTTACATCTTTTGCAGTTACTCCTTCACCTAGAGAACCTGTTACATTCACCTTCATATTTTTTGATTTTTTTTGAATCAATGTTTGGGTCGCCAAAACATGCTCTACCTCTGAAGTTCCTATTCCATGGGCTAAAGACCCAAATGCACCATGTGTAGCAGTATGACTATCACCACAAACTACAGTCATACCAGGTAGCGTCCAACCTTGTTCTGGCCCTATTATATGTACTATTCCCTGTCTAATATCATCAACATCATAATATGTAATGCCAAAATAATTGGCATTATCACGGAGCGCATCAACCTGGATTTTACTCTCTATATTTTCAATGCCCTTACTTCGATCACCAGTAGTTGGGATATTATGGTCAGGAACCGCAACGGTTTTATCAGGACATCTAACCTTTCGGCCCGATAATTTCAAACCTTCAAATGCCTGAGGACTAGTTACTTCATGTACTAGATGCCTGTCGATGTATATCAAAGATGTTCCACTTTCATCCGAGATTAGATGTTCGTTCCAAATCTTATCATAAAGTGTTTTAGGGGATACCATTTTTGCTCCTTAACCTGTAAGCCATTAAGACCGTTTAATAAAACAATTTTAAAAATAACACAAATCCGTAATTATTTTCTTATATTACTTTGTACTTACAAAATGTAGAAATAAAAAAGATGCTGGAAAAATTATAACTAATCTTATATACTTTATTTATAAAAATAAAAAATTGAGCAGGATTTCTATGAATAACCGTTTTACACCGAAACTTTTCGGGTGGGTGTTTATAAAACTTTTGATAACAGCATACTTTTCTTCAAGTTTTGCATATGCAGAAGAAAACGTATGCTCATTTAATGCAAAAGACTGGTGCGTATTTGTAACAAAACCGCCACAGAGATGTTATATAGCTTCTCAGGCACTAGAGATGAAAGCCTATAGAAATGGGGAGCTTTTAGCAGACGTTAATAGAGAAAAAGGGATACTTTTTATAAACGTTGAACGTGGAGAATCTGGGTCAGTATATGCAAATTATGATGCGGGCTATCCATTAAGAAAAAATGGACATGTGGAATTGATTGTTGGAGGGAAGGTTTTTCGACTTTATCCCGATCCTGAATCTTCTGGTAGTTCGGCTGAATATGCGTGGCATGTGCAAGAGGATGACAAAAGAATAATTGATTCCTTAAAAGCTGGTAGCAAGGTCACAATTGAGGCAATTTCAAAAAGAGGAACAAAGACAAAAGATACTTTTTCTCTTCTTGGACTTACCGCCGCGATTACAGAAACAAAAAAGCTTTGCAATTGAATAAATTTCAAGATTTTTTGACATAACTTTTAAATCTAATATTACTAATCAAACAATAAAATTTAAACGGATGATTTAATTGAATTCGCAAAAAGCAGATCTAGTCGGTCTCAAAAAGACCGAAATTAGTAATCTAATTACTCCAATCTGTGGAAGTAATAGCTCCATTAATATGAGAGTTTCACAGTTGTGGGATTGGATTTATACAAAGGGCGAAACAGATTTTACAAAAATGACTAATATGTCGAAAGAGTTTAGGGACACTCTACATGAAAAATTTTACATCAGCAGACCTGAAATTCAAACCAAACTTATTAGTCAAGATGGTACTAGAAAGTATCTGCTAAAACTCCGTGACAACAATCTAGTAGAAACCGTTTTTATACCAGACAAAGACAGGGGTACTCTTTGCATATCTTCTCAAGTAGGCTGTACATTAAATTGCTCTTTTTGTTTTACTGGAACTCAAGGTTTAGTGCGAAATCTGTCTGCCTCCGAAATAGTTCAGCAGCTAATGGTTGCTAGAGATGACCTTTTAGAATGGGACCAGCTTAAACACTCAAAAGTTAAGAAACGGTTGATTTCAAATATCGTTTTAATGGGAATGGGCGAGCCCTTATATAATTTTGAAGAAGTAAAAAGTGGCTTGAAGATAATTATGGACGAAACAGGCATCTCGATTTCACGAAAACGAATTACCCTTTCCACCTCTGGAGTAGTTCCAAAAATAGCTTCGGTAGGAGAAGAGATAGGATGCCTTTTAGCAATAAGTTTTCATGCTACCACAGATGAGGTTAGAAATAGGTTGGTTCCACTAAACAAAAAATGGAATATCAAATCGCTCCTTGATTCCTTAAGGAATTATCCTTCCTTAAGTAATTCAGAAAGAATTACTTTTGAGTATGTAATGATTGATAATGTTAACGACTCTAAAGAAGATGCCAAAAGGTTAGTTAAACTTATTTCTGGCATCCCTTCAAAAATTAATCTAATTCCATTTAACCCCTGGCCAGGTTCAGAATTTAAAACCTCAACCTCTGAAAGAATAAGAGATTTTTCCAAAATAATTAATGCTGCTGGCTACTCCAGCCCTATAAGGACGCCAAGAGGCCAAGACATTATGGCCGCATGCGGGCAACTTAAATCCGTTTCTAAAAAAATTAAGAAAAGCCAACTTCATGCCTAAGGAAAAAATTACTCTTAATAGAAGACTTTTGCTAAGACGAATTTTTTTATTTCCAGTTTTTACGTTTTCAACATTTTATTTTTTTAGCCTCAGCTCTGGTTACACAAATACAAAACCTCAAAAAGCTGACCTGATAGTAGTTTGGAAAAAGAAGCGTAAAATGGTTCTTTTTCATCAATCTATACCAATAAGGGAATATTCTGTGAAATTAGGCTTTAACCCTGTAGGTCATAAAATTAAGGAGGGTGATGGTCGGACACCCGAAGGAAAATATTTTATTAATAGAGTCAATTTAAATAGCAAATATCACAAAAGTTTAGGGATAAGTTATCCCAATAAAGCGGACAAAGAGGCCTCAAGGAAAAAAGGTTTCGACCCTGGTGGCGATATATTTATTCATGGGGGTCCAAGAAGAAACTGGCTATTCAATTTTTTTAGAGATTGGACTGCAGGCTGTATAGCGGTTAGTGATCGTGAAATTGATGAAATAGTTTCTTTGGTCTCCATGGGAACAATTATCTACATTTATGAATAGCTAGCCACCTATAACCTGAACCCACCAAGTTCTTCCATTTTCTTCTTGATACCAGCCAAAACCCAAATATAAAGCTTTGTCATCTAGGATGACCTGTTTTGCCAACGTTTGCTTTAACCAAATCTGAAGGATATCAAATTCTCCTTTAAAAGTTTCCGATACATTTTCCCCCCTGACTTTACCTACGTAACCAGCTACCAGAGCTCTTTCCTGTGGAGACGAGTAATCCGACCCAAAGTTCCATGCCCGTTTCTGAAAAGAAATATCGCGAGCATGAGTTAATGCCGCCGCGGAAAGGCTCTTAGATATTTTCAGAGTCAAAAGATTTTTCTCAATTCGGAGTGCATTTACCATATCCAAATGTCTTTGGATTATTTCTGACTGCTCATAGTTAGACAATGATCCAGATAACTCGTAACCTTTGTAAATATCAGTCTTTCCTACAACACAAGCTGAAAGAAAAATAAATGTGGCCAGCCAAGAAAAATGATATCTTAAAATTAACTTAATATTTTTTAAATAAGCATTCATGATTTCAATTTGTTTAAATCTAACAAATTGTAAAGAAAAAAATTGTAAATTATACCTATACGCTTTAAGGAACTTTTCATAATAGGTTAACTTAATTTGATTGAGGACAATTTGTCAGATAACGAAATAAAAAATTGGAATAGGCGAAAGCTATTGTTAGCAAGTGTATTTTCAGCTCCAATACTTTGCAAGAGTGCTATTTCACTTTCTGCCCAGCAAGCAGTAGGTTTTAATGAAGAAGGGCAACCAAGCCACAATATATTCACGTATAGAGCAATAGATTGGCAAGACCATTTTTCAGACCGCGTTAACGGTATAATTATTGCTGATACGAAAGCTCGTTGCCTTCATTTTTGGAATGAATCAGGGAGTTTTTATAAAATATACCCGACATCTGTACCATTAACGCCTGAACTTACCCGAACCGGTAAAACATCGGTAATACAGAAAATAATTGGCCCTTCATGGAGACCTACGGAGGCGATGCTTAAAAGAGATCCAAAGCTTCCAGAATATGTAGGGCCAGGGCCCGAAAACCCACTAGGAACTCACGCACTATACTTAGGCTGGCCAAGTTATAGGATACATGGAACAAATGATACAAGAAAAATAGGTAGGCAGAGTTCTTCAGGGTGTATTGGATTATATAATGAGCAAATAGAAGAGTTGTTCGATTTAGTTAAAATTGGCACCCAAGTTAAGCTCATTTAGTTTTAACTTTTAATTAAGCTTTTTAAGCCTTCCTTATAAGAGGGATACTTAAATTTATATTTCAGTGTTTTTACTATTTTCTGGTTGGAAACCTTTTTAGAGTCTGCGTAAAAGCTTAGGGCTAGGTCGGATAAATTTGAGTCTTTTATATTAACTTTTTTTGCTTTTGGCACATTTAAAAGTTTTGTAGCTTCATTTATGAATTCTTCTGATGTTGAAGGCGTACAATCTGAAATATTGAAAACCTCACCTGGATCTGGTTTCTTTATTGACTGATATAAAATTTCACATAGATCATCTACATGAATTCTATTAAAAAAATGATCTGGTTTTTGAATTATGTTTTGTGTGCCATTTCTTATTCTGTCAAAGGGATTGCGCTCAGGACCATAAATTCCAGAGATCCGGAATCTTATTATTGGCAGACAATAGGATATTCCTAATCTATTCCATTGATCCTCAACAAATAATCTGTCCAACCCCCTGGAAGTTTTTGGCATAGGTTCAGAGCCCTCGTTTACCCAGGCACCATTATAATCACCATAGACACTTGTGGCAGACAAGTAACCTATCCACTTTGCAGCTAAATTCTCTTTAAAAACATCTTTGTAGTTATCTAATACCAGATCAGACTTTCCCTGTGGAGGAATAGATATCAAAATTACGTCGGACGATAATATATGTTCTTCTAACTCCTGTTTTTCGCTAGCGAAATCAAGGAATTTTATATTATTTGTTTTTTTTGAGTTAGGTGTTCTAGAGCTGGCACATGCTTCCCACCCATCCAATTTCATGATCTTGTAAAGTCGCTCCGCTGTATAGCCAAAGCCAAAAAATAATATTATTTTGCTTTTATTGGCATCCATTTATGATCAACCTCTTAGCCCACAAAGCAGCTTCAAAAATTGTGGGATTCTGCTCTTCTTTGACTAAAACTTTTTCAATTACTGGTAAAAAACTCTTCATTTTTGAATTGCCTATAGCATAAAGTACATTTCTAAGAAATCTATCCCTCCCAATTCTTTTTATAGGAGATCCTGAAAATTTTTCTCTAAAGCTAGCATCGTCCAACAGTACAAGTTGATGCAAATCAGGTGATTCAAAATCCTTCCTTGCAGAGTATCTTATTTCCGATGATTTTTTTGCAAATTTATTCCATGGACATGCCGCCAAACAATCGTCACAACCATAAATTCTATTTCCTAACTTCCCACGCAAAGACAATTCAATTGGCCCTTTGTGTTCAATAGTCAGATATGAAATACATTTTCGAGCGTCTAGTCTATATGGTTCTGTAAAAGCATTCGTGGGGCAAGAATCTACGCACGCACTACAATTACCACAATGGTTATCTTCAGCTTTATCAAAATTCAAATTAAGATCGGTAAAAATCAGCCCTATAAAAAACCAGTTTCCAAGATCTCTGCTTACAAGGTTAGTGTGCTTTCCTGTCCAACCCAAACCAGATTGCCTAGCCAATACTTTTTCTAAAATTGGTGCCGTATCAACGAAGACCTTTACTTGACAAGATAAGTCTAAAACAAAAGTTTGAGCCAGCTTTTTTAATCTCTTTTTCATTACTTTATGATAATCATCTCCCCTTGCATAAATCGAAATATTTCCTTTATTTTTTTTGTCTAAATTCTCCAGAACATTTTTATCATGTAAATACGTTTCGCTTAGCACAACAACTGACTTCACTTCTTTCCATAGTAACTTTGGCTCTAATCTAAAATGGGCTCTTTCGTTCATCCAATTCATCTGTCCAAAATAATTTTTTGATAGGAAGGATTTGAAATCATTTTTTGCTTTTTTAGAGATGCTTGGTTCCGTAATAGTACAAGAACTGAAACCTATCCTTAGAGCCTCTCGCTTTATCCAGTTAGATTTTTCTAATGAATCTAAAATCAAAAGTCTAATTCAACATATTGCTCTGATGGCACAAATCCGGGGAGGACATCTGCTAATATTGATCTAAAAGAGG
This sequence comes from uncultured Alphaproteobacteria bacterium, assembly GCA_902533625.1. GTDB lineage: Bacteria > Pseudomonadota > Alphaproteobacteria > Rhodobacterales > Rhodobacteraceae > CACKLF01. The sequence continues at coordinate 87,769 of CACAMI010000001.1, read as the reverse complement.
GTCTTGACTTAATCTTAGCATACCACTCCTTGACCAGTTTTGACCTCTCCCAATCAACATCATTTATGTAATCTAAGCACGACAAATGTGCTGCGGCTGAAAAATCTGCAATCGTCATATAGTCACATGCCAACCACCTGCGCTTTTCTAAAAGCCAATTCATATAATCTAAATGGAACTTTATTTTTTTTGCTCCTGTTTTTATGGCTTCACTATCTGGTTGTCCCGTTTTAGATATTTTCTTGTATACGCGCTCATAAAGAAGGTTTGCAGTAACTTCTTTGTGGAATTTATCATCAAACCACAAACTCAACCTTCTAGCTTCAGCCTTCTTTAATGGTTCAGAAGGTAAGAGCGAAGGTACAGGGTGAATCTCTTCCAAATACTCAAAAATAGAAATACTTTCAGACAGAACTTTTCCTTCAATAAGTAATACTGGCACTTTTCCAGCTGCGTTTAATTTTAAGAATTCGAGTCTTTTTTGCCATACAGGCTCTTCTACCAAATCAACCTCAAGTTTTTTTTCAGCCATTACCAGCCTAATTTTCCTACTAAATGGGGATAAGGGAAGATGAAAAAGACGTCTCATTTCAATAATTTAACAATAATTAGATCTAGCTCTTTTTTGAAAAAACTGGTTTAGTTTATTTTAGTTTCAGCCTCTACCGTGGAATTTATTATCTTTGTTCTCAAGAATATAATAAATTATTACGTGTATATAGATTATTTAGTCAATGGGAAAGATGGCTTTTGGGGTTCTTTCATTTAATATTGTTAGCAACAATTCAGGGATTAACTGAATTTATTCCCGTGTCCTCATCAGCGCACCTTTCAATTTTACCTCTTTTTTTCTACATTGAAAAGCAAAGTATAGGCATAGATATAGCCGTACATTTAGGGTCACTTATGGCAGTGTGTCATATTTTTCATAAAGACTTATCTACACTTTTCAAAGGCCTAATCGAAGTTTTATTTAGAAAGGATAAATCAAAAGACTCTAGAATATTCCTTCTTGTTTTAATCGCTACGGCCCCAATAGTATTAATGACAATTGTTTTTGTTTTATTTGATTTAATTAACCATCTAAGGAGTATTCACGTAATTGCAATTGCCAGCATAGTATTTTCTATACCACTATTACTGGCGGATAAAATATGTAAAAAAAAACGATTTATCGAAGAATTCAGTTTGTCAGATGCTATTTACATAGGTTTTTGGCAATCACTTGCTATAATTCCAGGAGCATCTCGATCGGGTTGCTGTATTACAGGCGCTCTCATAAGGGGATTCAGAAACTTTGACGCCGCACATCTTTCTCTCATAATGTCCATTCCAACCATTCTTGGTTCAAGCGTTTTGCTGGTACTTGAGCTTTTCACCCAATCGAGTACAGATTTTTTTTCTCAAAATTTAATCGATGTAATTTATTGTGTGGTTCTTTCCTATTTTGCAGCCTTTGTTTCGATCAAAGTTTTTTTTCGATTTATTCAGAAAATATCGTTTTTGCCGTTTGTAATTTATAGAATTTTATTCGGATCCTTCATTATTATTTTTTTAGGTTATTTTTAGGATTAATCTAATCAAATCCGTTTTTATTAAACTGTCCTCTACTTCTGTATTTCCAGAGATACTGCGGCAAAATAACCCTTAATGAAGTAGTTTTTACACCCAAACTTTCTATCCCAGAAGAACTTTGTCCAACTACATTGTTGTACCTCAATTGCTTCACCTGGTCTATTGTAATTAAAGATGGGATCAAATTAAAAGAGGCTTTTCTCAAAAATGTTAAAATAGCGGCCTCTATCAAGGCAATTCCAAAAGGAAAATTGAAGACAAGTCTACGACGGTTTATTATTTCAAGCATAAGAGATATTAGCTCATTAAAGCTCAAAACATCTGGGCCTCCGATTTCAAATGTCCCCTTAATCGACTTATCAGTAGCAGACTTTATTACCGCTTTAGCTAAATCCATGACGTAAATCGGCTGAAATTTTGTTCCTCCTCCAACAATAGGGATAATCGGACTAAAAAGGCTTATATTAGCAAAACGATTAAAAAAATTATCTTCCGGTCCAAAAATTATTGATGGCCTTAAAACCACCGCATCTGGAAAATTCTCAATTATAGTCTTTTCGCCTTTTCTCTTAGATCTTGAATACTTACTAAGTGATGACACATCAGCTCCCAATGATGAAACTTGCACAAATCTTCTTACATCCATATTCCTGCTTATCTTAGCTATCCTCGCAGCATACTTATTATGCAAAAGATCAAATTTCTGTGATCCCCCAGCTTCTTCAAGAATGCCCACACAATTTACTACTGCATCAGAGCCCTTTATCGCCAATTTGACTTCTTCTTCATCAGAAATATTTGCCTTGGCTAAAGATATCTGACCCTCAACTCCATAAACTTTCAAAAAACCAGCATAATTTGGTGACCTTACAGCTACAGTCACTCCCCAGCCATTTTGAGCGAACAAATAGACCACATATCTGCCAAGAAACCCTGAACCGCCAAAAACAGTCACCTTTGGGTTGCCAATTTTATAACTTTTACCCATTTTCTACTAATTCAACTAAATCATACATTAAAAACTTACAAAAAATCATTTTTTGAATAAAATAACTGATGATATACAAATGTGAACCTTTTATATAATTAAATAGAAAGTTAACAGAAATTTTTGTACTAACCTAAAAGGGAGTTTAAATGCCAATTTATTTGCACGATGATGACATACCTGACAACTTTAAATTTAACGACGTCGTAGCTATAGACTGTGAGACACTGGGCTTAAACCCCCATAGAGATCGACTTTGCTTAATTCAGATCTCTAATGGTGACGGAAATGCTCATCTAATCAAGATAAGGTCTGAGCAAAAAAATATGGATTCAATGAAAAAAATTTTGGCCCCTAATCTTTGCTCAATGCTTTCTGACAGTAAAATAACAAAGCTTTTTCATTTTGCACGTTTTGATGTTGCAGTGCTTTATTCGCATTACAAGATTTTAGCCTCACCCATATTTTGCACCAAAATAGCTTCAAAATTGGTTCGAACATATACTGATAAACACGGGTTAAAAAATTTAGTACAAGAAATATTAGATATTGACATTTCAAAGCGTCAGCAATCATCTGACTGGGGAACAGAAACCTTGTCTGAATCTCAAAAAGAATATGCGGCTTCCGACGTTTTACACCTCCACAAACTAATGTCAAATTTAGAAAAACGCTTAGAAAGAGAAAATCGATCTGACTTCGCCAAATCATGTTTTTCTTTTTTACCAAATAGATCTAGGTTAGATATTGAGGGCTGGAAAGATGAGGATATATTTTCTCATTAATGGGAAAGTGGGAAAAAAGGAATTTGTCAATTTTGGGAAAAGATAAGATAATTAATTCGGGAATTAGAGTACTTGAACTCGAAGCAAAAGCTATAACGGCGTTATCAGAAAATCTTAGTTCAACATTTTGTGAAGCAGTAGAAATTTTATCAAAATGTACTGGAAAAGTAATAGTTACGGGAATGGGGAAATCGGGCCATATAGGGCAAAAGATAGCAGCAACATTTTCTTCTACAGGCACGCCAGCTCAATTCATTCATCCAGGTGAAGCAAGTCATGGAGACTTGGGAAATATATCAAAAGAGGATATACTAATTATATTATCTAACTCCGGCGAGACTCCCGAGTTATATAATATAGTTACCTATAGCAAAAAATCCCAGATTCCTATTATCGGAATATCAAGCAAACAGTCTAGTACATTGAGTGAAAATTCAAATATAAGTTTAATCCTGCCTGATTTAGGAGAAGCATGTCCAAATGGTTTAGCTCCTACAACCTCGACCACCTTAATGCTAAGTCTTGGTGATGCTCTATGCGTAGCTTTGATGGAGGAAAAAAAATTCAGTAAAAGCGATTTCTTGGAATTTCACCCTGGAGGTAACCTTGGTGCAAAACTAAAGCCAATTTCTGCCATTATGCACTCTGGAGTTGAGTTGCCTCTAATTAACATTGGAAATAATATGTCTGAAGCTTTAATTGAAATGACCAGAAAAGGGTTTGGCATTACAGGAGTAATTTCAGAAAATGGTGATCTTGAAGGTGTTATTTCCGATGGTGACTTAAGAAGAAATATGGAGGGGCTTTTAGAAAAAGGTGTGTCGGAAGTTATGACAAGGAATCCAATAGTTCTGAACCCATCAATTAATGTTTCTGATACACTAAACTTAATGAACGAAAATAAAATTACCTCAGTATTTATTTCAGAAACAAAAGATGGAAATTTTCCAATAGGAATAGTTCATCTGCATGACTGTTTGAGATTGGGCAATGGATGATATTAAAATTATTCAAAACTCCGCCATGCTAAATTTAAGCATATTTAAAATTTTTTTTCCAGCAACATCAGGTTTGATCTTTTTTCTTATATTCTTTTCAATAAGAGGGGTGCCTGAAGCTGAATATCTAAATAATAGCATTCCAATAGTTAATGAATTTAATTCTGTAGTTATTAAGAATGGAGAAATATTTGGATTGACACAGGAAAAAGATTCCTTTTATTTCACCAGTTCTAATATTTTGTATGCAAATTTACCAACTATTTCTGAATATAATCTTGTATTAGAAAAACTAGTGGGACAAATAAAATATTCCCAAGAAGACATTCTTTTTGCAAAATCACCTAAAGCAAAGTATTTTGTTAATGAAAAGAAAATTCAGTCTATAAATAATACCTTTTATAATAGAGATGAAAGCGTTTTCGGAAAAAGTATTAATTTAGAAATAAATTTGAAAACAGGATCTGTCGAAAGTAGTGGGCCATCTCTTATTTCGGGTTCTAATTTTTTTATTACCTCTAAATACCTAAATGTTATAGATCCAGAATATGAAACGGATGATAACAAAATGGTTCTTCAATTTAATAATGGTGTGCATGCATCTTTTACCCCAAATAGGTGATTAATTTTGTTTTTAGCTCAAGTTCCTAGGTTTCGAAAATATTCGAAGATTTTTTTTCATACGTTTGTGGTAGTTTTTTTTCTGACTAATGATGTTTCTGCAGAAGAGGAAACTCTTTTTAAACTGACCCCTGTAACACTTGCCAAAGGAGCACCAGTTCAGATAAGTTCAGACTCAGCCTTATATGATGAAAACCAGGGTTTTGCTATTTTTAAGGGTGATGTTAGGGTCGGCCATGGTCCTTATAAGATCCGAGGAAAGCACCTTAAAGTAGTCTTCGATGTGACAGAAAAAGGTAAGAAAGAACCTCTAGAATTAGTTTTTATTGATGGAGTGATTTTTTCAAATGGATTTGAGATGGGAAAATCACAAAAAGCAAACTATAATATTGCAAATGGCTTCATAATACTTAAAGAAGATGTGATGTTTAAACAAAAGCAGTCTGTTTTTTTTGGTCAGACCGCGGAATTTGACCTCAATAGTAACAACATGTCATTTAAAGGTAGAATAAATGCCTCGATTAGTACAAATGATTAACTTTATACTATTATAATAATTTGTTAAGTTAGGAAAGATTTTGAATTTAGAGGTTAGTGACGGATTTAGTGGCTTAAATGTATCCAATATAAGGAAATCTTATAATTCGCGGTTAGTGCTTAGAGATGTTTCACTCAATCTTAGACAAAGAGAAATAGTTGCCTTACTTGGTGCTAATGGAACCGGAAAGACAACTTGCTTTTATACAATTGCAGGCCTAACGTCCACGGATTCAGGAACCATTACGCTAAATGGTACAAACATCTCTAATATGCCTATTTATAAGAGAGCAAACCTCGGTCTAAGTTATTTACCACAGGAACCTTCTATTTTTAAAGGTATGACAGTAGAGGATAATATTGCGTCAGTATTGGAAATTTCGACTAAAGATCGACTCGTCAGAAGAGTAAAGCTTGAAAGTCTTTTGGAAAGTTTCTCATTGACAAATATTAGAAAAGCAAAGGCTATTACGCTATCAGGAGGAGAGCGGCGTAGGGTGGAAATAGCTCGAAATTTAGCTACTTACCCAAAATATTTACTCCTTGATGAACCTTTTGCTGGTGTTGACCCGATTGCCGTTGAAGAGATTAGATCTCTAATAAAAGGGCTAAAAAATCGAGGGATTGGAATACTTATTACAGATCATAATGTCAGAGAAACCCTTAAACTAGTTGATAGAGTTTATATTATAAATGATGGCTCTATAATTAAATCAGGGTCACCTGCAGAAATAGTTTCTGATAATACAGTAAAAAGCGTATACTTGGGTGCATCATTTAATTTATAAATTTTTTAAGTAAATTTGTTCAGTTATATTAGTTTAGGTATTTATTTAAGGAGTTATACATGAATATTACTATAAGCGGGGACAACTTGAATTTGGGCAAACATTTTAATTTTTATACCCAAAAAAAGATATCTGATATTTTTGCAAAATATTCATGTAATCCTGTTTTTTGCAAAATAACATTTGCAAAAAACCAAAACAGGTTTGACTGCTATATTTCCTCCTATTTAGATGCTAGCGTTGGGTTTCAATCAAAGTATAGTGATAGAGATATTTACTCTAGCCTTAAGATATGTATGTCTAGGTTTGAAAAACAAATTCGAAGATTTAAAAGGAAAACAAAAGTTCATTAAGAAAAATTAAAGTTACCATTGCAACAAAGCTAACATAGTAATATAAACCACGAACTTTTATCGATTCTAAAAATTTTTAAGGATAGAAAATTGGAAGTTTTAAAAATTCTTAATCCGCAATCTGTAATTGCTAGTTTAAATGTGGACAGTAAAAAGAATCTTTTTCACGAAATTTCTTTGCAAGCCACTGTTTTGTATGACCTTAACCAAAGAGAAGTGTTTTCTGCCTTAGCTGAAAGGGAATCCTTAGGGCCCACTGGCATGGGTGATGGGATAGCAATTCCACACGCTAGGGTTAGTAAAGTTGATTCTGTTAAGGGGATTTTTGCTAGGTTAGAAAAGCCTATATTATTTGATTCCGTTGACGGTATTCCTGTGGATTTAGTTTTTGCGTTATTTGCACCTCTAGGTACAAACGGTGACCATCTAAAAGCATTAGCAAGGGTGTCTCGTTTGCTAAGAAGCAAAAACACTAGGCACAAACTACGGTCCAACCAAGATTCTTCTGTAATTTATTCTATATTAACCGAAGAAAACGAGGAGAAAGCTGCGTGATGTAGCTTTTTCTTGAGAAAAACCTGAAAATTTGAACCTTTAATCCTATAATGAATTTTTATTTTTTTTATAAATTCAATTATTCATTTTGTGGAAATTTTAGGAGACATTTTTTACTTGAACTATTGTGGATAAATTGCCCTTGTATTGTGGATAAATTGCCCTATATAAAAATCGAAAGATTATAATTTTGGCTGAAATACTTGATATGGATTTTAAGCCCAAGGATAGAAAAGGAACAGTTTTATGTCGAAAGTGATAGGTATAGATTTAGGAACAACCAATTCGTGTGTTTCAATAATGGATGGTTCGGCAGCTAAAGTAATAGAAAATTCGGAAGGAGCACGAACAACACCTTCTATTGTAGGATTTACTGATGAAGAGCGATTAGTAGGACAAGCTGCAAAACGTCAAGCGGTTACAAACCCCACGAATACTCTTTTTGCTGTTAAGAGACTTATTGGAAGAAGAGTAGATGATAAATCTGTTACTAAGGACAAGAAAATGGTGCCGTTTGAAATCGTTGATGGTGGAAATGGTGATGCCTGGGTTAAGGCTAGAGATGAGAAATATTCTCCTAGCCAAGTTTCTGCTTTTATTCTCCAGAAAATGAAAGAAACAGCTGAAAGCTACCTTAATGAAGAAGTTGAGCAGGCTGTAATAACAGTTCCAGCTTATTTTAATGATGCTCAAAGACAGGCCACAAAGGATGCTGGAAAAATTGCAGGTTTAGAAGTTTTGAGAATTATCAATGAACCCACAGCGGCTGCTCTAGCCTATGGGCTTGATAAAGAGGGGGGCAAAACAATAGCTGTTTTTGACCTCGGAGGAGGTACTTTTGATATTTCAATACTAGAGATAGATGATGGTCTTTTTGAAGTTAAGTCTACAAATGGTGATACTTTCCTAGGCGGTGAGGATTTTGACATGCGGATAGTTGAACATTTGGCAGAGGAGTTCAAGAAAGAAACAGGGGTTGATTTAACAGCCGATAAAATGGCTTTGCAACGTTTAAAGGAAGCTGCAGAGAAGGCTAAGATTGAATTATCTTCTTCAAACCAAACGGAAATAAATCAACCTTTCATTTCAATGGATCCAAAAACAAGTCAGCCACTACATTTGGTGATAAAATTAACGCGAGCTAAACTTGAAAGTCTAGTGTCAGATCTTATTTCTAAATCGCTATCTCCATGTAAATCAGCATTAAAAGATGCAGGAATTTCAAAATCAGATATCGATGAAGTAATTTTGGTAGGTGGGATGACCAGAATGCCTAAAGTTATTGAGGAGGTAACAAAATTTTTTGGGAAAGATCCAAATAAGGGAGTAAACCCTGACGAAGTGGTCGCAATGGGAGCAGCCATTCAAGCAGGCGTGCTACAAGGCGATGTAAAAGATGTTGTTTTATTAGATGTAACTCCTTTGAGTTTGGGGATAGAAACCTTAGGAGGCGTGTTCACCCGCTTAATTGACAGAAATACAACAATACCAACAAAGAAAAGCCAAATTTTTTCGACTGCTGAAGACAACCAGAATGCTGTAACCATTAGGGTTTTTCAAGGTGAACGTGAAATGGCGTCAGATAACAAAATACTTGGTCAATTTAATCTTGAGGAAATAGCTCCTGCCCCCAGAGGCTTGCCGCAAATTGAGGTTACCTTTGATATTGATGCAAATGGTATAGTTTCAGTATCTGCAACAGACAAGGGTACTGGAAAGGAACAGAAAATTACTATTCAAGCATCTGGAGGCCTTTCCGAAGATGAGATCGATAAAATGGTACAGGAAGCTGAAGAGAATGCTGAATCGGACAAAGAGAGAAAGGAACTCGTTGAATCAAAGAACCAAGCTGAAAGCCTTATTCATGGAACCGAAAAGTCCATTGAAGAACATGGTGATAAGGTTGATGGCGCTACAGTAGAAGCGATAGAACTTTCAATAAAAGCCCTTAAAGAAACTTTGGAAAGCGATGATGCTGAGAAAATCAGAGCTCGATGTCAAGATGTTACTGAAGCATCCATGAAGTTGGGAGAGGCTATTTATAAGTCAGAGAGCGAGAATTCTGAAACCGAGTCCGATGGAACGGAGGAAAATCAAACTGATGACGTAGTAGACGCAGACTTTGAAGATTTAAATAAAAAGGAGTAATCTTTTTTAGTCTATGGTTTTTTAGGATAGGGCTACTTTATGGCAAAAGAAGATTACTATGAAATTTTAAGCTGCTCACGTAGTGCTTCACCTGATGAATTGAAGAAAGCCTACAGAAAGAAGGCCAAGGAACTACATCCAGACCGAAACAGTGACAACCCAAAAGCTGAAGAACAATTTAAGTCTGTTAATGAAGCATATGATATCCTAAGAGATCCTGAAAAGAGAAGTGCTTACGATAGGTTTGGGCATGCAGCATTCGAGGGTGGCACTAGTAATTCTGGTTTCAGGTCTTCAGGACAAACAGGAGATTTTGGATCAGCATTCTCTGATGTCTTTGAAGACTTATTTGGAGACTTTATGGGATCGTCTTCAAGAAGGGGTCCTCAGAGGGCTAGTCGTGGGTCCGACCTTAGATATAACTTAAATATCAATTTAACTGAAGCATACAAAGGAAAAAAAACCATTATAAATGTTCCCAGTGCTGTAACTTGTGACTCTTGCTCGGGTGTTGGTTCAGAGGGAGGAATTGAAGCCACTAATTGCCCAACATGCGCTGGCATTGGAAAAGTTCGGGCTCAGCAAGGCTTTTTTACAGTTGAGAGAGGTTGTCCAACATGCGCTGGAAAAGGAAAAATAATAAAAAATCCATGCAAAAACTGTTCCGGGCAAGGAAGAGTAGAAAAAGAAAGAAAGCTGAATGTCACAATTCCACCTGGAGTGGAAACTGGTACCAGAATTAGGCTTGCAAATGAGGGAGAGGCTGGACTTCGCGGAGGGCAAAATGGGGATTTATATATATTTGTAGAAGTATCACAACATCAAATATTTGAGAGAGATTCTCAGGACTTATTTTGCAAAATTCCTATCTCAATGATCACAGCTGCGCTAGGCGGGGAACTTGAGGCCCCTACTTTGGATGGTGGAAAGTCAAGGGTTAAGGTTCCAAACGGTGTACAGAGTGGGAAAAGGTTAAGATTAAAGGGAAAGGGCATGCCAAGTCTAAGAGGTAATAATTTTGGTGATCTTTACGTCGAGCTAGAGGTGGAAACGCCTGTGAATTTAACTTCTGAACAGAAAAATTTGTTGATGGAGTTTCAAAAAATTGGAGTAAACAACAATCCCGCAGAATCAAACTTCTTTTCAAGAGTAAAAAGATTTTGGGATGATCTAACTTGATTCAATTAAAGTTCTCTACACTTTCACTGTTTTATTAAAAACCAAATTAGGTTATCCTTTTATTAATATATTGTTAATTAATTTACGATAAGATGAACAAAAAATCCTCTGTCACACCCATGATGGAACAATACTTAAGATTAAAGGAAAAGCACAAAGACAAGCTGCTTTTATACAGAATGGGTGACTTTTATGAGCTGTTTTTTGAGGATGCTGAGGTTGCATCTTCAGCAATGGAAATAACGCTTACATCTCGAGGAAAGCATTTAGAAATGGATATACCTATGTGTGGTATACCTCACCTAAAGCTGGACCAATACCTTATAAAGCTAATTAAGGCTGGACATAACGTGGCAATATGTGAGCAAATTGAAAGTGTAAATCAGGCAAAAGAGAGAGGCTATAAATCAATAGTTAAAAGGGACGTCACCAGAATAATCACTCCTGGCACCTTAATAGAAGAAGGTCATCTGGAATCTCCAAGCCACAATTTTCTTTTTACATATGCAGAGAAAAACAAAACCAGCTCGGCTGCATGGCTTGATTTGTCAACTGGAAATATATTTCTTAAGAATATTGACAGACATTCTATGCTAACACTAATTGGCGAGATTAAGCCGTCAGAAGTAATTTTCTGCAATAACATATTTTTTAAACTTCTTACAATAAATTCTAATGAAACTCCAAAAGTTAGTGTTTTAGAAAAAAAGGATTTTTTTGACTTTGGGGACTTGCGTAGCTACATAAAATTGGATGAAACTGATAGCTATTCGGATGCCGAAACACGTGCGATGAGCTCTTTATTAACTTATTGTCATAGAACAAACTTTCCCTTTGAAATGACATTTTCTACCCCTGTTCGAATTTCTAATTCTAAATTTGTTGAAATGGATTTTTCCACTAGAAACAATTTAGAATTAACCCAAAATACCAAAGGGGGTAGGCAAGATACTTTGTTTAGCACAATTGATAATACCGTTACTAATTTTGGCTCAAGATTGCTAGAAAATTGGCTAAACTACCCTCTTATAAATATTAATGACGTAAATTCTCGCCTAGACAAAGTAGAGTTACTTTTTGAAAATCTTGATGTTTTAGAAACCGTTCAAAGTTTTTTGAAAAAAATTCCAGATATGGAACGGGCCTTAACTCGATTACAACTTAATAGAGGAAGCCCCAAAGACTATGTTTATATAAAATCTGGGCTTTCAAAAAGTAGAGAGATAGATATTTTTCTAAAGCTAAAGCCCTTTGCCAGCCTATTTGATGGCTCTCTTATTAGAGCCCTGGAAAATATTTGGAAAACCTTAGAAGACTCACTGGAAGATAATCTTTCTTTGAGTTCTCGAGATGGAAACTTCATTAAAAAAGGCTGTTCTATTGAGCTTGATGAAAACAGAAGTCTGCAGGAATCTAGTAGAGTTCAGATTGCAAATATTCAGGTTCAATTAATAGAAAAGACACATATAAATTCTCTGAAAATCAAATATAACAATACTCTCGGATATTTTATAGAAACTCCAGCAAGTCATTCAAAAACAATCTTAAGTGAAGAATATTCTGAGCTTTTTTTTCATAGACAGACTACTGCAAATTCTATTCGTTTTACCACAAATGAGTTATTAGCTTTGGAAAGTAAAATTCTAACCTCCAGAGAAGTGTGTCTACAAATTGAAACCGAAAAACTTGAAGAATTGCGACTCATGATTTTATCCTATGGTGATAAGATTAGAGTTCTTTGTAGATCTTTGGCTGAGTTAGATATATATTGCTCCGGGGCCAGCTTAGCAAAGAAAAATAGATGGGTAAGGCCTGAAATAACAGAGGGCAAAGATTTTCTTATTAAAAATGGAAGGCACCCTGTTGTGGAAAAATCATTAAAGGTAAGTAATTCAAATGATTTCATCCCAAATAACTGTGAACTATTGGAAAAAAAATCTTTCATTAACCTATTAACAGGGCCAAATATGGCTGGGAAATCTACTTTCCTAAGGCAAAATGCTCTAATTGGAATTCTTGCTCAAATAGGAAGCTATGTACCAGCAGATAGTGCGAAAATAGGAAGAATTTCTCAAGTATTTTGTAGAATAGGCGCCTCTGATAATCTCGCCAAAGGTGAGTCAACCTTCATGGTTGAAATGAAAGAAACTGCGTCAATTCTTAATAATGCGGACAATAGAGCCCTTGTCATTCTTGATGAAGTGGGGAGAGGGACATCTACATATGATGGGATGTCAATTGCATGGGCATGCTTAGAATATTTGCACGATCACAACAAAGCCAGAACTATTTTTGCTACGCACTATCATGAGTTAACTAACATGTCTAAAGATTTTATTGGCATACAAAACCTATCTGTTTCAGCAAAAGAATGGAAAGGGGATCTAATATTTCTTCACAAAGTTCTTGAAGGAAAAGCTGTTGGTTCATATGGTATAAAGGTAGCAGAGTTAGCAGGTTTACCTAAGAAAGTGATTAAGATTTCCAGCGATATTTTAGATAAACTGAGCATAGAGTCCAATTTTTCTCAATTGACAAAAAGTTCCAATAAAACAAATACAAACGAAAAAGAAATTTATGATAAAAAATTGAAAATTCTGATGGAAACTATAAGCGATTTAGATTTAGATTCTACTACTCCAAAACTAGCTCTGGAAATATTATACAAAGTTAAAACTCGACTAATTGAAGTTTAATTCTTTTCCTCTTCGTCACCTTCAAAAGATGACACACCAACCTGAGCAGCCCTTAATAACCTCTCCGAAATTCTAAAACCATTTACCATTATTTGAATTATTTCTCCTTTTTTGGTATCTGGAATAGGTGATTCAAACATAGCTTGATGCCATTTTGGATCAAACTTTTCTCCTATCTCTGGTTCTATTTTTTCAATCTTATGCTTTTTAAAAACCGAAATTAACTCTCTTTGGGTTAATTCTATACCTTCTATTAGAGGTTTTGCTTGCTCTTTCAAATTTTCATCTATGTTTTCAAGGGCTCTTCCCATATTGTCATAAACTGATAATAAATCTCGTGCTAGTTTTGTGCCTCCATAGATTTCAGCTTCTTTTCTTTCTTTTTCTGCCCGCTTTCTCAAGTTTTCTTTGTCAGCTAAAGATCTTATTAATTTGTCTTTTAGATCACCGACCTCCTCAGCTAACAGGTCTAAATTGGTATCCTCTAAAATGTTGTCATCGAGCAAATCTTCATCTAAGGCTACTTTCTTTCCTTCCTCTATAGCTTCCTCAATTTCTTTCTCAGAAAGCTCGTGACCCAAAGCTTCTTCATTTTTTATATTGTCACTGTTTATCATTTTTCCTTCTTTCATCATATATTAATTAAAATATTATTTAGGATTGAGACTCATTTTTTTCAATGAGCTTGCTTAAAGTTTGTGCTGTATAATCTACTATTGGAACTATCCTGCCATAATTTAACCTTGTTGGACCAATAACACCAATTGCACCTAAAATTTCACCTTCCGCATTCGTGTAAGGTGAAAAAACCAGTGACGACCCGGATAGGGAAAAAAGTTTGTTTTCTGACCCGATAAAAACCCTTATTCCCTCACCTGATTCTGTTGAATTAAGTAGCTCTATTAAGTCTCTCTTTCGCTCCATGTCATCAAAAAGTTGTTTGATTTTTCCTAGATCTTCCTCAGTTTCCGTATCCCCAATTAGATTAGATCTTCCTCTAATTATCAGGCGATCCATATCATTTTTGGTCCCGGAATCCCAAACAATTGATCCTGTTTTTACTAATTTCTGGGCAGTTTCGTCTAATTCTTTTTTACAGTTCTCTAATTCATGCTCTATTACAATTTTAACTTCAGCAATTGTTCTTCCCTTTAAAACATTATTTAAAAAATTGGTAGCTTCCCTGATTGCAGAAGGGGTTAGGCCAAAAGGTTTTTCAAAAATTCTATTTTCGACCTTACCATCAGCGGTAACTAGTACTACTAACCCTCTATTATCAGAAAGACTGACGAAATCTATGTGCTTTATAGGTGCCTCAATCTTAGGAGTAAGAACAACTGATGCTGTCTTTGTCAATCCTGACAGTAAAGAACCAACTCGGTCGAAGGACTTTGAGAGCAACATGTCTTCATCTTTTATAGTTTTCTCAATGAAGGTTTTTTCCTTACCATTCATGTCACCTACTTCAAGGAACCCATCGACAAATAGCCTCAAACCACTCTGCGTTGGCATTCTTCCTGACGATACATGTGTACTTCCTAGCAACCCTAAAATCTCCAAATCCTGCAAAACATTTCGTACGGTCGCTGCGGAGATTTTTTCAGTTAAAGATCTTGATAGTGTTCTTGACCCTACTGGATCTCCAGTTTCTAAATAAGTTTCCACCACTTTCTTGAACACCTGCGTGCTTCTAGAGGTCATTTCCTTAAATAAATTTTCAGCGACATTATTTTTTTTGGAGTTCATCTCTGCATATCTTTCAAAAATATTATTCCTTAGTTTAAGGGATCATATAATTTACAATAAATTTCAACTCATATATCATCAATATAAATTTTGAAAGTATTTGGAGTTTTTGATGAGAATAGATGGTAGGGGAAACCTAGGACTTCGAGACACTACTATAGAAATTAATACCAACAAGTATGCTGATGGCTCTTGCATAATCAACTGTGGAGATACCAAAGTTTTATGCACTGCAACAGTTGAAGATACTGTGCCATTTTTCTTAAGAAAATCTGGCCTTGGTTGGGTAACAGCTGAATATGGTATGCTTCCTAGATCAACAGGCACAAGAATTAGGAGAGAGGCGTCCGCTGGAAAGCAATCTGGGAGAACCTTG
This sequence comes from uncultured Alphaproteobacteria bacterium, assembly GCA_902533625.1. Taxonomy (GTDB): domain Bacteria; phylum Pseudomonadota; class Alphaproteobacteria; order Rhodobacterales; family Rhodobacteraceae; genus CACKLF01. The sequence goes on along the minus strand of CACAMI010000001.1, from coordinate 72,424 downwards.
GAAATACAAAGATTAATAGGAAGATCATTAAGAACATGCATTGATAGAAGTTGTCTTGGCGAGAGGCAAATAGTTATCGACTGTGATGTTTTGCAAGCTGATGGAGGTACTCGTTGCGCTTCAATTACAGGAGGTTGGGTGGTTTTAAGGTTAGCAATAAATAAGCTTCTCGCTTCAGGAAAGCTTTCTGAAGACCCTTTGATTAATCAAGTTGCAGCTTTGTCATGTGGAGTAGTTGAAGGAATAACAATGACTGATTTAAACTATTCTGAGGATAGCAATGCAGACATAGACTCTAATTTCGTAATGAACGATAAAAAAGAGTTTGTTGAAATACAATGCTCTGCTGAAAAATCTACTTTGACAAAAAGTCAATTCGAGGAAATATATGATATGGCAACATCAGGAATACTTACGTTGTTTGATATTCAAAAGGAAAGCCTAAAGAGTGCGAAAATTTAATGAAAAATCTATAGTCCTTGCTACTCACAACATGGGTAAATTTGAAGAAATGAAAAAACTACTGGATGATGGTACGCGAGGAATTTCTGTATATTCTTCTAATGAATTTGAAATTGATGAACCTGAAGAATTAGGCCACACCTATATCGAAAATGCACGGATTAAAGCAAGGTATTCCGCTGAAAAAACTGGACTTGCATGCCTGTCTGATGATAGCGGAATTGAAGTTGACGGTCTTAACGGAGCTCCTGGTGTTTATACAGCCGACTGGGCAGAAACAAAAAATGGAAGAAATTTTGAAAAAGCCATGAAAAAAGTTTGGGATGCACTAGACGGCAAAGAGGTGCCTTTTCCGAGAAAGGCTCGGTTTGTTTGCACTTTAGTTTTGGTTTGGCCAGATAAGCATGAGGAAGTTTTTGAGGGCAAGGCAAATGGAACCTTAACCTGGCCAGGTAGAGGTTTAAATGGACATGGCTTTGATCCGATTTTCATACCGAGAAGCTATAAAATAACTTATGGAGAAATGGATAGGTGGGAAAAGAACCGTATAAGCCATAGGGCGGTTGCTTTTCAGAAGATGATTAATAAGTGTTTTAAAGATCATGAAAAATCAGCCAATTAAATTCTATTTGAATAACCAATATGTTAACTATGCACCTGAAAAGGAATATATTTCTGTATTAGACTATCTAAGACTTAATGAAGAACTTACCGGCACAAAAGAGGGATGTGGCGAAGGGGATTGCGGTGCATGCACTGTGCTACTGGGCAGTTTACAGAAAACTCCCTCGGGTTTCTGGCTAAAATATGAAAGTATAAATTCATGCATAAGATTTTTACCCTCTATTCATGCATGTCATCTTGTTTCAATAGAGCACCTGTCAAAAAAGGGTGAGCTACTTCACCCAATTCAGGAAGAGATGAAAAATGCAAATGGGGTTCAGTGTGGGTTTTGTACACCGGGTATTGTTATGTCAATTTACAATCTCTTCCTGAATAATGACTTTACAGATAGAAAAAAAGTTGAAGAAAGTTTGCAGGGCAATCTATGTAGATGTACTGGGTATGGTCCAATTATTAATGCAGCAAAAAATGTCTTTGAGAAATATAAAAGAATAAAAGACGAGCTTTATATATCGAATAAAAAAATAAAAGAAAAGCTGATAGCAATTAGAGAGAAGGAACCTTTTCCTTATTCCGTTCCAAAGGATCTTAAAGCTTTTAAATCTTTCATTAGAAAAAATAAGAATAACACGATTATATCTGGAGCCACCGACGTAGGTCTTTGGATAAATAAAGAGCTTCAAAGACCCAAGAACCCTGTTTTTATCAGCCATGTTGATGAATTAAAAATTATAAAAATGTCTAAAAACTTTATCACAGTTGGCTCTTCTGTAACTTATACAAAACTTTTGGAATCATTAAAACCTTTTTACCCAGAATTGACAGAGTATTTGAAAAGGATAGGCGGTGAGCAAATTAGAAACATGGGTACAATTGGTGGAAATATTGCAAATGCATCCCCTATAGGAGATATGTTGCCTCCACTGATCGCGCTAAAAAGTGAGATTAAGATTTCTAATGCAGAATCACAAATAAGAAATATACAAATGGAAGATTTTTTCATTAAATATAAAGTCAAAGATCTCAAGAACAACGAATTTATTTTATCTGTAAAGATACCTAAACCAACAAAGGGTCTAGTTTTCTCAAATTACAAAGTTTCCAAGAGACGCGATGAGGACATATCTAGTGTGTGCGCATCATTCTATTTTATTATTAATAGAGGTTACATTATTGAAGCGCGTTTAGTTTTTGGAGGTATGGCTGAGGTGCCAAAAAGAGCAAAGCATACGGAGAATTTTCTTTTGGGAAAGCCTTGGACTGAGGATTCATTTGCTGATTCCGCAAAAAAAATAGAGGAAGATTTTCAGCCTATTTCTGATGCACGTGCATCACAAGAATATAGGGTCTTAGTAGCGAAAAATTTATTGAAAAAAGTTTTTCTACAAAAATCAAAAGCATGTCGAGGGCTTATGAGACATGGGAAATTACTCGTGGGGCGCACCAATTTTGACTAATAATATCATTCATGACTCTTCAGAAAAATGTCTGACTGGTGATGCTCTATATATTGATGACATAAGTTTAGAGAAGAATGCATGTCATGGATATATTGGATTCTCTTCAGTTGCGCATGGCTATATTTTAGATATTGATTTTTCCTTAGCAATGAAAACACCTGGGGTTCTAGATATTATTTCTTATAAAGAGTTACCTGGTAGTAATGACATAAGTCCCACGGGGAAAAATGACGAGCCAATTCTTTCTGACCGAAAAGTTAACTACTATGGCCAACCCATTTTTCTTATTGTCGCAACTACTAGAGAGATTGCGAGAACTGCATCAAAGCTGGTAAAAATAAAGTATGAGGAGCTTAAACCAATAGTAACAATTAGGGCTGCAAAAAATGATATAGGAAATCTTAAATTTGTTACCGAACCGCTAAGGTTAAAGCGTGGAAACTTTGAAAAAGCATTTAAAAAATCACCTAAAAAATTGGTTGGGGAGGTAGAAATTGGAGGACAAGATCATTTCTATTTGGAAGGCCATGTTGCCTTAGCAATCCCAAAGGAAGGCGGTGAAATTCGTGTTTTATCATCTACTCAACATCCTTCTGAAGTACAGCATATGGTCGCAAAAACTTTGGATTTACCCTCTAGCTCAGTTGAGGTGGCAGTGAGACGAATGGGTGGAGGATTTGGTGGAAAAGAAACTCAATCTAATTTGTTCGCAGTCTTAGCCTCTGTGGCAGCAATTCGCTTAGGAAGGACTGTAAAAATAAGGCCTGATAGAGATGACGACATGATAATTACGGGCAAAAGGCATCCTTTTTTAGCAAAGTATGAAGTTGGTTTTGAAGAAAATGGTAAAATTAATGCCTTAAAAGCGACTCTATCTGCACAATGTGGTCATTCGGCTGACTTATCTGGACCAATAACTGATAGGGCTCTTTTTCACGTTGATAACTGTTATTATATTCCTGATATTCTTTTAGAATCAGAGCCATTATTCACTAATACAGTTTCCAATACCGCTTTTCGTGGATTTGGAGGACCTCAAGGCATGCTAGTTGGAGAAAGGGTTATAGAGGAGATAGCATTTTCAATAGCGAAAGATCCTCTGGAGGTAAGAAAAATAAACCTTTACGGAATAGATAAAAAAAATATCACCCCTTATCATCAAAAAATAAGAGATAATATCTCGAGAAAAATTATATCTGAATTGGAGAAAACCTCAGGCTACAAAAAAAGACGCAGACAAATAATATCATTTAATAAGAAATCTAAATTAATTAAGAAGGGAATTTCACTTACTCCCGTAAAGTTTGGCATTTCTTTCACAGCTACTTGGTATAATCAAGCTGGTGCACTAATAAACATCTACAATGACGGTTCTGTCTTACTTAACCATGGGGGAACAGAAATGGGTCAAGGCCTTAACACAAAAGTATCCAGTATTGTCTCTGAAGTTTTTTGTATTCCATTCGAACATATTAAAATAACTCAAACTGAAACATCAAAAATACCTAATACATCGGCTACAGCAGCCTCCAGTGGATCAGATTTAAATGGTAAAGCGGCCGAAAGGGCAGCCTTAACTTTAAAAGATAGGTTAATAAAATTTGCTTCAAAACATTTTACTGTTCCACAAGAGTTTATTTCATTCGGCTATAGCGGTGTTTTAATAGGAAATAAATTACTCTCATTCTCGGAACTCGTATCTTTAGCTTATAAAGAAAGAGTTCAGCTCTCTGCTTTGGGATTCTATAAGACACCAAATATTTACTGGGATAGGGCAAAAGGTAAAGGTGCACCTTTTTATTATTTTTCTTATGGAGCTGCTGTTTCAGAAGTTTCTTTAGATACACTAACAGGCGAATATATTTTGAACCGCACAGATATTTTGCATGATGTCGGCCAAACCTTAAATGAGTTTATAGACATTGGACAAATTGAAGGCGGCTTTATTCAAGGTGTTGGCTGGCTAACGTCGGAAGAACTTTTTTGGGATGACTGTGGCAGGTTAAAAACCCATGCACCTTCCACATATAAAATCCCATTGGCTTCAGATACCCCGGAAACTTTAAACATTTCACTTCTACAAAATAGCCCCAACCCTAGACCCACAGTGAAACGATCTAAAGCAGTTGGTGAACCCCCATTTATGTTATCTATTTCTGTTTTTGAAGCCCTTTCAATGGCGGCAAGTAGTGTTGTAGACTACTCACGTTGTCCAAATTTAAGCGCACCAGCAACCCCAGAAAATCTTTTGCTAACAATTGAAAAACTTAAACGTCAGAATGATGCTAAAAGAATTTGAACACTTCATAAAAACTGAGAAAGACATTGCTTTGATTGAGTTGACCACTGTAAAGGGCTCAAGTCCCAGAGAGGTTGGTGCCTGGATGCTTGTTTCTCCCCAAAAGTGCCTTAATACCATAGGAGGAGGTGTTCTTGAATTTTCTATGGTAGCTGAGGCCAAAAAGATGATGGAGGATCAGAGTGTGGATAAGCTATCTTTCAAATCTAATTTAAATCCGAAATTTGACCAATGTTGTGGAGGGGTTGTAAGTTGTCAAATTTCCACTGTTACTAAAAGCACAATGAAAATGATTGAAAAGCGAATAAAAAATGAAATCTCAAAATATAAAAATTTATATTTATTTGGTGCAGGTCATGTAGGTAAATCAGTAATTAAATTAGGGATAAATTTGCCCCTTAAAATAACTGTTACAGATAGTAGGTTAGACTTGGTAAAGGGGTTGCAAAATCAGTTTAGAGATTATGTTGACACAATTAAATTTAATGTGGACGCTATTCCTGAAAGGATCATAAAATCCTCACCTGAGAATAGCGCATACCTTGTTATGACACATAGTCATGCTACAGATTTTTCTTTAATAGAAGAAATTTTGAGCCAAAAAAAAATAGGATATGTCGGTATGATAGGATCCAAATCAAAGAAAGTTTCATTACAGAAGTATTTAAAAAGAAAAAACATCAGTGATAATACAGCTGATCTCGTCAAATGTCCTATCGGTAGGCCAATTAAATTCTCTGGAAGAAAAAGTCCAGAAGTTATAGCTGCTTTGACAATTTCTGATATACTCGAGTCTTTGGATAGTGATTAATACAAAATTGTGTGATGAAAGATTATAAAACATGTCATCTACCAGACCTTTAACCGATTCACGATCTACACCTTCCTCTCCGTTGATTTCTGTTAATGGTATTACAAAATCTTTCTCAAATACGCTTGCAAACTCAAACATTAAACTTAGTTTAAATAGTGGCGAAATACACGCTCTATTAGGAGAAAATGGGGCTGGCAAATCCACTTTAGTCAAAATTATCTATGGTTTAATTGCTCCAGATAGCGGAGAAATGAAACTCTCAGGTCAAATATTTCAACCGAAAAACCCTAGAGATGCTCGGAAAAATGGCATTGGGATGGTTTTTCAGCATTTCTCATTATTTAATGCCCTAAGTGTTTTTGAAAACATAGCAATCGGATTAGATGAACATTTTGAAGCAGCAAGCCTAAAATCTCGTATCATAAGTCTTTCAAAAAATTATGGCCTTCCCCTCAACCCTGAAGATATAGTGGGCAATCTCTCCGTTGGACAACAACAGAGAATTGAAATTGTTAGATGCTTACTTCAGAATCCAAAACTCTTAATTATGGATGAACCAACTTCCGTGTTAAATCCTTTAGAGGTAGAACAGTTATTTTATACGTTAAAAAAACTGGCATCGGAGGGAACGTCAATTCTCTATATTTCTCATAAACTAGCTGAAGTAAAAGATCTCTGTAAAAGAGCTACCGTTCTTAGAGGCGGCAAAGTGGTTGACACTTGTAACACTAATGACTTTTCTGCTCCCGAACTTGCAGAGTTAATGGTTGGAAGTTCTATAAAACCTACTGTGCGACTTAATAGGAAATTTGAAGATATAGTTCTTAAATTAGAAAATTTATACCAAGATTCTGAAGATCCTTATGGAACCTCGATTAAAAATTTGAACCTTGAAGTCAAGGGCGGTGAAATTTTAGGTGTTGGGGGTGTTTCTGGAAATGGCCAAGATGAGTTGATGACAGCCTTGAGCGGGGAGCTGTCTCCTAGAAAAGGAAAAATTTTTTTCAAAGGTTCCGACATAAGTTTGCTTAATGCCGAAGGTCGTAGGGCTCTTGGTATTTTCTCTGCACCTGAAGAGAGGCTTGGTCACGCAGCTTGTCCTGGTATGAAGTTATCAGAAAATGTTCTAATAACTTGTTCTAAGACGGCTAAGCTAACGAAATATGGTATTATTCAGAAAAATTTTTCCGAGGAATTAACAAGGGAAATAATTAATAAATTTGATGTTAAAACTGATAGTACTTCCTCTGTTGCCTCATCTCTATCAGGTGGCAATTTACAAAAGTTTGTCATAGGAAGGGAATTACTTCAGAATCCGAAACTTCTCATCATAAATCAACCTACATGGGGGGTTGATGCTTCTGCAGCAGCATTTATTAGGCAAGCCATAATTGATCTTGCAGAATCTGGTACGGCAGTAGTAATAATTAGCCAAGATCTAGATGAATTAATTGAGGTCAGTGATAGTTTTACCGCTTTAGTTGGTGGTCGAATATCTGACCCAAAACCAATGAGTAGCTTGAAAATCAGAGACATTGGTCAAATGATGTCTGGGGCAATGTCTTATGATTAAACTTGTTCCGAGAACAAAAAAAAGCCCCATAATATCGGCCATCATTCCTATTTTAGCTGTGGGTTTAACAATGATTTTTGGTGGAATATTATTTTGGATTCTCGGCAAAGATCCTTTTGAAACCATACGTATGATTTTTTGGGATCCGCTTATGAATGAAACTTTTGCAGATTATGCAAGGCCTCAAATATTGGTTAAAGCTGCACCTCTAATATTAATTGCAATTGGTTTATCATTTGGCTTTAGAGCCAATATTTGGAATATTGGTGCTGAAGGGCAGTTTATAATGGGGGCTATTTTTAGTGGTGCCTTGGGTCTAGCTTTTTACCCCCAAGAAAGTGTATTACTGTTTCCTTTAATGATTTTTTTTGGTGTTATCGGAGGTGTTTTTTGGGCTTCTATACCTGCGTTACTGCGAACCTATTTCAATACCAATGAGATCCTAGTTTCTCTGATGCTTGTATACGTGGCAGAACAAGTTCTTGCGGCCGCCTCCATTGGTTTTCTTCGAAACCCTGAAGGTGCAGGCTTTCCAGGTTCAAGAAATTTGAGCCAGTATCCATCTGCTGCAAATTTGGAAATTATTTCTGGTTCTGGAATTCACTGGGGTGTAGCCACTGCTTTTGTTTCCGTAATTTTCTTTTATATACTATTGTACAAGCACAAGTTTGGTTTTCAGGTATCACTTTCTGGTATGTCACCAAAAGCTGCACGCCTTTCTGGTGTTAATCCTAGATTGTTGGTAATCCTTTGTCTTGCGTTAAGCGGCGGATTAGCGGGCTTGGCTGGAATGTTTGAGTTAACAGGTCCAGCAGGCCAAATAACTATTGATTTTAATGTTGGATACGGGTTTACGGCCATTATCGTTGCCTTTTTGGGTCGTTTAAATCCTATTGGGATTCTTTTTTCTGGCATGCTAATGGCACTTACTTACGTTGGGGGAGAACTAACCCAATTTATGCTGAATTTGCCGGCAGCCGCTATTCAAGTTTTCCAAGGCATGTTACTATTTTTTCTTTTATCTATGGATCTTCTGGTAAATTACAAAATTAAATTAGCGAGGTTTTAGGTACATGGACTTCTCTTCAATAGATCCAGTTATTTTGATAGCCAGCCTTATCGTTGCCTCAACACCAATTTTGCTGGCCGCGACTGGTGAGTTGATTGTTGAGAAATCTGGGGTGCTTAACCTTGGAGTTGAAGGTATGATGATTATTGGTGCAATAAGCGGATTCATTGTTTGCGTGGAGCTAAATTCACCTTTACTTGGTCTCATAGGTGCGGCATTAGGTGGAGGATTTTTATCGATAGTTTTTGGAATCGTAACTCAAGTCTTAAGAGCAAATCAGGTGGCATCAGGTTTAGCCCTTACCATGTTTGGATTGGGACTAGCTTCACTTCTTGGGCATTCATACACAGGCATTAAGCCTCCCTACCTTTCTACACCAGACATACCTTTTTTTTCAGAGATACCTATATTGGGAAAAATATTATTTCAGCATGATTTTGTAGTTTATTTCTCAATTATAAGTGTGTGTTTGGTATGGTACTTTTTCCGTGCAACTCGGTTTGGTTTAATTATTAAGGCTATTGGAGAAAATCAAGACTCAGCACATGCACTAGGTTACAATGTTATAAAAACTCGAATTTTGACAATATTTATTGGTGGTTGCTTTGCTGGATTGGCAGGAGGATATCTATCACTGGTTCGAGTACCTCAATGGACTGAAGGAATGACAGCCGGTGCTGGCTGGATTGCTCTTGCTTTAGTAGTTTTTTCTAGTTGGAAGCCACTAAGGTTATTCGTTGGTGCATATATATTTGGAGGGTTTACAATATTACAATTAAATCTTCAGGCAATAGGAATAGAATTAAGTGTAGCACTATTGTCAATGACACCGTATATTGTGACAATAATTGCGCTTGTAATTATTTCTTCCAGTAAGAAACAGGGAGGATCGTCAACACCAGGATCTCTAGGCAAGGTGTTTATGGAAGCACAATAACAACAAAACAAGGAGGACTTATGAAAAAAATAATCAACTTTTTTCTCACTTTATCAGGGATTCTATTATTAGGTTCAGGAGTGTTTGCTGCTGATCTTAAAGTTGGATTCGTATACGTGGGACCACCGGGCGACTTTGGTTGGACCTACCAACACGACCAAGGTAGGAAAGCTGTGGAGAAAGCATTTGGCGATAGAGTAGAAACTACTTTTGCCGAGAATGTCCCAGAAGGCGCTGATGCAGAAAGAGTTATGACACAAATGGCACTTTCTGGACATGATATGATATTTGCAACATCCTTTGGCTACATGGATCCAGTGATGAATGTTGCTGCAAAATTTCCAAATGTGAAATTTGAGCATGCAACTGGTTATAAAAGAGCCGATAACGTGTCAACATATTCTGCAAGATTTTATGAAGGTAGAAGTGTTATAGGGCACATAGCTGGAAAAATGACTAAGTCTAATGTTGTGGGCTATATAGCCTCTTTCCCAATACCTGAAGTAGTACGTGGAATAAATGCGGCTTATTTGGCAGCCAAAGCTGCTAATCCAAATGTGAAATTCAAAATAGTCTGGGTTTTCACTTGGTTTGATCCTGCTAAAGAGGCAGATGCTGCTAACGCATTAATAGACCAAGGTGCTGACGTGTTGATGGCGCATACTGATAGCCCTTCGCCACTTACAGTTGCTGAAGAGAGAGGGGTGTTTGCATTTGGACAAGCCTCAGACATGTTACAATTTGGACCAAACGCTAGACTGGGCTCAATAATCGACGACTGGGATCCATACTACATAGCTAGAGTTCAAGCTGCACTTGACGGCACATGGGAGAGTACTGATACCTGGGACGGATTAGCCCCTGGAATGGCTGCGCTCGGTGGCTTTCATGAAAAAATTCCAATGGATGTTCGAGCAGAAGCAATGAACCTTGCTGTTGCAATTGCAGGAGGAAGAACCCATTCTTTCACTGGACCAATAAACAGGCAGGATGGTAGTGCTTGGTTGGCAGAAGGTGAAACAGCTGACGATGGAACGCTTTTGGGAATGAATTTTTATGTTGAAGGCATAGAAGGAGATATTCCTCAATAAACTTTCAGAAGTGGGTTCCACTAAGGTGGGGCCCACATTTAAATGATTTGGCTTCTTAAAAATATAGTTTATTTTATTGCTCTCCTCCATATAGTGTAATCAAATCTTTTAGAGAGTTGGACATTTTTGGAAAAAAAGAAGAAAAATCTCAAGGAAGATGGAATAGGAATCTATATCCACTGGCCTTTTTGCCAAAGCCTTTGTCCTTATTGTGATTTCAATAGTTATGTTTCTGAAAAAATTGACATGGACAGTTGGAGCGCCGCCTATAAAAGGGCTTTAAGAATTTCAGCTACACAAGTTGACAGTAATCTTGTTCATTCAATTTACTTCGGTGGGGGAACCCCAAGTTTGATGAGTTCGCGATTAGTTTATGAAGTTATAAATGAAATTTCTAAGGAATTTAAAGTATCATCAGATGCTGAAATCAGTTTAGAAGCTAACCCAACATCAGTGGAATACGGTAAGTTTAAATCTTATTCAGCTTCAGGAGTTAACCGATGTTCTCTAGGTATTCAGGCCCTTAATGATCGTGACCTAAAAAGTCTTGGAAGGTTACACTCTGTAAATGATGCTTTAAGGGCTTTTGATTCCGCAAGGCAGTGCTTCAAAACATCCAGTTTTGATTTAATTTATGGAAGACAAAATCAGACCATAGGGGAATGGGAAAACGAATTAAAAAGAGCTATGAGTTTGGACCCTCAACATCTGTCACTTTATCAACTTACGATTGAACCAGGCACTCCATTCTTTAAGTTACAACAAAAAAATCGTTTAAGGGGTTTGCCTAACGATAGCAAATCATGTGCTTTTTATACAAAAACAAAAGAGATCTGTAAAAATAATGAATTGATACATTACGAAATTTCAAATTTTGCAACTAAAGGTCATGAAAGTGTCCACAATCTCAATTACTGGAGATATGGTGATTTTATTGGAATAGGCCCAGGAGCGTCTGGAAGGATTTCAGTAAATGGCACTAAACATGAAACGGAGAGCCATAAAAATCCTATGAAATGGCTCGGGGGCGTTTTAAAAAATGGGGGTGAGATCTATTCAGTTAGTATGCCCTTGTCCTTTATAGACCAAGCTAAGGAATACGCTGTAATGTCATTTAGACTTAAGGAAGGTCTGAATATTGAACGATTTAATAGTCTTTCAGAATCAAAATTGTCTTTAACTAAGGTTGAGGAATTAATAGACATGGGTTTGATAAATAAGTCCCATAACAGCCTATTTACTACAGAAAAAGGGGAGTTATTACTAAACTCGATCTTGAGTCACCTTCTAAACTAATCACTTGTTTTCTTCAAAATTATGTTAATAACCCGGTCTAAGTCTTCTAAATTCCTGTAGTTAAAAACTAATCTTCCCCGCTTTTCTCCTTCATTATGAGAAATTGAAACGGGAAAACCAAGTTCTGCCGATAGGTCACTTTCCAGCATTTGGGTGTCTGCATCTTTTGCTTTTAGTGTACTTTTTGACTTTAGTTTCTTTTCTGAAAATTCTTTTACTAGTCTTTCGGTTTCTCTAACTGATAATTCGTTTTTTACAATCGACTTTGCTATTTCTAAGGCTTTATCTACGCCTATCAAAGCTCTAGCATGGCCTACTGTTATTGTGCCATCTTTTAGAAACTTAAGTACGCTATCGGGGAGGTTTAACAATCGAGTTAAATTTGTAATATATACTCTTGACTTTCCAAGATTGGAAGCAAGCTCTTCTTGAGTATAATTAAATTTCTCCAAAAGTTGCTTGTATCCCAAAGCCTCTTCATAAGGATTCAAATTACTTCTCTGAATATTTTCTATTATAGCAATTTCCAGTACCTCAATATCCGTTAACTCTTTTATAATAGCTGGTATCTCGTGAAGTTGAGCTAATTGAGCGGCTCTCCAACGCCTTTCCCCTGCCACTATTTCATAGTGCCCACCTTTTTCTCTAACAATAATTGGTTGAAGTAACCCTTTAGATTCTATGGAATTCTTTAATTCGGTCAATTCCTCTCCAGAAAAAGTCTTTCTGGGTTGATTCCTGTTTGGTTGTATTTTTTCAATTGGTATTAAGGAAAGTGTCTTGGACCTTTTTATATTACTAGGATCCTCTACGAAGTTTATATCTTGATCATTGTTTAGATCAATTTGTGTCTCTGAAAGAAGGGATGAAAGTCCTCTGCCTAAACTTTTTTTATTCATAAGAAACCATGTGTTTTAATTAATTTTCTCCTGCCTCTTCAATAGTTCAGCAGCAAGTTTTTGATAAGCCAGTGCTCCACTACACTTTTGATCGTATATAACGGCTGGTAAAGCATATGATGACGCTTCACTTAACCTTACATTTCTTGGAACCACCGTATCGAATACCAACTCTCCCAGATTTTCACGTACATCATCTTCTACAGATTGGGCATGTTTATTTCTTCGATCATACATTGTTAAAACAATCCCATGTATCTTTAAGTTCTTGTTAAGGTTTTTTCTTACTTCTTGTATAGTCAGAATTAATTGTGAAAGACCTTCCAATGCGAAAAACTCTGTTTGTAAAGGCACGAGCACAGATGTAGAAGCCACAAAAGCATTAACTGTTAAAATATTTAGGGCAGGTGGACAGTCGATTAATACATAATCCAATGAATTAAAAAAATCTCCAGTTAATGATTCTTTAAGTCGTAAAACCCTTTTTCTATCCTGACTTAAGTCTATGTCTGCTGAAGACAAATCTGTGTTTGACGGTGCTATATGTAAGCCAGGCACCTTAGTTTCTTTTATGGTTTCAGAAAGTGCTTTAGTTCCTAAAATAACATCGTATGTCGTATTCTTCCTTTCTTTAACTTCTATGCCAAGTCCTGTAGAAGCATTTCCCTGAGGGTCTAAGTCAACTAAGAGAACCTTTTTACCTACTGCTGCCAGAGACGTTCCCAAATTAATTGCGGTAGTTGTTTTACCCACACCGCCCTTTTGATTGGACACAGATATAACATGGGGCTGAGAATTAATCATGCTCCACCTCATTCAACAACTTGTGGTGATCAATTTCAACTATTTTACCATCTTTATGACTTAAGCTTTGATGGACCTTATAACTAAAATGCCAACGAGATTTGGCATGCAATATTTCTTCCCTAAATTTTTTTCCTTTTAAAAACAATGACTTACCCATAAATTTCCTGTGCCTTTTTGAATAACCCAACAAATCATCCAATGGCGCCAAGGCTCTAGATACAACATAATCACAACTGACAATAGGTGCCGCCTCTATCCTATCACATATAACATTACCCTCAATATTTAATTTTCTGCAAACCTCCTCCAAAAACAAACATTTCTTTGAATTGCTGTCCATGAAATTAAACTTAAACTCAGGATATTTCTCTTTCGAATATATTGCCAATGGTATTCCAGGAAATCCGCCCCCTGAACCGATATCTAGCCAAACACCTTTTACTGTTTTTGCAAATTGAATCAGTTGTAAGCTGTCTAGAACATGCCTCTCCCTAAAATCATTTATTGTGGCCGAAGACACTAAATTGATTTTTCTATTCCACTTTTCTAATATTTCTTCAAAAACCATGAAACTGTTTTTTGTTTCACGTGAAACATTCCCAAAAAAATCAACAGTCATCAAGCCTGCTTTTTATTTTGGGTTTTCAACCTCATAAGTATTAATGTTAGGGCTGCAGGTGTCATTCCTTCTATTCGTCCCGCTTGATCAAGAGATTGAGGTTTTATTTGTGTGAGCTTGCTAGAAAGTTCATTAGATAAACCTATAACGTCACTATAATTGAAATTATTTGGTATCTTATAGGAATTATCCCTTTTTAGCATTTCAATTTCGTTTTCTTGTCGTCTTATGTATGTATCATAACGCGCATCATTTTCAATCTGGATTTTTATATCTTCTGGTATAGTTTTGTATTCAGGATAAATAGCTTCGATCTTCTCTCTACTGATATTTGGGTAGGAAATTAGCTTGTATAGAGATCTTTTGACTCCATCCTTATTAATTAATATCCCTTTTTTTTCAATTTCATTTGGTGAGAAAAGCCTATTTTTGACAATGGTTTTGTGCTTAGAAATCTGTTTTGTTTTCTCAAAGAAAATCTCATATCTGAGCTTGTCTACACTGCCAATTCGTCTTCCATAATTAGTCAACCTTGTATCAGCATTATCTGAACGCAATATAAGTCTATACTCAGCCCTCGAAGTAAACATTCTATATGGTTCACTTACTCCCCTAGTTACTAGATCATCTACTAATACTCCGATATAGCATTCAGACCTCCTAAAAATTGCCGGTTCCATGTTTTTTACCCATAGGGCTGCGTTTAAACCAGCTACCAAACCCTGCGCAGCTGCTTCTTCGTAACCTGTTGTTCCATTTATCTGGCCTGCTAAATAGAAACCTTCTAATTTATCCAATCTAAGCGTTCTATCTAAAAACCTTGGGTCTATATAATCATATTCTATTGCATAGCCTGGTTGTAAAATTTCAGCGCTCTCTAAACCCTTTATCGTTGAAATATATTCCTTTTGTATATCCTCCGGCATAGAAGTGGAAATGCCATTTGGATAAATTACAGAGGAATCTAAACCTTCAGGCTCTAGAAAAACCTGGTGGTAATCTCTTTCAGAAAAGCGAACAATTTTGTCCTCTATAGAGGGGCAGTACCTTGGACCACTACTATCGATATCTCCTCCATATATGGCAGAATTTTTAAGATTATTTTCAATAACAGTGTGGGTCTCTTTGTTTGTGTATGTAATTCCACACTTAATTTGTCTATTAAAAGGCTTTTGGTGAAGAAAAGAAAACATTTGCGGTTCCTCATCGGCATCTTGATAGCTTACACAATCCCAATTTATACTAGACTTAAGCAACCTGGGTGGAGTACCTGTTTTTAACCTACCTGTAACTATTCCTAAAGAATATAGCTTTTCTGCCAATTTTTTTGATGCATTTTCCCCTAGGCGTCCACCCTCTATTTTCTCTTTTCCTATATGGATTATACCATTTAAAAAAGTTCCAGTTGTAAGAATTACAGATTTAGATAATACTTCCTCTTTTTCGCCTAAAACTATACCCCTTATAGAACCGCCTTTAATTAATATGTCTGTAACTTCCCCTTCAATCACTGACAAATTAGAAGTATTAGATATAAGCTTTTGCATTTCTCTGCGATAAATCTTTCTATCGGCTTGTGTTCTTGGTCCCCTTACAGCGGGACCCTTCTTTCTATTAAGAAGTCTGAACTGTATTCCAGCTTTATCAGCTACGACACCCATCAGTCCGCCTAAAGCATCTATCTCTCGAACCAGGTGGCCTTTTCCCAATCCTCCTATAGCTGGATTACATGACATTTCTCCTATTTTAGAAAAACTGTGGGTGACCAGAGCGGTGTTCATTCCTAATCTGTTTGCTGCGTGGGCAGCTTCTACACCAGCATGCCCCCCTCCAATTACTACAACATCATAAATATGTTTCACGTGAAACATCTACTTTCCAATACAAAACCTAGAGAAAATTTCACCATAAACCTCTTCTATATCGATTTTACCCAAAAGATCTTCCAAATTCAAAAGTGCTTGCCTTATATCCTCAGCTACAAATTCAATGTTTACAACTATATCCTTTAAGTTTTCTTTCGCCATTTCCATTGACTTTATAGCCTTCCCCATAGCATTTCTGTGCCTATTATTGCAAGTGGATCCACATTTTTTAAAATATTCTCCAACTTGTCTACTTATAAGCTCAGTCAAATCTATGACTCCTTCCCCCGTCTTTCCAGAAATTCCTAAATAGCCTTCGAATCCATTTTTAATATCTGTTTTCGACATAAGAACAATGTCATTTTTCTTCCTTTCTATTGATATTGGATCTTCTTCTCCTGGGGTATCCTTAAGAAAAATTCTCAAATCACTAGAATTAGCCCGTTTTTCGGCTCTCTCCACACCAATTTTTTCGATTGGATCCACTGTTTCTCTCAAACCAGCACAATCAAAAATGGAAACCAAATGACCGCCGATATTGACCTTCTTTTCAATAACATCTCTAGTAGTTCCAGGTATTTCAGAAACTATAGACACTTCCTCACCAACTAAACAATTCAACAATGTGGATTTACCAACATTCGGACCTCCGACAATAGCAACTTCAAAACCCCTATTGATCTTTTCTACGTAGAAGCTACCACTCACCTCTTTTGATATTTCTCCAATTATCTCATCAATGGGTTTCTTAACCTCTCCCTCAATATCTAGTTCGATATTTTCCTCGGAAAAATCAATGCTTGCCTCTATATTTGCCTTTATATTCAATAACTTAGACCTCCAACACTCTACAGTTTTATTGAAACTTCCAGAGAAAAGTTTGTCCGCTAAAATTTTTTGTGCTTCTGTTTCTGCATTAATTAAATTGGCCAAACCTTCTACTTGAGATAAGTTCAGTTTACCATTTTTAAGAGCTTGTAATGTGAAATCTCCTGGACCGGCCGGTCTAATATTTTCGAAAGAATTTAACGCATTAAAAGTCATATCAATAATAGCTTTACTTCCATGAAGGTGTATCTCTACTGTTTCTTCTCCAGTAAAACTACTGTCTTTTGCAAAATAAATTATTAGAGCTTGATCTAATTTAACTTTACCCCACCATAGGGTTCGCAATACCGCATACCTAGGTGGAGATTTAAGATCTGATTTTAAAAGTGTGTTAAT
The DNA here is from genome assembly GCA_902533625.1 of uncultured Alphaproteobacteria bacterium. Taxonomy (GTDB): domain Bacteria; phylum Pseudomonadota; class Alphaproteobacteria; order Rhodobacterales; family Rhodobacteraceae; genus CACKLF01. Next base: position 55,385 of record CACAMI010000001.1, on the reverse strand, counting down.
GGTTTTTAGCGCGTATGGTCCACTAATCCTGATGACACATATCGCAGAGACACCCGCTCCAGAAGATTTTGCGAAAACAGTCTCTACCATATTTCCCATATATTAAGAAAATCCTAGGTATTCATTGAATCAAAAAAATCTGAGTTTGACTTTGTTTGTTTTAATTTTCCAAGAAGGAATTCTATTGCATCAGTGGTTCCCATAGGGTTTAAAATTCTTCGAAGAACATAAACCTTTGCAAGTTCACCTTTCTCCATAAGCAGGTCTTCTTTTCTTGTACCCGACTTTAAAATGTCAATTGATGGGAAAACTCTTTTATCAGCGACTTTTCTATCTAAAACAAGCTCCGAATTTCCTGTTCCTTTAAATTCCTCGAATATAACCTCATCCATTCTACTGCCTGTATCAATAAGTGCAGTTGAAACAATGGTTAAAGAGCCACCTTCTTCTATATTCCTCGCAGCTCCGAAAAATCTCTTTGGTCTCTGAAGCGCGTTAGCATCAACACCTCCTGTTAGCACCTTACCAGAGGAAGGAACCACTGTGTTAAAGGCTCTTCCTAACCTTGTTATACTATCTAAAAGTATGACAACATCTCTTTTATGTTCCACCAACCTTTTCGATTTCTCAATAACCATTTCAGAGACTGCCACATGCCTTGTTGCGGGTTCATCAAAAGTAGAAGAAATAACCTCCCCTTTTACAGATCTTTGCATATCCGTAACTTCCTCAGGTCGTTCATCCACAAGTAATACAATAAGATATACTTCAGGGTGATTTTGCTCTATTGAGTTAGCAATATTCTGTAGAATTACAGTCTTTCCAGTCCTGGGGGGTGCTACGATCAAAGAACGCTGACCCTTTCCAATTGGGGCTACTAAGTCTATTACTCTTGCAGATTTATCCTTTATGGTTGGATCTTCAATCTCTAACCGAAGTCGTTCGTCAGGGTATAAAGGGGTTAGATTATCAAAGTGTACCTTGTGCTTCGCACCCTCTGGGTCCGAGAAATTAATTTTACTAACCTTAACTAGCCCAAAATATCGCTCTCCTTCATTCGGAGCTCTAATTACTCCTTCGACTGTATCACCCGTTCTAAGAGAAAATTTCCGTATCTGAGATGGGCTTACATATATATCATCGGGACCTGGTAAATAGTTCGCATCGATTGATCTTAAAAAACCAAAACCATCTTGTAAAACTTCCAATACACCATCACCTGATATTTCTGCTCCCTCCTGTGCCATTTCTTTTAAAATAGCAAACATTATATCACCCTTACGCATAGTAGATGCGTTTTCTATTTCCAGTTTTTCAGCTAATAATACCAGATCCGCAGGACTTTTAGTCTTTAGTTCACTTAATGATAAGTGAGATGTTTTAGCTATATCTATCATAACTGTTAATTTAATTTTGAGATGAACGTAAAGTGATGAGAAAGAATGACGTTTCTTTTAAAGAAAAACACATTATAAGTCAATAAAACATTTTAAGACGATATTTTTTCTGTAAATTTGTCCACTTTCTCCCAATCTGTGAATTCGTGAGAGATACTTATATCTGTAGGACCTTTAGTTAACCACATTATTATTCTAATCATAATTTTATCTAATGTTCTTAATTTTGGGTAATCAATTTTTCCTGCAAACACAGTTAAATAGTTAGGCTTCCAATCCGACAAAAATATAAATTTTTTTATATACGGGTTAGTGTCTGCTTCACTTTTTTCAGGTTTCCTTGCCACTACATTAACAGAGAAAAATGCTGTCATTTTTGACTCTAAAGTTGTTTTATTATCCTTTATAAATTTAAATAAATTATCTCTGTGCTTTCCATATCTTATGCTGGCGCCTATTAATATAAAATCAAATTTATCTATATCTTCCTTATTAGCTTTTTCTAATGACAATATGGTAACGCTGCCTTTTTTCTTTAGTCTATTGGAAATTCTTTCAGAAATTTTCTTTGTCTGCCCGTCTACGGTAGAATAAATAATTAAATATTTTTTCATTTCTATAATTATTGAGATAACCTTTTCAGTAAAATTTCTACGTTTCTCGGATCCGCATCTGGAGTAATACCATGGCCTAAATTAAAAATATAAGGCCCTTTATTATAATTATCCGTGATATAATCTATTTGCCTCAACAATTCATCCCCACCTGTAACCAAATGTATAGGATCGAGGTTACCTTGTATTGCTTTAATATTTTGTACCTCTTTCTTTATCCATGGTGGTGGTACTGTTGAATCCAGAGCTATACAATCCACAAACTTTAAATCACAAAAAGACTTATAGTTCGCACCACAACCTCTTGGAAACGCTATAACTTTAGCCTCTGGGTGTCTCTTTTTTATTTCCTGAGAAATTTTTTTTATAGGTTCATATACATAGTTTTTAAAGTATGTCCCTCCCAAAGCACCAGCCCAACTATCAAAAATTTTTACTACGCCCGCTCCTGCTTTTATTTGTTCGGACAAATATTCAATAGTGGCTAAAGTTAATTTGTCTATCAACATCCTAAAGTCTTCTGGATTTCTTGTCATATACACCTTAGCAGCCTTTTGATCATCTCCTCCTTTTCCTGCTATCATGTATGTGGCAACTGTCCAGGGAGCACCAGCAAAACCAATTAATGTTTTTTCTTCAGAAAGTTCAGATCTCACGATTCGAACGGTTTCATAAATATTCTCTAAAAAACCATTCATCACATCTATATTCTGAAGATTATCAATATCTTTTCGTCCAAGAATAGGATTTAACCTAGGACCTTCTCCGGTTTCGAACCATAACTTTCTACCTAAAGCCTGAGGTAATAGTAGTATGTCAGCAAATAGTATTGCGGCATCAAATCCAAACCTTCTAATCGGTTGTAATGTCACCTCTTTAGCTAATTCAGGGTTATAACATAAATCTAAAAAACCACCTGCTTTCTCTCTAACATCTCGATATTCTTTTAAATATCTTCCAGCTTGTCTCATTAACCAAACAGGTGGTGTTTTATTTCTTTTATTGTTAAGCACGCGCATAATTTTATTTTCTAACACTTGATATCTACCCTTAATATAAATTAATATTTATAAATATATTAGATGTTAGAGTAGTAATGGCAATAATGGTATTAAAAAAGAAACAACAAAAATATTCACAGGTAAAAAAAACCACGTGGCCCTAGACATTAAAAAACACAGTATAAAAAAAATTTATGCACATTATTAACACCCTATGGAAAAATAACAAAAAATTATAAAAATGGTAAAGTTTTGGTGATAAAATACAAAAAAACCAAAACATTACGGTTTTCCACAAACAATTATAATGTAAGTTTAAATAATGTTAATAAATAAAAGATTAAATTTATGGACATAGAGAACCAAAAAGAAGTGCCACTAGCTGCCGTTATAGGTAGTCCAATAGGACAATCTCTTTCACCAGACCTACACAATTACTGGTTGGTTAAAAACAACCTAAAGGGTTATTACATTCCACTAAATGTTAACCTAAAGATGCTTGAAAAAACTATCAATCTTTTACCAAAACTAGGTTTTAAAGGAGCGAACGTCACGATTCCCCATAAAACCAATGTTCTCTCGATGGTAGATAAACTAACTGATAGGGCTACTATGATAGGTGCGGTAAACACTCTTCACTTTAATTCCTCAGGGCAAATCACTGGTGACAACACAGATGCATACGGCTTTATTGAAAACATAAAACAAAAGCAACCTCACTGGGACCCTAAAAAAGGACCAGCTTTAGTTTATGGAGCTGGAGGAGCTGCTAGAGCAATTGTATGGGCACTGTTACACGAAGGGGTTCCTGAAGTTCGAATATCAAATAGAACTAAAAACAAAGCCATCTCTCTAAGTGATATATTGGGCGCAAAGGTTAAAGTTATAGATTGGACGAATGTTGATAGTCAGCTAGAAGAGGTGTTAACATTGGTTAACACAACGTCACTTGGTATGATTGGAAACGCACGATTTTCACCAAACATTTCTAAGCTAAACTCACAAGCATTGGTAGCCGATTTGGTCTATAATCCTTTAAAAACAGACCTTTTAAAAACAGCAAAAAGTATGGGATTAAAAACAGTTGATGGTCTTGGAATGTTATTACACCAAGGAGTACCAGGGTTTGAAAAATGGTTTGGAGTTCAGCCCAAAGTTACAGAAGAATTAGAAATGTTTTTACAAGAAAAATGCAATGTTACCATTTAACCTTGGGATTACAGGTTCAATTGGAATGGGGAAAACTCAAACTGCCAAATTTTTCTTCCAAGAAGGTATACCTGTCTGGGATGCCGATAAAACTGTACACAAACTATACAAAAAAGGTGAAGATGGTTATAATGCAATAAAGAATTTTTCAAATCTATATGTTAACACCTATGAAGTAGATAGGAAAAAAATACTTGAAGAAAGTTTAAAACAAAGGGACCTGCTCTCAAAAATAGAATCTAAAATTCATCCTTTGCTAAAGAAAAACCGAAATGAATTTATAGACAAAAACAAACATCATCCAATTATAGCTTTTGATATTCCCTTGCTTTTTGAAACTGGTGAACGTGGATGGCTTGATGGAGTTTTGGTAGTGAAGACAAGTCCTTTAGAACAAGAAAGAAGAGTACTAAAAAGAGGAACTATGACAAAGGAACAGTTTCAGAAAATCAATTCTAAGCAAATAAATATAGAGGAAAAATGTCAGTTAGCCGATTTTATTATAGAAACTGATTTAGGGTTGAGACATGTAAAAACAGAGGTGAAAAAAATTATCCAAATTATACTGAAAACAAATGTCAAAAATTAAGGAAATAGTTTTAGATACTGAAACGACAGGTTTAGACCCTTATCCAACAGATACCAACCCTGCCGGTCATAGGGTAATTGAAATTGGAGCTGTAGAGCTTTTAGGACATGTGCCTACCGGAAAAACATATCATCAATATGTGAATCCAGAAAGAAGTGTTCCAAAAGAATCTACAATGATACATGGGCTAACAAATGAAGATTTATCAGACAAGCCCACGTTTCAAATGATAGCCGATGAATTTCTAACTTTTATAAGTGGAGGCGTCCTCATTATCCACAATGCAGAATTTGATCTAAAGTTTCTAAATTGTGAATTAAAAAAGGCAAATAAAGATGACCTCTCTAATTTCGATTTTATTGATACGTTAAAATTAGCAAGAAAAAAATTTCCATCGAGACAAAACTCTTTGGATGCGTTAGCATCTCGCTTCGGAATTGATCGATCAGCTCGCAAAGATTTCCATGGCGCATTAGTGGACACCAACATATTGTCAAAAGTATATTTAGAACTCATTGGTGGTTCTCAACCAGATTTTACACTTGATAATATTCAACAAAAAAAGACATCAATAAATACTGAAAATAATTACACAAGGCAAAGGTCAAAAAAACTAACAAAACGTTTAAAAGAACATGAAATCAAGGCTCATAGCGATTTTATAAAATCCATTGGTGGTGAAAAAAAATGGAACTATTGATCAATATCTATATCTTCTGATTTAATTTCTTCAAAATATATTGGACCGATGCTTATCGTAGGAAAGTTGCTGTCCATAGTTAGACTAGAAATTATTCGCCTAGCATAGGGGTAAATAAAACCTGGTACTTTAGAGTAAAGAACGTTTTTCAACTCTATTTCAGAATCGCTAGAAACAGAACATATACCACAATATATAAGCTCAATTATATAAACAGTTTCATTTTCTATTTTTGCTTCGACATTGCAAACAAGAGATACTTCATATATAGAGTTTCCAAGAGAAGCCGTTTTGATATCAAGATTAAAATTAGGTTCAGGTTTGACCTTGGAAGCTTTATGATCAATCGCTAATTTATTTTCAAAAGATAAATCCTTTATATACTGCGTAATAATTCTAAATTTCTTCGTCTCTTTTTCCATTCTTTTCTCCTAAAGGAAATGACATTTAGTCTTTTACCTCTTCATAATCAGTTTCGACATATTCATGAGGAGTTTTTTTACCACCTCTTTTTATTTCAACAGAATCTATAAAATGTGAAATTAACCAGTGTCTAATAAAACTTCTTATACTGGGATGAATTAGAATAATAGCAAATAAATCAGTTAGAAAACCTGGGGTAATAAAAAATATTCCCGAAACTAAAATGAAGAGACTGTCTGATAAATTTTCAAAATTTAATTGTACCGAGCTAAGAGAATTGACACTATATTTTTGTAAGTTTTTCTTCCAATGTGTTTTGACTAAGGAAAGTCCAAGGAAGGCAGTTAAAACCGTAAAAAACAAAACATAAAATAAGCCAATATAATTACTAATCGTTATAAATAGGAAAATTTCGCATACTGGTATGATAATTAATAATAGTATAAGTTTCATTTTGATATATTAAAAAATTAAAATAGTTTTATAGATATGATTGTTTTAAAGAAAAAAAATGTTAAATAAATAAAAAAATCCAAAAGGAACAAAAAATGACAAACATAATTATCCTAGCATCTGTAGCTTTGTTTCTATTTTGGAGGCTTTTTTCTGTATTAGGGAATAGGCAAGGGCACGAAGGAAATATCAATAATAAGCCGACTAATTTGAAACCAGTTGATTTGAATGTTGATATTAACTCTAACGTAGACAATGCGGATGAAGACATAGCAGATTACGTAGATATAGACAGTTCGTCAGGAAACTCTCTAAAAGAAATGAAAAAGAGTGACAAAACCTTCACTGTAAAAGATTTCATTTCGGGAGCAAAAAAGGCATATGAGTTGATCATTGTTTCTTTTGAAAGAGGAGATGTAGAAAAATTAAGACCACTACTTTTAGATGAAGTTTTTGAAGCTTTTTCTAAAGTAATAGACGAAAGAGCTAACAATGGTTACACGGTAGAAATCGAGTTTGGTGGGGTGCGGGAAATAAGATTAAAGGATGCCTCATACGACAAAGAAAATAGAGTAGCAGAAATCACTTTGTCTTTTGTGTCTGATATTAGTTCTGTTGTTAAGGATGTGGGTGGAAAAGTAGTAGAAGGTGATCCAAAAAAAATAAAAAAACAGAAGGACACATGGACATTTTTTAAGAACTTTTCGAAAAAGGAACCTAATTGGTTTTTGATCAGCACCAACGGTTAAATAAAGGTTAAATTAAGTTGTGAAAAGTAAAGATCTTTCGAAAGATGACCTAAAAACATGGGAGGAGTTTTCAAATAAAATAAAAAAAATTCCTAAAATGGATCATAAAAACTCTATTCCAAAAAACAATTTCACCAAAAAATTCATATATAATCCCAATGTTGAAAAAAAAGAAATCCCAATAAAAGGGAAAAAAGCACAAACTGGGTTTCATAATATAAATGAACAAGCAATTGATAAGAAAAAACTTAGAGATCTTAAAAGAGGAAAAATTAGACCCGAAGCGACTTTAGATTTGCATGGGTTAAGGAGGAAAGAGGCACACATAAGGGTCTTAAACTTTATAGAGACTTCTATAAAGGCTAAATTAAGATTTGTTTTAATAATTACAGGAAAGGGTAATAAGCTTTCCAATCTAGGGGAAGTTGGGGTTTTAAAAAAGGAACTACCTCAATGGATTTCCCAGTCAGCACAATCCAATAATATTTTAGCTGTTTTTCCTGCTGCACTTAACCATGGAGGCTCGGGCGCCTACTATATATATATAAGAAAAAAAAGTTTATAAAATTAAGTTCTCTTCATCGGTACTTTCTCCCATATTTTTCAAGTTCTTTTTAACAAAACCTTCATTTATAGTTATTTTTTCTCCTTTCAAATCTGGGGCATTATAGCTAATTTCATCAAAAACTTTTTCAAGAACGGTATAAAGTCGTCGCGCTCCTATGCTTTCAACTTTGTTATTAATATTTTCTGCCACACGAGCTATTTCTTCAATACCTTTAGAATTAAAATTAACATCTAACCCTTCGGTTCTCATTAGTTCTTTATACTGAATAGTGAGAGCATTGTCCGTGTCTGTAAGAATTTTTATAAAGTCATTTTTAGAAAGGTTTTTTAATTCCACTCTTATAGGTAACCTTCCCTGAAGTTCTGGAAGAAGGTCTGATGGTCTAGATAAATGGAAAGCCCCACTTGCTATAAAAAGTATGTGGTCTGTCTTTATGGGACCATACTTTGTGCTGACCGTTGTTCCTTCTATCAATGGAAGAAGATCTCTTTGAACACCCTCTCTGCTAACGTTAGCACCGGTATTTTGAGAATTATCACAAACCTTGTCTATTTCATCAAGAAAAACAATTCCTGTTTGCTCAGTTCTTTTAAGGGATTCTTTAACAACTACCTCTTCATCCAAAAGTTTGTCCGCTTCTTCTTCTACTAACAAATCATAGCTGTCTTTCACCTTTACTCTTTTTTTCTTTTTTGAGTCCTTGTTACTAAAGTTGAATAGATCAACTAAATTTAAAGATCCTAAGCTATTATTGTTAAAGGAACCCATATTATTAGTTAAATCTGAAAGACTTAAGTTCATATTTCTATCTCTTATATCTATATCAATTTCTTTGTCGTCCAGAAGTCCATCCTTTAGTTTTTTGCGAAACATCTCTATAGTTTGCTCTCTAGATTCTGAACCGGCCAGCGCTTTGACCACTCTTTTTTCTGCCTCAGCATGTGCTTCAGCTTTTACTTTTGAACGCATTTCCTCTCTAACCAAAAAAATAGAATTTTCTACTAAATCTCTAATTATTTGCTCCACATCTCTACCAACGTACCCTACTTCAGTAAATTTTGTTGCTTCAATCTTTAAAAATGGTGCGCCCGTAATCTTTGCCAACCTTCTAGAAATCTCCGTCTTTCCTACTCCTGTTGGCCCTATCATTAAAATATTCTTTGGATAAATTTCTTCTTGAAGTTCTATAGGTAATTGTAATCGCCTCCACCGGTTTCTGATTGCAACGGCAACAGCTTTTTTAGCGTCATGTTGACCTATAATGAACCGATTAAGCTCAGCTACTATTTTTTTGGGAGTTAAATTTATCATAATAAAAACCTAATAAATTATAAAAATAACGATTATTTTGATTTTAACGTCTCAGAAATCAAGTTTCCATTTGTATACACGCATATTTCTGATGCTATTTTCAGTGCCTTAGAAGCTATTACTTTTGTATCTTCAGCAGTATCGTACAAGCCTCTAGCAGCAGCTAATGCATAGTTGCCTCCTGAACCAACAGCTGCAATATTGTTCTCAGGTTCTAAAACATCACCGGATCCAGTTAAAATTAGTAAAGTACTTCCGTCTGAAACTATTAACATCGCTTCCAGATTTCTAAGGTATTTATCTGTTCTCCAGTCTTTAGCTAACTCTATTGAAGCTTTAGTAAGATGACCTGGACTTCTCTCAAGTTTTTTCTCTAACCGTTCAATTAAAGTAAAAGCATCTGCTGTGGATCCTGCAAACCCCGCAATAACTTCATTTTTCTCAATTATAATTCGCCTGATTTTTTTCGCTGAGCTTTTTATAATTGATTGCCCAAGAGACACTTGTCCGTCACCAGCAATCGTCACCTGTCCGTTCTTCCTTACCCCAACTATTGTCGTTCCATGCCAGTTTTGGTTAGCAGAGTGGATATCATAACTTAAAGTCATTATTTATGTCCAAACAAAGATATCAAAGAGATCTTTTAATTTCCTTGGTTGTAAATATTTCGATCATATCACTTTCTCTTATGTCGTCATAACTTTCAAATGCCATGCCACACTCTTGGCCAGATTGAACTTCTTTAACATCATCTTTAAACCTCTTTAGAGTCTTGAGCTTTCCTTGATGTATAACCACATTGTCCCTAAGAAGTCTTACTCCAGCATCTTTTTTAGCTATGCCTTCATTAACTAAGCAACCAGCAATTTTCCCAGAGTCACTTACTTTAAAAATTTGCTTAATTTCAGCATAGCCAATAAAAGTTTCTTCTATTTTTGGGGTTAATAAACCTGAAGCAAGTCCCTTAATGTTATCTACCAGGTCATAAATTATAGAAAAATACTTTATTTCCACATTTTTTTGATTTGCAGATTCTCTTGCTGGGGCATTAGCTCTAACATTGAAACCTATTATTGGTGCACTGGACGCTTCGGCAAGTAAAACATCACTTTCGGTAATGGCGCCTACCCCCGAGTATAAAACTTTAACTACCACTTCCTCATTTCCAACTTTATTTAAAGCCTGAACTATTGCTTCAGCAGAACCCTGAACATCTGACTTAACTAAGACAGGTAGTTCAGAAATATTTTCCTTTATTTTTGCATTTGCCAAAAGTTGTTCGAATGAAGCCCCAGATCCAAGTGCAGCTTTTTTATCTTTAAGAATTTGTGCTCTATAATTCGCAAGTTCTCTAGCCTTAGATTCATCTGTTACAACATTTAATAAATCACCTGCCTCAGGAGTTCCATTAAGTCCTAGTACCTCGACGGGTACTGAAGGTGTGGCAGTTTTTGTTACCGAACCAGTGTCGTCTAAAAGAGCTCTGACTTTACCCCATTGGCACCCAACAACAAAAATATCCCCAGTTTTCAAAGTACCCTTTAACACTAACACAGTAGCTATGGGTCCCTTTCCGACATCTAGTTTTGCTTCAATTACAGCCCCTTCAGCTGGTCTGGTTTTATTAGCGCTTAATTCCAAAAGTTCCGACTGTAGAGCTATTGCATCTAAAAGTTTATCAAGGCCTGTAGAATTTAAGGCAGATACTTCGACCTCCAATACTTCTCCAGACATAGATTCTACAACTATTTCGTGTTGAAGAAGTTCAGTTCTTACTCTATTTGCATCAGCATCAGGTTTATCTGATTTATTTATGGCGACAATGATAGGCACATTTGCTGCCTTAGCATGATTTATTGCTTCAATTGTTTGAGGCATCACTCCATCATCAGCGGCAACAACTAATACAACAATATCAGTAACTTGAGCTCCCCGTGCTCTCATAGATGTAAAAGCAGAGTGTCCAGGAGTGTCAATAAAAGTTAATAATTCCCCATTTTTTGTCTTTACTTGGTACGCGCCAATGTGTTGAGTTATTCCTCCAGCCTCTGAAGAGACAACATTTGTACTTTTTATAGCATCGAGTAGAGTAGTTTTTCCATGATCCACGTGTCCCATAATAGTAATTATAGGTGGTCTCGGTGACTTCTCTCCATCGTCAGCTTCATCAAAATTAACAATAGAATCTTCTATATCAGATTCAGAAACCCTAATTGTTTTGTGTCCAAACTCTTCGACAATAAGCATTGCAGTGTCTGAATCAATTATTTGGTTTTGAGTGGCCATTATTCCATTTGTCATAAGGGTTTTTACGACAGCAGCAGATCTTTCTGCCATTCGATTTGCAAGTTCTTGTACCGTTATGGAATCAGGAATCTGCACATCTCTTATAACCTTTTCTCTTTCTTGTGGTTCTTGTGTTAGTCTTCTCTTTTCTTTTTCTTGCCGCCTTCTCATGGAGGCAATAGATCTATGTCGTCCACCTTCCTCTCCAAGTGCCTGTACAATGGTAAGTTTACCTGACCGTCTCCTGTCTTCAGTGTTTCTGGAAGTCTTTTTATTTTCCTCCTCTTCACTTCTAGATTTCTTTAGTGAAACATTTTTAGAAAAACTTTTTTCTGGCTTTGCTCTAGGTTTTTCAACTATTGGTTCAGAAGGTAAGCTGTTTTTCAGAGAAGACAAATCCACTTTTTTATCTTCTTTAAATGTCTCTTGAGCTTTCCTATTTGATCTGAGCTCCTCCAGCTCCAAATCCCTCTTTTTTCTCTCAGCAACTTCTTTCTCTTTTCTAACCGCTTCCACACCTTTGGCAGCCTCCAAAGCTTTTCGTTTCCTTTCCAATTCACCCGAAAACTTTATGTCCTGTTTTGATTGTATTACTTCACCCGTTTTCGGTGATGGATTAAGAGAGTTTGGTTTAGAGAGTATTAATTTTTTCCTTTTGGTTTCAACTACAACAGATTTTACCCTTCCATGGGAAAAGTTTTGTCTAACAACACCTTGTCCTCCCCTTAAATTTAAGGACTTATTTTTCTTTTCTGGGTATCCGTCTTCACTCATTTAAAAACTTTCTAATAAATTCTAAAAAAGGTATATAACTAATTTTGGATACCTTCTAGTTTTTTTACGTCTAAAATTAAAGATTTAGCTAAACCACCCTTTAGTACGCATGAATGAGCAACATTGTCTCTATTAAAAACTTTACCCAATTCACTGGAGCTAAACAAAGTTACCAAGATTAATTTTACAGATCTAGGTTTTATACGTTTTAATTCTTTAGAAGAGCCGTTATTTGCATGGAATAAAATATTGGAATCTCCTGATTTTAATGCCATTTTTACTTTTTCAAATCCAAAGATCAAATTACCGGATTTTCTAGCAAGAGATAGTTTAAGAAAAATATTTTTCTTAAACTGCTTTTCTATGTTTAAGAATAAGGTTTGGAACATAGTTGCTTTCGAGTGAGTTGGTGATACAGAAGCTTTTTTTTCTATGATGTTTTCTATATCTTCCCTATGAAACCGTACCCAATAACATTTTCCAGGTAGCTTGTTGTATATGTCAGGTATTAATTCTCCATTTTCAGTTAATATTAGTTTTAACCGATCCTCAGTTTCACAAGTCTCTTTATTCAATACAACTTCCCTTTCAGTTCCAAAAAATATGAATATTATTAAGATTCCTCGGTCATCTCTTCAGGCGGTTCTTGTGAGCCCATTTGTTCGTCATAATCTTCTTGTGAAATTAAACCTAACTTTAGTCTGGAATCCATGATTAAGGTTCTGGCTTCCATTAAAGAAATATCAAAACTTTCTAATAACCCTTCATCCTTAACTCTTTTGCCATCGACTGTAGAGTATCCTCCAGAAAGTTCCCAATCTGCACAAGTAGCAAAATCCTTTAGAGTTTTTATTCCGTCTTCCGCTAAAACCTCTATCATGGGAGGGGAAAGGCCTTCAATATTTATAAGAGTGTCGTCAGCACCAAGCTCTTTTGCACGAGCTAATGATTTTGCATTTGTCTCCTCCAAAGATTCTCGAGCCCTAGCTTGTAGTTCTTCAGCTGTGGTGTCGTCGAAACCATCGATAGAAGCAATTTCTTCAGAGCTTACATATGCAACTTCTTCAAGGGTAGAAAAACCTTCTGAAACGAGAAGTTGAGCGACCATTTCATCTATATTAAGCCTTTCTACAAAAAGTTTTGTTCTTTCTGAAAACTCAAGTTGTCTTTTTTCACTTTCATCCGCTTCGGTCATTATATCTATGTCAAAACCTGTTAATTGGCTTGCTAACCGTACGTTTTGTCCTCTTCTACCAATGGCTAGGCTAAGCTGTTCATCTGGAACAACAACCTCTATTCTTTGGGCATCTTCATCTAAAACCACTTTAGAGACTTCTGCAGGTTGAAGGGCATTTACAAGAAAAGTCGGTGCGTCTTCATTCCAAGGAATTATATCGATTTTTTCACCTTGTAATTCATTAACAACAGCCTGAACTCTGCTGCCTCTCATGCCTACACAGGCGCCAACAGGATCTATTGATGTATCATGGGATATTACTCCAATCTTAGCCCTACTTCCAGGATCTCTGGCCACAGTTCTAATTTCAATTATTCCATCATAGATTTCTGGAACTTCCATTTTAAACAGTTCAGATAAAAATTCTGGAGCCGTTCGGGAAAGAAATATTTGTGGACCTCGGGTCTCTTCCCGTACTTCTTTAATTATAGCTCTAACTCTGTCATTTATTCTTAAAGGTTCTCTATTTATAAGCTGGTCTCTTTTTAAAATTGCCTCTCCTCTACCGAGATCTACTATAACATTTCCATACTCAACCCTACGTACCTGTCCATTAATTATTTCGCCTACCCTGTCTTTGAATTCCTCGTATTGCCTAGCCCTTTCTGCTTCACGAACTTTTTGAGTGATGACTTGCTTTGCTGACTGAGCTGCTATTCTCCCAAAGTCTAATGGTGGGAGATTATCAACAATATCTTCCCCAATTACTGAATCAGTACGAATTTTTGTAGCGTCTTCTAAAGTAATTTCTATGAAATGATTTTCAACTAAATCGACAATTTTTCTATACCGTTCCATCTTCAGTTCCCCGGAGGTAGTATCAATTTTAGCTCGAATATCGTATTCTGCTCCATACCTAGATTTTGCTGCCTTTGCTAAACTTTCTTCCATGGCTTCTATAACTAGCTCTGGATCTATAAGTTTTTCTCTGGCAACTGATTCTGCTATTTGTAGTAATTCTAGTTTGTTTGCTGATGTAGTTTGCATTTTTTCCTCTAGTAAAATTAATAAAGAACTAAATTTCTGGACGAAGTTCTATGTCTATTATGTCACCGAAACTGAAATTCCTTTGAACATTTTTTTCTTCAATAAAAATTTCACTTTCGCTAAAGCCTAGCAGTTTACACTTGAATTTATCTCTGTTGTGAAACTTTTTTTGCGTCTTAACATATATTTTGTGACCAATAAATTCTTCCAGGTGAGACAGCTTAGTAAGAGGTCTTTCTATTCCTGGTGATGATATTTCAAGCCTATAATTTGTCTCAATAGGACTTTCTATACCTAGTAACAAAGAAACCTTTTTTGAAACCTTCCCACAGTCATCGATACTCACAGTACTATTTTCGTTATCTATAAAAATTTGTAGCAATGAATTTTCATCTTCCACATACCTTATTTTGATTATATCAAAGCCCATTGTTTTCACAGAGCCCTCAATTGTGGTAAGGATCTTTTTTTCAATTTTATTTTTTGCTATAAGGTCAATCATAAAAAAAACGGGCCTGAAGCCCGCATCATAAATGTTAAGTTGTGGGACCTAACATAGAATAAAAATTCTTTTTATCAAGAAAAAAGATTAGAAATCACTTACAATTCCCTTTACTTCCCAATCTTTATAGCGGGTTGGCTCTAACCCATCTCTCCCGCCGTATTCTTTAGGCATTGTCGGAAATTTATTAGCTTTTCTTCGAAGTTCGGCTTCCTTAAGAGCTCTTTCAGCAATTTTCCTCTTATCTAAGGCCTTATTTTGTTTCACTAGAGTTTCCAAATATCATATAAGTACAATTTGGAAATACATAACATAAAAATCATAACACAAACAATAAAAACTATGAATAATAATAAGAAATTTTATTTTACAAATTTAATTCAAGTAGCAAAAAAACAAGAAATATTAGATCGGTTTATAGCTCTAGAAATTCTAAACCATCTATTTATTGAAAATAAAATGTGTTCCGATTTTTTTTTAAACAATGAAATTAATTTATCTAAAGTAAGGCCAGAAAAGTTGGCGCATGCTAATAGGTTGGCAAAGTCAGTCATAAAAAATCTGCCAATAATA
The DNA here is from genome assembly GCA_902533625.1 of uncultured Alphaproteobacteria bacterium. Classification (GTDB taxonomy): domain Bacteria; phylum Pseudomonadota; class Alphaproteobacteria; order Rhodobacterales; family Rhodobacteraceae; genus CACKLF01. Next base: position 40,012 of record CACAMI010000001.1, on the reverse strand, counting down.
GACCATCAAATATCTTTGCTAGTAAAGAAAAGGCCAAGTAAGGTATTGCTAAATATTTTACGGATAGCAACACTAGAAATTTTAATCGAAAACATTCCACCACACGCCTCTGTTGATAATGCAGTGAAATTGGCGAAAATTAAAATGAAAGATAAATATTCTGTTGCATTTGTTAATGCAGTTCTTCGCTCATTTTCAAAAAAAGATCTTTCAAAAATAAATCCATCAACTTTTGACCATAACCTAGAAAACAAAACAGAATTGGCTGATTATTGCATCAAAATTTATGGAAGAGAGATTCAGAAAAAAATATGGCATGCATTTAGAAATGAGCCAATTACTGATGTGACTGTGAAAAACGAAAGTGAACTGAAAAAATGGGAGAAACTCCTCGGCGGAAAGAGGATAGGAAATTCGAACACCTTAAGGTTACAGAAAATAGGAAAAGTTTCAGAAATGCCAGGTTATAAAGAAGGAGCATGGTGGGTCCAAAATTTTTCAGCTTCTCTACCGGTACTTTTGTTGGGGAATATAGAAAATCTACAAGTCCTAGATTGTTGTGCAGCTCCTGGTGGTAAAACAATGCAACTTGTTAGTGGTGGCGCTAGGACAACATCTATAGATCGGTCCAAAAGGAGAGTGGAAATTTTAAAACAGAATTTAGAACGTACAAAATTAAGCTCAAAAATAATTATTTCGGATATTTTGGATTTTACCCCAGAAATACCTTATGATGTTGTTTTATTGGATGCCCCTTGTTCTTCCACTGGAACATTAAGAAAAAACCCAGAGATTGAATATCTAGACCCAATTTCAAGGATAAAGACGTTCTCTGAAGTTCAAAAAAGGCTTTTAAACCATGTGAGCAATTGGGTAAAGCCAGGTGGAAATCTAGTATTTTCAACATGCTCAATTTCTCCTGAGGAAGGAGAGAGAATAATTTCTGTTTTTTTAGGGAGTAATAAAAACTATAGTGTTGAGAAAATAAATCATAATGATTTAGGCTTAAAGCAATCTTTGACAGATTGTTTGGGTGGAATAAGATTAAACCCTAACTACCTAATTGATATTGGCGGTGTCGATGGATTCTATATTGCTATATTAAAAAAACAAAAAGCCTAGGATAAAAATTAAAAGAAAAAATGCGCATTCATTTTTACATAAATTTTGTTAGGTTTGTATCAAACTTTTCTGTGTTACTAATAAAGACAATTTATCTTTCTACATTTTTTTTTAAATCTTTTAAGGTTAAAAAAATTAAAAAATTAAAATTTTTAAATCTTGGAAACACAACTTACGCTAAAATGTTACTAAAGAATGTAGTGATTATCGATGGAGCAAAAATATATCTTCCTGATTATATATATGAAATTGACACGAAAGATAGTTTTGCAAAAACAACAAACATAATCCAATTATGGGATTTGGGAGGATTGCCAATTCATTCTGAAAAATCAATACATAGTTTTGATTGGCTGTATGATTTAAGATCAATAAACTCAACAATATCAAGAAAAATAGCAATCTCTTGGATCTTAGAGTGGGTAGCAAGATATGGCAGTGGAAAGGGTCCAGGTTGGAGTATTGAGGTAGCATCAAAAAGGGCTATTTCTTTAGTGGAAAACAAAGACCTTTTTGAAAAACCTCCCTTTGGAGGAGAGCAACTTTATAATTTTCTGAATGAAAAAGTAAGGACAATTTTAAGCAGGACTTTATACCTCATAAAAATTTTAAAGCCCATAAGCTTTTCAAGTAAGGACAAATTTTTTATAAAGATGGCTATTTTTTATTGTGAATACTTTCGAGGGGCAGAAACCAAAATTTTAGGCCAATTTATCCAAGGAATTGGTCGTGAATCAAAAAGATTAATAAACAAGCACGGAGAGATAGATTCGAGAAATCCTGAAGAACTTTTGGAATTTTTAGTTTATTTAGAGAAGTTGCGAAACTATGGCAGACAATTGAAAGTTTATGGTGCGGCAGAAGGGTCCTTCATTGACGTTTCAGTTATGCGTGCTGCTAAAACATTAAAAGCAGTAAGGTTTGAGAATGGGAGATTGGTTGCAGCAATGGGTTCTGATGGGGGGTCGGAACCTTATTTAAATGTGTTATCGTCAGTAGAATATCCTAAGGAGGTTATTAGAGATGGCATATATATGGGCTTTTGTAAGTTAAGGGCAAAAAATGTAACAATTATTGCAGATGTAAGCGAACCACCCAAGTATGATAGAAGGGGGACAGCACATGCAGGTTTGTTGTCATTTGAATTTGCATCGGGCTTACGAAAAATAATAGTGAACTGTGGCTCTGGGCATAGACACGACTCTTATATTGAAAGACAAAATAGGTCTACTTATGCTCATTCAACTTTGGAACTAGCTGATCAATCCCAAGCTCAATTTATACCAGTTTGGCCTAGAAGTCTTCGTCCTGAAGACAAAATGTTTAGGAGAAGTCAGAAGACAACAAAGATTTTAATGGAGGAAACTCAGAAGGAAAAAACTTTAATTTCAGAGCATAATTGTTATGAATCAAGCTTTGGTATTATACACAAAAGGAAGTTTAAACTAACGTTCGATGGGCAAAATTTATCTGGGTCGGATGAATTAATTTATTCTGGTTTTAAAAATAAAAAGACTCCTTATAGGCTATATTTTCATTTACATCCTGATGTTGAAGCATGGCATTTGGAAACAAACAAATCTGTAATTCTTAAGCTTAAGAACGGGGAGACATGGCTTTTTACTCATAAAGGTGGAGATTTATCTTTGGCTGAAAGTGCATATTTTGGCCGAGGAGATATTAATGTTAGAGAATCAAAACAAATTGTTGTGTCTTCAAATAAAAAAAAATATAGGGAACTTGTAGAATGGAAATTTCAAAACCAAACCTCTAGATCGGGAAATTTAAGAGACATAGGATTGGAAAATATTGGATAAAAAAAATTTAAAAAATTCCAAGCTTATAAAATTGACCAGGGCATTAATTTCTGTTTCTGATAAAAAGAATTTAAATATTTTGGCGGAATATTTGGTGTCCTGTGGCGTGGAAATAGTCTCGACGGGGGGTACAGCTTCGTTCTTAAGAGACAAAAATTTTCTTATTAATGACGTTTCCGAGGTAACTGGTTTCCCAGAAATGATGGGTGGAAGAGTAAAAACTCTTCATCCAAGGATACATGGAGGAATACTTTTCCGAAGAAATAATCCAGCGGATTTACAAGAATTGCGTGATCATGCCATTAGTGAGATAGATCTCGTTATAGTTAATTTATACCCGTTTAGAAAAGCGGTCTTTTCAGGAAAGAATTATTCGGATTGTATAGAAGAAATAGATATTGGAGGCCCGACCCTTATAAGGGCAGGAGCAAAAAACCATGAGAACGTCTGTGTGATTGTTGACCCAGATGATTATAATGATCTAATAAAAGAGTTAAAAAATAATCATGGAAAAATTTCAGCATCTTTCTGTAAGAGAATGGCCATTAAGGCATTTTTGACTGTTTCAGATTATGATTTTGATATTCAATATTGGCTAAAATGGGGTTCCATAGGGATTGCAGGGATAAGGTCAGGCATAAAAAAAGAAATAAAACTTCGGTATGGGGAGAATCCACATCAAGAAGCCGAACTTTTGATATATGATAGGGAAGGGCCAAATATTGCAACCTCAAAAAAAGTTCAGGGAAAGGAGCTGTCTTACAATAATTATATCGATGCTGATAGTGCCTTTAAGATCATTTCGGAGTTTAATGATGAAAAGGAATTTGCTTGTGTAATAGTCAAGCACAAAAATCCTTGTGGTGTTGCTAAGGCGAAAACACTTCATCAAGCATATTTAAAAGCAAACAGCTGTGATCCTACCTCAGCTTTTGGTGGAATTGTTGCTGTAAATTCCACTCTTGATGCCATTACAGCGAGTGAGATTAAAAAAACTTTTACTGAAGTTATAATAGCACCAAAAATATCAAAAGAAGCAAAAGACATTTTCAAAGAGAAAAAAAATGTGCGGCTCTTGGAAACTTTTGGCTTATTGGATCATAAGAGTTCTACAAAGGTTACAAAGGAAATATCCGGAGGCATTCTTTTACAGGAAGAAAATCGTATTATTTTCGATAGAAAAAAGATTAAAAATGTAACAAATCTAGAGCCAAACGAAAAAGAGTTGAATGATATGATTTTCGCTTGGAAAATAATCAAACATGTACACTCTAATGCCATAATAATTGTGAAAGACGGTCAAACAATTGGGATAGGAGGTGGCCAGACTAGTAGGCTTGATAGTGTTAGAATGGCCGTTATTAAATCAGAAAATTTAGCTAATAATATGGAAAATAATATGATAGGTGCTGTAGCGGCCTCCGACGCATTTTTTCCTTTCTCAGACGGAGTGATTGAATTATGCAACGCTGGAGTGAAAGCAATTATTCAGCCTGGCGGTTCTATAAATGATGAAGATATAATAAGAGAGGCCAATAAAAAAAATATTTCTATGATTTTTACCGGAATTAGATATTTTTCACATTAGGAACTAATTTCTCTAGCTTCCTCTAATAACATAATTGGAACACCATCTTTGATTTTAAAGGCCAAGCCAGCGCTATCTGAAATTAATTCATGCTTTTCAGTATCATAACGCAGCCTTGTTCTCGTTTTCGGGCAAACCAATATTTTAAGCAAATCATAATTAAACTCTTTTTCCATTTTAATCCCTTACTTTTTAACTATTGAATTATATCAGTTCCTTGTTTTTGAGACGAGATTTCCATTAAGGTAGTCAAAACCTTTTTCCGATCATCTAGACTATAGGCTTCTAACAGAGCTTGCTTTTCATAACTTTCAAAAGGGCACAAAATTGAAAGTGAATTAATCAAAGTTTCTTGATCTGCTTTTTTCAAATTACTCCAGTCTGCAGAAATGTTATTTGAAGAAAAATAATCTCCAATAATACTAAAAAACGGATCAGTACTAGGCATTTCTTTTGCTGGGTTATTTCCTAAATCAATTGAAAAATCTGACCAATCAATTTTTGCCAGCAAATATGATGATTGATTTTGTTTCAAGTCAATAAGAAAAAATCTGCTAAATCCTGTTAGTGTAATCATATAGCGCCCATCGTCTACTTCATCATACGAAGTAATTTTTCCTGCGCATCCAATTTTGTAAAACTTTTCAATATCTTTAAAGCTTGAGTTTCTTTCTTGATTTTCCAAGGGTTGTATCATACCTATAAGTCGATGATCGGATTTTAAAGAATCTTTGATCATTTCGAGATATTTAGGTTCAAAAATATTTAAAGGAAGTCTGGATCTAGGTAAAAGCAATGCTCCAGTTAAGGGAAAAAGAGGAATATTTTCAGGATTAAAACTCATTACAATTGCATAGTAAAATTAAGAGAACATAAGGGAAGAAAGTTTCCGTCTACCACTAATAGAAAAATTGTTTTCTGGTCCTAAAGATTCAAATATTTTAGTAAGTTGGTTTTTTGCAGCCCCATTTTTCCAATCTCTATCTTCCCTGTAAATTTCCAATAGTAGTAGAATTGATTCTTCTGGTTGCGAGTTTGCATTTAAGGCAATAGCAAGATCAAATTTGTTTTTAAGGTCCTTTGGATTGCTGTCCAGTCGTTTTTTTAATACAGATACTTCCTCTAGATCCTCTGAGTTTTCAAGCAATTCAATTTTCGCAACCATCTTTAAAATTTCAGGTTTTTTTCGCGTTTCGTCATTTAAATTTTCAAGGTAAACCTTAGCTTCAGTAACATTGGACGCTTTTAGATAACAAGAAATTATTCCACTATGTGCTAGAGGATTGGTTTGATCTTTTTCCGCAGCAGTTTTAAAGGCCGTCATTGCTTCTTCTATCAGGCCTTCCTCCAGATTTATTTCTCCTTGCTCTATTAGATTTTTTTCCTCTTCATCACTAGAACCAAATTTCTTCTGAATTTTTTCAAAGAACTCCTTAACTGAGGATACTGTTTGTGCTCCCATAAACCCATCTACAGGCTGACCAGCAGAGAATGCAAAAACAGCTGGGATAGATTGAACTCTAAGTTGAGAGGCTATGCCCTGATTTTCATCTATGTTTACCTTAACTAGTTTAACTTTGCCGTTTCGTGCTTTAACTTCGCTCTCCAAAATTGGGCCAAGCGTCTTACATGGACCGCACCAAGGAGCCCAAAAATCAACTATAACGGGTAAATTTTGAGATGCCTCTACAACCTCTGCCATAAATGTTTGGTCGGAAGCATCTGATATCAAATTATTATTACTGGTTCCAATAACGTCTATCTCAGGCATTGTTTCTCCATTTATCAATTCAATTAAGATACATGAGGGTAGTTTAAGGTAAATTCAACCATTAATATATTTTTTCTAATAATTTATTAAGACGCGATATAAAAGCTTCTCTCGTTTTAAATGGTGACATAGGTATAAATTTATATTTTTTAACAAAGTCATCTTTCTGGGAGCCAAAAATTTTGTCGGCTTCCTTTACAGTAAAGCCAGCCATTTGAGTGGCTTCAATCCATGCAGCGGATTTATCGGCATTTTTTATTTTTGATTTAATACTTTTTGGAACGGTGGTGGGTAAACCAAATTTAATATGAACTGCCCTAAGAATTTCGATTTCTAACTTCTCATATTCTGGCCCTATTTTATTTTTAACTGGAGATATCATGTCTCCTATAACATACTCCGGGGCATCATGAAGAAGAGCTACCAACTGCCACGCTGCATTTTTAATTTCTCTCGAAAATAGTTCCTGAACCAATAAAGAGTGATAAGCAACAGATAGAGGAAATTCTCCAAAAGTTTGTCCATTCCATCTAGCTAAAAATGACAAGCCATGAGCGATATCTTCAGCCTCAATATCTAAAGGTGAAGGATTCAATAAATCCAATCTTCTCCCCGATAACATTCTCTGCCAAGCCCGATCAATATTTTCTTTGATATTACTCAAAATATACACTATCTAAAAAGAAATTTTTATTATGAGGAAAGTTTCTATGAGTAATGATTACATTGTCAAGGATATTAATTTAAGTGCTTTTGGACGAAAAGAGATATTAATAGCAGAAACGGAAATGCCGGGCTTAATGGCACTAAGAGAAGAATTTGGTGCGGAAAAACCGTTAAGGGGTGCAAGGATTTCTGGATCCCTACACATGACAATTCAAACAGCAGTGCTTATAGAAACGCTTGTTCATCTTGGAGCTGATGTGAGGTGGGCCTCATGTAATATTTTTTCTACGCAAGATCATGCTGCCGCTGCCATTGCGGAAACTGGAACCCCTGTTTTTGCAATAAAGGGTGAAAGCCTTGAAGAATATTGGGATTATGCTGATAAAATATTTAATTTTAAAACAGGAACCTGCAATCTAATTTTAGATGATGGTGGGGATGCCACCATGTATATTCTTTTAGGTGCTAAAGCTGAGGGCGGTGACAAGGAGTTCTTAGAAAATCCATCTTCTGAAGAGGAAGTGGCTCTTTTTGCTCAAATTCGAAAGAGAATGAAAGAAAACCCTGGTTGGTTTGGAAAGCAAAGGGATGAAATTTTGGGTGTTTCGGAGGAGACAACAACAGGTGTACACCGTTTATACCAATTGATGGAAAAAGGAGAACTTCCGTTTCCTGCTATAAATGTAAATGACAGTGTTACGAAATCAAAATTTGATAATAAATATGGCTGTAAGGAATCCTTGGTTGATGGAATAAGAAGAGCCACTGACACAATGTTAGCAGGGAAGACAGCTGTAGTATGCGGATATGGAGATGTTGGAAAGGGATCTGCGGCAAGTCTAAGAGGGTCTGGCGCCAGGGTAAAAGTTACAGAAGTTGACCCTATTTGTGCACTTCAAGCAGCTATGGATGGCTTTGAAGTTATCAAAATTGAGGATGCGCTGGAGACCGCTGACGTTTTCATTACTGCAACTGGAAATAAAGATGTCATAAAAGTTGACCATATGCGGAAGATGAAAAACATGGCTATTGTTGGCAATATTGGACATTTTGATAATGAAATTGAGATAGCCGGGCTGAAAAATCATAAATGGACAAATATTAAAGATCAGGTTGACATGATAGAAATGCCTTCAGGAAATAATATTATATTACTGTCAGAAGGACGCCTTCTAAATTTAGGCAATGCAACAGGGCACCCAAGTTTTGTAATGTCGGCAAGCTTTACTAATCAGGTTTTGGCTCAATTAGAACTTTGGACGAATTCAGAAGAATATAAGAATGAAGTTTATGTTTTGCCAAAAAAGCTAGATGAAAAAGTTGCAATGTTACATCTTAACAAAATAGGTGTAAGACTTACGGACCTAGAAAAGGATCAAGCTGACTATATTGGGGTGGATAAATCAGGACCCTTTAAGCCAGATCACTACAGATATTAATTCATTCTATTTTTAAAGGTCTTGATAAAAGAAGCTGAACTGCATCATTTGGTTCGATTTTACCTTTAATAATTTGTGATATGGCTTCAACAATAGGCATTTCTACTTTTAATTTTTTGGAGAGTTTCAATACAGCTTCCGCTGTTCTTACTCCCTCTATAGTTTTGCTGTTAAGATTAAATTTTTCAGAAATATTTTTCTGAACGACGCTTTTTCCCAGCAAAAAATTCCTCGATTTTGTAGAGTTGCAGGTTAAAGACAAGTCCCCAAAACCGGACAAACCAAAAAGAGTTTTTTTCTGAGCTCCTAGCGTTACAGCAAAGTTACATATCTCAGAAAATCCCCTTATCATTAAGGATGTCCTAGCACTGTCTCCTAGCCCCAGACCTTCTGAAATACCACATGCAATGGCGATTATATTTTTTAGCGAACCACCTAGTTGAACACCATAGGGATCGTTACTGGCATAAAGCCTAAGTGTTAGGGTAGAAAGGTTTTTTTGAAGTATTTTTGCAGTTTCAATTTTTGAATGTGCAATTATTAGTGCAGTGGGTAGACCTTTAGCAATTTCAGTAGCAAAGCCAGGACCACTCAGAACAGCAAAATCTTGATTCGGCAAAACAGATAGCAAAAGGTCCGATTGAAGCTGTAAATTCTTAGCATCGATACCCTTTCCGCATAAAACAAAGGTTGCTTTTTCTGAGAATGCATCTTTATTCTCGCTTAAAAAAACTCTCGTTTTTTGTGCAGGTATACTAAGTAGGATTATATCTGCAAATTTTGACACAGATTTAAGATTTTCCGTAGCAATAAGGCGCTCTGAGAGTTTTATGCCTGGTAAATACTTATAATTAGTGTGTTTGTTACCTATCTCCCTCCATTGATTTTTGTTTGGGACCCAAAGCGTAACATCCTTATTTTCTTTAGCTAATGTATTAGCTAAAGCAGTTCCAAATGCCCCTGCACCAATAACTAAAATTTTCAAGATTTAGCTCCCCTTTTTCCAGAGCCTATTAGAGGGGCGGATTCGGTATCTAAAGGCCACCTTGATCGGATCTCTAATTTTCTTTCAATGCACCCACGTTCTAGAAAAATTTCAGCCCCTGCACTAGCAATCATAGCCCCATTGTCTGTACAAAGTTCAATAGGGGGAGCAAAGAATTCAAAACCTAATTTCTTCGACGTGTTTTCTAAACATTGTCGGATACTCTGATTTGCAGCGACCCCTCCACACACACAAAATTTTAAGCCAGTTAGATTTTTATAATATTTCCCCCTAAAAGAAGTCATAGCAATTTTTGACTTTTCCGCAAAGATATCTGAAATAGTTTTTTGGAAATCAGCTGACATATCATTAATAAAAACAGCTTTTTTTTCTTCACTGGAATATTGAAAGTTTTTCTCTATCTCTCTTGCTGCAGCAGCTTTTAAGCCCGAAAATGACATATTGCAAGTTGGTGCTTTAAAAAGAGGTTTAGGAAGATTAAATCGATTTATTTTTCCCTTTTTGGCACAATTTTCGATTAATGGTCCTCCTGGATAACCAAGGCCAAGAAGCTTAGCGAGTTTATCAAATGCTTCCCCTGGCGAATCATCAATCGTTCCGCCAAGTCGTCGAAATTTAGATGGGCTAATTACCTCTAAAAATTGGCAATGACCGCCAGAAGCTAAAAGTACAAGATATGGAAACTCCAAGGCAGGGTTCCCTAGCGAAAATTCTGAAAGCCGGGGACTTAATGCATGGCCTACTAAATGATTAACGCCAATTATCGGCTTTCCTAAAGATTTAGAAAGGCCTTTTGCAAACATTGTACCGGAAATCAATCCACCAATTAAACCTGGACCTGAAGTAACAGAGATTAAGTCAATTTCACGGGTATTTAATTCAGCATTTTTAAGAGACAATGATACGCAAATATCTAAATTTTCTGCATGCGCTCTAGCTGCTATTTCAGGAACAACACCGCCGTAATATTCATGAAGACTGTTCTGTGAAAATATTTCTGAAGACAGAATTTTTGCAGATGAAATTCTGCTACTGATTTTCCAATCTTTTGTTTTAGTTTCCAGACTCAAATGAACCACAGAAGCTGCTGTATCGTCGCAGCTACTCTCAATACCAAGAATGGTCATTGCTTTTTGCATATTTCGCAGACATTATTAAAACTAATCAAAAGGAGTTAGCATTAACGACATGTCCAATCAACAGCATAAAAGAAATTTTTATGATCAGCCTTTAAAAATTGGCACTAGAGGGTCACCTCTCGCTTTGGCTCAAGCATATGAAACCAAAGAAAGATTGATGAAGTTGCATGACTTAGGTGATGATGCTTTTGAAATCTGTGTAATAAACACAATGGGTGATAAAATCCAAGACCGGGCATTATCTGAGATTGGTGGAAAGGGCTTGTTTACTAAGGAAATTGAAGAAGGGTTACTTTCAGGAGAAATCGATATCGCTGTACATTCCATGAAAGACATGCCAACGGAATTACCAAAAAATTTGGAAATATCGGTTTTTTTGGAACGTGAAGACCCAAGAGATTCATTTATAAGTGATGACTATAGTACTATAGAAGACTTACCTTCTGGTTCAGTAGTGGGTACTTCTAGTCTTAGACGAAAAGCTCAACTTTTGGCTTTTCGTTCAGATCTAAAAGTAATTGAATTTCGTGGAAATGTTCAAACCCGATTAAGGAAGTTGAAAGAGAAAGTCGCCGATGCTACATTTTTAGCATGTGCTGGACTTAATAGACTTTTAATGCAAGATTTGATAAAACCAGTTCCTATTAAGCAAATGCTTCCAGCCGTAGCTCAAGGCGTTATTGGAATAGAGAATAAAATAGGAAATAAAACCATATTTGATTTAATTGAGCCATTAAGTCATAAAAAAACAGCAATTCAAATGACAGTAGAGAGATCGTTTTTGGCTGTTTTAGATGGTTCGTGCAGAACTCCAATTGGTGGTCATGCCATAATTAGGGAAGAAGAAATATTTTTCCATGGTGAAATTCTTAAGCCCGATGGCTCGATAGTGCACAAAGACGTTTGGTCCGGACCTATCTCGGATTCAAAAATGATTGGAGAAGCTGCAGGTCAAATTCTTAAAGAAAAAGGGGGAAAGAATTTCTTTGGGTAGATCAATATTACTTACCAGGCCCATTAAGCAATCAAAAATCTTCGAAAAAATGCTTTTAAAAGAAGGTGTAAAAGATCCCATAATAATTGCCCCTCTCGCTAAAATTATGTTCAACAAGTTTTCTGGAGATGAATTTAAAAAAATAAAGGCATTTGTAGTTACAAGTTCCAACGCTATCGAGGCAATAAAAAAAAATAAATCATTTTCACTTCGTTTATCTAGAGAACTTGTTCCAATTTACTGTGTTGGAAAATATACAACGGAAATAGCCAGAGCATATGGTTTTAATGGTAGTTTCTTTGGATCAACAGCATCAGATTTGGCAGACAATTTAGGCAAGAAACTTTTCACAAAAACCGATAATTTTAAGGCTGAAGAAATCTGTTATTTAAGGGGTCAAAAAATCACACTCAACCTTGTTAAATATCTAGGGCTAAAGGAGAAAGTTGTGTATTCTCAAATAGGAAATGAAATGGACCCTAAAATAGAAGGTAAAATAACTGCTGGAGTAGTCGGGGACATTTTTTTCTTCTCTAGTCATACCGTGGATTTGTTTTTTAACAAAATAAATGGTATTGAGGCTTCTATTAATATATTTTGTTTTAGCGAAAATATCCGCAATAAAGTTATTGATAGGATAGGGCGGGAAAAAGATAATGTCTATTTTACTGAAAGTCCGATAAGTTTAGATATGGTTAATTTATTTCTATCCAAAAAGTAGAGCACCTCATGTCAAAAGGTACAAGAAGTACAAAAAATGCTTCAGAGGCATCTAGGGACCAAAAAGTCAGTAAAGCAGCTAAAACTAAAGAATTGTCAGCCGAAGAGGTGGAGGTAATTCCGGAAAAAGAAATAAGTGAAGACAATAGTGTTTCCGAGAATAATATAAAGAATTTTAATGAAAGACCTGTTTGGATGAATCTGAAGCTTTTGTGGGCATTTGGTTTCATTTTGTTACTAATATTAACATTTGCATCAACTTTTCTTTATTTTGAAAACCGAGATTTGAGGAAAAGTTTGATTGAGATTTCTGCAAATCAGGAAAAGATATCTGATTTTCTAGGTGAAGAAAGTTTTGCGAAGAATGTTCGTGAGCAGTTCAATGAAATGTATCTTGATATGGTCACTACAGATTTGGAAAGAAGGACACAGGAGTTTGACGAAAAAATCAAAACCTTTAAAGACGAGTTGATTGCCACTCCGACAAAAGAAGAACTTATGTCTGACTTGGATCCAATATTAAATGATACTCTTTTAAAAATGGAGGAAAACTTAAGTTTAGAAATCTCAAAAAGAATTGAGAGTTTAAATAACCTGACTAAAGAACTTTCCAATGAAATTTCTGCAAATGGAGAAATAAATATTAATTTAATTCTTCAGGAGCTGGATAAAGTTAATGAAGATATTGAAAGAATAAAAGAAGGTTCAAAGGCCATGTCTAATGAACTAAAGGCCGTTTCTAGTAATATTAATAGAATTAATAGTGACTTTCGAAAAAAAGAAGAGGTAGAATCTAATCTCAGCCAGCAAGAAAATATGCAAACAGTTTATTCAGAGGTTCAAGAGATTTTAAGAATTATACCTAATTTGACCACCTTGGCTATTCGGAATGAGTATGTATCTGAGACAATAGAGAAAACGGATAATAGGTACTGGGGACAAATAAAAGCATTTTTCGGTAGTAAAATTACCTCGAGATCTCTCAAGCCTAAAGAGGGAAGTTCCGTAGATGCAATAATGTCAAGAGCCGAAAGTGCTCTAAAGGAAATGGATCTTAACAAAGCGCTTGTAGAGTTGGAAAGCTTACCTGATACGGCAAGGGCGACTTTTATTGAAGTGATAGAAAGAGTGATGAAATTAGTAGGGACACCAGAAAGCGCTTCAGATCAGGATAATTAAGATGATATTTTCGGCACTAAAGGGTTTTTTTGTTTTAATTTTTGTGGGCATTGTTGGTCTCCTAGCTGGCTATTTAAATGATACGCCGGGCGGGGTAAATTTAGTATTTTATTCTGAAGAGTTTCGCTTTTCGTTTCTTAGTGCCATATTTTTCTTGCTAATCATAATTGTTGCCATTCTCATACTAATAAAGATTTTGAATTTTTTATCTGCAGTCTTAAGTTTTTTCCGTGGTGATGAAACCGCAATAAAAAGGTTTTTTGAAAGATCTAAAGAAAGGAGGGGTCTTAAAGCATTTTCAAATTCTCTTATAGCTTTAGAAGAAGGAGAAAATGATAAGGCGTTTTCAGAAGCTAAAAAAGCAGAAAAGCTGTTGAGGTTTCCTCAAATGACAGCTCTTTTAGGGGCAAGGGCTACCAGAGCAAATGGTCTAATTTCAAGTGAGAAGGAATATAATAAAAAACTCCTTAAATACCCTGAAACGCAGATTGTAGGTTTAAGAGGTTTAATAAATTCCAGTTTAGAAGATGGGGACATTGATACAGCCCTAGCTTTAGCTGAAAAAGCTAAAAAATTAAATCCAAAGAATGCAGGCGTAACGGAAACGCTATTTAATTTACAGTGTAAGAGCAAGGATTGGGAAGGAGCACATAAGAGTGTTTCCGAAATGTTTAGGCAAAAGCAAAGTCTTACAGGAGAAGAGTTGAGAAGAAGAGAGTCTGTGGTCCTGACGGCCGCTGCTAAAGAAAATCAACTTAATGGTTTGACAGAGAAATCACTCTCACTAGCTCGTCAGGCTGTAAAGAAAACACCTGAATTTATTCCCGCAATTATTGTTTGTGCAGAGTTAGAACATTTGGTTGGTAAAAAGGCTTCGGGAGTTAAGTTAATAAAATCGGCTTGGGCCGTTGGGCCTCACCCTCTCTTGGCTTCAGTTTATGCAAATTTCTTTCCGGAAGAAACGCCTGAGAACAGGCTGGATAGGTTCCAATCCCTATTAAGAAATTTGAATCACTTAGAGGCAGCGATTATTAGCGCAAATCTGCACATAGCCATAGAGGATTTTCCAAAAGCTAGATCTGTTTTAGTACCTTTTACCGAGGCAGAACTTGATTCAAGAGTTGCCACATTGATGGCAGCTGCTGAGAAAGGATGTGGAGAGGATGAGAAAGTTGTGAGTGGATGGTTGTCTAAGAGCACGACTTCTAAAAGACCACCAGAATGGATCTGTGATCGATGTGGTCATATAGATTCTTGGAGGCCAGTTTGTTCCAAATGTGATACTTTTGATAGCCAAATATGGGCCTCTCCGTCCAACTCGACAGAACTTCATCATGGACTAACTACCTTGCCCTTTGTACTTGATTCTTCTGATATCAAACCTGAAAAAGACACAGGCAATATTTCGGACGATAATGAAGGTGATACTGCTCACGAGGAAAGAGAAGTTGAATCTAATTCAGAAGTGGCTCCAGATTTGAGTTCTGAAGAAGAGAATGAAACTAAGGGAAAAGATAGAAGAAAAGAAAAGCAGACCATTGATATTGCCGAAAATGCCCGAAAAATAATCTAACTACTCTTAGCCGCTTCAAATAACTCTGGACCTGTATCGACATGAATGCCGCCATCAAGGGGGATAATTGTGCCAGTTACATAGCTGCCACCAGTTCCACAGAGATATAAGGTGGCTGCGGCAATGTCGTGATGTCTTCCGGTACGTCTAAGTGGAATATTTTTTGCCATGGCTTTTTCCTTTTCTTCAGTTGAAAAGGCAAACTTAGTCATTTTAGACTGGAAAGGACCAGGGGCAAAAGCATTCACAGTAATATTTCTGGGTCCAAGTTCCTTTGCTAGGATTTTAGTAATATGGTGTACTGCAGCCTTAGAGGCTGAGTAAGAATAGGGCCCGTCTCCATGGGGTCTGGATCCCATAACTGAACCTAAATTTATTATTCGCGATGGATCATTATTTTTAGCACTTCTTTCGAGAACACCTAAAAGAGACTGAGTTAAATGAAACAGCCCTGTTATGTTAACATCTAATACCTTTCCCCAGGCGGAATAGGGAAATTCTCCTAGCTTTTCACCCCATGTAGCCCCAGAGTTATTAATTAATATATTAAGATCTTTTGTCCTAGACCTAACCTCTTGAACTATCTCAGCTATTCCATCTTCAGAACTAATATCACCTTCAAATGGAAGTACGGCCTCTTCATTCAATGTTTCATTTATTTCATCTGCAGCCTGTTTAACATTAGCAAGTTTTCGTGAACAAATTAAAACTTTTGAGCCAGCATTAGCCATTGTTTCAGTCATAATTCGGCCCAAACCAGTACCACCGCCTGTCACAAGAGCCGTTTTTCCTTTCAAGGAAAACAATTTTTGTAAATCATTTGAAAGCATGTTTTAGTCTCCTGTAAAATTTAAGCTATACATATGTTAATATACAATAAAGAACAACTGGAACTGAAATAGAGGAAATAACTGTTGAGAGCATTATCAAAGTCGCACTTTTTTCTATGTATGACCCATAATAAGTTGCAAGCATAAAGACATTCGCTGCTACTGGTAAAGATGCTGAAAGAATTGCAGTCTTTATCCATAAAGGTTCTTGCCCTTTAAATAATAGAAAAGCTATTGCAATCAGAATTGGATGAATAAAAACCTTTAACATAGAGATAAATATCATCTCCGTTTTATTTGAAACAAAAACGCCAAGGGATAGCGAGGATCCTAATGCAATCAATGCAACTGGTGGGGCAGCCTCCGCAAGCATATTAATTACACTATTTAAATAAAAGGGAAGGCTTATTTTAAAAACAGAGAATATAATTCCAAAAACTGCCGCTAATAGAAGTGGATTTCCAATTAGGCTTTTGGGTATTAATTTAAGCGCCTCATATGTAGTTTTTCCATTTCTAGAAAAAGAAGTGTAGATTGTGGCCATTAATAACAATACAATTGTGTCGGCAAAAGCAATTAGTGCTAAGGGTAAGGCCGCCCTATCCCCAAATGCAATAAGGCACAAAGGGACACCTATGTAACCATAGTTTGGATACGACATATTTAAACCAACAATACCTTTTCCTTTTGTGTCTTGCCCAAAAATAGACCCAATTGGATATGCAAAAATGAAAAGAATAATAGTTACAATCTCATACCTGATGACAAACCCCGGATTCCAAAGTTCTGAAGCAGGAGCAATTGATATTTTAGAAAAAATTAGGGAAGGCATTAAGACATAGAAAGCAAATTTTGATAAAAGGGTTGAATTTTGATCTGTTAAAAAGTTACGAAAGCGCAGGAATGCACCCAGAAAAATTAAAATAAAGAAAGGTAGTGTAATTCCTAATACAGTTAAGATCATGATGTTTTTCTAGAAAAAAGTAACAAAGAATATAAAATCATTGTGGAATAAATTTTGTTAAAGGTTTAAAGACATTAATTATTAAATCACTTTAAGAAAACAATATAGTATAAAAAAATAATAATAAGTCATGAAAAGTTTCAAGAAGAAGATGTTAATATTACTCTTTGGGGTAACCATCATAGTTGCTCCCGGTATTGCTGGTGCTCAGCAGAAAACTTTCGGTGAGGAGTTAACAGAAATCTTTCAAGAGGTTTGGCCCTATAAGGCTTTTCTGGCCATTCCTAAGATAAATGAAATTGCTCCAAGGCTTATAATTCCCATAGATAGCTTTGGAAAAGTACAAGAGGGTGCACGATGCGCAGAGGTAGACGACTTGGATTTATTAAGGGAGCTTAATCCTAAAGCGATTTTACCAAGGGAGCACCTGTATCGTTTATCTTGTAAGTCTCTCCTGACAGCTATAAGTAAAATAGAAGATCTACCTGTACCTAGAACTGGATTTAAAGATGATTCAA
Source organism: uncultured Alphaproteobacteria bacterium (assembly GCA_902533625.1). Taxonomy (GTDB): domain Bacteria; phylum Pseudomonadota; class Alphaproteobacteria; order Rhodobacterales; family Rhodobacteraceae; genus CACKLF01. Next base: position 22,686 of record CACAMI010000001.1, on the reverse strand, counting down.
ATCTTGTATTAAAATTTTATTTTGGGACTGGTAAAGTTCAGGTCCTGACTTATTAATTTTTCCTTGCTTTCTAAGACTCTAATATAAGTTAAAGCTGTAGCCGTTTTAGTTTAGATATAGAAAAACTAGTATTTTTTTTATTTGCTGAAATATATTATTTTATACTTTAGGGAGTGTAGAAAATAAATGCCAAGACATAGAGGAGTTTATAAAAAGGAAAACCCAGAACCTTATGAATTGAGTCGAAGTCGCATAGAGAATTTTGTTAAATGCCCTTCTTGTTTTTATCTTGTTCAGGTCAAAGGCATTAATTTCCCTTCAATCCCTGGTTTTAACATTAATGAGGCTACGGATATTCTTTTAAAAAAAGATTTTGATAGGTACCGCGGCTCTAAAATCACTCACCCTTACTTGGTCAAACAGGGCATGTCTCATTTGGTACCATATGACCACGAGCATTTTGAACTTTGGACACAGTCTATGCACTTTGGTGCAACAGACAGGATGCACATTATTCATAAAGAGACTAATCTAAAAATTGGAGGAGGCTTAGATGATGTGTGGTTTAATACAAAAACCAATAAACTTCACATTGTTGATTATAAGAGCACCTCTCAAAAAAGTGATAAGGGTCCTATTACTTTGGGTGACTATTACAAAGATGCTTATAAGAGGCAAATGGATCTCTATATCTGGATTATGAGACAAAAGGGTTTTGAGGTTGATGATTTGGGTTACTTTCTTTACTGTGATGGAGATAGATTTACGGAAACTCCCTTTTTAGGCGAAACAAAAGCTATTATGGAATTTAAGTTAAGCTTAATACCGTATGTTGCAAATACATGGTGGATTGAACGCACGTTAAAAAAGATAAAAGAAGTTTTGAATAGCGCAACATGTCCTGATCATTCTGAATATTGTGAATACGGCAATTTCATAAAAAGTTTGTCAGAGGGTTAATATTTTCTCTATTTAAAATACCGAACTTTTTGTCATGGTAATCTGATTTTTTCTTAAATTTTTAAATTATGATAATGAAATACATGTCCAAAATAAATTTATCTGAATTTAAACTCCTGATTGAAGGAAACCTTAAAGAGCTGCGAAAGGAAGATGAGCTTGGGAAGGGGTCACAAAAAATAGTAGAGCTTGACCAACAATCTGTTGGAAGACTGTCTAGAATGGATGCTCTTCAGTCTCAAGCTATGGCACAGGCACAAAAACGGAGAAGAACTGCGATGAAGGTTGTACTTGAGGCGGCGTTGAAAAGAATCGATGAGGGTGAGTTTGGTTTTTGTGATGACTGTGGCGATGAAATAGGCCAGTCTCGTCTAATGGCTAATCCTGCAATTACAAAATGCATCTCATGTTTAAGAGGGGAATAAAACTCTGCTTTATCTGTGGATTATTTTTTATAATTTTTTTTCTTTAAGATACGGTACAAGACTATGCATAAAATTCCTATTATGAGATAGATATATTTTAGATATTCTTCCATAAGTTGACTTTCCTAGGTCATCCGATTCTAGATTTTGCAAATGCTGGGAGCAATAGATTCTCAGTTGTTTCAAAATATTGTACATTATATATGCTATTTGAATAGCCTATATTATGGCATTTTTTAACTCTGCAGGTGGTATCTGGATTATAGGAATCAAATATTAGAATTCACAAAGGAAAAACACTATTGTACGATAGTGCTTGACGGTAACAGCAATCGGTTAAAGCATGCTAAGTAAACGGCTAGAAGCTTTTCAAAATAGGCTAAGGGAATCAGATATTGATGTTTCCCTAATAACTGATGAAGACAATATCTATTACCTTGCTGGATATTATGATTATCTTCATATGGATTTTGGACGACCTACGGTTCTTATAATACCAAAAGATGATGAACCAGTCCTTATCACCCCCATGCTTGATTTCAATTCGGCAAAAATTTTGGCGAAAGTTAAGAATATAAGTCCATGGAATGATGGAATGGGGAATGAGTGGAGAGAGGAGATCCCAGCCAGGGTAAAGTCAGCAAAAAAAGTTGGAATTGAAATGAATCATATTCCTCAAATAGTTCGCGCATATTTGAATGATCTTGTTTCAAAGGAAAGTCTTTTTAACATTTCTGGTCTTTTGTCTGACATGCGAATGATCAAATCGGAAGAAGAACTTCAGATGGCTCGTCATGCTGGGCAAGTGGCATCAGCCATGATGTGGGCTGGTCGGGAAAAAATTAATAGTGGAATTCCAGAGTATGAAGTAGCGATTGCAACATCTCAGGCAGGTACAAGAAAAGCAGCAGATCTTTTGAATAGGTATTATAAAGATAAAAACATGTCTCCTAATACCCAATTTCTTCAAATCATGGCATCTGGAGAAGCCATAACTCAAACACATCATCGTGCTACTAATAGAATAATGCAAGAAGGTGAGCCTGTGTTTTTATGTTTTTGTGGGATGACAAATTTTCACCGCTTTAAATTGGGATTTGACCGAACATTCTGGATAAAGCATCTCCCTAATGAAGCTGATTTAAAAGTTTATGAGGTTGCCCTAGAAAGCCAAAGAGCTGCATTGAAAGCTCTTGGCCCTGGAGTAAGAGCAGAAAGTGTTCATGCAGAATATGCTGAAGTGATTCAAACTGCAGGTTATGATTATCCCTTTCGCTGTGGTAGGGCAACGGGGTTTAGTTTTCTTGAGAAACCTGAGTTGGTAACAGGCGATAAAACAATTTTAAAACCAGGAATGGTTTTTGCTGTAGATGGTTCTGTTACTGTGGACAATTTCAGGGCGCAAGTAGGTGATAGTTTCATAATTACTGAAGATGGATATGAATCTATAACCGACCACCCAAAATCTATTGAAGATGTTATTATTTGAATCCAATACCATTTATCTTCTTATAAAATTGCTAAAAACTATGGGTAGATAAAAATACCTATTTTACTGCGATCCATTTTTGTAAGGGGATAGAAGTGAATAAATAGTTTCATTTAGAGGTGCACTTAAACCAACATCTCTTGAAATACGGCTTGCAGCACCAGACACCCAATCGATTTCGAGAGGAAGGCCTTTTTCTAGATCTATAGCTGTAGATGCACGCATTCCGGAAGGTAATCTTGATACTCTATTCCATATTTCACTTTCAATGGACTCTTTTAAATTAACCCCACGGGCTCTACCAGCATTTGCAGTTTCTTTCATCACATTTATAAAAAGTGCCTTTAGTTTATCTGATTCTACAATGTCACCAATTGTGCATCTTGCAGCTGCGGTAACTCCTGACATAGCTGAAAACATTACAAACTTTTCCCAAACATCTCTTTCTATGTCATCTGTCTCAGGAGCATGCGATCCGGAATTGTTTATTGCAGATTGTAATGCTTTAATACGAGGCGAAGGCTTATTGTTTCTCTCAGCAAAAATAAAGTTTGCAAAATCTCCTGTTTGCTCAATCAACCCTGGTTCTATAATTGTGGTAGATATTTGGGCAAGACCATTTGCAATGTGGTTTTCCGGTAAAATGCTTATCAACCTATCAGTCGCTTCAACACCATTTAAAAACGGAACTATAACTGTATCCTTGTCGATCAAGGAAAAGCAACTTTCAGCAGCAGAAATCAGGGAGTCTCCCTTTACTCCTAAAATTATGGCATCAACTTTTCCGACCTCTTTAGGGTCATCGGTAGCAATCCAAGGCCGGACTGTTTCAATATCTTCTCCGTTCTTTAAGCTTAAGCCATTTTTCTTAACAGCTTCTAGGTGCTTTCCTCTTGCAATAGTAGCAATTTTGTGTCCAGAAGAAGAAAGTTTAACCGCCAAGTAGCCTCCTATTCCCCCAGTTCCTATTGTAGCTATTTTCATAATCTAATCCTAAAAATGCTATTAGCTGTAAAAGCTTTACCTTTGAACAATATAAATTAGTACTGCCTTAATTTTGAAATTCAAGGTTAAGATCTATTGCTATGCAAATATTATAAACTTTATTTATAAATGTTACCTTTCTAGTATTATGACTAGAAGGAAAATGTGTTGGCGAAAGCTTGATGAAAGACATGGAAAATATATTACAAAAGAAAATTGGGATAGTCGGATGTGGTGAAATGGGTCTGCCAATGCTGGAAGTTCTTCTTAAAAATAAAATCTCTGCATTGGGATTTGATATTAGAAGTAAGTCTGAATTTTCGTCTGTAAAAGAAAATTTCCTAGAAAATAAAGTTAAATTTTTTCAGAAATGTGAGGTGATTTTTAGTGTAGTACGAGACGAAAAGGAGACATTGGATTTAACAGAAGGTGAAGGTGGCATTTTTAACTTAGATGAAAAAAAGTTCTTTCTAATTTGCTCAACTCTATCTCCGAGATTTATTCAAGATTTAAGGGCAAGAGCACCAAAAAATATTGTCATGATTGATACTCCAATGTCTGGCGCTTCTAAGGGAGCAAGAGCAGCATCACTAACATTTATGGTAGGATCAAGCGAAGAAGAGTTTGAATTTATATCCCCTCTTTTAAAGATTTTAGGTGAAAATATTTTTCATATCGGAGATTTCGGAACCGGAATGTCTATTAAGGTTTTAAATAATTTTGTTACTTCGGCTACAGTGGCTGCAGTTAGGCAGGTTTTGTCTCAGGCCCCATCACTAAATTTAAAGCCCGAGAAACTGCTAGAAATAATGAATTGCTCTTCAGGCCAAACATGGTTTGGTTCTAATTTTGAGAAGATTGAATGGTCAAGTAAAGGACATAGTGCAAAGAATACTATTGGAATATTGGAAAAGGATGTGGAAGCCTATCAAGACGCCTTAAAGGTTATAAGGGCTGATAAGCAAAACTTGGAATTCCAAGAATTCGAAACAGCAACCCTAAACGTTCTGAGAAAACTATCCAATTTTAACTCATAAAAGTTACTTTTCGGGATAAGATTCTTCATCTGAATAAGGGAACCACCAGAAATCTTGTGCGCTACAATTTGGATCGATCATTACGGTTTTCGTTTCACGGAAAGTTTCAAGACCTTCAGGACCAAGTTGTCTGCCCAGTCCGCTGAGCTTTGAACCTCCAAATGGGCCAGCATCATTATCAAGGAGGGGAGCATTTACCCATACCATCCCAACTTGCAATTCTTCAGAGGCAGTTATTCCTTCTGACAAATCTTTGGTGTAGATATTTGCTCCCAGGCCGTATTTGGAATCATTAGCAAGCTTAATTCCTTCCTCAAAGCTACTCACCTTACATATTGGTGCCACTGGACCAAAGCTTTCGTTGTTGAAAATATCCATTTTAGCATTGCAACCCGTCAAAATTGTTGGTTCCACAAACCAGCCTCTGTTAAATTCACTAGGCCTACCACCTCCCACAATTGGTTCAGCACCTTGGTCTTTTGCATGTTTTAACAAGCTTTCATATCTGTCACGTTCTTTGGATGAAACCATAGGGCCCATATCTACCTTACCAAGTCCATTACCTACCCTCACTTTTTTAGCTTCCTTGATAAACTTATCAATAAACTCATCATAAATTTTTTCGTGAACAAAAAATCTTTCAGCTGAAACACAAATTTGTCCACAGTTCATAAAAGCTGAAAAGCTTGCTGCTCTTGCAGCCATATCTAGGGGAGCAGAAGGCATAACTAAGAACGGATCATTTCCAGAGTTTTCGATTAAGCAGGGCTTCATGAGATCGCCACATGTTTTTGCAACTGATCTACCTACGGGAACACTTCCAGTAAAGGCAATCACATTTGTATCTGGGTGCTTGACTAAAGATTTCCCTACTTTCCCACCACCTGTAAGGACTTGGAAAACCCCATTCGGTAATTCGGAGAAAGCTTCAGCAAACATTAATGTAACAAGAGTAGTATATTCTGAAGGCTTTATAATCACGGCATTGCCTGCGGCAAGGGCTGCCCCAGCCTCCCAAGCAAGAAGCACTAATGGGTAATTAAATGGAAGAATAAGTACAGCAGTTCCTAGAGGTTGTTTTAAAGTATAATGAAATTGACCTTCAACGGCGGGGCCCATCACTCTGCCGGCATCACTCCGACCTATTTCAGCACTATATCTAATTGAGTGAGCAGACCATTCTACTTCGTCTGCAGATTCTTTGTATGGTTTACCCATTTCCCTAGTTAAACCTTCTGCAAGAACAGATTTCATTTTAATCATCTTGTCGGCAACTTTATGCATTAAGTGGGCTCGCTCTAAGGCAGAAATTTTCCACCAGTTTTTTTGTGCTCCTTTTGAAATGTCAATGCTATCATTTATTTCATTTGAGGTTGTTTCAGCAATTTCTCCCAGCTTGATCTCTGTGGCTGGGTCAATAACTTCTAAACCAGAGGTAGATGAGCTTTTCTGATGTTTGCCGTTAACATACAAATTGTGACTTAAATTTAAATATTGTTCTATTACTTCATTCATAATTTAATCTCTCTAATTATTACTGGAACTGATTACAACATATCCACTTTTGGAATACTGTCATTGAGTGACAACCAAGTCAGACTTTCACATGAAAATACTTGTTCAGTTGGTACAAAAACTTCTGGATTTTCAAAGGTGGTTGTAGATATGAAAATATTTTCACCCCCAAATTTTTCACCTGAATAAGATAATGTCGTCCCGCATATTCCACAAAAACCCCTTGTGACACCTTCTGATGAGGAAAATTCTTTTCTGGCAGGCCCTTTCCACTTGACCTGTTCCTTAATGAATCCAGTCCATGCCATGATTGGTGCCCCAGAGGTCAAGCGGCAGCTATTACAATGACATATGGCTGACCAAAAAGTTTCTCCAGTTACTGAAAACTTTATTAACCCGCAAAAGCATTGCCCTCTGTGATTGCTTTTTGAATTTTCCACTATAGCTTTAGGCATAGATAGCCCTCACATTTAAAAAATACGATATTCTAACATAGTATCGAATTTTTTTTATTTATTTTATCTGTTTAAGTTTAATGTTTCACACATATGAAGCACAATATGCCATTATAGAATGCTTTTTTATAAATTGCTTGTATTGTGCTTTAAATCCTCCTAGTTGGGAGATATGGAAAAATCATTCCCTATCTATAAATCTTTATTATTTTTAGGTTTTCCTATTATTGGTGGAAATATAGCGCAATTCTCTGCATCGATTGTAGATACTGCGATGTTGGGGCACTACAATCCTAAAGTGTTGGCATCATTAATCGTAGCTAGCTCCGTTTTTTTCATTCTGTTAATTGTAGGAGGGGGTTTTTCCTATGCGTTAATGTCAGTTGTGGCTGCCCATGATGCCCGTGGTGAAGATACTCAAGTACGCAGAAACACAAGGATGGCAATTTGGCTATCAACCATGTTTTCGATTTTTGTCTTTCCAATACTCTATTGGTCAGAAACAGTTTTAATTTTTCTTGGACAATCAGAGGAACTTTCGGAGACCGCGCAAGAATACTTGCGAATTATGGCATTTGTTATGTTTCCAGCTCTTCTGGATGTTACGTTACGGTGCTATTTAACTGGATTAAAACATACAAACATTGTTTTGTGGGCAACGGTTTCCGGATTGATATTTAAAGTCATTACTGGCTGGATCCTTATTTATGGAAACTTTGGCTTTCCAGAGATGGGGATTCAGGGTGCAGCGTTGTCGACACTTGGAGGTACACTGGTTATACTTTTTATTTTTGTTTGGTATTCACAAAGTTATTTTCCTCAACACGAGTTATTTAAAAACATATGGAGACCTGATGTTTCCTCACTAAAAAATATTTTTACCTTAGGTGTGCCTATTAGTCTTACCTATTTGGCAGAATCAGGGCTATTTTCTGGTGTAACAATTATGGTTGGTTGGATAGGGCCAATTGAGGTGGCTGCTCACGGAATAGCCATGCAAATTATGGCAGTTACGTTTATGGTTCACCTTGGTCTTTCCCAAGTAGCTACGACATTAATTGGCAATGCATATGGTCGTAAGGATTCACTTGAAGATTTGAGACGAATAGGCGTTTGTGCCGTGAGTATGTCGGCGGTTTTTGCGTTTATGGCAATTCTTGTTTTCCTCTTGTTTCCACATACTCTTGTAAGTTTATTTATAGATACCTTGCAACCAGAAAGCCAAGCTATAATGGCTGTTGGGGTGGGTCTAATGACGATCGCAGCATGTTTTCAATTAACTGATGGTCTGCAGGCTATCGGGCTCGGCTTATTACGTGGTATCCAGGATGTCCGAGTTCCTTTTATATTTGCCCTTATTAGTTACTGGGGAGTGGGGTTTACTACGAGTTATTTGTTAGGAATAAAGTTAGCCCTTGGCCCTCAAGGTGTTTGGTTTGGATTGGTGGCAGGTCTTGCTCTTGCCTCAGTCTTTTTACTTACAAGGTTTTGGTATAAGACACGAGGACAAGTTTTAAATTAAAGTTTTTATTGGTATCTGTTGAAAAGAACTTTACCATAAATTGATTATGAAAAGGGTATTAGTATGGGTCCATTGCCAAATAAGATGAAAGCAATGGTTACTATGGGGCATGGGGGTCTTGAAAAAATTGTCTTTCGAGATGATTGGCCTGTACCAGATATAAAGGCTGGAGAGGTATTAATTCATGTTCGTGCCTGTGGCCTAAATAATACTGACATAAATACTAGAACAGGGTGGTATTCCAAAACTGTCTCAGATGCTACAACTGGAGATGCTTTTGAAGAAGCTGGAGAAGAGGACCCGTCTTGGGGAGGAAAGCCCATCACATTTCCACGTATTCAAGGTGCTGATGTTTGTGGTGAAATAGTAGCTGTGGGTACAGGAATAAATCCTTCAAGAATTGGTCAAAGGGTAATAACTGACGGATGGATAAGAAATCCAAATGAACCTTTTAACAAAAGCAAGACGGGGTATTTTGGTTCCGAATGTGATGGGGGATTTGCTGATTACGCAGCAATTCCTTCCAGCAATGCTCTTTCAATAGAGTCAAATTTAACAGATGCTGAACTAGCAACTTTTTCTTGCTCGTATGCAACCGCCGAAGGAATGTTAAATAGAGCTGACGTTTCTGAGGAGGATGTTGTTCTCATTCCTGGGGCATCTGGAGGAGTGGGTGGAGCACTTGTACAACTTGCAAAAAGGAGAAAAGCAAAGGTAATAGCGCTTGCGTCCGTTGAAAAGCACAAAGATGTTATTTGGCTTGGTGCAGATCAGGTTTTGCCCCGATCTCCAGAAAAAATTAAAGCAATTTTAAAAGAAGAAAAAATAACTGTTGTAGCTGATGTGGTTGGAGGAAAAATATGGAGGGATTTAGTGGATGTCCTAGAAAGGGGCGGCCGATATGTCTGTTCAGGGGCAATAGCTGGCCCTATAGTTGACTTGGATTTACGTACTCTTTATCTCAGGGACTTATCTTTTCACGGATCAACTGTCCTAGACCCACAAGTTACAATTGACTTAGTTAAGTATATTGAGACTGGTCAAATTAAGCCATGCCTCGCCGCAACTTTTAAATTGCATGAACTAAGGGAAGCTCAAGAAACATTTATAGCTAAAAAGCATACTGGAAATATTGTGGTTACAACATGAGTTTAGAGTTAATTTTAGAGAGCGCTCGAAAGGTTCATAAAGAAAATTCTGAATTAAGGGAATTTGTAGAGTGGCCAGATGATTTAGTAAAAGTTGATCAGCCTTCTGAAAATATACCTGCCACCGAACTAGTGTCAAAATTTGAATTAAGAGGAACTGAAGAAACCCAAAATTTAATTGAAATTATAAAGGAAAATACTTCATTAGTTAATTGGCAACGTACCTACAAAGAAGAGGAAGTGGGTTCTGATTTCTTAAATAGGTATGGGTATTATGAGTTGATTGGTCCTGAAGGACATTATCATTCTAATAAAATTAGAGGCTTTATAGCATACTGGGGAGAGGAATTAACGTACGATTGGCACAGCCATGAAGCAGAGGAAATTTATTTTATATTAGCAGGAAGTGGCTTGTTCAGGACAAAAGAAGGCGAAAAGCTATTGAAAGTAAATGAAACCTGCTTTCACAAGAGTTGGCAGAGCCACTCAATGATAACATCTTCAGAGCCAATTCTTACTTTTGTTCTTTGGCGCGGTAAAGGAATGGATAAATTATCTGTGATGGATGAGAAATAAAATAATTCATTTACTCTTGTAAGGTGGGAATCTATAGCGTTCGGCTGCAACGGTCCAATCCATGTGATTTCTGACATATTTTTGGCTAGCATCACTTGGCGGATCATAATCCCAATGTTCCCCCGCACCTGCCTCCATTGCCGAATGCAAGGCTCTCCTGGATTTTTGCGTATTTATTATATCTAAACGAAGTTTTTCGCTATTCCATCTTTCAGAAACTTCTATGGAAAAGTTTTCAACATGACTGCTATAAATTGAGTCAAAGGCGAGATTGTTTTTTTCGAGTGGATCTTCATCTAAGTTATACATTTGTGGTGGATCTGGATCACAATGAATGTATTTGAAGTTATCTCTTCTTATCATGAAGACAGGATATGGAGTCATTTCAGCACAATATTCTCCAATGGCTTCATTTTTTTTATCTTTTTCGCCTCTGGCTAAAGGTAATAAACTCCTTCCATCTATTGGCTCTCCTAAAATGTCTTCTCCCCCACCTGCCACCTCCAAAAGAGTTGGTAGTATATCTACTAGAGAGCAAGCATTTCTAGTAGCACCTTTAACCACGCCTGGTCCTGAAAAAATCAGGGGAACTCTGGCAGAGTGTTCAAAAAAATTCATTTTATACCATAGCCCTCTTTCACCAAGCATGTCTCCATGATCAGCGGTTACAATAATCAAGGTATTTTCGATTTCATTTATATCTTTTAATGTCTTTACTATTTCTCCAACTTTACTATCGAAGTAACTGACATTTGCAAGATAGGCTCGACGAGCTCTTATAATTTCCTCATTGCTAAGGGGAACATAACTCGCCTCAATACCATCCATTAATCTTTGAGAAAAAGGATCCATTTTTTCAGTTGGTATTTTGCATTCGGGCAGTTCAATTTGATTGTCTGAATAAAGATTCCACCATTCAGGCTTTGCAACATATGGGTCATGAGGATGTATAAAGCTTGCCACCATTGCAAAAGGTTCTTTTTTCCCATTTGCCCTGTCTCGACCTCTATCAATTAACCATCGTTTAGCAGCAAAACCCACCTCGTCATCATAATCTGTTTGAAAAGTGGCTACTGCAACGCCACTTTCTTTTACTGTCTGCATATTGTGATACCATTTATCTATTCTCTCATCTGGAGCTTCCCAATCTGGCGTCCAGGCAAAGTCAGATGGATAAATATCTGTCGTAATTCGATCTTGGAATCCGTGTTTTTGATCAGGTCCTACGAAATGCATTTTGCCGCTAAGGCATGTTCTATATCCTAATGTCTTTAAATAATGTGCAAATGTTGGAGTAGCAGCCTTGAATTCAGATGCGTTGTCATAGGCAGCAATTCGACTCACAAGCTGGCCGGACATGAATGAAAATCGAGACGGAGCACAAAGTGGCGAGTTGCAGTAGGCTGCATCGAACCTCATTCCACCTTTTGCCAAGGAATCAATGTTTGGTGTCTTTGCAACTTTGTGGCCGTATGTACCACAAAAATGGGGTGCCAATTGATCCGCCATTATGATAACTATATTTGGCTTCATTTGAGCAACCTTTCATAATTGCAGTAAATAAAGTGAAAATTAACGTGACTGAAAAAGATTTTGGGGTCAAACTATTTTTCAATATACCTGAATTTTCCAGTGGTAGTTTATAGAAATGAAGAAAGTCATAGATTTTATTCATGAATTGAAATTTTCTGATATTCCTCAGAAATCTCAGGAAATGGCAGAGAATTGTGTTTTGGACTTGATAGGTGTCGGAATTTCCGGAACTACGACGAAGTTATCTAAGCTAATTTGTGAACATGCTGTTGAGACGTTTGGCTCAAATAAATATAAAACCAAACTTCTTTTTGATGGAAGAAACGTCAGTCCAGCAGGAGCGGCTTTAGCAGGAGGAATGACTATAGACTCAATTGATGCTCACGATGGCTTTAACGGAGCAAAAGGTCATGTGGGATGTGGAGTGTTTCCGGCAGCTGTTGCTTTTGCTGACGTAACTAAATCTTTAGGAGGTCAATCTTTTCTTACTGATATAACTTTGGGTTATGAGTTAGGAAGCAGGTTGGCTTTAGCATTACATGCAACGGTTCCAGACTATCATACATCTGGAGCTTGGGTTTCCTTAGCTGTTGCAGCATTAGGGGCCAGAAGGTTGGGGCTTGGATATGAAGAAACACGTCATGCTCTTGGAATTGCAGAATATCATGGGCCACGCAGCCAAATGATGAGGTGTATTGATTCTCCTAGTATGCTTAAAGACGGCTCTGGTTTTGGTGCAATGTCTGGAGTTTCAGCGGCCTTTTTGGCAAAGGAAGGATTTACCGGTGCCCCGGCATTAACCGTTGAAAGTAATGACGCAAAAATGTTCTGGGAAGATTTAGGAGAGAATTGGCTTATTGATCGACAGTACTTTAAGCCTTACCCTGTATGCAGATGGGCACAAGGTCCAATTGAAGCAGTTTTATCTATAAAGGAAAAATACAATATTTCATCAGAGCAAGTCGAGGAAATAGAAGTTTCTACATTTCATGAAGCTGTACGGCTTGCAGTTAGTGAACCAAAAAACACGGAAGAAGCCCAATATTCTACCTCCTACCCCTGCGCAGTTGCACTTGTTACAGGTAGTGTAGGAGTTCATGAAGTGTCTGACAGTTTTCTTAATAATTCTGAGGTCCTTAGAATTTCAAAGTCTTTAAAAATGGTTGAAAATGACTTTTGCAATTCTCAATTTCCTGATCAGAGATATGCTTCTGCGAAGTTGCATTTGAAAAATGGTACTATCCTTAAAAGTGATTTTGTTAACCCTAGGTGGACAGCAGACGAGCCGCCGGAAAAAGCTGAATTAACATCAAAATTTTTTAGGCTTTCAGAAAATATAATAGGCTTAGATAAGGCAGAGAAAATAGAAAATGCAACTAGAGAACTCATTCAAGACGGCAATCTTTCCAACCTATTAGATCTTTTATATGTTCCCATTGAAAAAGAAAAAGTCAATTAGTGCTTCTGAGAAAATATTGTCCTTAATTTTTTTATAGCTGCATTGATATCCTCTTGGTTGTGAATTGTTGAAAACACGTATCTATCAGGCCTAACCAGTACGGCCTCACACGACATTTTTGAAGACCAGTCACTAAAAATTTTCCCCACTTCTTTTGTAATTACAATTTCTTTTGGAGTGGTTTCTTTTCTTTCGGTATCCTTCATTATTATAATTCTAATTCCTCCAAGTTTTCTCCAAAACGTTTCGTAAGGATTCATCCAGACCTGCTGATTCAATCCAGTACTTATGTATAAAAAGGACATAGGTATGACATCATCCATAAGTTTTTCTTGACCTTTAGGAAACCTTAATCTTGGCTGAACAAATAGAGTTCCTCCATTGCGGCGTTCCTTTGTCTTAAGGCTCTTCTGTATTAACAGATTACCCTTTATGTCTGGGATGAATTTTTGCCGGGTGGTTTCCATTTTACCACTAATCAACTGCGGCCTTAAAATAGCATCTCTTTTTTTTGCCCTTTCTAGATTAAGTTCCCCAATGATTTTTCCAAATTCCTTTGCATGTTTGATAACCACTTTGGCATGAGGTTTTCTTTCCTTTTCATATGTGTTTAAGATTTTATCATTTAATCCAAACTTTTCTGTATGGAGTATTTTCCATGATAGATTTGCCACATCTCTAATTCCAGTACACAGTCCCTGCCCAAGAAAAGGAGGGGTTCTGTGCGCAGAATCACCAGCGATAAAAATATTGTTTATCTTCCATTTTTTGCTACTTGTTACTCTGTGTTTATAGGTGGCCGTTCGCCAAATTTTTAAGGCACTTACGTCGACATAATTTGACAGAACTTCCATAACTTTTTCTTTTCTTTCAAAATCTTTTAGATCTTCTCCTGGAAGAATTTTTATTTCCCACCTTCTTACATTTCTGGGACCCAAAACGAAAGTAGCAGGTCGTGAGGGCCAGCAGTATTGTATAAATTTTGGAGGTAGTTTTGTTTCTTTAATTAAATAAGCATCTACAACCAACCAATCTTCGTCTACTCCTAAGTCTTCAACACCAACGTTCATGGCTGTTCGAACAACACTATTTCCTCCATCACAGCCAATTAGATATTTAGCTGAAAAGGTTTTCGAGTCCTTAGAAGATGAACCCCTTACCTTTATCTCAACGGACTTATTAGCTTCCGACACATCAACTAATTCATTTCCCAGAAGTAGGTGAATATTTTTTTGGTTATTAATTCTTTTTCTTAGTAAACGTTCAAGAATAGGTTGTATAAAAGTTAAGGTCGCTGGCCATCCTAATTGAAAAGGCGGAGGCTGCGGATCAAAAACTTTTATAAGCTGTCCATCAAGGCCAATATAATCAGTTCCAGGGTGAGGTTTAATTGAATCTCCTAACTGGTGAGCAACCCCACAAAACTGTAGAATTCTCATGGCTTCAGAATCTAAAACAATTGCCCGTGGTTTATTGAAAACCTTCAATTCTTTTTCAATGACGAGGACTTTCAATCCACCCTTAGCCAGCAACAAACTCAGCATAGCTCCTACAGGACCACATCCACTAATTGCGACGTCGTATTTTTTCATTTTTAAATGCTGTCTCTTAATAGAGGTCTGGTCAAACATGTTGGTCCTCCTTCGCACCCAATACAAAGAGGGTCACCATGAAAGACTCGTACTTTTATTCCAGAATCTGTTAAAACCTTTCTTGTTTTAGGAATACTCTCAAGCATTATGCATTCTCCGGGTGAAGTGGCTAAGACATTAGTGCTTAGTGTGTTGCTACTTTCAAATTCATCAAACGGAGCTTCAATAAGGGAAAAGTTTTTCTCTAAAAGTAAATCCAAAAGTCCTACAGGTAAAAGTGGCAAACAAATGAGTGCAGACGATGTGTCGACAAGGCTAATAAGAGACATAAGGTGCAGACATGCAGATTTTCCCGAATAAACAGGAAGATCAAACACATATGTTTTGATTCCTTGTGGCTTTAATAGTTCCTTTATTTGTTTGATACCATTTGGGTTTGTTCTGAAACCCCTACCTATAATAAGTGTCTGGCTGTCTAACCATAATGTATCTCCAGCTTCCGCCATTCCGTCTGAATCCACATTTCCTATTATTGGAATATTTTCATTCTCATAAAAGCTTTTGTGAATATTTTGTTCACCCTTTCTGAGGAGTTTGCCAGGTGACATTAAAATAGCGCCTTCTGGGGTCATAAGAGAAGCATCATATGTGAAAACAGAATCGGCAATTTCAAAACCGTTCTCGGACATCCAATAAACTTCAGCCCCTGAATCTTTTAAAATTTCAACAAAATTGCTATGAACTTCTGCAACTTTTTTTGGATCAAAAAGAGGCCCGTAATGCCATTTAACTGGGTCTGCATTAATTAGGGAAGCGCCTGGTTTCATTACTGCTACCTTCTTCAAAGGAGCTGTCATAGATGAAACCCCGAACACTATTCGTTTCCTTGCACTCTATATAGAGAACTTGAATCCTTTTCACATAAGCCCAAAGCATCCGCAGTTGTAATGGCAGTACAAAACTCACCATGTAGATTTGCAATAGCCATATTGTGTACTACATCAGGATCATAATCAGTGCCATCATGACCAATACAATTCATGGCGGCACAGGCGTCATGTACTAGGTAAGTATCGAAGCCCATATTTCCTGACATACGAACTGTAGTTTCAATGCAGACATTCGTAAAAAACCCAACAAACACCAACCTTTGAATTCCAGCTCTTCTCAGATCTAACTCAAGTGAAGTACCTATAAAGCCACTGTTTACATCTTTTTTTACAACAATATCTCCGTCTTTTGGCCTCATTCCCTCGAGCTGCTGCCCGCTTTCGAGCTTAAGCTTTAAAGGGGAGTTTTCCTCCCTGGAATCGTGTTTAGTGAAAGCCACCTGGCGATCAGAGGCCCGCCACAACTTTAAAATGGCTATGATATTTTCTTCTGCTTTTAAGTTGTTCCTTCTACCGTTCTTACCACCATAATAAAAAGTATCGTTAACACCCTTTTGAGTATCAACTAATAGTAATGCAGTGGATTTATCAAATTTCCGTATCATATTTTTATCCAGAAGGTTCCTTCTTTATATACTATATGCAGTATTTTTCTAACCTATAATTTTGAATTGTGGAAATAAAGAAACTTATTGATTTAGACATTCAAGGATCATTACAAAAATTTTTCTTGGAAATAAAATTGATAAGATTTTGGATGCAATAGGGAGATATTGTTTAAAGTTAATCAGGAAATTTTTAAAACTCTAACCCTTTGTCATATGCTGTTTTAATATGCTTTTTACAGTGCTCTCTGCCTTGATCAGTCCCTCCGAGAAAGGTTAGTTCACTGTCGTTAATTTCATTGTAATTAAATATTCCTACATCAAAAGATGTTCGTATAGCCTCTAGATAATTTCTTTTCTTTAAGTCTTCTTCAGTATGTGCAGGCAAAATCAGCATTGCACCCTTTTTTATATTGTGCTGGCAAGGTCCGTAAGTAAGGCCATAATTCCAGACCCTATCAATCCAACCTTTCAACATTGCTGGCATAGACCACCACCATAGTGGGAAAACCATAACCACTGCTTCATTATTATTTAATCGGATAAAGCCCTCCTGAACTTCCTTTGAATAATTCTCTAACTTTCCATCATTAGGTTCATCTGGCACTTTTAGAACAGGGTTGAATTTCTCTCCATATAAATCAAGAAAGTCAATTTTGTGCCCAGCTTCTAAAGCACCTTTTGCAAATGCATCTGCGACATTTCCACTTAGGGAATCTCTTCTGGGGTGGCAAAGAACAAGAAGTATTTTCATATAAAAAAGAGTATTACTTTAAATTTTTTTTTAAATAATAATTTCATTATTTGGAGATTTAATTTTTCCCCCACCAAGAACTTTCTGTATCTTTTGCAGATGAATCAATGTCTTTTGTAGGGGGAGTTGGGACGTAGTGATCGGGTTTTTTTCCACCGGATGCGGTTCGTAGTAGAGCCTCTGCAGGTGTTTCAACAAGCTCCTTAGCTTTAAGGGCTTTGTTGCGATCAACTAAGATTGGGACTTTTGTGTTTGGGGGAGGCATGTCGTTGGCATGATAGTAAGCCATATTTTGTTTCTCTGGATCAATCTTATGACTAAGGTTCAGGTCTCTTTCGTTGACTCCCTTAGTTGGGTGAACGGCGTTTCCATCAACAATTTCTAAATCTAGCCACCATTTTTTTAATGGATTTCGAATTCCATGACCCAACCAGTCATCAAGCCAAACAGCTATAGGGATAATAAGGGGTTTTAAAAAACGGGCATTTATACCCAGCCAAGAAGCTACTCTTGTCATCAGAGGTCCCTCCCATGTAACCACCTTATTAAGGGGGCATGTTTTCATGCAACGTCCGCAAGCCAAGCCTTTTTGATTTGTAAGTCTATAGCGGGTACATCTTTCAACATCTGGCTTCCATATTTCGTATCCGTTGAACATTATTTTATCACCCCAGGAAATGGCATTGCATGGACATTCTCTCGCACACTTGAAGCAGCTCGAGCAGAATTTTTGGAGTCCAAAATCTATTGGCTTATCGACTTCAAGAGGCATATTTGTTGTCATAACAACAGTTTTAAGACGTGGGCCTATAAAAGGATTTAGAACTAACTCACCTATTCTTGATAACTCTCCAAGCCCAGCCCAAAGTACAAGGGGTATATGAACAACATCGGAGTCTGCATTCGTCTGTGCTCGAGATGAAAAGCCGTTTGATCGTAGATGTTCGGCCATTACGCCCGCTATTTCTGCTCCTCGCATATAGGCACGCATGGATTGCGCGCCAGAAATAAAATCATCTCCAGATGCGCCCTCCATCGTTTCGTAACCTTGATCAACTAGCATAACAACGGCGTATTTATGCTTATAGGGAATTTCTGAACCATCTTTACGGTTTGAATACCAGGCGTATCTGGGAATTTCACAAATTCCAGTCATTTCAGATCCTAATAAGTACGAAATAGATTTAAGGGCCTTTGCGTTTGCGCCCGGGTCATTGTAGCTGACACCTTTTTCTTTACAGACCTGACCGTCTTGCTCTGGAACCATACGCTTAATTAAACTTACCATTGACATGGCAAAGGGGTGTTTAAACGCAAAACGCCCACGCTCAACCCTTGATTTCTCTCCTAAATCCCCAGCTTCGGCTCGAGCAAAAAATTCAGCGCGCTTTGGAACTTGTGGTACTTCGTCATCTAAAATAATAGTGGTGGGTCTTTCTACTTTTTTTACTGTTTCTAGTGGATAAGCACTTAAATGGGTTGCTCTTTTTTCACGTCGCCCCCATTCAATTCCTGGCACAGCACTACCCATACCTAGCCAATAACCTATACCTCTACCGTTTTTAGAGGAGGCAGAAAGAGGTTTGTCTACATTTAGTTCATAATTTGTTGTCACTGCGGCTAGCGCAAAAGATTTTCCAAGGAAAGGATTTAGAATAGCTTCTCCATCTCTAACATTAAGCCCTGCCATGACTGATAGGCGGCCTATATCAACATCTCCATTATTATGATTATGGGCGTTCCCATCAAATCCCATCCATTGAACATGTTCAGATAAGGCTACGGCAATTTCAAAAGCTCTTAGTTCAGCGGCTGCGATCTCATGTCCATTTACCCAATCATAGGCTAAATTATTAGTTTCAGGTGTTCTACCTGGGCGGACAGCTATAACAATTGCGTATTTGTGATTATAAGGATTAACTCCTTTATACCAGGCGTTATCAACCATATTACAAATGCCAATCTGGGCAGCATCCAAAAAATACCCTGCACCCTTAATGTCTTTCGTTCTTAGGGAGAGATCATCAGGTACAGGAGCTCTTTTTGGGCTGGGTTCAACCTTCCCTAAATCAGAAAACATTTCTAAATATTTAGCTATGGCTTTGGAAAATGTATTTGGATTGATTGGTTCTTTGGGAATTGGGCGCGATATTTTTGGTCTTTCAGACTCAATCTTTAAAAACTTCTCATTATGCCTTAACCGCTCAAGTGGATACGGACCAAGTTCAAAGGGCCTATTTTTTCTTGAAAAGAAAAGCATTATTTAACTTTCCGATTAGTATAGATATCAAACCATTTTAAAAGCCTAGTTTGACTATAATGTTACTTTAAGTCTATGGCAAAATTTTGAGAGACACCCAAATGTAAGGATTATTAAATTTTTCGTGATAGAAATTGAACTTTATCCAAAACACAGATAAATTTTTCTAACCTTACATAACATGTAGAAAAAAAGTGAATAAACTGAAAACTAGTCAATCAAATCTGTCCTCTGTTCCCTCCGTGCACAAAATTTTGGATTTTCCCAGTGTAAAAAATCTAGTCTCTGAATTTGGACACAGTATGGTCTCTGACAGTGTCCGGGCGGTCCAAGAGGAATTTCGAAATTCTATGATTAATTCTGAAAATAAGAAAAGTGTTAAATTCAAAGAAGAAGTCTTTGTTGATCGAGTCAGAAGAAAAGTTTTAATATTTACAGAGAAATCTCTTCAGCCCGTTTTGAATCTATCGGGAACTATTCTACATACTAACCTTGGACGTGCATTGCTTCCAGAAGAGGCAATTAGTGCAATGACGGAGGCTGCCAGTCAGGCCGTGAATCTAGAATATAATATTTTGGAAGGTGATAGAGGTAGTCGGGACAAGCATGTCGAGGAAGAGTTATGTCGCCTGACGGGCGCAGAGGCTGTTACCATAGTAAATAATAATGCAGCAGCGGTTATGTTGGTGCTAAACACACTCGCGAGGCGAAAGGAAGTTCTAGTCAGTCGTGGTGAGTTGGTTGAAATAGGCGGGTCCTTTCGATTGCCTGATATTATGACAAGTTCTGGCTGCAAGTTGCGAGAGGTCGGAACCACCAATCGCACACACTTTGAGGACTTTGAAAATGCTTTAAGTTCGAAGACAGGGCTAATCTTAAAAGCTTATACAAGCAACTATACAATAACCGGGTTCACAAAAGAGGTAAAAGAGGCCGATATTATAAAGCTCAGTAGGGATTACAATATACCGTTTGTAGTTGACTTAGGTAGTGGCTCATTGATTGATCTTAAGAATTCTAATGTAACGCTAGAACCAACTCCCCTAAAAAAACTTCAGTCTGGTGTTGATTTGGTTACATTTAGTGGAGATAAACTTCTTGGAGGACCTCAGTGTGGAATAATTGCAGGTCGGAAAAATCTTATTGCGAGAATAAATAGGAATGCTATGAAGCGCGCGATGAGATGTGATAAATTAACAGTTGCCGCTCTATCAGCTGTACTGAAGATCTATGGAAACCCCGAGAAGGCAGTACAGAAAATTCCTACCCTTCGCCTGCTCTTGCGGTCCGAGGAGGAGATAAAAAATGTTGTCGATAGAGTACTGCCAGAGCTACGGTTTCATATGGAGCGAATGGCTACTTTGGAGGCGGTTGATTGCCAAAGTCAAGTTGGCAGTGGAGCCCTACCCAATCAATTGCTTCCAAGTGCAGGAATTGCGATTCGATTAAAGAATAAAAAGTCTAGCAATGGATTTTTTCTATCTAAGGTTTCTGAGGTTTTTCGAAAATTGCCCATTCCTATAATTGGCAGGGTACATGACAACGCCTTTATTCTTGATTTGAGGAATTTAGAGAATGAGAGTGCTTTTCTTAAACAATTAGAATTCTTGCCGAAAAACTGGGATTTCTAAATTTATGATTATAGCGACTGCTGGCCATATTGATCATGGAAAAACACTTTTAGTAAAAGAGCTGACTGGGATTGATACAGATCGACTTCCGGAGGAAAAGCGCCGTGGAATGTCAGTTGATCTAGGTTTTGCCTACTATGGTAATGAGGACGAGACCACTTTGGGATTTGTAGATGTGCCCGGACATGAACGATTTGTTCGGAATATGATTGCCGGTGTAACGAATATTGATTTTGCATTATTAGTGATTGCTGCTGATGATGGGCCCATGCCTCAGACAAGGGAACATTTGGAAATTCTTAGTCTTTTAGGAGTTAGATGCGGTGCTGCTGCCATTACCAAGATAGACAAGGTTTCCCAAAACAGAGTGAGAGAAGTCAGCGAGATCATTCAAAAAATTTTGGAAGATAATGATTTAGAAAGAGCTTCGATTTTTCCAGTTTCAAATTTAACCAAAGAGGGAATTAATGATCTGTTGGCCCATTTGAAGAAAAGGGCCCAAAGTCTTACAAAAAGAACTACAAGTGGAAATTTTAGGTTCTGTATTGATAGAAGTTTCGGAATAAAAGGAGCTGGTGTCGTTGCTACAGGATCTGTTCATTCTGGCATCGTAAATATTGGGGATAACCTAAAACATGCTCCATCGGGGAAATCGGTCAAAGTAAGGGCCATTCAAAGCCAAAATAAGCACAGTGAGAGAGGAATGGCTGGGCAGCGGTGTGCATTAAATATTACTGGGCCAGAGGTAGACTTAAAAAATATAAGACGTGGTGACTGGATTTTAGCTGATAAGATTCATGTGCTGAACAATCGTTTAGACGCTAAACTCATTGTTTCAAAAAGTGAATTGAAGCCATTAAAACACTGGACCCCTGCGCATCTTTATATTGGAGCAGGGAATGTGACGTGCAGAGTTGCCATTTTGGAACATCGATCTGCAATTCCTGGTAGTGAGGTTTTTGTCCAAATAGTGCCAGATGAGCCGATACACGCTGTTTTTGGGGATAATTTTATTCTTAGAGATAGGTCTGCAAGCCGGACTATCGGAGGTGGAAAAATTATTGATCCCTTTTCTAGGGAACGAGGAAGAGCAAGACCAAAGCGGATTGAATTACTTCAGGCTATGTCTCAAAATTCCGTAAAGAAAGCTCTATCTTCTTTGCTTTCGAAAAGTAGCTCGGGTCTAGATTTAGTTAAATTTTCGGTAGCGAGAAACTTGACCACGGAAGAGATGAAAGAGTTAATGGGGTCATTAAAAATAAAGAAATTTGGAGATGGTTCTAATGTGTGGGGTTTTTCGTTTGAAAATTGGAATACCTTATTAGGGAAGACAATAAGGGAGGTTGATACTTTTCATAAAAGAAAACCTGATATCATTGGCTTGGATGAGAATGAAATAGCAAAAAACTTAGATAATAATCTACCTAACTTTGTCATAAAGGCTGTTTTGAGCGAGTGCATTGGGTTGGGTAAACTAAAGCGCTCGGGCAAATATATTCATAGCGCTGGTCGTATTGCGAAAATAAGCAAAAGAGATCAGATGAATTGGGAAAAGATCGAAAATATTTTTACAAGCAATAAATTTTCTCCACCTATAGTTTCTGACCTAGCTTCCAATCTTGGCATGGAGGTAAAAGTTTTACAGGATTTATTAGACCGATTATGTAACTTAGGTTTGTTAATCAGATTGACAGAAAAGCGGTATTTTTCTTCG
Organism: uncultured Alphaproteobacteria bacterium; assembly: GCA_902533625.1. Lineage (GTDB taxonomy): Bacteria > Pseudomonadota > Alphaproteobacteria > Rhodobacterales > Rhodobacteraceae > CACKLF01. The sequence goes on along the minus strand of CACAMI010000001.1, from coordinate 137 downwards.
AGTACTCTACTGGAATTAGCAAAGATTTTAGAAGGAATTATTGATAAAAATAATAATGGGTATCTCAATTTAAAAAAGTTTCGGGATGAATCTGGTATGGGACGGAACCTAGCAATTGAAGTACTCGATTTTTTTGA